>CANQVK010000021.1 GCA_947627275.1 uncultured Ruminococcus sp. | reverse complement strand
TTACACCATGCTGACCGAGAGCCGGTCCTACAGGGGGAGCAGGAGTAGCCTTTCCTGCTGCGATCTGAAGCTTAATGTAGCCAACTACTTTCTGTGCCATGTATTCGCACCTCCATAAATGTGGTAAATGGCGAGACTTTGCAAGCCGTGAGCCGAGAATGAAGCTCCGGCTATTCTCTCCCACTGAAGCCCTGAGACTTCTTTTTTGATTTTAATGACCTTAACCCACCTCAACGACCTGACTTATAGGCAGGGTAGTGGGGGTTTCGCGGCCGAACATCGATACAAGCAGATCGACGGTGCGGTCGTCAAGATTAATGCTCTGGACAACGCCGATGAAGCCGTCCATAGCTGTTCCGGATATCTGAACTCTGTCTCCCTCTTTGAAGTTCACCTCAACTATCGGCTCTGAAACGTCAATGCCGAAGGTTTTCATAACTTCCTCTTCCGAGAGAGGGGTAGGAACGGAAGCCGGTCCGACGAAGCCTGTGCAGCCTCTGGTATTTCTTACGATATACCATGTATCATCGGTAACGACCATTTTAATAAGAACGTAGCCCGGAAAGGTCTTGCGCTCGTATTCTTTTTCCTTGCCGTTGACAGTTTCGACAACCCTTTCGGTAGGAACTCTGACCTCTGGGATAAGCTCGTGAAGCTTACGGTTTTCCACAACCTTTTCGATATTCTGGGCGACCTTGTTTTCGTAGCCCGAATAAGTGTGGATAACATACCACTTTGCTGCTTCTGACATAACAAATCCTCCTTCAGATTTCCGTTGATCAGCCCTGCTGGTAGATGAGACGCATCAGGTTAAGGAAACCTGTGTCGAGCAATCCGACCAGAACAGCGGACGCAACAACAACGGCAAGAACAACGCTCGTATTGTTGATAACGGTTTTCTTTGTCGGCCATACTACCTTTTTGAACTCGATCTTCAAGTCCTTGAACCATTTCGCAACCTTATTGGGCTGTTTTTTCTCGGACTTTTTTTCTTTTTTGTCCTTCTTCTCAGACACTTCGGAAGCCGTATTTTCCTTATCCTTTTTAGCCATAAAAATACTCCTTCCGATTACTTCGTTTCCTTGTGAAGAGTGTGCTTACGGCAGAACTTGCAATGCTTCATCATTTCGATCCTGTCGGGGTCGTTCTTCTTGTTTTTCTTGGAAACGTAATTACGCTGCTTGCACTCTGTGCATGCCAATGTAATTTTTACTCTCATATCGGCACCTCCTGATAAAATTACTTCCTTCGTCGATAGGATCGGCGAAGATAGGTTGTTTGCCTCCCTCTAAAGGACATAAAAATAAACCCCTAAAGAGGTGTTTTAATTATATCACACTTTTCAGAGCTTGTCAAGGGATTTTGGAAAAAAATCACGAAAATCAATTTTTAAAGTTTTTACAATAAACTTACGCAGGGGGAGGCCGCGCAAGCGAACGCAGAAATTGCTTATACGGCGGTTCTATGCAAAAATTTAACATTCTTATTGACAAACGGCGGATATGGGAGTATAATTACATTGAGACAGCAAAAGCTGCCGTAATTAAAGATAAATTCTTGGAGGGGATTATGGATATTATCATCGTAGGAGGCGGAAAGGTCGGCGGCGCTCTGGCGGAAGTCCTTTGCAGCGAACATAACGTCACCGTTATCGACCCCAACGAAACCCGGATAAATTCTATCATCAACGATTTCGATGTTAAAGGGATCGTGGGCAACTGTCTGCAAACCGCTGTCCTTGAAGAAGCGGGCGTCGGAAAATGCAAGATATTCATTGCCGTTACCGATTCGGACGAGGTCAACATTTTATCGAGCCTTATCGCAAAGAAAATGAAAGCGCGCCATTGCATTGCGCGAGTGAGAAATCCCGAGTTCGACAAGCAGCTCGTTTTCATGCGTGAGGAGCTTGGCATAAGCATGATGGTCAATCCCGATTATAATTCAGCGAACGAGATAGCTAAGGTGCTTCGCTACCCCGAGGCGATAAATATCGAATCATTTGCAAAGGGCAGGGTCGATCTTGCTGAAATTCGCATTACAAGCGGAAGTATCCTCGATCACCTTGCGCTTACTCAGCTTTCGAGGAGACTTCGTCTGGACGTGCTGATCTGCGCCGTTCAGCGCGGAGACGAGCTTATTATTCCGAACGGAAGCTTTGTTCTGCGCGCCGGAGACAAAATTCATATGACGGCTTCGCACAGCAACATGGTGAAGTTTTTCAAGAGCATAAGCTCGGCTTACCGTGAAAAGCGTGTAAAATCAGCTGTTCTCATAGGCGGCGGACGAGTTGGCTATCATCTTGCGCAGCAGCTCCGTGAAATGGGCGTTAAGGTCAAGATAATAGAGATAAACGAAAAGCGATGCTATGAACTGAGTCAGCGTCTGAGCAAAGTGAACGTGATCTGCGGAGACGGCACGAATCACGACGTAATAAGAGAAGAACGAGTCTACGACGCCGACGCTGTTGTATCACTGACGGGCATTGACGAGGAAAATATCCTCATGTCGCTGCTTGCTAAAAATAACGGCGTTGAAAAGGTCGTTACAAAGGTAAATCGCATGAATCTCATGCAGCTTTCGGAAACTTTGAACCTTGACAGCATTATTTCACCGAAGTCGATCACGGTCAATCAGATACTTCAATATGTACGTGCAAAGCAAAATTCTACGGGAAACAATATTGCGACCCTCTACCGCCTTGTAAACGACCGTCTTGAGGCTATTGAATTTGTAGTGCGCGAGCGAAAGGATTACGTTGGGATACCTTTGAAAAAGCTGAAGCTCAGGAGCGGTATCCTTATCGCAAGTATTGCGCGTGGAAACGAACTTATAATCCCCAAGGGAGACGATTGCCTTATGGTAAACGACAGCGTTGTGGTAGTAACCACAAACAGAGGCTTTGACGACCTTAAGGAAATTTTCGACTGATCGGAGTGACACGGGCGATCTATGAATTACAGAATGATTATCTACATTATGGGACAGATATTGAGGATAGTCGGTATCTGCATGCTTCTGCCCATACTTGTGGGAGCTTTTTACGGTGAACATCATGTTATCGAATCATTTGCGATACCTGCCGCCGTAACGATACTTATCTCGATCATTTTTACGATAAAAAAACCGAAAAACCGTTCCGTATTTTCCCTTGAGGGATTTGTCAGCGTGGCGGCTTCGTGGATAGCCATGTCGGCTATCGGAGCTATGCCGTTTGTTATCTCGGGCGAGATACCTCATTTTGTTGACGCGCTTTTTGAAACGGTATCGGGCTTTACAACGACAGGCTCGACGATCCTCAGCGACGTTGAAAAAATGTCGCGTTCCTGCATGTTCTGGCGCGCGTTTACCCACTGGCTGGGCGGCATGGGCGTGCTTATGTTCGTGCTTGCGGTAATGTCGAGCAACGATGTGCGGACGATGCACATGATGAGGGCGGAATGTCCCGGTCCTAATGTCGGGCGGCTCGTATCGAAATCAAGCTTCTCCGCACGTATTCTCTACGGAATATATATCGTTCTCACCTTATCGGAGATCATTATTCTCGTTCTGCTGAAAATGCCGCTGTACGATGCGGTGATCCACGCTTTTTCTTCAGCCGGAACAGGCGGATTTTCTCTTTGGAACGACAGTATAGGACACTATAACAGCCCTGCGATAGAAATGGTCATTGCGGTATTTATTATAATGTTCGGTATAAATTTTAATCTTTATTATTTTATTATAATACGCAGATTTTCTCTTGCTTTTAAAAACGAGGAGCTGCGGACTTATCTCGGCATAATTGCGGGAGCTTCGGTCGTCATTACACTCTGTGTTATCGGGCAGTATGATACGGTCGGCGAAGCTTTCAGACATGCGTTTTTCATGGTCGCCTCAACAATAACCTCAACGGGCTTTGCGACTGCCGACACAGGGGAATGGAGTACCTTTGCGCAGACGCTTCTGCTCACGCTTATGTTTATCGGTTCATGCGCTGGGTCAACGGGCGGCGGTCTGAAAGTATCGCGTATACTTATCATAATAAAGACTGGCATACGTGAACTGAAATACATCGCAAGTCCGAGGGCGGTCGCGTCGGTCAAGATAGACGGCAAGCCTGTCGAGAGGGACGTTATACGAGGCGCAAGCAATTATTTCATTTTATTTATGATAATATTTGTGCTGTCGGTGCTTGGTATTTCTCATGACGGATTTACTCTTGAGGAGAATATCTCGGCGGTAACTACATGTATAAATAATATCGGTTTCGGCGTGGGACGATTCAGCCCCTCGGGAAATTTCGGCGGACTTGATTTTGTCTCGAAAATAGTTCTGTGCTTTGACATGCTTATCGGACGCCTTGAAATTTATCCGCTTATTATGCTGTTTGCAGCACGTAAAAGCTGATTATTCAACAGGCCTCCCCGGAAGCTTCCGAAGCGCCGGATTACGAGAAGGTCTGACGTCATCATTTTACCATTTTAATTATAAATTTGGTATACTTCCTAACGTGATTATGATATAATCAAATCAGAAAAAATTTTTCGAGGTGATCTATCATGAAAAAATGGAACGGATACCAAAAGGGCGTTAATCTGGGAGGCTGGCTCTCGCAGGCGAAGCTTACCGAGGAACATTGCGGCAGTTTCATAACACGCAGCGACATCGAAAATATATGTGCGATGGGTTTTGACCATGTCCGCCTGCCTGTTGATTACGACCTTGTTCAGGATAAATACGGAAGCTTTATCGAGGAGGGATTCGGCTATATCGACCGCTGTCTTGAATGGTGCGGAGAGCTTGGTCTTAACATGATACTCGATCTTCATAAAACTGCCGGTTTTTCCTTTGACGAGGGTGAAGCCGAAACGGGATTTTTCCGCAGCGAAATGCTTATTTCCCGATTTATCGAGCTTTGGCGCAGATTTGCGGAGCGTTACGGTAAATTCGGCGGACGGCTTGCATTTGAACTTCTTAACGAAGTGGTGGACGAAGCCGACAATGACCCGTGGATGAAGATCGCAGAACGCACCGTTAAGGAAATACGCAGATATGCTCCCGATATTAAGATACTTATAGGCGGCTATATGAACAACGGCGTTACGACGGTAAGCCGTATAGCTCCGCCGTTTGACGAAAATATCATATATAATTTCCATTGCTACGAGCCTCTCCTGTTCACTCATCAGGGAGCGTACTGGATAAAAGGAATGCCCGAAGATTTCCGCATAAAATATCCGATAGGCAAGGCGGAATTTCTGGAAGAGTCGGATAGTATTGCGGCGGTAATCGAGAAGTTTGCCGACAGGATACCCGACGGCGGATTTTCGGTTGAATATTTTGAGAACCTCTTTGCCGACGCTGTAAAGACCGCCGAAGAACGCGGCGTTATGCTCTACTGCGGAGAGTACGGCGTTATCGAGCTTGCCGACCCCGAATCCGCTGTAAACTGGTACAGGGACATTCACTGCGTTCTCGAAAAACACGGTATCGGACACGCCTTGTGGTGCTATAAGGGCAAGGATTTCGGACTTTCCGACGGCTTGCTCAGCGGAATAAGGAATAAGATACTTCACTGATTTGCATAAAACGCTATCAACAACTTAAGAGCCTGTTTCACTTAAAGTTGTAGACAGTGGTAAAATGACTAATTATACAGAGGAAAATGCTTCTTCAATTGCCAAAATATCCAAATAAAAGCCGAATTTGAAGAAACTTCAAAAATAGCTCTTGACAAATGAGAGCTAATGTTATATAATATGTGGGTATGCTGTACAAGTTGTATGCTTTGCGGCGTACCCATTTTTTGAAAAAGGAGGAAGATTATGCCAACATTTAATCAGCTGGTTCGCAAGGGAAGAAAGGATCTCGAGACAAAGTCTACGGCTCCTGCTCTCCAGAAGGGCTACAATGCTAAGAAAAAGACGCAGATCAATCAGAGTTCACCTCAGAAGAGAGGCGTTTGTACCGCTGTAAGAACTGCTACGCCTAAGAAGCCTAACTCGGCTATGAGAAAGATCGCAAGAGTTAAGCTCACAAACGGCTATGAGGTTACTTCTTACATCCCCGGTATCGGTCACAACCTTCAGGAGCACAGCGTTGTTCTCATCAGAGGCGGACGTGTTAAGGATCTCCCCGGTGTGCGTTACCACATCATCAGAGGCGCACTCGACGCTCAGGGCGTTGCCAACAGACTTCAGGCTCGTTCCAAGTACGGCGCTAAGAGACCTAAGCAGAAGTAATTTCTGCAAAACAGCATTCGGCTTGCTGAAAATGCCGAGCATATAAAAATAGGATAACTACTATCGCAGGATAAATGCGGAGTTTAATATATATTATTATACCTCGCATTGGTCTTGACGTTATCGGTCGGTGAAGCGAAGCTGCATTTCCGAGCGGCAGTAATCGGCTGACACGAGTACCTATGAATTCATGAATCTATGTGAAGGAGGGAAGCGAAATGCCAAGAAGAGGTAATATCGCAAAGCGTGATGTATTACAGGATCCTGTATACAATTCAAAGCTCGTTACACGTCTCATAAATAATATTATGCTGGACGGCAAGAAGGGCGTCGCTCAGAAAATCGTTTACGGTGCATTCGAGATCGTTGCCGAAAAGACAGGCAAGGACGCACTGGAGGTTTTTGAACAGGCTATGGAGAATATCATGCCTGAACTGGAAGTAAAGGCTCGTCGTCTCGGCGGCGCTACTTATCAGGTCCCTATGGAGGTAAGACCCGAAAGACGTCAGACTCTCGGTCTCCGTTGGATCACTAAGTATTCCAGAGAGAGAAACGAAAAGACTATGAAGGAAAGACTTGCAGGTGAGATCCTCGATGCTCTTAACGGCACCGGCGGTGCTTGCAAGAAGCGTGACGATACACACAAGATGGCAGAGGCAAACAAGGCGTTTGCTCACTACCGCTGGTAATCGCCGTTGTGAGAGGAAGATACTATGGCAAGAGATTGTTCACTTGAAAATACAAGAAATATCGGTATCATGGCTCACATTGATGCCGGTAAAACTACTACCACGGAGCGTATCCTTTTCTACACCGGCGTAAACCATAAGATCGGTGAGACTCACGAGGGTTCCGCTACTATGGACTGGATGGAGCAGGAGCAGGAGAGAGGTATCACAATTACTTCCGCTGCTACTACATGCTATTGGGCAGGCCACAGACTTAACATCATCGACACTCCCGGACACGTTGACTTTACCGTAGAGGTAGAGCGTTCGCTCCGAGTTCTCGACGGTTCTGTTACGGTTCTCTGCGCAAAGGGCGGCGTAGAGCCTCAGTCCGAAACAGTCTGGAGACAGGCTGATAACTACAAAGTACCCCGTATGGCTTATGTAAACAAGATGGACATTATGGGTGCGGACTTCTACCATGTTGTTGACATGATGAAGGACAGACTTAAGTGTAACGCCGTTCCGATACAGCTCCCTATCGGCGCTGAGGACGAGTTTAAGGGCATCATCGACCTTGTTGAAATGAAGGCTTACATTTATTACGATGACCTCGGAAAGGATATCCGTGTTGAGGAGATCCCCGAGGATATGAAGGAAAAGGCTCAGCAGTACCATGACGATATGGTCGAGCATGTTGCAGAGCAGGATGAAGAACTTATGATGAAGTATCTTGACGGCGAGGAGCTGACTCAGGACGAGATCAAGAAGTGCATCCGTTCCGCTACTATCGCTAACCATATGGTTCCCGTTACATGCGGTACTTCCTATAAGAACAAGGGCGTTCAGAAGCTTCTCGATGCTATTATCGACTATATGCCTTCTCCCCTCGACGTTCCCGCTATCAAGGGCGTAAATCCCGATACAGACGAAGAAGTTGAAAGACCTTCATCCGATGAAGCTCCTTTCGCCGCTCTTGCATTCAAGATCGCTACCGATCCTTTCGTTGGAAAGCTTGCGTTCTTCCGTGTTTACTCAGGCGTGATCAATCAGGGCGATTCAGTTCTCAACGCTACAAAGGACAACCGTGAGCGTTTCGGACGTATCGTTCAGATGCACGCTAACCACAGAAAAGACCTCACCACAGTGTACGCAGGCGACATCGCCGCCGCTGTTGGTCTTAAGAATACTACTACGGGCGACACTCTCTGTGACGAAAAGCACCCTGTAATCCTTGAATCCATGGAATTCCCGGAGCCTGTTATCCAGCTCGCTATCGAGCCTAAGACTAAGGCAGGTCAGGAGAAAATGGGTATCGCACTCGCAAAGCTTGCCGAGGAAGATCCTACCTTCAAGACATGGACTGACGAGGAAACAGGTCAGACTATCATCGCAGGTATGGGCGAGCTCCATCTCGATATCATCGTTGACCGTCTCCTCCGTGAGTTTAAGGTAGAGGCTAACGTCGGCGCTCCTCAGGTCGCTTACAAGGAAACTATCAAGGGCAGCGCTGATATTGATTACAAGTACAAGAAGCAGTCAGGCGGTTCAGGTCAGTACGGTCACGTTAAGATCCGTGTCGAGCCTAACGAATCGGGCAAGGGCTACGAGTTCAAGAATGCTGTTGTCGGCGGTTCTATTCCTAAGGAATATATACCCGCTGTTGACGCAGGTATCCAGGGCGCTATGAAGTCCGGTATCCTTGCAGGCTATGAAGTAGTTGACGTTAAGGTTGAGCTTTACGACGGTTCTTACCACGAAGTTGACTCCTCCGAAATGGCGTTCAAGATCGCTGGTTCGATCGCATTCAAGGAAGCTCTCAAGCAGGCTAACGCTATCCTTATGGAGCCTGTTATGAAAGTTGCCGTTATTGTTCCCGATGACTACACAGGTACAGTTATCGGCGACCTCAGTTCGCGCCGCGGACAGATACAGGGTCAGGAGTCAAGAACAGGTTCCGTTCAGGTTGATGCTCTCGTTCCTCTGTCTGAGATGTTCGGCTATACCTCAGACCTTCGTTCCAATACACAGGGACGCGGTCAGTACACAATGGAGCCTCACAGCTACCAGGAAGTACCCAAGAGCATTGCCGAGAAGATCATGGCTTCACGCGCAAAGAACTGATTTTTCTCAGTTTTTCGGCAGAAAATAACTTATTTAATAAATTCTTGTGTTTTGGCAGAACTTTTTTTGCCAAAACACTTGAAATTTCCAAAAAAATCTGTTATAATATATATACAGGCTTACTGTATACGGTATTTTTTATCGCAACGGTATAACAGATACACGAATTTTATTTAAGGAGGATTTTTCCAATGGCTAAGGCTAAATTTGAAAGAACCAAACCCCATGTAAACATTGGTACTATCGGACACGTTGACCATGGTAAGACAACTCTTACTGCTGCTATTACAAAGACTCTTGCTATGAAGGGTCAGGCTCAGTACGAGGCTTATGATATGATCGATAAGGCTCCTGAGGAGAGAGAGCGTGGTATCACGATCAATACAGCTCACGTTGAGTACGAGACAGACGCTCGACACTATGCTCACGTTGACTGCCCCGGTCACGCTGACTATGTTAAGAACATGATCACAGGTGCTGCTCAGATGGACGGCGCTATCCTCGTAGTTGCTGCTTCTGACGGTCCTATGGCTCAGACAAGAGAGCATATCCTTCTTGCTCGTCAGGTTGGCGTTCCTGCAATCGTTGTATTCATGAACAAGGCTGATCAGGTTGACGATGAAGAGCTTCTCGAGCTTGTTGAGATGGATATCCGTGATCTTCTTTCTTCTTATGATTTCCCCGGCGATGATACTCCTATCATCAAGGGTTCTGCTCTTAAGGCTCTCGAAGCTCCCGATGATCTCAACGATCCTGCATACGCTCCTATTCTTGAGCTTATGGATGCTGTTGATAACTACATCCCCAGCCCTGAGAGAGACGATGCTAAGCCCTTCCTTATGCCTATCGAGGATACTATGACCATCTCCGGCCGTGGTACTGTTGTTACAGGTAGAGTAGAGCGCGGACGCCTTAATGTAAACGAGCAGGTTGAGATCGTTGGTCTTTCCGACGAGAAGCAGACAACTGTTGTTACAGGTCTTGAAATGTTCAGAAAGACTCTTGACTTCTGTGAAGCCGGCGATAACGTTGGAGCTCTTCTCCGTGGTATCACAAGAGATCAGGTTGAAAGAGGACAGGTTCTCTGCAAGCCCGGTTCAATTCACCCCCACACAAAGTTCTCTGGTCAGGTTTACGTTCTTAAGAAGGAAGAGGGCGGTCGTCATACTCCTTTCTTTAACAACTACAGACCTCAGTTCTACTTCAGAACAACTGACGTTACAGGCGTAGTTACACTTCCTGCTGATAAGGAAATGTGTATGCCCGGCGATAACGTAGCTATGAATGTTGAGCTTATCACTCCTATCGCTATCGAAGAGGGACTCCGTTTCGCTATTCGTGAGGGCGGCAGAACAGTAGGTTCAGGCGTTGTTACAGCTATCAATGAATAATTAAAGCTTAAATGCTTAAAAAATCCCGCTGAAAAGGCGGGATTTTTGTTTGAATTAATTCAAATCAATTATAAAATTTTCCTGTGGAATATTTCACCCAACTGTGCAAATAATAACACCGCAAGCAAATTTATATTGCGGAGGTTAATTATGAAAGCAACAGGAATTGTTAGAAGAATAGACGATCTTGGACGTGTAGTTATCCCTAAGGAGATAAGGCGCACCATGCGCATAAGAGAAGGCGACCCACTTGAGATCTATACAAACAGTGAGGGCGAGGTCATCTTTAAGAAATATTCGGCTATTAGTGAAATGAGCGAAAACGCGGTTAACGTTGCCGATGTAATGTTCAAGACTGCCGGATGTCCCGTTATCATTTTTGACAAGGATCATGTGGTAGCTTCGTCGGGTTTACCAAAGAGAGAAGCGGCAGACCGTAAGGTCTCGGCTCAGTTAGAGGGTATCATGGAGAACCGAGGACAGTATTTCTGTCCAGACGGAAACAGCAATAACTTCTATCCTGCCGAGGGACTTGACAGAACGGCTATAGCGGCAATGCCAATCATCAGCGGCGGAGACGTTTCTGGAGCTGTAGCGTTTATGACTACGGAGGGGCAGACAGACGCTTCTGACTTGCAGAAAAGCCTTATAACAGCTGCCACACGTTTTTTGGCGAAGCAGCTTGAATAAATTAAAAAAGGGGGACAACGTCCCCCTTTTGTTGTGATTTTACTTTAAGTAAACAGTGGTTCCTTAAATTTTTTGCATTATTTTTTCTTCTTTGGAGCTTCAAGACCGCTTTCGAGGTACATGTAAACACCTGCCGCAGCCGCTGCGCCGAGAAGTGGACCGACTATAAATACCCAAATACATGAAATGGGATCGGTATTACCGTCAATAGCAGCCATAATTGCGGGTCCGAGGCTTCTTGCAGGATTTACGGAAGTTCCCGTAAGACCGATTCCAAGGATATGAACAAGAGTCAGGGTTAAACCGATAACGATTCCGCCGAAAGAACCGTGATTAGCCTTGCGTGATGTAACGCCGAGGATAGTCATAACAAAAATGAATGTCAGGACAACTTCAACGATAAGTCCTGCCAAAGCGTTGTCTCCGACGCCGCCAAGACCGTTTGAACCGAATCCGCCGGTTTTGTCCTCAACGTTTCCGAGACCGAAAATAGCCGCCAAAATGCCCGATCCTGCAAAAGCTCCCGCACATTGTGCGATTATGTAGCCGATGAAATCATTGAACTTCATTCCTCCGCTGATAAGTACGCCGAGGGAGACCGCAGGGTTGATATGGCAGCCCGAGATATTTCCCACGCAGTACGCCATACCGACGATAACAAGACCGAATGCAAGAGCGGTAAGGATATATCCGCCGCCATTTGCCGCATCGCAGCCGACCAGCATTGCTGTTCCGCAGCCGAGTGTAACAAGCACCATAGTGCCTATGAACTCAGCCACATACTTTTTGAAAGAATTCATACACTTTCCTCCGTTTGATTTTTTGGAAATCATATTTCCTTGTAAATACATTTTATCACAATTTGCAGGATATGTCAATAGTTAGTAAATAGTTGAATTTTAACAATTATTTGCATAAGATTTTGTTTATATTCAACTATTGACAAAGCCGCTAAAGTTGTGGATAGCGTATGTATTATAGGATAATTTTTGCGCATAATAATCTCAAAAGGAGGCGGTCTTATGAATATTACACCACAGGTCTACAGCGAAATGAGTAAAAGAGCCGAGCCGAAATCTAAGGCGGCAGTAAATATATCCTGCGCTTTTGCGGTCGGCGGAGGTATCTGCGTGATCGGACAGCTGATACGTTCGGTATTCGAGTACGCAGGTTTTTCCACAGAAAATGCAGGAATCTGGACTTCCGTAATTCTTGTTGCGCTCAGTGCGTTTTTTACGGGGCTCGGATGGTATGAACGGCTTGCAAAACATGCAGGTGCAGGAACGCTTGTTCCGATAACAGGCTTTTCAAATGCCGTAAGTTCATCGGCTGTTGAAGCCCAGTCGGAGGGGCTGGTTCTCGGAGTAGGTACAAAAATTTTCAATATTGCAGGGCCTGTAATTCTCTACGGCTGTACAGCTGCATTTCTCTACGGTATTATTTATTATATTGTTTCGCTGTTTTGATACTATTTTCTGAAACTATGGCAGACATCATGGTTTTAGAAACGCAGGCTGCAATTGGCTGACGGCGAGAAAAAATGGGACGGCAGCAGCCGTCCCATTTTTTTAATTATTTATTAAAAACTTTTTCAGCGAAGTGCCTTTTCCGCCTGTCAAAGAAAACGCATAATATCTCAGTATAGCCGAAGCGTCTAAGGAATCAATTATACCGTCGTTGTTAAGCTCGCATGCCTTCATTTGTTCTTCTGAGATCGTGGGAGCCTGCTCGGTTATAAGCATAGCGTACTGCACAAGAACGAGATTAGCGTCTGAAGCGTCAATAGAGCCGTCGGAATTAACATCGCCGAGACAATAAGTACCTGCCGCTTTTTTATATTCGTTCAAAGCGTGAGCAGGGTAGCTGTCGGCATTGGTAAGTCCGTTAAAAGTTAATGAAAGAAGTCCGCCGTCCTCGCGTGTTTCGCCGAGAGTATTGAGAATAGTCGTGGCAATAGCGACGTGACCTGCCTGTGTTGGGTGAATATCGAGATTTTCCTGACCTGCCTGAACTTTGGTAAAGTACCAGCCGTACTTCTGAGAATTTTCATCTGTAGACGAGAAATCAGTAAGAACGTCCGCTATTTCAACTCCCTCGACCTTTTTAAGCTGGGCGGCATATTTTTCTGTGATGTTGTGGAAAAGGGTTTTGAACTGTATGTAAGCCGTGTTGTAAGCGTTTCCGTAAGCTGCTTTCAGAGCTTCTTCATAGGACGCTTGCAGCTGGAGCGGATTGTATACAGTCTGGAGAACTATTCTTGCGTTAGGATTGGCAGCCTTTATTTCGGAAACCATTTCGTTTATGTTGGGGATTATCTGCTTGGCAATGACCTGAGTACGGTTTGCGCCGTTGGGATTTGCATCGGTATAAGTAACGTTCTGATAGATATATGTCAAGCGATCGCTGAGCGATCTTGCGTTTGCAAAGCTGCCTGCAAAATTGACCAGAGCGTCCATGTCAACGAACTCTTTTATGGACTGGAGCGTTGGATTTTCCGGAAGATCCTCAGCTGTTTTTCCGTCTCTGAGCAGGTTGTTGGTTTCAGCAAATTCTAAAAGAGAAGAAGCGGCGTACTTGATTATATCGTTAGCGCCTGTGGAAATAATAACTATATCGCTGTCGGCAAGCTGAGCTTTCTGTTCGTTGTCGAAGCCGCGTATCTGCGCCAGAGTTTCGGCGGAGTCATATCCCGAAACGGCGTAGTTTTCCACAGAGCCGCTCAGGTAGTCGGCTACGATCTGACCGTAGTTGTATTCTTCGTCCGAAAGTCCGTAGCCGGAAGCGATGCTGTCGCCGAGAACCGTGATGTTTACATCGTTTCCATAATTTTCCGCTGAAACAGGCAAAGCTGCCGCTGTTGAAAAAAGCAATGCCGCCGAAAGAAAAGCTGAAATAATCTTTTTCATAATTATCCTCCAAATTTTTATACGCTTGATGTTTCATGTATGAAAGCTTTGGCAATTTATCAACTAAGGAGTCCTGCCGAAGCTTTTATACTATTATATAATATTTCGCCTAATTTGTCAAGGAAGTTTTTTGGTAAATCAATTTTTATGATCACTGTAACTAAACCGAATTGGGTAGAAATATATGACATAAGTTCAAAAAGTCTCCTTATTAACAAGAAGCAAAGTGAAATAAAATCTCTTAAGTAGCGGATAATGGATATTTATGTGAAAATTTTTTTGTTTTCTGTTGACTTATTCCCTAAAATAATGTACAATAGTAAATGTATGATTGCGGCAGACAAACAGGGGACAGCGAAGTGTTCGGCAGAGTTTATTTTACTTCCGCAAGTTGTCTGCTTTGTGAAAGCAGAGCTTTGAAAAAGTCGTTTGGAGATAATTTAATTTGAATAGAAATAAAAAATGTATAGGTATTATTACAGCCGCCTTTTTTATGACTGCTGTAACGCTCGGATTTTCAGCTGTTGTCGGAACTGCCGAACCGAGCGAAGCCAAGTATCCCGTGTTCGGCGTGGACGTGTCGAACTATCAGGGCGTTATCGACTGGGAACGTATCGAGGAGCAGGGAGTAAAGTTCGCCTTTATAAAAGCTACAGAGGGCAGCGGTCATGTTGATGAATCGGTCAGCCGTAATCTTGCGGATATTGCCGATACTTCAATTCTGCATTCGTGCTATCACTTTTTCAGCTTTGACAGCCCCGGTGAAACTCAGGCGGAAAATTTTATAAACACAGTCGGAAAAAATGATATAGATATGCCTCCCGTGGTCGATATTGAGTACTACGGCGATAAGCTTTCAAACAAACCGAGCCGCGAGGAAGCGGAAGATATTCTTTTTCCGCTGCTGCGTGAGCTTGAAGAATATTACGGCGTAAAGCCCGTTATATATACGACTATGCCTGTATACTGCCGATATGTAAAGGAAAGCTTCTCGGACTATCCATTGTGGATACGCTGTACCCAGCTTGAACCTGATTTCATCGACTGGCAGTTCTGGCAGTACAGCGATAAGGGTAAGCTCGAAGGCTATTACGGCGAAGAACCGTGTATTGACTTTAACGTTTTCTGCGGAACGGAGGAGGAGCTGTACTCTGAAATGTGTCTGAAGCGTTGACTTCGGGCAGCTTTTTTACAGCTTAAATTTTTTGAAAAGGCGGTGTCAGATTGATTTTTAAACTGAAACCTGCGATAAAGGACTATATCTGGGGTGGGACCCGGCTTCGCGACGAGTTCGGCAAGACCTCGGACGGCGAACGTCTGGCTGAAAGCTGGGAGCTGTCATGTCATAAGGATGGCAAAAGCGTTATTACAGGCGGAGAATACGATGGAATGACTTTGGAAGATCTCCTGAAAAAAAATCCGGGAGCGATAAGTACAAATTGTACGAATTACGAGGATTTTCCGCTGCTTATAAAGCTTATAGACGCAAAGGAAAACCTTTCGGTTCAGGTCCATCCAGATAATGAGTATGCGCGTAAATTCGAGGGCGATAACGGCAAGACCGAAATGTGGTATATCGTTGACTGTGACGAGGGTGCGGAGATCGTTTACGGCTTTAGGAAGAAAATTTCTCAAAAAGAATTTGAAAAAGCTATTGAGGAAGATACTCTTCTTGAAAAGGTCAATCGTGTAAAAGTCCATAAGGGAGACGTTTTTTTCATTGAACCCGGAACGCTTCACGCTATCGGAAAGGGAATACTGATCGCAGAAATTCAGCAGAGTTCAAACGTCACATATCGTGTTTACGATTATGGACGAGTGGGCGCTGACGGCAAACCGAGAGAGCTTCATATAGAAAAGGCTCTTGATGTGACGAAGCTTGAACCGCCGTCGGGAAATTACGGTCAGCCGGAAACATTTAAGCTGCCGGTTCCGGATTCGGATATAGAATACTGTCCGCTTTGCTGCTGTGAATATTTTTCAGCGTCACGGTATGACATCTGCGGCGAACTTTCGGCAGAAAGTCCAAATGTTTTTCTTCATATACTTGTGATAGACGGAGAAGCCGATATATCGGGAACTTCCGTAAAAAAAGGTTCAAGCGTATTCGTTCCTGCCGGAACTGATACGGTAAATATAAAAGGCAAATGCAGCATAATATTAACGAGGCTTAACAAAATTTAAGGAGGATTTAAAAATGAAATATTATGTGGGAATTGATTTAGGCGGAACTAACATAGTTGCCGGAGTAGTTGATGAGGAATACAAAATAATTGCCAAGGCGACTACAAAAACAAATTGTCCCCGTCCTGAAAAGGAGATCGCCGACGATATGGCGAAAATGGCTTTGCAGGCTGTGGAGAATGCGGGGCTGACGATCGACCAGATCGAATGGATCGGAATAGGAACGCCCGGTATTGCTAACAGCAAAACAGGTATTATCGAGTATTCAAATAATTTAGGATTCAGGAATACTCCCATGGTGAAGTATATTCAGGAGAATATCGACAAGCCTGTATTTATCGAGAACGACGCCAACGCCGCAGCATACGGAGAATATGTTGCAGGTGCGGCAAAGGGCGCTAAGAATGCCGTTTGCATTACGCTTGGAACAGGCGTAGGCGGCGGAATCATCGTGGATGGAAAAATTTACTCGGGCTCTAATTTTGCAGGCGCTGAGATAGGTCATACCGTTATAGAGGTTGACGGAGCGCAGTGTTCGTGCGGAAGAAAAGGCTGTTTTGAAGCTTATTCCTCAGCTACGGGACTTATCCGAATGACCAGGGAGGCTATTGCCGAGCATCCCGACTGCATTATGGCTAAAATGGCTGAAGAAAAGGGCAAGGTGACTGCGCGCACGTCTTTTGATTCAATGAGAGAGGGCGACGAATACGCTAAGGCGGTCGTTGACAAGTACATAAAGTATCTTGCTGCCGGAATTACAAACACAATTAACATTTTCCAGCCTGACGTTCTCTGCATTGGCGGAGGCGTATGCAATGAGGGCGATCCTCTGCTTCTCCCCATGAAGGCTATTGTAAAGGAAGAGGTTTACACTCGCAATTCCGAGAAAAATACCGAGATCGTTATAGCAAAGCTCGGCAATGATGCAGGAATTATCGGTGCGGCATTCCTCGGTAAGGCTAACTAATATAAGACCACTGTCTACAACTTAAGCAGGGGGACTTTAGTAGGGACACGGCGTGCCGTGTCCGCACTGAGAGAACGCTTAAACGCTTTGTGGGACTCTGTCCCACACCCTGCCAGAGGCGCTGCCTCTGGACTCCGCCAAAGGGACACCGTCCCTTTGGAATCCCGATGTTAGTTTGCTTAAGCTGTTGACAGTGAATATAAGACTGCAAATAGTATCCGCCTTATTCGGATAATATTATTAACATAAAAGGGGACTTCGGCTTACCGAACGTCCCTTTTGTCTATTCAAAGCAAAATTTTTTCAAAAAAATGTGATATAACTGTTTCGGCATTCGTTTTATATACAGAACCGGTTCAAAAGCAATTTCCGAGTAGGTCTAATGAAAGGAGGAGTTCCATGAGCGACAGCGAAATGGCGGAGCTTTACGACAGATACAGCAGTTCCGTTTATCGGCTTGCGTTCAGTTACTGCAAAAATACCGCCGACGCCGAGGATATAACTCAGGAGACATTTTTCAAACGCTTTACATCGAGCGTCAGCTTTCCCGATGAAAAGTCCGAAAAGGCGTGGCTTATGACAGTAGCCGCCAACAAGTGCCGCGATCTGTTCAAATCGCTGACTTATAAATATTTTTACTACTCTGTTTCACTCGAAGAAGCGAACCTTACTTACGATTCGCCGGAAGAAAGCGCCGTATATCATGCCGTCATGGAGCTTGCGCCTAAATATCGGCTTGTTATACATCTTTATTACTATGAGGGATATTCGGTGGCAGAAACGGCGAAAATTATCGGTAGATCCGAAACCGCCGTGCAGACAAGGCTTTACCGCGCAAGAAAACTGCTGAAAAAATCTCTCGGAGAGGATGTGAGCTTATGAATTTAAACGATTACAATAAGGTCACCGATCGCATTGTACCAAGCGAACGGTGCAGAAACGAGGTTCTGAACATGAATAAGAGACGTAAAAAACACATAAAATTAAACAAAAGAGGATTTGCCCTGATAGTCGCTGCGGCAGTAGCTGCCTGCGGCGGTACGGCGGTATTTGCGGCGGAACGCATGGGAGCTTTTGACAAGCTGAGCGATAATCTCGAAAGCAGCTATGTTGACTCCGAGGGGAACGAGTTCCAAAAGGATAAATGGGAGAATCACGACTTTGAGAAAATAGGCGCTGCCGCGCAGAGTTTTACATCTCCCATTCCGTTGGATGGAGATAATATCTCGATAACCGTAGAAAGCGTATACTGCGACAGGAATACGCTGATACTCGGTCTGACGGGCAGCCTTAACAATGGCAATACCGAGGGTTGGCAGTATATAAACTTTGACCCCGTTTTAAAAATGGACGGCAAGACCTATGCCAAATCCTCAATGGACGAAATAATCGACATGCAGTCAAAGCTCTATCTTGACGAGGGTACGGAAAACAGCTTCAGCGGACAGCTTCGGTATACTTTTAATTCTGCGGACAGGATAAATGAGGCGAAGGACGTTGAATTTAAAATACATTCGTTCCGCCCCTCATCGAATTATTACGGCATTGTATCGGAGGATTCGCCTGTTATTGAGGACGAATTCAATTTCTCGCTGAATATCGCTCCCGATGAGAGCCTTATACGCAATATCGACCATACGTTCACCGACAGCGCAGGCTATTCAGTAACGATTTTTGACATAACTCCTTCGGCTATGCAGGTGCAGACGTGGGATTTTTCTGAGTTGGAAGACCATTATAATCCCTATCAACAGGAAAATCCGAATTCCAAGGTTTACGGCGTATGGACTGACGGAAACGGCAAGGAGCTTGAATGGATAGGTATTTACGGACCTTTGGAACGTGAGGACGGTACTATTGCTTCATTATGTCAGCCGCCGACTGCCGATACTATAAATATAAAGTATTATGATGCCAATTCACAAGGCGATGACGGCGAACCGCTTTTCGTTCATGAGATGACGATAGATTTGGAAAATCTTACCGTTATTGAATAAAATCAGAAATTATGCTCATAATAATATCGCAGGGACGTTCAGTCCCAAGCTTATTCCGCAATAGAGCGGAGAAAGGTGATATTATGAGCAAGAATAATTCATCACAGTCAAATTACGGCAACAAGTCCAACAAGAACTGTACCGACAGCAAGTCGAACAACAGCTACAGCAACTCCAGCAGCCAGCCCGATTTCGGCGGTAAGCCTGAGAAGAGCACATCTACAAGCTCCTCAAAAAATTCTTACTGATCGTCATAGCCCCATAAAAAGCTCCTGATCTTATTCGGGAGCTTTTTTGTTGTCACTTATCAATTGTGAAGTTCTTAAAGTACATGCTTGTGAATATACATGTATAAAGATTTTTTTAGGAGGTCTGTCATGAATTTAAAGATCAACAGAGAAACCATTCCAGCAGGCGAACTTGTTTACAGCGGAATACAGGAACAAGGCGTTGAACTGGATTACATTCTTCCCGATTACTGCCCTGATATTTTCCGTCTTGTGCGCTGCGAGATCATCCCTGCCGCCGCAGATTATTCCGTTATGGGCAGTACTCTTTCCTACGAGCTTAGCTGTGAGATACGTCTTATTTACTGCGGCGAGGACGGTACTGCTCTGCAATGTATAACTCAGAAGCAGCTTTATACAAAAACGGTCGATCTCGGCAAAGCTCCAAATTCGCCTGAGGTCTCCCTGTCTCCCAAAACCGACCATGTGAATTTCCGCGCCGTCAACAAGCGCCGCCTTGACGTAAGGGGAGCTGTCTCGGTGAAAATAAGCGTTAAAGGTGAAAATTCCGAGGAGGTCATCAGCGACGCTTTCGGACTTAACATTCAGCTGAAAAAAATGCCTATGCGTTACGCTTCAAAAAAACTGAACGGAGACAAGGTTATCCAGCTTACCGAGGAAACCGAGCTTTCCGCCGCACAGCCTGCCATTATTGGCATTATACGATGCGATGCAAGGGTGGGAGATTGCGAGAAAAAAATTATCTCGGGCAAGCTTCTTGCTAAGGGCAACGTTTCGATCAGGCTGCTCTATTCATGCGAAAGCGGACTTGAACCTTTGGAGCTTACCGTTCCGTTCAGCCAAATAATTGATATGGACGGCATTGACGAGACTTTCTCCTGCAATGTCGCAGCAGAAGTCGTCTCATGTACGGTTACGCCCGTATCGGATAAAAACGGCGAAAACCGCTCTCTTAAAATCGAACCCGAGCTGAGGATAATTTGCCGTGCTGTGAAAATATCGGAGATCATGACTGTTGCAGACGCTTATTCAACGGTGTTCCCGTGTGAAACGGAATTTTCCGAGATACACGCCGAACAGCCTCCCACAGCATATGCTGAAAGCTTCCGCCACAGCGCAAAGCTTGCCGAGGGCGATGCGGTTCCGAAGAAAATATTCGCTATGTGGTGCAGTCCGAAAAACATAAATACGCGTCTCGGAAGCGACGGAAAATCGGTTATAATCTCGGGAATGCTCACCTACTCCATGGCAGCGGAGGACGCTTCGGGTTCTATATCCATGCCTGACCGTGATGAAGCCTTTGAGGAAACCGTAAATATCGGAGACGATTTATCAAATTCAGCGGTAACGGCGGTTATAGGCGATATAGCGGTATCCTACAACATATCGGATCAGGGCGTGCTTATGGTCAAAGCCGATATACCGGTAAAGATCACCTCTGAGGGTTCGAGCGGCTTCAAGGCGCTTACGGGTCTTATCGTTGACGATTCGGTCAAAAAACAGCGTGACGGCGACTATGCGGTTAAGCTTTATTTCGGCTCTGATAACGAAGATATATGGAACATAGCAAAGCGTTTCAGCACCGAAGCCGACGCTATAATGGAGGAAAACGAACTGACTGACGAAAATCTTGCAAACGGCAGAATGTTGCTGATCCCTATAAAAGAGTAACATAAATCACGGTTTTTAATTTAATGTTACGGCGAATCATGTTCTTAATACTAATCCTCTGCGCCGCGTGTGGCGGCTAAATTCAGATAGACTTTGTCTACCTGAATTTAGGGGTTTCCTTAAGAGGATTGGTATAATAAGGGAACGCTCATCGAGTGAGAGAGTTCCCTTAGCAGGGACAAAATTATAAAAACCTGTAAATTGAAGGGAGCTATTATGGCAAAAGATATTTATTCAAGCATTGCCGAGCGCACAGGCGGCGATATATACATTGGAGTGGTCGGCCCTGTCCGTACAGGAAAGTCCACATTTATCAAGCGATTTATGGAATCTCTCGTTATCCCGAATATAAAAAGCGAATTTATGCGTGAACGCGCTCTGGATGAACTGCCCCAGTCCGCTGCGGGAAAAACTATCATGACCACCGAACCGAAGTTTATACCCGAAGAAGCTGTTGAGGTCAATCTCGGTGACGGCGCGGCGTTTAATGTCCGTCTTATCGACTGCGTAGGCTATATCGTTCCCAGCTCTATCGGTTATATTGAAAACGAGCAGCCCCGTATGGTGATGACTTCATGGTTTGACGAGGAAATACCGTTCAACATGGCTGCCGAAATAGGAACTCAGAAAGTTATTACAGACCACTCTACAATAGGACTTGTAGTGACTACCGACGGCACGATCTCTGATATTCCGAGAGCCGAATACGAGGAATGTGAGGAACGTGTTATCAGCGAGCTGCGCGATCTGGGAAAGCCGTTTGTTGTAGTGCTGAATACTGTCAACCCCACTGCACCCGAAGCCAAGGCTTTGGCTGCGCGGCTTTCGGAAAAATACGATACTACGGTAATTCCTGTGAACTGTCTCAGCCTTGACGAAACGGACATCAGGGAGATAATACGCGAGATACTGTATTCGTTCCCTGTACGTGAGATCAATATCCGCATGGCAAGGTGGATAAACACCTTGGAAAAGGGACATTGGCTGAAATCGGAAATACTGGGTTGTATCCGTGAAGCGGCAAAGGATATTCGTCTTGTTCGTGAGGCACAGTACGCCGCCGAAGCAATGGAACAGTGTCCGCACATTATAAGCGCGGTAACTACCGCAATGGATCTTGGCAAGGGTACGGTGACTATCTCCGCAGAGCTTGACAACAGCCTTTTCTATAAGATCTTAGGCGAAACCACAGGCATTGAAATAGAAAGCGAAAGCGACCTGATGCCACTGCTTATGGAGCTTAACGACATCAAGAAAAAGTACAGCCGCATCGCTCCTGCTTTGGAGGAGGTCGAAGCTACGGGTTACGGTATCGTAATGCCCGAGCTTGAGGAACTTACTCTTGAAGAACCAAAGATAATCAAGCAGGGAGGAAAGTACGGCGTTAAGCTGAAAGCCTCTGCCCCGTCTATACATATGATGAGGGCGAATATCAATACGGCAGTTGCGCCTATAGTCGGCACGGAAAAGCAGTCAGAGGAGCTTATAATGTATCTCCTTGACGGCTTCGACGATGATCCAACAAAAATATGGGAGAGTAATATTTTCGGAAAGTCGCTTCACGAGCTGGTAAACGAGGGACTGCACAGCAAGCTTTATAAAATGCCCGTGGACGCGCGAATGAAGCTTCAGGAGACGCTCGAACGTATTATCAATGAC
Source organism: uncultured Ruminococcus sp. (assembly GCA_947627275.1). Lineage (GTDB taxonomy): Bacteria > Bacillota > Clostridia > Oscillospirales > Ruminococcaceae > Ruminococcus. The sequence goes on along the minus strand of CANQVK010000021.1, from coordinate 23,965 downwards.
GGATGCAGCGGACTTATCTGCTTTATATTGTAACTTTACTGTTATGCAGGGGGACGCTGGCTTATCGCCACGTTACCCCTGCTTTAGCAGAAAGTTAAGCACTGTCAACAACTTAAGCAAACTAACATTGGGATTCCAAAGGAGCAGTATATCTTTGGAATCCCATTATTTTTGAAAGTATAAAAAAGGCTTCCTATCTTATGATAGAAAGCCTTGGTGCGAGTAATGGGACTTGAACCCATACGTCTGTCGACACACGCCCCTCAAACGTGCCTGTCTGCCTATTCCAGCACACTCGCATTGAGCCGTTTTCCGACTGCTTTAATATTATATCACAAATCAAAACGTTTGTCAAGCCTTTTTTTGAAAAAAATAAAAAATTTTCTGAGTTCTATAATTGCGGCAGCAGGAGATGTTTTTTCGTTTTATTTTTTAAAAGGAGACTTTATGATAATTCGGTTTAATAAAAGCATTCTTTTTAATGATAAACGATAAAAAGTTATCGTTAGTTTTATACAAATGTGAATAGCTGAAATTCTTTTTTATTATGCAAACATATAATATTTAATGTTAATCGTAAAATTTATATTGACAAACGCAAAAAAACATGGTATTATATAATCACGAAAGGGGAGAGCCCCAAAATAAAAATTCACTTGGAGGAAATCAAAATGAAAAACGAAAACATCAAAAAGATAAACACGCTTGGCAAGGTTTGCCGGATCCTGCTGATTTTTGCAAGGGTAGCTTTTATTATAGGAATTGTCTGCTGTATTATTGGAGCGATTGCATTTTTAACGATACCCAAAAGCGACGTTATAACGGCGGACGGTACGATTTCGGCGCAGATCCATGTTGACAGCAGCCGTATCCCTTCAATTTTCAGCGACGATCTGATTGACCTTGATGAAAGTAATATAGACTTTGACGCTTGGGGTACTGGGGTCAAATGGATAGTCGAGAGTAATAAAACAGACAATGAGGTGATATACGATATTGACGGCGCACTTAATATTGACAACAGCCGTTCAATAATTTTCGGGACAGCTGGAACTTTGGCAGCGGGGGCAGTTATGTGCGCATTGATGCTTATAGTCGTGATTTTCGGCGGAAAGCTTGCCAAGGCTCTTGAAATATGCAATTCGCCTTTTGAGTCAAACGTATTGAAAGCTATGAAGCATTTTGCGTTCTCGCTTATTCCTGTTGGTATTGTTCAGACTTTATGGAACGGTTCAATAGGATTGACTACAATATTTGTTATTATTGTAATTATTATTTTCTCATTTATTTTCAGCTACGGCGCTCAGCTTCAGCAGGAATCTGATGAAACGCTGTAAGGAGGGCGAAATGGCAATAATACTGAGACTCGACAGGGTAATGGCGGATAGAAAAATCAGCCTTAATGAACTTAGCGAGCGAGTCGGAGTTAGCAACGTCAATCTTTCAAAGCTTAAAACAGGAAAGGTAAGCGCGATCCGTTTTTCCACTTTGAACGCTATTTGCAAGGCTCTTGCCTGTCAGCCCGGAGACATTCTGGAATTTACCGATGATGAGGATAGTTAAGTAATCAATGTTAAAAGCGAATATTATAGCAAACGTCAAATTTATCTTGACGTTCACTATAATTTAAGACAGCGCCGCACAGGATTTTGTGCGGCGCTGCTTTGGGTTAAAAATTATCTTTACCCCTGTTGCAATTTTAAAGCTAATATGCTATAATATAACATGATAGCTGTGTTAATGAGAGCAAGAACACAGCTAATTAGAATTGTAAGTCAAAAAGGTGGTGTATTTATGAGTTCCGACCCCTATGGGAACAGTAGAAAATATTTGTTAAACGGAAGCATAATGCGCCTCGGAGTATATCCGTGATCTGAAATGATGAGCCTGTATGCTTCTTATAACGGAAAGGAGAAGTGTCTGAAAAGCAGGCATAATTTCAGCTATGATAAATTATTATACCTATGAAAACGGAAAAATGACCCTGACAGATAAAATGTCGGACGGCTGCTGGATATCGGTAATAGCTCCCACTCCGCAGGAGATAAAGGAGCTTATCGAGGATTTCGGCATCGACAGCGGTTTCGTTAAATCCTCATTGGACGAGGAGGAATCTTCCCGTATCGAACGTGAGGACGACCAGACTCTTATAATAATTGATACGCCTGTTTCGTCAACGGATAAGGACGAAACAAAGATATTCTATACCATGCCTATAGGCATAATCATTACAGAAAAAAACGTTTTTACCGTGTCTCTGCAAAAAGCGCAGATAATAGAGGAGGCTGTCAGAGGGAATATACGCAACCTGCGTCCCGAACTAAAAACGAGATTTGTTTTGCAGCTTCTTCTCAGGATCGCGGCAATGTTTCTGTATTACCTGAAACAGATAGATAAAATTTCATCGATCGCCGAACAGCAGCTCCATAACGCTATGAAAAACGAGCTTTTAATGCAGCTTTTAGCGCTGGAAAAGTCTCTTGTATACTTTTCAACGTCATTGAAGGCTAATGAAGCTACTATTGAAAAAATATTCAGAGGTCGTGTAATGAAGCTTTATGATGAGGATCAGGATCTGCTGGAGGACGTTCTCATCGAGATGAAGCAGGCTATTGAAATGGCGAGCATTTATTCAGGGATACTTTCCAGCATGACAGAGGGATTTTCATCGGTAATATCCAACAATCTGAATATCGTTATGTGGCGTCTGACTATTGTTACGATAATTATGGAGATACCCAATATTATATTTGCGTTTTACGGCATAAATACGGTTGACCTGCCTATGCCGTATACATGGTTTCCGATAGCGCTTGCTGTGGCAATTACGGCAGTAGTTGCGTTTATACTGCTCAAATGGAAGAAAAAATAAAACAAACCCTGAACCTCTGCAAACAGCAGAGCTTCGGGGTTTTCTTGTTGTTGTGGATTTTTATGGTAATTTTATTTTAAATCAAAACAAGTATACTATAAATTATTTAATTAAGCTATATCAAAAATCTTTTTTCTTACGAGTTATTTTCAGAGGAGTTCTTTAAAGTCTCATAAGCCTCTCTTACTGCGATACACAGCTGATCGGCGCATGAAGTCGGTCGGCGTCCGCAGGTATTGCCTTTCAGCTTTGCTTCGATCTGTTCTACCGTAAATCCGTCAACAAGCTTCGCAACTGCTTTCAGATTACCGTTGCAGCCTCCCGTAAATCTGACGTTTGTTATAACGTTGCCCTCGATATGAAATTTTATCTCCTGAGAGCATACCATGCTCGTAATATAAGTATAATCCATAATCACACCTCTTTTTACACATATGTATGCAGAATATGTATTTTTCATTCGTTCTTACATATATTTTACAATATTTCAGGGGGCTTGTCAATATTTCAGTTGAAATATTTATAAATTGTTTATAAATTCTGGCTTAGATTTATTTAGAGCGCATATACTAAACGCTATAGCAAACCACGCATATCTGACAGCATATTTTACACATAGCATCGTTGTCGTCCTTGCCATACGACAGTATGCCTGCGTCCTCCGCCTTGCTATGTGCAAAATCTGCTTGTCATTTATTGCGCGTTTTGCTATAGCGTTTAGTATAACAGATTATTTACAAAAAATTAACATTTTTATCCGCACATTTTACATACTTTTCCGTTAATATAAATAGAGAGCTATTCTTAGAGCCTTTTAACGCTTTATGAATAGCGGCGAGTATATAGAATTCAGAAAAAGGAGATCTAAAACATGAAAAAACTCAAAAGGATCATTGCTTTGGCGGCTGCTACAACAGCTTGCTTTTCGGTAAGTATCGGAGTTTATTCGGAAAAACCCGTTTCTGCGCTTACTATCATCGCAAGCATTACGGAAGCTTCGGTAAGAAAAGATGCCATAGCCATTGGCGAAACTGTACCTATCGAGCTTAAATGGAGTACGGGACAAATGCAGGAAGTTCACTACTCCTCCAGCGACGAAAGCGTTGTGACAGTTGATCCGGAGGGGGTCATAACAGGTATCGGAGAGGGTAAGGCGACTATTACCATATCAGTTTCAAACTATGGCAAGGATCATACGATCGACATTTCTGTTTCAAAAGACGTTGTGCCGAGCGTCATTTATAACACCTCTGAGCTTACTCTCGGACAAAAGCTCAATGAAGGAGATATGCTTCACTATGACAACAAAAACGCAGGAATGAACGCAAATGTTGTCAACGGCAAAGGCGGCTACGACCTTGTACATCTGCTTGACAGCGATTACATTCTCCCTTTTAATGCCGAGATAGTAGGTATCGATGGTCTTATAATTTACATAGCTCCCGAGCTGGATAACGTGACCTATCGTGACGGCAGAACTCTTAAAGCCGGAGATTTTCTCGACACTAACGCACATCTTCTCTGCTATGATTATACTACAAACGGCAGGGTTCTTCCCGTTTTTCTGCCCGAATACTACGAAAAGTACATCGGACAGGGCGAGATCAGGGTAAAGTCTATTGACCATGACAACAAAAAAATTACTCTTGAAGCCGTGCCGATAGAAACGACAGGCTTCACCTATGAGGTCAGGGACGGTAGCGTTGTGTTTGATGAAAACGCAGGCAATGCAATGTTATCGTTTATAATAAGCTCCAACCTTGACTATGACATGACAGTCGGAGACACACGCGAAGGCTCAACGTTTACTCCAAAGGAAAACGGCAGATACGTTCTTACGGTAAATGAATTTACCGAGGAGATAATCGATGTAGAGGGAAGTCATTTCCACTATTTCTATCCTGTTCTTACCAATTTCACCGTTGACGTATCGGACGATGATATTACTGTTTCAAAACAGGGAAGATACAGCTATTACTCAGAGGAGCAGATAAAAAGCGAACAGGAAAAAGTAATCGGCGAAGAAGTCATTGCCTGCTATGACGTTATGGCAGAGGGTTCTGACGACCTGCTTAACGGCACGTACTTTTCCTTTGTCAACGGCTGCATGACGCCATACAACGGTGAATCTTATCCGAAAAGCTACATAACTACCCAATACGGTGAATATTCCACAACCTCCTACTTCTGCACGAATCTCAGCTATGCCGATATACCGACAATTGATGTTGTTCTTCCGCCGAGAGTTGCAGTATCTGACGATACTTTTGCTCAGATTCTGCCGGAAACATACACATCAAGCTATTTGGACGGCAATTTTGAAATAGGCACGGACGATATAATGTCTTTCTATATCTTTAAGGCTCTGAAAGACGGCAAGGTGACTGTTTATACCGAAGGACAGGCTCATAAGCTGGTTATAGAGAACGGGATCTTCAAAAGAGACAACAGCTCTGACGATTATGTTAAGGGTGACGCAAACGGCGACGGAGAGTTTGGCATTTCAGACGCTGTTACAGTTCAGAACTGGCTGCTCGGCAAAAGCAATCTCATCAACATACAGAATGCAGATTTGTGCAAGGACGGTAAAATCGACGTTTATGACTTCTGTCTGCTGAGAAAAGAACTGTGTTCTATCAAGTCAGAAAATATTAACGCTCTTATGAAAGTAGATGCTATCGGATACAGCGATGAATTGTTGGAACTGGCAAAAAGCGAAAATTCTTCCGCTGTCATTACCTCATGCGAAGAACTTGAAGCTTATCTTTCACCTATCACTCAAGCTGAAACGGTTCAATATTTCTTAACGGAAGTATACGATGACAGTTTCTTTGAGAATAACGTTCTGCTTGCAAATGCAATTTATCAGAGCTGCGGCGGAAACGTGATGTACAAAATAGATTCCGTTTTGTACGAGGGCGATACGCTTAAAGTTGAGTATTCTGATTTATATGAATTAAAGCCTTATATTGATATTGTAAACGGTTTGTTTGCACAGGCTGTTATATCTAAAGACGATTACCACGCTGACAACGTTGTATGGGAACTTAAAACAAAATAATTCGGGTTATTTTTTCAAAAAAGACTGTACGGCAATCAGGCTGTACAGTCTTTTTTCAGTTTCCGAGGAGGTCTATTATATCAGCTTTCTTTCATCGCAATATTCGCATTCAAGGAGCGTTTCATCGCCGCTTGAACGGAAACTCTTGGGAAGATACTCCTCATGGTTTGTGATACATTTCGGATTGCCGCAGCGTACTCCGCTGTACACCTTTCCTTTCAGTGTCTCCGAGCCTTTGTTTTCGCTCAGAATGGTCATTATCAGCGCCATACGTGCAAAAACTCCATATTTCGCCTGTGTGAAATACATTGCGCGCTTGTCCTCGTCAACTTCTGTCGTTATCTCATCGACTCTCGGCAGGGGGTGCATAACTATAATATCTTTTTTGGCGAGAAGCATTTTTTTGCGGTCAAGGACGTATGTATTCTTCTGGGCAAGATATTCTTCTCGGGTTGCGAAGCGTTCCTGCTGTATACGCGTCATATAAAGCACGTCAAGTCTGCCTATAGCGCTTTCAAGAGTATTTACTTCTTCAAAGGTACTTCCGTTGGCTTTGATTATATCTTTTATATAAGCAGGCATACTCAGCTCAGGCGTTGAAATGAATATGAATTTATTGTCTTTAAACATGCTCAGCGCCTTACAGAGCGAATGAACGGTACGTCCGTTTATAAGGTCGCCGCAAAGACCGATCGTAAGTCCGCTGAGCGTTTTTTTCTCGATCTTAAGGGTAAGGAGGTCGGTAAGCGTCTGGGTCGGGTGAAGATGTCCGCCGTCGCCTGCATTTATGACAGGACAATCGGCAGTCAGCGAAGCAGCCTTAGCCGTTCCTGCCAGTGGGTGGCGTATTACGAGAATATCAGAGTAGCTGCTGACGATCTTTGTCGTGTCTTTGATGGTTTCGCCCTTTGAAACGGAGGAATTTGCCGGGTTGTCAAAGCCGATGATGCGTCCGCCGAGACGAAGCATGGCGGTCTGAAAGGACATCTGCGTTCTGGTGGACGGTTCGTAGAAAAGCGTTGCCATGATTTTTCCGTCGCACTCATGAGCGTAGGCGGCAGGATCTTCCTTTATTCTGACACCAAGATCAAGAAGCTTTGTCCACCACGCTACGGGGTAATCGCTGAGATCGATAAGGTGCTGATATTCTGACTGCATAATATAAACCTCCGTTTTTTTGATTCATAAATTTACTTTTAAAGTTAAACATGCAGATTTTAACCTATTGACACTTTTGGGTTACTGTTGCTGCCAACTTCAATATGGTCATAATATTTTACTGCCGTTTACTATCATTTCAAACCGTACTCCCAAGAACTCCGAAGCACGGCGGCAGAGCAGCATTCTGTTCATAAATATCTCAAAATACTCCATTATGGACGATATTTTCGTATCTATCTGCAATTCGAGTATTATCGAGCTTTTGTCCTCGTTGAAACTCACTTTCGACAGCTCCACGGCGTAGTTCACACGGTCGTGTATGTCGAATGTGAGAAGGTCGGTATTTCGCACGCGGCTTCTGCGGACGTCTGTCTTATCGCCGATTATCATGGCGGCGGAAATGGGGTCAAGAGGCTGACCCGTTCCCTCGTCATGGTTGCCGATAGCGGATATAATAGAGCATATTTCGTCTGCGGGCATACTCAGGTTATCCAGCAGGCGGAACGCCATGACTGCGCCGCTCTGAGCATGGTCGATACGGTTTATCACGTTGCCTATATCGTGCATCATGGATGCGATTTTCACAAGCTCAACGGTGCGTTCATCGTAACCGAGCGTTTCCAGTATCATAGCCGAAGTCGATGCCACTCGTTCCACATGGCTGAAAGAATGCTCCGTATAACCCATAGACTCGAGCGTTTTGTCGGAACGGCGGATATATTCCATAATGTCGGGATTCTGCTTGATATATTTATAAGTTACTATGCTTGCCATATCAGATTACTCCGTTTTTCGTAAAATAAACGTCATACCACACAAGGAAGATAAAAACAGTCCAGATCCTGCGGCTGTTGTCGGCTTTGCCGCTGCGGTGGTCGTCAAGCAGCTTTATAAGCGGCTCGGAATTGAAGAACTGCGCCGCATTTTCGCTTTCAAAGGCTTTGCGGACTGTATTGTAATACTTATCCTCTTTGAGCCATACTCTTATCGGCACGGGGAATCCAAGCTTCTTTTTTGCCGCAGTTTTAGCCGTTTCCTTTGGCGTATCCTTTTTGGCGGCAAGTCTCATGGCATATTTTGTTATATATTTTGTCTCGTCCGTACTCTTTTCGTGGGTGACGCGATATTTAGAGGGTATCTGCTCTGCAAGCGCCATTACCTCCTTATCGAGGAAAGGTACTCGAAGCTCTAAAGAATTTGCCATGCTCATTTTGTCCGCTTTAAGAAGAATATCCCCCGCCATCCACATGTGGAGATCGAGATACTGCATTTTTGTTACATCGTCTTTGTCCTTGACATGACTGTAGTGGGGTTTGGTGATCTCTGTCGGGTGAGGTGCGGATGTCTTTATTCTGAGCAGATTTTTCCGTTCCTCGGGTGTAAACATATATGCGTTGCCGATAAAACGTTCCTCAACGGTCTTGCCCTTGCGGACGAAGAAATTCACTCCGCGGTGAGCAGGAAGCTTTTCCGCAATTGCGCCTATTCCGTGACGCAGGCTCATTGGGAGCTTGTCGTAGAGTGTGCCGTCGGGGTCGCTGTAGACGTTGTAGCCGCCGAAAATTTCGTCCGCACCCTCTCCCGAGAGGACGACTTTCAGCTTTTCCGAGGCTATATTGCACACAAAATACAGAGCGACAGCCGAGGGGTCGGCGAGCGGTTCGTCCATATGATATTGTATTTTTTCAAGACTGCCCCAATACTCCTCGGGAGTAATGACCTTGCTTGTGTTTTCCTTGCCGATAGCCTTTGAGAAGTTTTTCGCCCAGCCGATCTCGTTGTACTTTTCATCGTTTCCGAAACCGACGGTAAACGTCTTGTCAACGTCCGCAACTGCCGCAACATAGCTTGAATCCACGCCGCTCGACAGGAACGAGCCTACCTCTACGTCTGCGATCTTATGTGCTTTTACCGAATCATGGAACGTATCGGAAATACGGTTTACCCATTCGTCCAGAGCAGGCTTTTCATCAGCGTTGAAATTAACGTCCCAATAGCGTTTTATCTGGATCTTTCCGTCCTTCAGTATGAAATAGTGTGCGGGCAGAAGCTTGTAAACATTTTTAAAAAATGTCTCCTTTGTGGGAGAATACTGGAAGGTCAGGTAGTTTTCAAGAGCAGCCGTGTTCAGTTCCTTTTTAAATTCGGGGTGAACGAGAAAGCTTTTTATTTCCGAGCCGAACATAAAGGTCTTTCCCATTAAAGCGTAATACATGGGCTTGATGCCGAAGAAATCCCTTGCTCCGAAAAGTTCCTTTTTGTTTTTGTCCCATATTACGAAGGAGAACATGCCCCGAAGCATATTCAGCAGCTTCTCGCCGTATTCCTCGTAGCCGTGAATCAGGACTTCGGTATCTGTTTCCGTTTTGAAAACATGACCTGCCGCAAGGAGCTTTTCACGGATTTCTCGATAATTGTATATCTCGCCGTTGAAAACTATGACCATTGAGCCGTCCTCGTTGAAAATAGGCTGATCTCCCGAGGAGCTTATGTCGATGATGCTGAGGCGGCGATGTCCGAGCGCTATGTTCTCGTCAACGTATCTGCCCTCCGCATCAGGCCCTCTGTGGCGAATTTTATCCATCATTTCGCCTATGACCTTGTTTGAATCGTTTATGTTGTTAGTAAAGCCTACTATTCCGCACATATAAAAACCTCCATAGAGTTGAGATTATCTGCTTTTCTCCTTTGTTATTATACTACATTTTTTTTGATTTTGCAACAGGATAAGGAAAAAACTTGCGGAAATCAATTTTTGTAGACTTATCGAGTTCCGCCGATTTTTGCTGTCATAGTTAGAAGTTCATTAAAATCCCCCGAATTTTCGGGGGATTGATTTTATACGTTATAAATGATCTCGGAATATGTGGGGATAGGGTAACAGCTGCTCGGCATATTTACCTCGATCTCATCGGCAAATTCACGCATAAGGTTCATTTCGGCAAGAACATAGTCATGAAAAAATTCAGCCTGTTTCTGAACGTCCTCGATAGCGCATGCGTCGGCAACTATCTTTTCCAGACGATTTATGGAGTCGTAAAAGCTGTCGGTAAGTTCGTTGAGCTTGCGTGCTATCTTCATTTCGGTATTCGCAGTCATGCCGATCTCTTTCTTTGCAGCGATAGAACGGCAGAGCTTTTCGAGATAATCCAGAGCTGCCGGAAGAAGCTGTTTTCTTGCCATTTCTATCATTGTACGTGCTTCGATACGGCGTGTCTTTGAGTACTTTTCAAGATGTATCTCGACTCTTGCGGTCAGCTCATCTCTGCTGAAAATGCCGAATTTACGCAGTATACGAAGATTCTTCTCATCTGTATAATGTGGCATACAGTCAACCACCGAGGGATAATTCGGCAGACCTCTGCGCTCTGCTTCGAGTACCCATTCATTTGAGTAGCCGTCGCCGTTGAAAATAATACGGCGGTGTTCTTTCAGGACTTCTTTAAGAAGCTTTTTGACCTCTTCCTCAAAGCAATCGCTGTCCTTTACGGGTTCGAGGCGGTCGGCAAACCAGCAAAGCTCCTCGGATACGATAGTATTCAGCAGAGCGTTGGGGCAGCCGATATTGTCGGAAGAGCCTACCATACGAAATTCAAAGCGATTTCCCGTAAACGCAAACGGCGACGTTCTGTTTCTGTCCGTGGAATCCTTTGGGAATGACGGCAGAGCGTTTACGCCTATCTCAAACGCCTGAGCCTGAGTTTTGTAAACGCCGTCCTCCTCTATCGCTTTGAGGACCGCATCAAGTTCTTCACCAAGAAACATTGAGATTATTGCCGGAGGAGCTTCGTCCGCGCCGAGACGATGATCGTTGCCTGCTGATGCGGCGGAAAGTCTCATAAGGTCGGCATACTCGTCAACGCCCTTGATAAGAGCGCATAAGATTGTCAGGAACTGGAGATTTTCCATGGGAGTATCGCCCGGGTCAAGAAGATTCTGTCCGTCATTGGTGGACATCGACCAGTTATTATGTTTGCCCGAACCGTTTACTCCTTCAAAGGGCTTTTCGTGCAGCAGGCATACAAGACCGTGCCTTAAGGCGACCTTTTCCATGACCTCCATGGCAAGCTCGTTCTGATCGGTACCTAAATTCGAGGTGGTGAAAATAGGCGCCATTTCATGCTGAGCAGGAGCTACCTCATTGTGCTTTGTTTTTGAATATATTCCCAGTTTCCATAGTTCCTCGTCAAGGTCTGCCATATAAGCGGCGATCCTCGGCTTAAGGTTGGCGAAATACTGGTCGTCAAGCTCCTGTCCCTTTGGCGGCTTTGCACCGAAAAGAGTACGCCCTGTGAGGACAAGATCCTCACGCTGATCGAATTTTTCCTTGTCGATAAGGAAATACTCCTGCTCTGCGCCTACCGTGGAGGTGACCCGTGTAACATTTTCGTTGCCGAATAATCTGAGAAAACGTACTGCGGATCTGCTGAGAGCGTCCATGGAACGAAGCAGCGGAGTTTTTTTATCGAGAGTCTCTCCCGTATACGATACAAAAACGGTCGGTATATAAAGGCTGCCCTCCTTGACAAAGCAGTATGATGTCGGATCCCATGCGGTATAGCCTCTTGCGGAGCTTGTTCTTCTCAGTCCGCCGGAGGGGAAGGAGGAGGCGTCAGGTTCTCCCTTGATAAGAGCCTTTCCCGAGAATTCCATGAGCGCTGTGCCGTTTGCTCCAACGCTTATGAAAGAATCGTGCTTTTCGGCAGTAGAGCCTGTCATAGGCTGAAACCAGTGTGTGTAGTGAGTTGCGCCAAGCTCCAAAGCCCAGTCCTTTATAGCGTTTGCGACCACTTCGGCGGTCTCCATATCAAGAGCCGCGCCTTTTTCCATTGTTCGTCTGAGATTTTTGTAGATGTTTTTCGGCAGCTTTGATTTCATAACAGTTTCATTAAAAACATTGCAGCCGAATATCTCGGGAATATTTACCATATACTTTCCTCCTAACAGAAACCGAAAGCCGGTCGATATATTTCTTCATTGATCTGCCGCTTCCGATACTAAGTTATATTATAGCATATTTTTTGACAGCGGTCAATATTCCCAATAAGAAAAACATGAAAATCAATTTTTCAATTTCTGAAATAAGCGTGCGGGGATATACTAAACAGGCTCTTAGAGATTGCCTTAAGTTGACAATATGGTTTTTCAATGATATAATGATATATATTCTGAGAACAGATTCAGGAGGAGCAAAATGAAGATAGATCGACTTATCGGCATTTTGTCGGTATTGCTTCAAAGGGACAGGATCACCGCCGCCGAGCTTTCAGAACGGTTCGAGGTTTCAAGACGTACAATAAACAGAGACATCGAGACTTTATGTCGGGCAGGTATCCCTGTTGCGGCAATGCAGGGAAACGGCGGAGGTCTCTTTCTCATGGAGGGTTGCAGGATCGACCGCACTTTGCTTACTTCCGCTGATATGAGCGCAATACTTGCAGGTCTTAAAAGCCTTGACAGTGTATCCGGAACGAACAGCTACCGTATTCTTATGGAAAAGCTTTCGGTCGGAAGCTCCGTAACAAACGATAATATTATTATCGACCTCTCATACTGGGATAAATCTGCTGCTGCCGATAAAATAGAGCTTATAAAGTCCGCCATTGAAAACAGTGAAAAAATCAGCTTTGAATATCACGCCCCTACAGGTGAAAGCCGTCGTATGATCGAACCGTATCATCTGATCTTTCAATGGTCAAGCTGGTATGTCTGGGGATATTGTACGTCCCGAAGCGATTACCGAATGTTTAAGCTGACCCGTATTACGAAGCTGAAACGCACGGGGGAAAAATGCGGCGTTCGTGAAGTTCCGCCGTATATCTGCAATAAAGTGCGTCACACAACAGGAGGATGCGAGGCGAAGGTCAGATTCAGTCCCGCTGTAAAATGGCGGCTTATAGACGAATTTGGCATAGACAGTTTTTCACTGAACGAGGACGGAAGTATTACAACGACTTTCACATGGTCGGATGTTCCTGCTTTTTACAGCTATATCCTGACATTCGGTGAAAATGCGGAGATTTTAGAGCCTGAGGAATATCGGAAAGGGTTAGCCGGACTGCTGAATAAAATTTCGGAAAAATATGAAACATGACATACAGATGTCGTATTTGATATGATATACTTGCTGATGTAAGATGAAACAGTTCTTACAGAAAGCGAGGTACTAATTATGCAGTACGAAATTATTTATCTGAACGAAAAAACGGTTGCCGGATTTTCAGCGAGAACGAACAACACATCACCCGAAATGGGAGCTGTTATCGGCGGTCTGTGGCAGAAGCTTTATTCTCAGGACGGATGCGGCAGACTGAAAAACAGGGTCAACGAAAAAGCCTGCGGTATCTATACCGATTATTCGGGCGATCATTTTAACGATTACACGGTGATAACAGCCTGCGAGGTTGAAAACGCCTCGGAAGTCCCTGAGAATATGGAGGTGCATAAAATTCCTGCCGGTAGATATGCAAAGTTTACGGTGATCGGAAATATGATCGCTGCTGTTGCGGAGTTCTGGCAGAAGCTGTGGAGCATGGAGCTGGACCGCAGTTTTATCTGCGATTTTGAGGAGTATCAGAACGCTGACCCCGAAAATGCAGAGATCCATATATACATCGGGTTAAAATAAGTATTTGCAGATCACTATCCACAACTTAAGAGGATTTTGTTACCCTCTACTTTCTGTTAAAGAGCGATTCTTTGAACCAATGTCGTAACATTCTGCTCCATCTGGGGCAGAATGTTACGAAAACTGAGATTCCAAAGGGGTCACCCCTTTGGCAGGGGGTGCAGGGGGACAGCGTCCCCCTGCTTAAGTTGTAGATAATGATTTTCAGATAAAAAATACCGTGACAAGCAGAAATTGTACTGCCTGCCGCGGTATTTTTATCTTAGTCCGTATTCTTCTATGTATTCGTCAGCCAAGAGTTTGATAAGGTCTTTATTTTTGAGCCTTCTGTGAACTAACTTGCCGTTAATTATAACGCCTTTGCTGAATGCGGCGATAAGCATAACTCTCAGAGAACGCTCGACATTTTCATATGTGGAATTCATTTTCTTCGCAATTATCGGATACAATCCGACGGTTATTTTTTCGAGAGATTCAGGCTCTTCTATTGCTGTTTCCAACGCACAGCACAAACTGTAGAATCCAAGCATATGATCAGGAAAACGCTTTCTGCAAAGAAAATCGGCTATTTCAGGAAGTATGACCATTTCGTCGCTTGTATAGAAATCGGCGATAATATCTCCGCAAAGGCTGTAATCTGTATAAGGCATGGATATACATGCGTCAGCCCCTGCTTCAATGAGCTGCTTTTTCACTTTCAGCAGATCGGATGTTATTATTGGGTATATTTTCATATTGGGATAACTATCGCTGCATGTTTTGATAAAACCGAATGTGTTGTCCGTTATTCGGAGTGCGAAAAAGATAAGTCCATCATATGAAAACCTGCTCAGCATTTCTTCAAATTTTTTGAAGCTGTTTGTACAATACTCAGAAGTAAAACCGAAATGTGAAAGGGCTTGAGCGAGCTTCTTGCCTGAGCCTTCAATATTATTCCCAACTAAAAGCTTATACTTCAAGCCTTCGACATCCTTTCTGTAATAATCCGAGAGCAAATCAAATAATGTCCCTATAATATATGATATTACATGGTAAAGGGAATGTCAAGAAAAATATGTCGAATCGGCTCGAAAACGTGCAGTTACGCTGTTTTTGAAAATGCCTTATTTATATACCCGCCGCTATTGCAAACTATCCAGTAATGCAGACATATACTCGCAGCTATTGCAAAACATACAATAACGCCTACATAAAATCCGTCTGTCTGCGTCATCCTCCTCACCATACATCAGTATGATTTCGTCGTTTTCCTTGACATACGAATTTTCTGTTCAACATTCTTTGGACATTTTGCAATAGCGGCGATTATAGGAAAATTCCTCTATTTCATTATCTCGATGGAAAAGTTTCCATCGGCATTGACCTTAAGGCGAAGCGTTTTTATGTATTTATTGTAAAAAATATCCATTTCCTTTTCGGAAGCGTTTATACGTGTTTCGGTGTATATCTGTTTTACAAGCTCTTTTCCGTTGAGATATAGAATATCGGGAAGATACTTTTCAAGAACGTCAAAAAGAACGGCTTTTTTCAGATCTTCAATGTTTCCAGAGCAGAAATCGTCTATTGAGCAATAGTAAATATCATGCTCGGTGAGAGCTTTGATTATCGCCTGTCCGCATTTCGAGTATTCGTACATTACAAGAAAATCCGCCATTGGCAGAGATGAAATAAGTCCCCAGAAATCGGAATCGCTCGATACTATTATAAAAGAGGTTATATTATTTTCATAATAATTTTTGCATACTCCGGCAGTCATTTTTATATCAACCAGGGACTTCTGGTTGGTAACGCGTTCGACCATAACGTGCTCAACGGGAATATGAGTAAACTTACCGAGCCAATCCCAGCCGCAGTTTGTATGGTAATCATCGTAGAGGATTATTTTCTCTATTTTTACAAGTTCGTCCTGATTAAGATTCTTAAGCACGCTGTAAAGCTTATATACATCGGAATTTTCGCAGTCTACGGCAATTGCGACCTTGTAGCTGTTTTCGATGAAGCTGTATATATTATTTTTCGTTTCGCTGTGAGCGTCCTTATATTTGGTATAATCGGTAAACGTATCGTCGTGCTGCCTGTATATAACGCTTAGAAATTTGCCGTCCGTATACAGTATGCTGCCGCATTCCTCGGGGATCCAATGAATATAAAGCTGAAAGGGGTAGAATTCTATTTTTTTCATATATTTTTCAAATTCCTTTTTCAGCACGTTCGGCTTTGAATATGACGGAACTACAAACAGATCTTTTATATAATTCCAGTTTACCCAGTCCGGAAAGAGCTTTGCGCAATTATCAATATTTTCCGAGATAAGCTTATTAAAGTCAAGCATATATTGTTCAGAACGGTAATTTGTTTTGATTATTGGTATGCCCCATTTTTCAAGCTGCGTTATATTATCCTTATCATACCAGTCAAGTCGTGTTAAATTTTTCAGATTATAACGCATTTCATCGTCTGTTTTCTTGAATTTCTGCATCAGGGTAGTTCTGAGCTTGCATAAATATCTTATTATGGACGCGTCTTTATCGGTATACAGCGTTTCCAGCAGCTCGTGGCATTCTTCGTCAAAGCAGTTTTCAAGAATGTTTTTCTTTACTCCTATCATGTAGGCGATAGTTGTTACCAATTCCTTTGTATCGGCTCTCATAATATCACTCCTTCGTAATTTTGTAGGCAGAAGTTGCCTATAAATATTATACCTTTTATTTTTATAAAATTCAAGGGTGAAAAGATAAAAAGTATGTGAAATATTGTTGTTTTTTGCGGTTCGCAAATGATATACTATGGCAAACTGCGCAAAAAGCTCCGCTATTTTTATGCTGGTTAAGGTTGAGATCAGTATAAGAAATAATTTATTATCAAAAAATTAAAGAATTAATTTGCGGAAACTATTGACAAAGCTTGATGATAATGATATAATGATATTAACAAAAAGATAATATCAAAATGTAACAAAGGAGATCGCGCATATGAACGATTATAAAGATTACGAAAGACCGTCTGTTGCGGCAGACGTTGCAGCGTTCGGGATCGACAGTGAAAAATCCGATAATAAACGTGAACTTGACGATAAACAACTGAAAATACTCCTTGTCAAGAGGGGTGAAGAACCTTTCAAGGGACTTTATTCCCTACCCGGCGGATTTCTCAGACCGGGCGAGACTGTTGAGTCCGCCGCACTTCGTGAATTAAAGGAGGAAACGGGTCTTGGCGAGGCTAAGCTTATCCCGTTGAAAACCTACAGCGCTCCCGAAAGAGATCCGCGCGGCTGGATAATATCCTGCGCTTTTGCGGCTCTTACACGTACTATAGAGCTTGATACGGAGGAAATGTCAGATGCCGAAAGCTCGTGCTGGATGACCGTTGAAATGCGCAGCAGCGTTATCCTCATTGACGACGGAGCGATCGTTATAAAGCTCAAAAACGGCAGAGCGTTATCGGAGGAGCTTGCCTTTGACCATGCTCAGATAATTTACGACGCTTTTTTGAAGCTTAGGGACGAGGTAAGAAATCATGATATAATTTTCGACCTGCTCCCTGAATATTTTACGGTCGCCGATTTGCAGAAGCCCTATGAGATGATCACGGGAAAAAAAGAAGCTGCGGCTAATTTCAGAAGAAAAATGTCCAAAAAAATCGAGGAGACTGAATTGTTTGATAACGGCGGAGCAATGCACCGTCCGTCAAAACTTTATAAAAGGAGATGTGACGAGGAATGAAAGTTTTGATCGTAATAGATATGCAGAACGATTTTATCAGCGGAGCTTTGGGTAATCCCGAAACTCTTGCCGTACTTCCGAAGGTTTGCGAAAGGGTGAAATCCGCATTAAAGGACGGCACGAAACTGCTGTATACTCTCGATACTCACGGCGAGGATTATCCGTATACGCAGGAGGGCAGAAATCTTCCCATAGCCCATTGCATAAAAGGGACTTGGGGACATGAGCTTGCAGATGAACTGAAAAAAATCATCGGCGATACAGCGCATAGCTTTGCCGTTGAAAAATGTACGTTCGGCTCAAAGGAGCTGCCCAAAAGAATATCGGAGCTTTGCGGAGAAACTCCCGGGGAAATAGAGCTTACAGGCGTATGCACCGATATATGCGTCATTTCAAACGCTCTGCTGCTGAAAGCTTTTTTTCCCGAGACAAGGATAACCGTCAGAGCAGACAGTTGTGCGGGAACGTCCGCAGCCGCTCACGACAGAGCGCTGGAAGCTATGAAAATGTGTCAGATAGAGGTCATATACAAGTAATCACATGACATACAGGAGGAAATATTATGATCCTTTACAGTATAAACGGCGAAGCTCCAAAAGCTCCCGAAATGCTTAATTATCCCGATGGCACGCTGAAAATAGACATTAAAGAAACAAACATAAAAAGAGCTGTGCTGACGTGGCAGTTTGAAACAGAGGGCGAATTTCTGCTCGTTGCATATATGGCTCAAAATATCCGTGAGCGTTTCCCGGAAGCGGAAACGGAGCTTTACCTGCCTTATCTGCCGAATGCGAGAATGGACAGAGTTCACAGCAGCAACGAGGTATTCACCTTGAAATATTTCTGCGGTTTGATAAATTCGCTGAACTTTTCAAAAGTAATACTGCTTGACGTTCACTCGGGCGTGGGCGCCGCTTTATTTGAACGCTGTACAAATCTTTCGCCGAAAGCCTATATCAACAAAGCAAAGGAGCTTTGCGGATTCGACAGCAAAGAGGATTACGTATTTTTCCCCGACGAGGGAAGCTGTAAGAGATATACGGAGCTTTTCGCCGACTGCCGGCATATCGGCTTCGGCATTAAGAAAAGAGACTGGGCGACTGGAAAAATAGTCGGTCTTGACGTGTGGGGAGAAAGTCCCGACGGGCGGCGGATATTTATTGTAGACGACATTTGTTCTTACGGCGGAACGGTTTTTCATTCGGCTAAAAAGCTCAAAGAGCTTGGCTGCGGAGATATTGACGTTTTCTTCACGCACTGCGAAAATTCCATAGCCGAGGGCGAATTGCTGAAGGGCGAACTTATACACGGGATATTTACTACAAATTCCCTCTGCACATTGAAAGAAAACAAGAAGCTTACGGTACTCGACTGCTTGAAAGGAGCTGTTTGAAATGGCAAATCCTATGCTCAATATTGATTTTTACAAGGCAACGCACGCTAAAATGTACCCGAAAGATCTTACAAAGATCGTTTCATACCTCACGCCGAGAGGAAGCCGTATAAGCGGACATGATAAGCTTATCCACTTCGGCTTGCAGGCGTTTATAAAGGAGTTCCTTATAGAAGCCTTTAACAGGGACTTTTTCGGAAAGCCATTTGACGAGGTCGCCAACGAGTATTTCAGGATAATAGACAATACGCTCGGCTCGCAGGCTTACGATAAGAGAATGATAAGAGAGCTCCATAAACTGGGGTATCTTCCCGTTGAGATTGCCGCTGTTCCCGAGGGTACGCTTGTTCCGGTAAAAGTACCGATGATACAGCTTACAAATACTCACCCTGATTTTCCGTGGGTCGTTGAATATATCGAGAGCCTGCTTTCAGCCGAAATGTGGCACGGTATGATCTCTGCAAATGTTGGGTACATGTACCGTAGTATCGTTGACAAATACTATGACCTTACCGTGGACGATGATGTGCCGAGATCGAAGGCTCTGGGGGACTTTTCCTTCCGCGGTCAGGAATCTCTTTCCTCTGCGGTGAAGTCGTCAGCGGCATTTTGTCTGTCGTTCCTTAATACGGCGACCGTACCTGCTGTTCCGTATCTCGAAAAATACTACAACTGCGACTGCACGAAAGAACCTGTTGCCTACGGCGCAGTTTCTACGGAGCATTCTGTCATGTGTTCAAATTTTGCCTTTGACGGGGACGAAATAACCATGTTCCGCAGACTGCTTACAGAACTTTATCCCGATATGTCGTTTTCTGTCGTTTCGGACAGCTATGATTACTGGAACGTTGTAAATAATATTCTGCCTCAGCTCAGAAAGGAAATAATGGCGCACAATGGCACGATGCTTATAAGAGGGGACAGCGGCGATCCTGTAGAGGTCGTTACGGAGACGGTGTTCAGACTTTGGAATATCTTCGGCGGAACAGTGAACAGCAAGGGATATAAGGTACTTGATCCGCATATCAAGGCTATTTACGGCGATTCGATCACTCCACAGCGTGCGGAAAGCGTATACCGCATACTTATGGAAAACGGCTTTGCATGTAATAATGCCGTTCTCGGAGCAGGCAGCTTTTCAATGCAGTGCCTTGAAACGGGCGGCGAGCTTGCGCCGTATACCAGAGATACGT
The DNA here is from genome assembly GCA_947627275.1 of uncultured Ruminococcus sp. GTDB lineage: Bacteria > Bacillota > Clostridia > Oscillospirales > Ruminococcaceae > Ruminococcus. The sequence continues at coordinate 3,935 of CANQVK010000021.1, read as the reverse complement.
TCCATATAGCGGTAAAAGCGGTTTATTGCGAGGACAAGGCAGGGAATATGATGCCGATATTCAAAGCTCCCAAGAATTACATTAAGGTGAACGGAGAATTTCGTGAAGCTGAAAACGGCTCCGATAAGGAGATCAGCAAAAAATCACATAAAGGAATGTGCTGCGTTTATAAAAACGAACTCGGGGATATTGTCTGCGAGGACGGCTACACTTCGGCAAGTATAAAAGATGTCTCCGATAAAAATATGCTTGTTACCGTATTCAGAAACGGTAAAATGATAAAGGAATACAGTCTTTCCGACATCAGAAACAGACTTTACGGAGGTGCTTTTTAATGATAAGCAGTTTCAGCGGAGAATTTGCTTTTCTCAGCAATTTTTACGAGTGTCCCGTGTCTGTAGGCGAGATAACCTACGGCAACAGCGAGGCGGCGTATCAGGCAATGAAAACCTTAAATGAAGAAGAACGCCGTTCCTTTGCGGAATTAAGTCCCTCGGACGCAAAAAAACTCGGGCGTAAAATAAGTCTCCGTTCCGATTGGGAGGAGATAAAAAACGATGCCATGTACGAGGTCTGCAAGGCTAAGTTCGGGCAGAATCCGAATATTGCGGAGCTTCTGCTGAACACGGCTCACGAGGAGCTTATCGAGGGCAACGATCACGGCGATAGGTATTGGGGAACAGTCGGCGGAATCGGAGAAAATTACCTTGGCAGAACCCTTATGCGTATCAGAAACGATATGCGCGGTTTTGATGCGGCGGCTGTCACGGATGCGGCTGTAAAGTGGATACGCCGTTATTTTACGGAAAACGGTTCGCCTGAGACTAAGGCTGTAATAGGTATATCGGGCGGCAAGGACAGCTCGGTATCGGCGGCGCTCTGCGTGAAAGCTCTCGGCAGAGACAGAGTTTTCGGAGTTCTTATGCCGCAGGGTGTGCAAGCGGATATTGATTGCAGCCGCAGACTTGTTGAACATCTCGGCATCAGTCATACCGAAATAAATATTCAGGGAGCGTACAACGGTCTTATGTCGGAGCTTGAAAGCTGTCTGAACGTTACTGAGCAGGCAAGAATAAATACTCCTGCAAGGCTTCGTATGACTGTTCTATACGCTGCTTCGGCGTGCGTTGGAGGCAGAGTTGCGAATACCTGCAATCTGTCGGAGGATCGGGTCGGTTATGCTACGAAATTCGGGGACGGAGCAGGAGATTTCAGCGTACTTTCCGAACTTACGGTTACGGAGGTGATCGGCATCGGCGATTATCTGGGACTGCCGTACAGTCTCGTACACAAAACGCCTATAGACGGCTTATGTGGTAAAACAGACGAGGAGAATTTAGGCTTTACTTACGCCGAACTTGACGATTATATCCGAGGCTTTGACGACCTGAGCCGCAACCCGGAGTTGAAAAGCAAAATCGACAGAATGACCGCCGCCAACCGTCATAAGTTAGAATCAATGCCAAGGTTCAGATTTTAGAGGCGTTCTTATATTTTTTGTGCAAATTGCGATAATGATTATTTAGTTATCAGCAAATCTGAAATAAGCATATGTTTAGGGCTGACACAGCTTTTAATTTCTGTATCAGCCCCTTGATTTTGAATATCACTCCGGATCGGCAAATATGGATTGATCGCGGTCGCCTGTCATTATTTCTATTGCTTTATTGCAGTTGACAACCGTATTTACAGGCATGTCACCGCCGAATTCGCCGTCTAAAGTCCACGAGATCTGCTCGTCATTAAGTGCGGTGAACGTTATTTTGTTTGTTCGGAAAAACTTAATGTATTCCCTGTCTATTTCTTCTGAAATGTTCAGCAGGGAATGTACTATTTTTTGGAGCTGAACGATATTTGCAGGCTTTTTTATGAGCGTGACCTCGAATACTCCATCGTCAAGAAGAAAATCGTTCATTGAGAGAAGTCCTGCTACAGAACCCGAATTTGTGACCATACCGAAAATGAAATCACCCTCAAGGACGGTGTTGTTATACTCAATACGCATCTTTTTTGAGCGCAGACTTGTAAGCTGAGTTAGTCCGCCGAGAATATATGAAGCGTGTCCTAAAACGTTTTTTACCTGCTGTGACGTTTCATATGTCACGTTTGTAAACGCTCCGAATGCCGCGATGTATGTGAAATAACGATCGTTGAATCTGCCGATGTCAACGCTCATGGGACATCCGTTGGTGATCCATTTTACTGCCTCCATGGTAGATTTCGGTATACCGAGAGTACGCGCAAAGTCATTCGTTGAACCCGACGGCAGATAACCGATCGGTATCTTACGCTCGCTGTTCATAACTCCGTGCAGACATTGGCTGAGCGTTCCGTCGCCTCCCGCACATACAATAAGATCAAAGCTGTTTTCGCAGGCATATGCGGCTTTTGACCGAGCATCTTCACCGTTCTGAGTTATATGTACGGTAACTTCATATTCCGATTTGTTGAATTCATCAATTATTTCTCCCAACATGCTGCCTATTGTGGCTCTGCCTGCAACAAGATTTACGATAAAGAAAAGTTTTTTCATAGAAGTCTCCTTGATAATTTTATTAAAAATGTCCGATAAATCAAGCTATATGATCTCTCTGCAATTACCATAATAACATTATATAACTAAACGGAAAAATTTGCAATAGCTGAAAAATAATTAAAAAATAAAAATTTCTCCAAAACCCTTGACATTTCAAAACAACTATGCTATAATAATAAAGCTGAATAAATCAGTTGCGATACTGGGGTGTCGCCAAGCGGTAAGGCAACGGACTCTGACTCCGTCACTTCCGGGGTTCGAATCCCTGCACCCCAACCATATTGGTACAATAAAATAGATGTACACCTAAAAAACCGCTAAATATAGCGGTTTTTTAGCGTTCAAAGGTCGAAAATTTCAGGTGTAAAACCATAGATGCTTTTCAGCAGTTTTTTTAAACTTACGGGATTTGAAAATCTCGGCGCACTTTTTCTAAGTTCTTGAGATATGCAGAAATCCCCGAAAATACGGCATTTTAGAACATACTACAAAAACTTGTTTACGCTGTTAGCGGACAAATAGCGGACAAAATATCCGACATACCCTTGTATAATACTTCGATATGGAGGATATAAAAATGAGAAATATACTCGATGAACTTTACGAATATGACCTGTTCCACCTGACCGAAATTGAGGATACGGACGGAGCATACAAGGCAACCCTCGACAGGCTCGTTAAAGCTGAGGCAGAACTGAGGAAAGCCTATCCCGACAGCACCGATATACTCGATGAGTACCAGTCAGCAGACATTGATCTGCATAATCTATCCAATCGCAATGAATTTCGCAAGGGCTTCAAGATCGGTGCACAGCTTGTCCTTGAAATGATAAAGCCTATCAAGTGAGATGAACAGTATGAGCAGATATAAGAGCGAACAGACCGCATACAGCCCTCAGAAAAAGAAATCAGTTCCGCTGTGGAGACTGGACACCAACACCGTGACCGTTACACACTTCAATCCCAATACGCTGACCGATGAGAGCAAGACCTACAACACCGACTTCATCAGGTATCATCTTCATTTCTCTGACAGCCATTGCCCCGACAGGCTTCGCAGGCTCGTCAACGAGGGTAAGATAGATCAGTATCTCGACGATATGGAACGGAAAGTCAATGAAGCTATTTCCCGTCAGGTAGAGCTTTGGAAGCAAACCGACAGTTGCTATCGGAAAGCTGTCCTCAGCGGTGATGCTGAGAAAATGCTCGGTCTGGTGAACTGCTTCGTCTACATGGCGAGAGAAGCAGTGTTTGAGTGTATGGTTTATATATGATGTTCAGCGGCTGTGCCTTCGGGTGCAGCCGTTATTATGCCTCAAAAGCTGAGTCTGAATACTCAACCGTGTAAATGACAATAATACCCACAAAGAAATTTGGAGGTAGATAGTTATGAAAACAA
>CANQVK010000020.1 GCA_947627275.1 uncultured Ruminococcus sp. | reverse complement strand
TCCTGTTCTGGACGATATTGCTACCATAAAAGAAACTGCCGAAGCTCCGAATGCTCCCGTTATCGAGGACGTTTCCGTTCCCGAAGAAAATGAAGACGAGCGTCCCATACTTGAGGACATTGACGATGACGACGATGACGAACTTGAACTGATCTCCGAGTCCCTCGAACCGAAAGCTCCTGTACTCGACAATATTTCAGACGCTATTTCGGCTATGAATATCCCTGCATCAACTGTTTCAAAGGCTGAGGCTGCGCCTGCTCCAGTTCAATCTGCTCCTGTGCTTAACGACATTTCCGCTGCATTGTCGGCTTTGAATGCGAACACCCAGCCTGTAGGCGCTGTTCCCGTTCAGACTGCACCTGTTTCGCCTGTACCCGTACAGCCTATTCCGACAGTACCCGTGCAGCCTGTCCCGACAATACCTGTACAGCCTGTCGCACCTGTTCCTATGCAGCCTGCCGCTCCCATCGCAGGAGCTGTAGGTCAGGTGATCTCCGTACCGCAGCTTACGGGCTATAACGACAAAAACCAGCCTATTTATACATATGTACAAATGCAGATACAAGGCTACGATCAAAACGGTCAGCCGATCCTTGTGCCTATGCCGGGTCAGAATATCCCGCTCCCGACAGCTCCGACCACATTCAACCAGACCTTCAATCAGAATACGAGACTTCGCGACGCTATTGCTGCGGCTAAGGAGATCCCAACGTCCGCAAAGGATATGACCCCCGGTCAGCGTATCGCCGCCGCAGAAGCCGCCAAGGGTTCTCCCATATCGGCAAACGTTTCAAAGATAGCGACAAATCCACATACAAGGTCTACTTCTCAGGCGTTTATCTCCGCTATCTCGGTTTCCAAGGAATATGCAAATCAAAGCCTTACGGAAACTCAGGGTCTTAAGCAGAGAACGGGCGTTCTCAATTCCGTAGAGGACGTTCTCTCACAACTGGGCGACAATTCTCTTAAAGAGAAGAAGCTTGCCGAAGCTAAGGCGCAGATCAGCATTCCCGCATATCAGGAATACAAAGCTCCTTCAAGAACGTCATCCTATTCGCCGAAGCCTGCCGCACCCAAGGCAGCCCCAACGCCTGCTCCTGCTCCCGTAAACAACAGACCGCTTACAAAGTCCGAGCTTAAAGCCAAGAAAAAGCAGGACAAAATAGACGCTAAGTTCCAGAAGGAAATGTCAAAAAGAAAATAATCTGCGCAAATCAAAGCGGAGGACTTTGTCCTCCTGCATGATTTGTCAATATCAAACCACTTACGAGGTAAAAACATGGATAAAAACGAGATCATAAAAGAGCTTAAGTCCAAACTGGGCGATTCACCTGAAGAAAACGACAGAATACTCCGCGCCGAGGGTGAAAAATTTGCCAAAGAGGGAAATATAGAGGGTCTGAATATAGTGGGCGAGATGATACTCGACAACATGCCCGATGACAGAAAAAAAGAAATCGAACGTCTGACGCATATCGACGGTATCCGGCTCGATCTGTTCCACAAAAATATCGTAGACCTTATCTCCGAACGAAAGATCGTTGAAGCCGTTCCATTGGCAGAACGACTTTACAAAAAGATAATTCTTGACTATTCTCCGACAGAAAAGGCGAAATTCGTCTCACTGAGAAATCCCTTTGAGGACAACCTGTGCCAAACGATTTTCAAGGACGACAGGATACTTAACCGCACTCCTTTCGATTTTTCGGAATTTATAACAACTTACGCCTATCTTCTTGTCGAAACGGGAGCAAACGTTGACGCTATCCCGATCCTCGAAAAAGCGATAGAATACAACCCCGTGGACGTTGGCCCGAGATTCGAGCTTTGCGAAATATACAAGATAATCCGCAACAAGAACAAGGTTCTGGAGGTTACACGCGATACTTTGAAAATCGCCTCCTCCCCTGTCGCCATCGCTCGCTGCTATGCCAATGTCGGCTATACCCTTACGGATTACGGCGAGTATGAGGACGCAGGCGTTTTCTATACGGCAAGCGTTATGTTTGCGCCGAATCCAGCTATTCCCCTTGAAATGAAGCATCTTACCGACTTAAAGGGTTCGCCTATCGCAAAGCCCTCTCAGCAGAAGGTCATCGACACTATGAAGAAGTACGACATTGAATACGGCCCCGATAAAACTGTCATTGAAGTCGCAGCTCAGCTCGCAAGCCATTACATCATCAAAAAGGACGTCCAGAACGCTCTGAACGCTCTGAAAATAACATATAATCTGACGCTGGACGAGGGCGTTAAAAAGCTCATATTACAGCTTGACCCCAACTCTCCGATACTGAGACCGAAGTCCGATGACGACGACGCTGCCGCGGCAAACAGAGCAAATATTACACATAACTGAACCCCAAGCAGGCTGATTATTTTCAGCCTGCTTTTTCAAAATATCAGACCTCCTCGGAAACCAATGTCTACAACTTAAGTGGGGGACTCTGGCTTATCGCCCCGTCCCCTCTGCCCTTCGGGCATCTCCCCACCTGTGGGGAGTCACCCCACACCCCCTGCCAAAGGGGTGACCCCTTTGGAATCTCAGTTTTCGTAACATTCTGCCCCAAATGAGGCAGAATGTTACGACATTGGTTCAAAGAATCTCTCCTTAACAGAAAGTGAAAGAAAACAAAAATCCTCTTAAGTTGTTGACAGTGCAATGTCAATTTCTAAAACCTATCTGATTTTTGCCAAAAGAGTTTTTTAGAAGCCGCTTTAATCTAATTACGTTTAGGTACGGAGTTTTCCTGCTAAATTTGTTCAAATTATCATAATATTTTTCCCAAAATCAATTGACTTTTTTTTAAAATTGCGTTATAATATTATTGTAATAAGCCGAGAAGCTGCTTTCAGCTCTCTGCCCATGAAGGAAGGTAAATTTTATGGCAAATGAAAAAAGTTTAAAGATTTTAATTGTAGACGACGATAAAAATATATGCGATCTGCTAAGATTATACCTTGAAAAAGACGGCTACAGCGTTATCCTCTCCCACGACGGCGAAGAAGCTGTAGTAAAATTCAACGCTCTTAAACCCGATATGGTTCTTCTTGATATAATGCTCCCCGGTATGGACGGCTGGCAGGTATGCCGTGAAATACGTAAAAAGTCAAATATCCCGATCATTATGATAACCGCCAAGGGCGAAACTATCGACAAGGTTATCGGTCTTGAACTCGGCGCTGACGATTACATTGTAAAGCCTTTCGACGCTAAAGAAGTCATTGCTCGTATCAACGCAGTCACAAGACGCGTGGGCAGCATAAACGTTGAACCCGAAGTAAAGGAAGTCCGCTACGAAAAGCTCTCCGTAAATATGACGCGCTATGAGCTTAAGGTAAACGGAAAAATAATTGATACTCCGCCCAAAGAGCTTGAACTGCTCTACTACCTCGCCGCTAACCCGAACAGAGTTTACACACGCGATCAGCTCCTTGACGAAGTATGGGGATTCGAGTACTACGGCGATTCCAGAACTATCGACGTTCACATCAAGCGTCTCCGCGAAAAGCTGGAGGGCGTTTCCGACAAATGGGCGCTCAAAACAGTCTGGGGCGTAGGATATAAATTTGAAGCGGAAGAAGAAGAATAAAATTTACTCGCCGCTGTTTCAAAATGTGTAATATAATTTGCAGTAACCTTATCAGCAGATTTTGTTTCCCTTTACGCCTTGTAAAAAATTCTTTCTTATAAAAGTAAGTAACGGCAAACAAAATCTCTGACAAAGTTATCTGTAAAATTAAACATAACACAATTTGGAATAACAGCAAGTAATGATCAGGGGGTGGTTTTGACTGTCCCCTTTACTTATATTGCTTATATCTTACATCATTCACTATTAACAGAGGTGATTTTTCTGAAATCCAAAAACAGCTCATATTATCGCATCTTCCGGCTGATAATGATGGTTACCGCCTGTGTGCTTGTTTCACTGGGAGCTGTGGTAGTCAGCATTTCAGCAGCTATATACCGCAATTCCGAGCTTAAAAAAATAAAATCCGCAGGCGATCTTTTCATAAGCTGCCTTACAGACGACTACAACGAAAATAAAGACGCCTATTTGGACTCCGCCAAATACTACGGCTATAAGCTTGCCAGCGAACAGGAAATACGTTTGTATATGTTCGACGCTGACGGAAAATGCCTCATTGCACCGAACGGCGATACGGCAAACGCAAAAAATCTCTCCAAAAGCACGATGTCCGAGCTTGAGGAAGAGGACTTTTTGGGGATAAACTCGGAATTTCTCTCACAGAGAGTTCCAAATTTAATGTATATGACAAAGTTTTTCCTGAAAGGCAATGACGATAAGTTCACCCCGAGATACATCATCGCCGCAGGAACTACCGAAAACGTGGACGACTTCAACATAGCTGTACTTATTGCCTATTCGTCGGCGGCTCTGCTGCTTTTTGCAGGCTGTTTCATCATTTTCAGAAAAAGAATAGAAGCAAACATGAAGTTCGAGGCGGAATTTCTGCGCATTGTCGAAAATTACTCCAAGGACGAATTTTCGGAAAAGCTTTCTACCGATATTTCTCCGAACCTCATTCAGATATGCGACTTGGTAAACACTCTTGCCGCAAACGTTGAAAAAAGCGAGGAAACAAGCAGGACGTTTATTGCCAACGTTTCCCATGAGCTGAGAACTCCCATGACTACTATCGGCGGCTTTGTTGACGGTATCCTTGACGGCACTATCAAGAAAGGCCGTCAGCAGGAATACCTTATTCTGGTTTCTCAGGAGATACAGCGGCTTCGCATCCTGATAAACTCCATGCTAAATATGAGCCGCTTTGAATCGGGAACTATGCGCCCGAATTTCAAGGAAACCAACCTTACCGATCTGGTCATTAAGGTCGTACTGATGTTTGAAAAACGCATCGAGGAAAAAAATCTACAGGTAGAGGAGCTTGACAGCCGCCGCATCACTGCCGTTGCGGACGCCGACCTTATGCAGCAGGTCGTCTACAACCTTGTGGAAAATGCGGTTAAATTCGTAAACGAGGGCGGCACGCTTTCATTTACCTTCGATAAAAAGGACAACATCTGCATCATCGGTATCAGAAATACGGGCGAGGGTCTTAAAGATAACGAAATACAACAGGTTTTCAACCGCTTCTACAAAACCGATTCCTCACGAGGCAAGGACACTACGGGACTTGGTCTCGGACTTTCTATCTCACGCAAGATAGTTCATCTTCATCACGGTCATATCGTTGTAAAGAGCGTTTACGGCGAGTATACCGAATTTCAGATACAGATTCCCGAGGACTGCACTCTCGGCGAAAAAGAGAAAAAGGATTAAGGAGCAGCTATGGATCAAAGAGACAATGTTTTTAACGAACTTCAAAAAAATCAGCCTGAGGAAACGAACACGCAGCAGGCTCAAGACAGCTCTCAGGCTTCGGAAACTGCGGCTGCACAGGAAAACAGACGCAATATTCAGCAGACGCAGTATAATTCAGCTCAGCAGCAATTCCGTCAAGAAGCATACGATCAGGCTCAGCGGCAATATAATGCGAATCAGCAGTTTAATCAGGAACGGCAGTACGAGCAGCACCGAAACCAGTTTTCCCCGAATCCGCCCCCCTCGCGGATGTACGGCTATTACGATAATCAGTATTCCGGCGCAGGCTCTTACTTAAACGCCGAACAGCTACGCGCGGCGGCTGAAGCAAAGGAAAAAAATCAACGTATCCGCCGTGAAAAAACTATCGTTGTGCTGTTTTTCATACTCGTTCTTGCCGCCCTCATAATGGGAATAACGGGCATCGTATATGATATTGCAACAAGCGGAAAACGTCTTAAAGGCGGCGGTACGGCGAATCAGGTCGTTATCTATCAGAACTCAAAACCCGAAGGCGCTGACGATAATATTTCCGAGCCTGACGAAAACGGCCGCTACTCCACAGAGGGCGCGGCAGCGGCAGTACGTAAGTCTATCGTGGAGATCTACACTTATTCCGACGCTTTCCAGAAGGAGCTGGAGGGTACAGGCTCGGGCGTTGTTCTCAATGAACAGGGATATATCGTAACAAACGCTCACGTTCTTTCAGCCAACGGCTACCATGACGTACACACATCGGACGGCAAGGTGTACTCCGCCTCAATTGTCGGACGGGACTCGAAAACTGATATTGCGGTTCTTAAGATAAACGCTTCCGACCTTGTACCCGCCGTTCTGGGGAACTCCGACGAGATGATCGTTGGCGAGGAAGTTATAGCTATCGGCAATCCGGCAGGTCTTACGGGAACTGTAACAAACGGCATCGTTTCAGCGGTAAACCGTGAAATACGCAGCGATTCCACAGGCTTTGAAATGAACTGCATTCAGACAAACGCCGCTATCTCTCCCGGCAACTCGGGCGGCGCTCTCGTAAACATGTACGGTCAGGTCATCGGCATTACGTCATCGAAGTATGTCAGCGGATTTTACGAGGGTCTTGGATTTGCTATCACCATCAACGAGGCTAAGCCCATCATCGAGGAGCTTATAAACAACGGCTTTATCGGTGGAAGATTCCGTATCGGAATCACTTTAATCGACATGAGCAGCGAAGCAAATGTGGCAACTATTGAGGAAAAACTGGGATTTGAACTCCCCGAGGACTTCAAAGGCATATATATCGACGACATAAGCGAGGACTGCGATATTGCCAATACAGCGCTCAAAAAGGGAGATTTCATAACTAAAATAAACGGAACGCCCATTGAAACCTACGATGAGATGTACGATACCATAAGCGCCTCATACGGTGCAGGCGATACCGTTCCCGCTGACTGCGCCCATGTCAAAAAGGACGGCAGTATTCAGGAATACGAAATAAAATTCAAGCTTATGGAGGACACCTCCGGCGATTATTAAGAAAGTCGCTGTTTACAATGATCCAATAATAATTACTTTTTGTTGCAGGGGCGCTTTAATGCGAACCCCCTGCAACTTAATAAAAACAGGTTGCGCCGTGTCCCTACGTCAAGAAATTATAGAGGTTGCTTTAATAAAGACATGGCGCAGCGTGTCCGCATCAAGAACAGTTAAAAAGACCTCCCATAGAAAGGAAATAAGGTGTTGTTTTATGAAGAAAATCAGTTTTGCAGCAGCCGTTTTATTGAGTATGACATCCGCTATTCCATTCAGTACGTGTTGTTTCGCTTCGATTCCGAATGTTACTGCGGCGTCTGATGAATCAACTGATATATATTATAATGATATGCACTTTACACTGAGAGAGGATAGAACAAACGAACTCATATTAAACAAATATTTCGGTACAGAACCGAATCTTATAGTTCCTGAAACGGTAGAGGGATTTACTGTAACAGGACTTGGCGATAATGCGTTTGCCGCTAACAAGGCTATGGGCTATGTTGTTGAAAACGTCGCTCTGCCCGACAGCATCGACTACTTTGGCGATTCGGTCTTTCAGGATTCAACAGTTGTTTCTGTAAACATACCCAAGAAGCTGAGATTTATCCCGAGCCTGACGTTTTCAAGATGTAAGAATCTCAAAACAGTCGCTTTTCATGATGATATAGTTTCTATAGCAAATTCCGCATTTCAAAAAACCTCTGTAACGATTCCGCAAAATCTGCAAAAAAGAATCTCAGATGACAGCAAGACCATGTCGCCAACTTCCAAATCTCAATATCACTCCACAAACGATGATTTTAAAATTTTTGTTGCAACCGACAAGGATACCGACACCCTTTACTGTAATATTGAAGGCTATACAGGAAACAGCTCTGAGATCGTTTTTCCGGAAAGTATTTTCGATATTCCGGTAAAAGGCATTTCTCTTGCAAATCTCGATACATCGTCAACTAAATCCTTAACATTTCCGAAAACAACGCATAACATTTCTATTGAAGCTAATTCCTTCAGCAATTCAGTTATTTCAGAATTAATTATAAATTCGCCGTGTACCTTAAAAGAAAATGCTTTTGAGAACTGCACTGAGCTGAAAACCGTCAGATTTAACGAGGACGCCGCAATAAACAGAGACGCTTTCAGCGGATGTACGAACCTTACTTCTGTTGAATTCTGCGGTAAAGCCGAGCTTGCTCAATATGCTTTTACCGATTGCAGCTCTATTGAAAATATTACCCTCGATACCTCGCAGGCAATAAACGGATATGCCTTTGACGGCTGCATATCGCTTATGAATATAAATTCCGAACCTGTTTTTGACAGCTCCACAGGAGGCTTTACCTCCGAATACAGCGACTTTATCAGGGGAAGCTTCTATATGGCTGAGGAGATCGGTTTTCTGAACGAATACGTTAAGGCGCGGTATAAGCAGATCGCAGATGAAGTAACTGCACCGTATGTCAGCGACACCGAGAAGGTCAAGGCTCTGCATGATTGGGTATGCAAAAATACTCAGTATGCCTCAGGCGACACAAATCCGGCGGAATATCATACAGACGCATCTATATTGCTGAACGATTCTACCGTATGTGAGGGCTATGCAAAAGCGTTTAACCTGCTTTGCCATTCCGTCGGGATCGAATCCTATTATATTCACAGCAGCAACCATGCGTGGAATATAGTGAAGATCGGCGGACATTACTTCCATGTTGATACAACATGGGACGATGTGGACGGCGTTAAATATTCATGGTTCATGAGATCCGACAGCGAATTGAACGCCGATAATTCTCACGGCGAATGGAAAGCGTATATCCCCTCGTCGCTCCACAGTTTCCAGAAGGGCGGTACGCCGGAATGCGGCTATCAGATAGGCGATGTAAATCAAGACGGCAAAATTTCCGCAGCAGACCTCGTAAGAATGAACCGCTATATGCTTAACGCCGAGAGCGAAACAGCAGATAATATCGTCCTATACGATATGAACCTTGACGGCAATTCAGACGTTTTTGATATGATACTTATGCGGAAAAAGATTATAGACCAATAACTGTTTCTTGTTGTAGGGACACGGCGTGCCGTGTCCGTTCAAGGAAATTACAGTGGCATTGTAATTATGGGTAGAAATGTACAACCAAAATAACAATATGTCTGAATGTTTATGGGCAACATAATATTACGTGCGGACACGGCGTGCCGTGTCCCTACATCGGGAAATAATAGCGGAAATAAAATTCGCTTTTCAGACTATTGCAAAAACCCCGTCAAAGCCTTGATTTACCTCGGCTTTGACGGGAATTTTTATTTTCACAGTTCTGTTAAAAGATTTATTGGTTTTCGTTCTTTTTAGCTTTTTTAAACTTTGATTTCTGACCAAAATTCAGCGATACTGTAAGTATTTTATCCGACTTGAACAGTTTCAGCGCAAAGAACATGCAAACCGCAAAGGCGAGCGTCTGGTAGACAAGTCCTATAAGGAATATTCCCATATGACCGAACATAAGGTTCGGTATCGCAGAGAACGTGTGAGTAAACGGAATAATGTATACAATAAGCCTTATGACAATAGGGAGATTGTTTACATCCGCAAACATAGAGATCATATAGGGTATCATCGCCGCAAACATCAGCGGCATTACCATAGTCTGAGCCTGTTTTGTATCGTTTACCAGAGCGCCCAGCATAAGTGAAACGGACAGACATATCATTATCGTAAGGAACAACTGGATTCCCACAAGTACGTAATCCACGCCGCCGAGTGTCAGACCGAGCTGTTCAAGAGCTGAATCGATCGGTATGTATTCGTTTATGGCAGTTCCCTCAAACTCAGCCTTTACGGAATCGGTCGCACCCGACATCATTCCCGAGAAGCCGACCATGAAGCAAACCGCATTTATCATGGCAACTATGGCGGCGGCAAGCATTTTTGCGCCGAGGACAGCCGTTCTCGAAACAGGCGCGGACAGCAGGGTCTCTAAAGTCTTGTCGATCTTCTCGTTGGAAATTGCGCTCATGAGCATCTGAGAGGTCATCATGATAAGCACGAAAACAATAATAGGCAGGAGCATATTCTGCATCATAATATTGCTCATTACTTCCTCCGCCGAGACCTCCGAGGTCTTATCCTTTACAACGGTATATTCGCTGATCGAAACAGGCGCGTTGATAAGCTGAACGTCCTCTGCCGTAAGTCCCGCACGTTCTGCGAAAACATTTGAAATGCAATTCCTGATAAGCCTTTCAGCTCCATCGTTGTTGTTGGACATGTTAGACATCATAGCGGCGGATCTCATTTCGGAAACGCTTATAAGCTCGGGAGCCTTTCCTGCGTTCAGATCCTCGGTAAAGCCCTGCGGAATGACTATTATGCTGTCTTTTCCGGCAGTACTCAAAAGCTGAGAAAAATCCTCGCTGTCAGATGTTACTTCGCTGACAATTGCGTTATTTTTTCGGAGCGTTTCTATAAGCTCCGCTGTAAAATCGGTTTTGTCACGGTCGCAGAGCGTAACGGTGTACTCCTGCTTTACCGCTTCTTCGATAGTGGACGACATGAAGCTGCCGAGGAACATCAGCATTGCCATTGTGACTGCAAGACTTATCACGGTCTGGAGATTCAGCAGCTCTGCAAGCTCCTTTTTGAGCAGATTAAAGAATTTCATTGTCATTCACCACCCTTTCAAATACCTCCTCGAGATTCGCCGCATTATAACGCGCCTTTAGCTCGTCTGTCCGCCCCGAAACAAGAAGATGCCCCTTAGCGATAATTCCCACGCGGTCGGAAACAAATTCGATTTCAAGCATGTTATGTGAGGAAAGCAGGAAAGACATCCCCTCATCTGCGGCAAGCTTCTTTATCATCTTGCGTATTTCAATGGCGTTGAGAACGTCAAGTCCGCTGGTCGGCTCGTCAAGTATGGCAAGGTCGGGCTTCGTCATAACGGCTCTTGCAAGCAGCAGCTTTCGTATCATTCCACGGCTGTAGCTTCCTATCTTGTCCTTGAGACGGTCGCCGAGACCGCATATGTTTTCCGCTCGTTCAACATATTTGTTGATAGTGTCAATGTCGGTCGAAAAAAGTCCAGCCATGAACCGCAGGTATTTTTTACCCGTCATATTCTTGTATGCGCCTGCTTCGTCGGGCAGGTAGGTGATACATTGGCGAACCTTTTCCGGCTCTTTCAGTACGCTGTGACCGCTTACCACCGCATCGCCCTCGGTCGGAGTAAGCAAGGTCGAGATCATACGTATAGTCGTGGTCTTTCCTGCGCCGTTAGGCCCGATAAGCGCGAATATTTCGCCCTTTTTGATGTCGAAGGAAACCTTGTCTGCGGCAAGCACCTTGGTGTACTGCTTTGACAGTTCCCTGACTTCAAGTACGTTTTCCATATTTTTCCCTTTCAGCAGACAGAACGCTTCCGTCTGCGCATATCATTATCAGCAATACTGCATTAAAAAAGTTTTCTTAATTAACAACTTTTGCATACTGCCGAATACATTATAACATTATTTTAATAAAATGTCAAGAAATTGTTGGATTTTTAGCACGCAAAGGCTGCATATATATACTCGACTCTATTGCAGGGCGTTGCCTTGTTAAGGACACGGCACGCCGTGTCCCTACAAAAAATATTAGACCTCCTCGGAAACTAACGCACACCGTCTATTAAATTGCAGACAGTAATTATGAACCCGCTGTCTGCAACTTAGGTGGGGAACTCCGTCCCCCTGCTGATATTTTCATAATTTTCGACTTTTTTCTGTTGACAAAAGGAATTTTAAAAGGTATAATTAAACTATCGTATCATATATTCGCCGCTGTTGCAAAGCTTGCAGTAGCAGAGAGTATAAAAAATGGAGGATGTAATATGAAGTGCAAATTATGCGGAGCTGTTTATGAAGATGATAAGCTGTTTTTTTGTACGGGATGCGGCGCAATGCTGAGAAACCCGGCTACAGGCGACATAGTTCCCGAAAACAGAGAAGAATATACCCCAAAAGCAGATGAAATTCCCGAAACTGCGCCGTCTGCCGACGATGATCCCGAGACGGCTCTTATAAACGAAAAGCCTGCCGAGGAAACGTCCGGAGAAGGTTCGTCCGAACCCGAACAGGCAGAAATAACGGAAGTTCCCGAAACTGCGGAATCTCCCAACGTCCCCGAGCCGGAGCTTCATATAGCCCGTGAGCGTGAAAAAGCTGCGTCTGCCGAGGAAATACCTCCTCTGCCCGAGCCGCTGCCCGAAGAAGCTCCGCCAAAGCCTGTTAAGGTGGGCGCAGGCAGACTTATGGGAGCTGCGGTCATCTCGTTTATCGCATGTATCATACTTGTTTTGGTAAGTCTGCTTTTCAGCCTTAAACTCGGCTTATCGGGAGACATTCTCCACGACCGCGCCCAAAGCCTGAACGTCTGGACTATAATAAACGCGCGCTTCAATGACATGACATTATCGGACAACCTATACTATGAGACCGATTTCGACAAGGCGACGCACGGCTTTGCCGACAAAACGGAGTTCTCCGTATACCTTGCCAAAAGCGGATTTACGGACTTTTTCGCTGATAAGCTTAAGCAGTACGGCGATTATATTCTTGATGGCAAGGGCGACGAACCTACCCTTAGCGAAACGGAACTGGTAGATTTCTTCATGAACAACAGCGAAGCGGCAAATGAAGTTTTCGGCTACGAAATGCAGACGGCGGACTACAATTCTATCCGAAGCAGCCTTGCGGAAAATGAGACTGAGGAAAAATTCTCTGTAAGCAAGATCGGCTGGAACTTAAGATTCAGACTTGAAAATATAAGATACATACTTTCGGGACTTACGCTGGGAATCATCGGCGCACTGTTTGTGGTGCTGCTTATATGGACGGCTGTTATCGTCAACAGAAACGGCAGACGGCTGCTCGGTTTTTACGGCGGAATTTTCTTCTGGGGCGGACTTGCAACGCTTCTTGCGGCGGCAGCGTCGTCTGTCGGCGCTGCAATGGCGTATATCGTAACAGGCGAACTCTGGTACTGCATGAGCGCCTCGCTGCTTCTTCCGACCTCGATATACGCTCTCTGCATAGGCGCAATTCTGCTCATTGCAGGAGTTATCCTTATAAAAGTCAAAAAGGCTGTTAAAAAGAAAGCATAAATTATACTCGCCTGATATTAACAATTAATCCATTGACATATCGAAAATGGTGCTGTATAATTATATTGAACGCCAAAATATTTTGTCGTTTGCTATATCTTACTGGAGGTGATCTTACATGACCATGGACGAACTTTTGGCTATGCTGCGAGAAAAAGCTAAAGATATTGACGTTACCGACGCACCCGGACTTGCTGTTTCTTTCTATATCAAGGACAGAGACCCAGGCGTTTTCTACGCTGCCGTAAATATGAACGGCAACAAGGGTATTCAGATCGAGCCTTATGAGTATAACGACAGACATTGCGCCATTACAATGAAAATGGACAACTTCGTTAAGCTCATAGAAGGCAAGCTCGACGCCGTAGCCGCATTTACCCTCGGCAAGCTTAAAGTAGAAGGCGATATTTCAAAGGCTTTGGAATTTGCAAACCTTATAAAAAAATGACTTTAAAAAATGCGGTTGGATAATGTTCCGACCGCATTTTTCGCTGATACTAAACCCAAATAGGGTAGAAATATACGACTTAGGTTCAAACAGTCTCCTTTTGACACGAAAGTAAAGGGCATTATACTTTATTTGCATGCCATTGTCCGTTAAACCATTGTCTTTGCGACAACCAATAGCCAGCTGCTTTGATTGCGTGCTCCTTGAAATTCTTGAAGTCAAGGTCAATGGAATAAATCCTATCTTGTGAATATTGCTCAGAAAAGACATACATACCATGCCAGCCGTTTTCAACATGTTCAGCAGTACCGCCGTTTACCATTGAAATGAATTTCGGCAATTTTAAGAAGTCGCCGTCAAGTACAATTATTGTACTCCAAAAGAAAGACTGCATAGCTTGTATCGATGGTTCTCTATCTCTTGTAACACGGTCACGAATGCTTGTTTTGCTTTGAATACAACCATAACAGAATTGTTTGCCATCTGGAGTATGTACAATGGTGTATAAGTCAAAAATGCTTGCCTTTATCTGTTCTTTTAACCAACTAATATCTCGTGGTTCGTTATTTAGTTCTTTTGCCTTTATCAGTGTATTAAGATCACGTTGTAACAAGATTTCAATTCCACTATCCAGCAATGCAGCTGTGCCTAAAATTTTTATCATTTCTTCAAAGGCATGTCCGCTTGACTTCTTCCAACTCTGATCTGCACTTATGACTTTTGAAATTGTATCTGCATCATTTATGCCGCTTTTTCTATGAACATGCGTTTCATAGACGGCACGCCATATTAAGGCTGCTTCAACATCAGGGAAATTCTTAATACCCTCTATTGTCGCATTTTTGATTGCTTCTTTTTGTGACGCAGTCTCAATTTCACTCATTTTTGAAACTGGAATAATGCCAGTTCTTGAACCAGCAATAATATCACTTTCAATTCTTTGCTTTTCGGCAGTATATGTATCTGAGTATATTTGCCCGCAAAAACCACGAATATCATCTATCGCCATATTCTTGCACCTCTAATAACTCTATAATTTTCTTTCCCCACGCATAAGCCAATAAGGGCGGTACAGCATCGCCGATTTGTTCATACTTGTCTTGCACAGTTCTTTCAATATGTGGAACAATATAAGGACCACCGGCAAAATCATAACAATCGGGAAAAGACTGCAACCTTGCACATTCTCTAACTGTCAGAGCTCTATCATAAATTGGGTGTACAAATTCATCTAAACAATGACTTGTAACAGTTGGTGACGCTTCGTTAGTCTTTAACCTGTAATTTCTTTTAATAAACATTTTTTTTGGTAAAACTCGCCGCGCTTGCAATTCTTCAAGTTCTTTACCTTCGAAGCGTTCAAATAGGTTTTTAAGACTTTCACCTTGTTTAAGTAGTGAAAATCGCTCCAATGTACAGTTACGGTGTTTCATTGGCATTTGATATGAAATAGTCTTGCACGTTTCTGCTCCTAATCTCCAAAACTTGCTATCCCGCATTTGTTTAGAGAAAGATGAACTTTCGCTTGAATATTCATCAGCTGGCACATTTGTGTTAGGAATAACATTTGGTAAACCTGCAAACGCTTCTGCAACTGTAATTTCTTTTTTATGGGTAGGCGGTGGAGCAGACAGCTTTAAATCTTTGTCTTTTGCTGCCAATATAAAAAAACGTTTTCTGCGTTGTGGGACACCATAATTAATTGCGCTTAGAACAACTTCAATATAATTACCATATCCAGCAGCTACAAGTTCTCTTTTTAAGACATCAACAATAAGCTCCTTTGCACCTTTTTCAACGGTTTTTGTTGTAATAGCTGGAACATTTTCAAACAGTATCATTTTTGCATTCGCAATTTGTGCGATCCGTATTCCCTCTCGGAACAAAAATTGTCTATCATCGTAAAAAGAACGTGAAGTATTTCCCGCTGTTGAAAAAGTTTCACAAGGCATGCCGGACGATACTATATCAACTCCGTCAGCCGGAATATATGGCAATATCTGTTCTGCTGTCACATTGCGTATATCCGAATAAATAATGTGTACTTCCGGGTGATTAGCAGAATAAGTTTCCACACAGCTTTTTATATATTCAATCGCAACTAAAGTTTTCAGCCCTGCCGCATGAAACCCAGTGCAAATTCCGCCCGGACCGGAAAAGCAATCAATATGTGTAAATGCCATTTATTAACCCCCGTGTCATTGTTTGCAATAAACTGTATAATATCGTCAACGTTACAATTTAATGTGCTTGTAATTTTCGCCAACATCTCAATTGTTACAGTTTCGTTCTTTGCGTTATTTATATTGAATATATTTTAACATTTTTCCATGTATTTGTCAAGTATTACATTAGGATAAAAATGCGGTTGGATAATGTTCCGACCGCATTTTTCGCTGATAAGCAATTGTGTATTGATTTAATTTACAATAATACCCTCGGCGTCGTTTTTTCTCAAAGCGATGACCGTACCTTTTACAAGGTATGCAGTCGGGTCGCCCGAGAAGCTTCTGCGAAGGCATTCCACACGAGCGCCGCATGTGAAGCCAAGTTCCTTTAATCGGTTTACCATTGCTCCCGTCGGCAGGATCTCGATAATATTACAGCTTTCGCCTTCCTTAAGGCTGCTGAGCATTCGGTTGGTCGGCATTTTTTCCTCCAATGATCATATCACTGAGATATACTCGCCGCTATTGAAAAATGTCCAGTAATGCAGACATAAGATCCGTCTGTATGCGTCATCTTCCTTGATATATGAATTTTCTGTTCAGCACTCTTTGGACATTTTGCAATAACGGCGAGTATACTATATTATATTCTGAATTTAAATTTATGGTACACTGATACTAATTTCCTGAGAACGCATCCTCATAAACGCTCAGCTCTGTAAAAACGCCCTTTTGTCCCGCCATAATTTTTATAGCCTTTATACGCTGTCCGCTTATATCCTCAAATGAAACAATATCATTGAGATCCTCGCTCCTATAGCCGCTGTATGTGAAAAATCTCCGCTTATACCCCCTCATTGACGCTTCTCCGCGAAATTGACATGCGCTGTCGGGAGAATAAAGAAAACGTCTGTCAAGGTCAAAATGATGATGTCGGATAAGACTTCGCGCCGCCGCTTCTGCTCCGGCATACTCATAAGCTCCGTAATTTCCGCTAATGTCCGCCATATGATAATGACTGACCATGCGTTTCGTATTCAGCTCCGTACCATAATTAACAGCGTCCTCCAAAGTGTAAGTCACGTTCCTTGCGTCTGTAGGCATACTTATCATGAACTTATTGGCGTTTCTTATATAAGGATACGACCCCGTCAGCTTATAGGCTAAATTTACTGCGCCGTCCCACATAGGAGTACCCTTGTTCACAAAAATATAACTGCTCTGCTCATTGCTTTCATGGGTTATATTCGGAAGCGCAAAGTAACTGTCAAAAAGCTTGTTCAGCGTCATATCCGTGTACGTTCCGGGCGGAAGCTGATTTTCCGTCAGCAGGGAGGTAAATCCGCGTGAGGAAATATATCCCCTTACGCCGCCTTTTTCATTGATCTTCCTGTACGTATCGGCTGCTCCGTGATGAAGAAGCCTGCCGTTTATATAAAATTTTAGTTCTGTAAAGTCCTCGGGCAGGTCGTTTCCGAAAACAGCCGTTCTGAACATCGTATATGGAGTATATGCCTCCTTTTCAAAGACAAAGCTGAGCAGCCTTGAAAAAGACTTCAACGTTCCGTCCCTGTTTTTCAGTTCGAGCTGGATTATCATGTACTCACCTCGTCAAGAAAATATACGGGGTAGGTAGTAGCGGCGTTTATAGTCAGCTTAATGTAGTCCTCGCCGCTGTCCTCCGCCGAAAAACCCGTAATAATACAGCCGTAAAAGCGTATATCACGATAAATGATCTCCACTCCCTCATAGCTGTTGAGATTATTTGCAAAGGCTGCGAGACGCATCGGCGTTTTATCGTTGTAGACCCTGCCCGTGAATGAAATTCTTGTCATTTTGCGGCATTTGTTCGTCATAAGCGGATAGCCTGTGACGGTAGAGCTTTCATAAATTGCCGTTTCCGCCGAAAACTTCATGCTTTCGCAGTACATCGTCAAATTGCTTATTTTAACGGGAAACGCCTCACGGACGTTCACTTTAGTCATTCGCCGTCACCTCCTCCGATTTGGTGATAATTTTCATGCAGTTCAGCTTTACGACTGACTTCAAAGCAAGTCTGTTCAGGTTCTTATCAACCGATATATCAATGCGTTTCAGGGTACTGCTCAGTCCGCACAGCTTATTGACCGAGGCTTCAAAATATAAGCTGTAGTAATCGTAAATTTCCTCCTGACTGCATTTCTCGGGAGCTAAAACGGTTACCGCAAGCTCTGCCTTGACGGGCATATAAATTTTATTGTTCGTATATATCGGCGGCATTGCTTCATATCCGTCAATGCTCAGGACTGTGAAAAATTCCCCCTTGTCGCGTATGGGAACGGCGTCAAAGGCGGTATAGATATTTTTGCCGCCCGCCGCCGTAAACGCCTGTTTTATCTGAGAAAGTATATCCTGCATATGCTCCCCCTATTCCGCTGCATTCGGTACGGTCATGAACACAAAATCCGAGCCGTTTATCAAGTCCCTGCACAAGTGATAATAGTCTCTGAGCAGACTTTCGGAAAAGCTCAGAAGTCTGCTGTCGCTGCTGCCCGACATTTTTCCGGCATAGGTATACTCGGAACGGTCGGCGGATAACTCTGCCATGCGGTATCTGTAATTCGCAAGCGCCGCACAAAGAAAATCAAGCCGTGAATCGTCCTTATCCGCACCGTCAAGAAGCATTCCCTGCACCTGCGATGTGGAAACCTCCAGAAACGGCGCAAAAGTATCTCTGTATTCCTCCCCCGAAAACAGGGTGAAAAGAGATTTTACATTTTCGGAATTCATGCCTGCTCCTCCTTATCATATCTTGAACTGCTCCGCTGTTCCACGGGACGTTTCGGGAATAAGCTGAACCTCTATCCCCTTATGCTCCAAAAGACGCTCGTATGCCTTTTTCAGACCTATAAGCTCCTTTGTACCCATGCCCTTTACCGAACGCTCCGCTTCCTGCACGGCGTTACAGCCGCCGCGAAAAAACGCCATGCGTATTATTTCCCGACGAAGCTCCTCGTTACTGTCCGCATCTGACGAGACCGCAGACTTCTCATCAGCCTCCTCTATATATTTTTTCGTTACCCCTGCATTGATTTGCGCAGGAACTGCCACAAAGCTCCATTCATATGCGTCGGATATATCGTCAAGCACGGTATGACATATTCTGCCGTTATAGATTTTTCCACGGATATGGCTGCACCCCTCCGACGTTCTGTCCCTGCCGCACACGGAACACGTCTTTTTCCCTGCCGAACAGGAAATACTGACCTCTTTTTTGATGCCGCCGTCTATTTCGGCTATAAGATTTTTGTTTTCCTCTGTGCGCACCATATACGCCGACGCTTTAAGATATTTGTACGGTTCACCGTTTCCGGTCGTGCGGCTGTCGTCTGTGAGCAGCTCGGTATCAAATATCCTTGCCGTCTGATTCGATGTGCTCGGGTCGTGGTCGAATATGCCCGTTTTCCCTACAAACAGGGATCTCAGCGTATTCAGGGCGTTGTCCGAGAAGCGTTCTCTGTCCCGGTCAACTTCATTATCGCAAAGTATGACAGAAAAAATATAAAGCTCGTCCTCGGAAAATTCTCTCCGTGTGAATTTATTTATCTTTTCAAGTATTTCTTTTTCCATATTGACCTCCTTGTTCTGTACGCTAAACCCTGTTCCCAATGATGTCAATTTAATGAGTACTTTGTTTCCCTGTATTTCTTGTCAGAGAGGTAACTCTTAGAACCCAATATCGTAAATTTTCCTGTATAAAGCTATGTGAACTTAAATCTACAATTAAATAAGGCGGCTTTATACAGGTAAATTTACGACAACAGAGATTCCAAAGTGGTCACCCCTTTGGCAGGGGGTGTGGGGGACAGAGTCCCCCACTAAAGCTGACAGCATCAGGCGAACAGCGTTTAGCTAATAGTGATCTTCTTGACAGCTTCGGGAGTGAGTTTTCTGAATCCGCAGGTAATGGAAACGGTTATCTGATCGAGCTGTCGGTCGATGAGCTTATCGGTCTCCATAACAAGTCCGGAGCTTGTGATAAACTCCAAAGCAAAGTTTTTGTCGATGCCTATAACGGTATTTGCGGGAACAGATGAAGTCTTGATAAGCTCAGAGCCGAAAGGAAGTATCATTTTGCCGTCCGCCGAGATTTTTGTATCCGAAAGCTGCTCCATTGCCGCTATCTTTGAAGCGTCGGCAGGGTTGGCAATGACGGTCGTCATATCGAAGCAGTCAAACTTGCCGTAAAGCTCCGCAAGGGCGGCATAGCTAAGCGAAGAAGCAGTAACAGCCGCCGCGTCCGCCGCAAGCACCGACATAGCCTTTTTAACTACGGAAACTGCAAGCTTTACGCCGATACCTCTGAGCATTACGCCGAAAACGTCAAGTCTCTGCTTTCTCACTGCTTCGTAAGAAGCGTTGATAAGTCTGCCGTATTTTTCAAGGACTACCGCCGTACTGCCCTCCCTGACCGTTGCGGACGGGAGCTGTACGGACTGCGCCGTAGTAACGTAATCCGCAGAATCGTCCATTACACAGCCAAGATACTGACCGCTTTCGCATACGGTCTTTACAGCCGTTACAGAGGAAAGCACAGTCCCGTCAAAGCCCTTTGCGATACATCTCTTGACGTACTCGGGGAAAAGCACCGCCGTATCGGTCGAGGTGAAGAACTTCTCCACGCAGTCGCAGTCCGTGCCGCTTATTCTGATATTGTAACGCTTGAGCTGCCTCTCGAATGCGTCCAGAGACTCCAGCTCCGTACCTATATATGCGGCTGAGGGGTCAAGCTCCTCCAACGCTGCCGTAAAGCTCTTGCCGCTGAGATTGTACATTCCCTTTTCAAGCTTGATCTCGTTATACATAAATTTTACCTCCACAAATCAATTGTTTAAATTTAACTTAGCTTCGATCTCCGCAGCGCGAGCATTATTAAGCCGAGTCTGCGCAAGAACCGATTCGTCCTGTAAATTGATGTTATCCCATTCTACGGAGCATTCCCCGGAAAAACCTTGCGACCTGAGAAATGCGTTCCCTATATCACGCAGAACAGGCGACATAAGACGGCGGTAGTATTCCAGCTCAGATGTCAGTATATCTGCCTGCTGTGAGGACATGCGTTCCGTTGAACTCCATGTAAGTCCCAGAAGAAACGGCGGTATCGACAGCTTGGCTACTATCTGCTCCAAAAGCTGGCGTACAGGTATTTCCGTATCGAAAAGCTGATTTTCTGCGCCTATGACCTTTATATCAACGTCCCCGACAGCTATGAAGTCCTTGACCTGTCCGTATTTTGCGGAATTCATGCCGTCCGCCCACTCTCTCGCTATCTGCATTGCACGTTCCTTGGTGCAGGAAATATCGCCCGAGGAATCGGTGGGCTTGTACGTCACGGCGTAGCGGACGTTTCCTGCGCGGTCGAAATTTTGACCGATACACTGATATATCCTCATAAGTATGCCGCTCAGCGCAGGCAGTCCCCTGAGAAGCGAATTACCTCCCGTAAGCGACGCATATACGATGCGTTCAGGACGCTTTACCGCCTTGTACGAGCCGTCTGCACACCTGACGGAATATCGGCGTTCAAAGGGCGTACTGCCCTGACTTACAACGATTTTTGCGCTGTCGCCGTTCCAAAGACCTGCTATCGTGCGTTCGCTCTCGTTGAGAACTATTTCCCCGACAGCGCTCCCGTATGTGAGCAGGCTGTCAAGAAAGCTGTCCGCAAAGCAGTTTATGGATTTTCCGTGAAGTCCGACGGAAACGTTTCCGCAAAAGCTGTCAAGCTCCCCCTGATGCCTTTTCTCGGAGCTTACGAGCCTGAACGCTCCCGTAAGGCGGACTATTTTCATTATAGCCGCGTCAATGACAGGAACGGCGTACCTGAGCCTGTCGAAAAGCTCCTTTTCAAAGCCTGCCGAACTTGCAGGGAGTGTCATTATAGTGTCAGCCTCGCGCTCCGCCTGCAAAAGCTCGGGAGCAGCCCTCGGCGTTTTCTTTTTGAATATTTTCATACAACCTCCTTAATTAAAAAGTACACAGAGTACGGTCAATGCTATGATCTTAAGTGGTGGACTACATTTTGTCTCTTTAGTAAGGGAACGCCCTCTCTTGCAGGGCGTTCCCTCTTTCAAAACAGTCCTGCGGACTGTCTTGAAATTCACCCTTTGCGGAGCGCTTAAACGCTTTGTGGGACGCTGTCCCACACCCTGCCAGAGGCGCTGCCTCTGGACTCCGCCAAAGGGACACCGTCCCTTTGGAATCCCGATGTTAGTCCGCTTTAGTAAGTAAAGTCCCCCTGCTTAAACTGCTGAAAATCGGTCTACCGAAAGTGCAAAGAAGCCGTCATCGACCGATTTAAACACCTCCGAAACAAAATAGCGCATATCGTCCATAGCATGGTCGTTATCCTTTATCGGAGCGTCCGTACCAGTTTTGTCCGCCCAGCGATACAGGGAAAATTCCCTGATAATGCCGCGGCACGAACTATGAAACATAAGTCTGCCATCTTTCAATACGGCGCTGACCCGCCTTATCCCTGTCACAACATCGTTGTCTGCCTTGACCGTGCGAAATCTTCCGTGACGTCTGATACACTCGATAAAGCTTGCCGCCGAGGGGTCTATTATGACCTTTTCAACGTTTCTGTCTCCGACAAGCTCCTCCAAGGCGGCGTAATGCTCCTCGTCTGTGCGGCAGATACCCTCCTTTTTTGAAGCGTAGTAGTACTCACGAAGCCTGTACCATATTCCGCCCGAATATCCCCAAAGCCCTATAGACGTCGGGTTCACCGTTCCGTAGTCGCAGGAAACGATATATCTTTCGCACAGCAGTTCATGGTCGAAAACATGCTTTTTCGGGTCGAACATAGGATAGACCGCACCCTCGGACGCCGTCCATTTTCCCAGTACGAAGCGATCGTAGAACGCTCCCGAATACAGCCTTTTATAGCGGTTTTTCAGTTCTTCCGACAAAGACGGATTGTCGTCCATGGTAAAATGGAGATACAGCGCATTTTTGCTTTCCGCCTTTCTGATCCATTCATTATAGAACCAGTGGGAGGGGGTGTCGGGATTACAGTTGAACCACATTTTCGAGCCGTTTACCGAGCATCTCGCTAACGCCTGCTCCACGAAGGAGCGAGGCATAAGAGCCGCTTCGTCAAGAAATACTCCGCAAAGAGTAACGCCCTGTATAAGAGCTGCCGAGCCTTCGTCACGTCCGCCGAAAAAGTAGAATCGGTTTTTTCTGCCGAAGTAGGAAACGTCCATATAGCTGCGGCTGACCTTCACTTCGCACAGCATACCGATGTCCCTGAGAACAGGCAAAAGAGGCGTTATAACGTTTCGTCTGAGGGAAGTCACGGTCTTGCCGCAGACCGCAAACGCTCCGCCGTCGAAGCTGCTGACCGCCCATATAACGAAGCCGAGGGACATTGACATTGTTTTGCCGCTTCTTACCGCTCCATCGCAGATAATTGCGTCATATCGGGAAAATTTCGGATTCAGCCACCAGTTTACGGTCAGCCGCTGCTTATCCGAAAGCCGCTTAATCGTCATGACCTTCCGCACCTGCCGAGGCTGTAAGAGCTTCGATAAGTCCCGCCGCCATATTTTTGCCGTCCTGCGCCGTTTCAAGTTCATAAAGCTTTTCAAGAGCCTTCAGCCTGTCAAAAAGCTTTATCTCCACGCCGCCGCCCCTATCGCGCTTTATTTCGGAAACGTTGAACAGATCGAGCCTTTCTATGACTCCTTGCGGCGGCAGCTCCTCCGAAAACGCAAGGGTAACGGCGTCCTTACAGCTTCCGAAGGCAAGCCGTCTCAATCCTGCTTTGACGGATGCGGAATCGCAAAAAAGCGTTTTCAGCTCCGATATGATTTTGCGGCATTGCTGATCTTTCAGGCATTTCGCCGCTGCCGTCAATGCAGCCGTCCCTTGCCAGCCTGCTCTGACGGCAGCCTCCTCGGGATCTCCGAGCATTACATAATAACAGCAAAACTCATTCCTCCTTTGTTCTGTAATTTTTTCGGACATTCTGCATCTCCTTTCCGAGAGTTTAATTTAATACGTCTCTCATAAAGGGTGCGGAACGGCACATTTTTCAACGAAAAACCATTGATTATTGAAAAATAATTTTTTATTTCGGCGTTATGCACAAATATCAACGCTTATTATTTATTAAAATTACAAAAAAATTCCGACTGCTTTGTTTCCAAAACAGTCGGAATATAATAGTATCATAATTTATTCAATATCAGTATCTTTTTCAGATTTTTCGGAAATTTCCTCAGACCCTTTCATTTCAGCGAAAAGGGTACTGCTTGAAAATTCCGCCGCATTCGCCCTGTCGCCGTAGCAGTCTATTTCTATCTGTCCTCGGTCACGGAAGAATTTCATAGATGCGAAAAGCGCCGAAAAGCCGACCGCATTCGTTATAATACTGAAATATATACGCACGCCTAAAATATTTCCCAGCATTCCAGCTATAATAAGCGTAAAGCACGCTCCTATGGCTACTTCCCACTTTACATTGTCGGGGTCGAGCTGTAAAAAAGCAAAGCAAACCATGCCCGATACGACCGCATGAACTATCGCAAGGGCAAGCGAATACGGCTCGTAGGCTTCTATCTTGTAGGCGTTCAGTTCCAGTATCATCATCAGGGCTTCAAGGACTATGTAAGCGGAAAAACTGACTTTCAGCAGTCTTCTCAGACGAATGCTCTTGATAAGCAGCCAATCCGAATATATAAGCAGTCCGAAACCCATAAATTCCGTACAGTACGCTGTAACCTCTATTACCTTTGAAAAAATGCTGCCGCTTTCGTATGTATAATAATAAAACAGACATATCAAGCCAAAGGCTACGAATAGCAGATTGCCCGCAAGTCCGAAAAATATTCCTTTAGTCAGCTTTTCCTGCTGCATAATTTACTCCTTTATTGTACCTCGGCGAGGAAATAAATACCGTTATGTGCCGGCAGTGTGACGGTATTGTTTTCAGTATCAGCAGTTATGCTGAAATGTGTGAATATATTGACTTCCGGCGAATATCCGATAAGCCGCAGATTTTCCTCCCGCCCTTTCAGCAGGCTTTCGTCATAGTGAAGAACAGCCATGGGATTTTCCACGTCATCGGAAATATTGAATCCTATAGGCGAACCGAATATTTTATATCCCCTGTCCCGAGGAACTTCATCATAAGCCGCCCAGATTATAACAACTCCGACACTCTGCATATCCCCTGCGTAATCGCCGGTAACGTCAACAGAAGATATTCCGGGATAAACGTTTCCCGTGTGATTTACGGTGACCGTCTGCGTCCGCAGGGATTTATCCACGTAGTCAAATGTGTACGAATACTCCTTATCGGCTGTGAATTTGAAAGTCACGTCATTTTCGCCCCATATGACCTCATAGTTTTTCTCGTCCGAAAACGGTCGGTATATTTCATCGGGAACGCATATCTGCACCTTTTCAAGCTCGCTTGTACCTTTAAAAACGGAGCGGAACCGCAAGGTAGTTTCACAGTCCTTATCGGGATATTTCATTACCTCCTGACTGACCGAAAACGTCTGACCGCCATCGGGGGAGGTGAACTCAAAGGTGTCGTATTCATCTATTTCAGGCTCATTGCGTTTATTTTCTTCTATTATAAAGTCGATCAAACGGTCGTAATTCACCTTTTTTAATTCCCAGCGCGGATTCATGCCGTCTCTGCTTTTCGAAATGCTCACCTGCGCCAAAAGCGGCGTATTTACGAGCTGTTCGCCCGTATAGTCGGTCTTGGTATCGTAATTTTCGTTGCAGTGGATCACAATATCGTTCCCCTCGTAGTGAACGGAGGCGATATTATAAATTATTTTGTCAGACTGATAAAAGCTCTGCATTATCGGCTTTATGAGCAGACTGTTATCCTCAAAAAAGGCTTCATCGTAGTTTGCCCACATGCCGTCAGTCTCCGTGCCGCTGTAGAGGAGTTCTTTCAGTTCCGAAAGCTCTGAAAATGATTTTATTACGTACTCTTTTCCCGATATACGGTCAAATCCGTCTGCCAATGGTATATCGTCAATTCTCCACGATACAGTTTCGGTATTTTCGCCTGAAACGGCAGCCTGACGCATAAGAACCATGTCGAAAACGTCCACCGAGCCGTCCAGATCAAGGTCATAAATTTTCGACAATTCGTATTCGTTCATCAGGGAATATTCCTCCTCGGGAAACGTTCCCAAAAGGTAGTCTTTAAATTTGTCCAGTTCGGAAACCGTGATTTCGCCGTCTCCGTCAATATCGGCAGAACCGAATTCCCCATGATTTTTCACATTAAAGCTGCATGAGGTCAAAGCCACCATAGCCGCGGACATAATCGCCGTAATTATCAATTTTTTCATATGATTTTCCTCCTAATTTATACTTGAGATTACTCTCTTATATAAAACAACGAACGGAGGAAAATTTTTGAGCAGAAAAAATGTTAAATTTTTGTAAACCTTATCAAGAATACGGCGTTACGTGTCCTTACTAAGGGAACGCCCTCTCTTGCAGGGCGTTCCCTCTTTCAAAACAGTCCACTGGACTGTTTTGAAATTCACCCTTTGCGGAGCGCTTAAACGCTATGTGGGACTCTGTCCCACACCCTGCCAGAGGCGCTGCCTCTGGACATTAGTCAGCGGCATCAAGATAAAATTTCAAAAGCTTTATGACCAATATCCTTACGGTAATGCGCGCCGTCAAAGCTTATTTCCGAAACGCCCTTATAAGCCGTATCGAGGGCCTCACGGAGTGTTTCTCCCTTTGCGGTCACGCCGATAACGCGTCCGCCGTTTGTGAGAAATTCGCCGTTTTCGCCCAGCTTAGTTCCTGCATGATATACAAAACAGTTCTCGACCTGACCCTTATCATCAAAGCCGTTCATAACGATACCCTTTGGATAGCTCTCGGGATAACCGCCGCTTGCCATTACAACGCATGCGCATGCGCCGCTGTGCCATCTTATATCTACCTTGTCAAGCTCATGGTTATAAACAGCCTCGAAAATTTCGTAAAGGTCTGCATCGAGCATGGGGAGAACTACCTGTGTTTCAGGGTCGCCGAAACGGCAGTTGTACTCGATGACCTTCGGTCCGTTGGGAGTTATCATAAGTCCGAAATAAAGACAGCCCTCAAAGGTACGTCCCTCGGCGTTCATGGCATTCATGGTGGGGAGGAATATCTTCTCCATACATTCCTTTGCAATTTCCTCAGTATAGCAGGGGTTCGGCGAGATAGTTCCCATACCGCCCGTGTTAAGTCCCTTGTCGCCGTCCAGTGCGCGCTTATGATCCATTGATGAGATCATGGGGACAAGGGTCTTGCCGTCCGTAAAGCTCAATACGGAGACTTCGGGACCTGTAAGGTACTCCTCTATCACGATACGCGCGGAGCTTTTGCCGAATTTCAGACCGTCTATCATATCATGGACAGCCTGAACCGCCTCCTCCTCATTCTGCGCGATGATAACGCCCTTGCCCAACGCAAGACCGTCCGCCTTGATAACGGCAGGGTAGCTGTTCTGCTCTTTAAGATAAGCGATAGCCTTGTCGCTCTCGGTGAAAACCTCGTAAAAAGCGGTGGGAATGTTATACTTCTTCATAAGCTCCTTGGAAAACACCTTAGAACCCTCGATAACCGCCGCGTTCGCCTTTGGTCCGAACGTCATGAAGCCCTCTGCCTGCAAAGCGTCAACCATTCCCAGAACAAGGGGATCGTCGGGAGCTACTACTACCATATCGGGCTTTATTTCCTTTGCAAGAGCCACTACGCCCTCAATATCTGTCGCCGATACATTAAAGCACTCTGCATACTTGGATATACCGCCGTTTCCGGGAGTACAGTAAAGCTTGCCCACATGTTTGCTTTCAGCCAGCTTCATAATTATGGCGTGTTCACGTCCGCCGCCGCCGACTACCAAAACGTTCTTCATTTTTTCTTCCTCCTGATCATACAGTTTGTTTTTATTATTATATCATATTGAGTACAAAATTGCAACTGTTGAGGAAAAATTCCCCGATGCAGCGACACGCCGCCACGCTGCCTTCATTTGAATATAATGCTTTCCGTTATCGTCTGAATATCCTTATCGAACTGCTCCTTGTTTGAATCTGTACACAACAGTATCGCTTCAAAGCACGTACCGTTCGCCTCAAAATAGCGATGCTCCCTTTTCATAGTTATATCGCCGAGCTGTTTTTCGGAGAATACCGACTGCGCCTCCGAACCGAGAAATTCCGATTTTTCGACTCTGCATTCTCCGCTTTCCGACAACTCGCCGAAGCGCTCGTTTGCAAGCATGGTTATATCTCCCTCGTCGGGCAGAGCTTTCAGTGAAAAGGAATACCCCATATCCTCGATACTTTCCTGTAAATTAAGGCAAACGGTAACTCCCTCGCTGCCCTTGGACTTGAAATACCACTTCTCGGACACGGTTATCGAAAAGTAATCGTTTTCAAAAGTCTCGGAGGAGCTTCTCAGCGGTTCGCCCTTGTATTTTATTGTACCGCAAAGTGCGGCGGCGGCTTTTTCCGCATCATTTTTTCCTTTGTTATCGGTCATATTGACCACAAACAGATCGCCGTTTCCGTATTGCAGCATAATTGATCTGTAGCTTATCTTGTCGCTGTACGCTGTGATCTGATAGGCAGGAACGTCCCCGATCGTAATGCTCTCGCCCTTTACGTCGCTGTACACCTTTTCATAGTCGGAAAGCGTACCCTCGCCGAAGCCTTTGGCGGTCTGGTGATAGCCCGTAACGCTCATAACTCCGATAAGGCAGTTTTCCTTTCCCGTAGTAAAGGAATACTCGTAATCGTTGCTGCTGTCGTCCTCTCTGAAAGCCAAATAGGGCGGCGTTCCGAAGCTGAACAAGCCGTCCGCCGTTTCAAAGAAATTGTAATCGGAGGTATCCGACACCGCCGCGCTCAAACCGTCGGATATGTCAGCGTCGTCGGAAGCTTTGTCTCCGCAGCCGCAGAGCAGCGTTCCTGCAAGAAGTATGAACAATGCCGATTTTAAATATTTCATTTTAATTCCCCCCAACCTTGCTCAAAACTCCTCTTTGCTAAAAACTCAAAGTATTTTGAGGACGGTTTGTCGTTTTTGATGTTTTCAACGTACCTGTAATTAATAACCACTATTTAAGCGGATATTGTTTCCCTGCTGCATATGCCATGTTATTTATCGGCGATACCCTTTTTCGCCGCATACGCCTCCGCAACGGCTGAACCGAAGATCAGAAGTATTCCGATACTGCTCATAAACCCGAACATAGCAACCGAACTATTCAGCGCGCTTATATTCGCAAGCTCTTCCGCTCCGACCATACGGGCAAAAGCACTCGTAAAGTACATCTTTAAAAAGGCAGGCGGAAACAGCCACAAAATGCCGCTTCCGACCGCAGTTGCCATGCTCCATTTAAATGACATATTCTTCCTTGTGAAGCCTATTACGCCGACAGCCGTAAATATCAGCGGCTTAACCGCGCCCAAAAGCATATGTACAATAGCTGCCGTTGACAGTTCAATATCCGATTTTTGCATAAACAACTGCATAACTCCCCTCGGATAGGCAGTTACAAAAAGATACAGCAAAACGGTCAACCCGAAAAGTACGGCTGCCGTTACATTCATTATTTTTAAAGATTTATCCCGTTCCATTTTTAATTCTCCTATATCTATATTATTTGCTCTCAATAGATGCGAAAAAATCCATTATACGCTTGTTTTTTCTTATAACATCAGAACTGTCACCCAAATCAGTATTTATGCTTATAATAAGGGCATTTTGCTCGTCCATAAAGACATATTGCGTATACTCACCGACACCGCCAGAATTGGTATTTTTAACAGCAGTAATTGTATTGTCGCATGCCTGAATAGTTTCATATCCGCCAGCCTGCGCAATATCATAATCATAAAAGTCGTAATGATGTTCAAGAGTATCTCGTTCAACTTCTTGAATTTGAATGGTGTTTCCTGTACTGCTCTCAAAATAACTCTGACTTGCATATTCATCAGGCGCTTCATAAAAATCACTTATGGAATATCTGAAATTCGGACTTGTATAATCAGATACAGACGACTTATTTATCTCCGTACAGCGTTCGGCGGAAACGGGTTTAAAAGTAACTTTTTCAAGCATTCTGTCAACACTGTCTCTTACATCTTCGCTTCCGTCAGTCTCATAAATATTAGTACAAATGCGGTATATTATTCCGTCATGCTCAATGAAATATACGGAAACATCCGTATCATCTTTCTTATACTCCTGCAAATACGCCTTTTTTCCGTAAAATTCAGTTTCATAAGGTTCTTGAATATACTCTGTATCTTCAATATTTTTCATGTACTCATGTTCCGCATATTCTTCCGCCGTATCAAATTCACCGCTTGTCATTACTTCAATCGTGAGATCGCTCAAATACTGTGACAAATTTTCCGCACAAGCAGATATGCACGATACGGAACTTTCGTCACTTTTGCAGAACCATATATCTTCGGGTTCAACGGATATAAACTCATTCTCTTTACTCGTTTCACTATGACCGATATAACTCAGGCTTTCCATTATCTCCATAGCAAGAGCGTCACAAAGTTCTTTGTCTTTTGGTTCATAGGTTGAAGAAATAATAAAAGAACTTGCATCAGTCATATAAGTATATTTAGAAAAACTAACTTCCCCTTTATCAGTCGTATGTATACTTGATATTTCCTTGCCTGCAACATTTAAAACTTCTGTACTTATTGATTCATGAGGTAAACAATTTTCTTCAAAGTCCTGATTTAACACTTCAGGAGTGCATACTTTGCAATCATAATCAGACATAACAGAAAATTCTATGCCATTTTTGAATGTCAGTTTCATGATGTTATCAAAAGAACTTTCTTTTTTATCAAAACCATTACGCAAATCAAAAGAAAAATTATTAAGTTCAACAGTTTCATAGCTTTTTGCTGGTTTCAGCGTGCCATCATCATTCATATATGAACATGATGACAAAAACATCATAGCAAGAAATAAAGCTGATAATTTTAATTTATTCATAATACCCCTCCATGTATACTCGCCGCTATTGCAATCTATCCAGTAATGCTGACATAAGATCCGTCTGTCTGCGTCATCCTTCTCACCATATGACAGTATGCTTTCGTCGTCTTCCTTGACATACGAATTTTCTGTTCAGCATTTTTTGAACATTTTGCAATAGCGGCGAGTAAAATTTTTTCAGTAAGTGCGGATTTTACACCCCTGAAACTCCGCACACGCCGAGATACTGAACAGGCTCTTATAACTGAATATCAGTGATGGAAAAGTCTGATTCCGGTGAACGCCATAGCGATATTGTATTTGTTACATGTCTCGATAACGTTGTCGTCACGGATCGAACCGCCGGGTTCAGCGATATATTCAACGCCCGACTTCTTAGCGCGCTCGATATTGTCGCCGAACGGGAAGAATGCGTCCGAACCGAGACAAACGCCGGTATTCTTTTCAAGCCATGCCTTTTTCTCCTCAGTTGTGAATACAGCAGGCTTTGTCTTGAAAATCTTCTGCCATTCGCCCTCACGGAGAACGTCCTCGTATTCGTCGCCCATGTAAACATCAATAGCATTGTCACGGTCTGCACGGCGGATACCGTCCACGAAATCAAGTCCCATAACCTGCGGAGACTGTCTCAGCCACCAGTTATCGGCTTTCTGTCCTGCAAGGCGAGTACAGTGTATTCTCGACTGCTGACCTGCTCCTATACCGATTGCCTGACCGTCCTTTACATAGCATACGGAGTTGGACTGCGTATATTTCAGCGTAATAAGCGAAATAAGGAGATCGTCCTTCTTATCGTCAGGAATATCCTTGTTTTCGGTAACAACGTTCGCAAGCAGCTCGCGGTTTATGTCAAGCTCGTTGCGTCCCTGCTCGAAAGATACGCCGTAAACCTGCTTTGTCTCGATAGGAGCAGGCTTGTAATTCTCGTCAATCTTAAGAATGCAGTACGTGCCTTTTCTCTTGGACTTGAGAATTTCCAGAGCCTCGGGGTCGTAATCGGGAGCGATAATGCCGTCCGAAACTTCTCTCTGTATCATTTTAGCCGTGCATACGTCCACTTTGTCGGAAAGCGCGATAAAGTCGCCGTAAGAGGACATTCTGTCTGCGCCTCTCGCCCTTGCGTAAGCGCTTGCAAGGGGCGTAAGCTCGCCGAGATCGTCTACCCAGTAGATCTTCTTCAAATCGTCGGACAGGGGACGTCCAATAGCTGCGCCCGCCGGTGAAACGTGCTTGAACGAAGTCGCCGCGCAAACTCCCGTAGCCGCTTTAAGCTCCTTTACAAGTTGCCAGCCGTTGAGTGCGTCCAGCAGATTGATATATCCGGGCTTTCCGCAGAGAACCTCGATAGGAAGCTCAGAGCCGTCCGCCATGTAAACCCTTGACGGCTTCTGATTGGGGTTGCAACCGTATTTTAACTGCATTTCATTTGACATAATAAAAACCTCCGCTTTTAATTGTTAATTATTTTAATCCCACTCTATCTCATCGCCGAACTCGCTTACAAAATCAATAAGCTTATTCTCGTCCTCAACAAGTGAAATTATAATATCAGCCATAGCCTGCGCCGCTTTTTCTCCCTCCGGAGAACTTTCAAACGTCGCCGCATACATACCGGCTTCGGGGTCAGACTCATACGTATCGATCAATTCGGGAGCATTCTTCTCGATATAAAAATCAAGCAGGATTCCCCAGTTTTCACCGTTCATGTACGCATTTTCATTGATTTCCTCAAGTTTTTCGCCAATTGCCATAACTTCGTCCTCTTCAATGTAAAACGCAAGATCATAGCAGTTGTCAAACTTGCCTATTTTTACGTAATCTTTCATTTATATCACCTCATTATTTCTTATACGACTGATTTCCGTTTTCAGATCATCACCCCATTCGGTATCGTTTTCTTTGAGAAGATACACCCGAAAACCGTATGCAATACCGTTCTGATAAACTGAAATTTCGTCGTCAACGTGCAAATCAATATGGTACTTTGCAGGATATTTGGACGGCATAATTTCTTTTTTACTGCCCTGTACTTCCTCCGCATGACGTTTTCCGTTTATGATATAATCTATTTTGATTCCATAGCGCCTGAAAATATTACGGATATATCTTTCTGAACGGTATGAAGTAGTATAAATCCACAGCTTTATATCAGATTTATTTATCCATGTCAGAAGCTCGACTGTGCCTTTTCTGAGCCTGTCCCTGTAGATTTTATTAAACGGGAATTTCAGCGGTTTTTCAGTTGAAACTTTTTCGGGATTCACAAAAAGCGTTTCGTCCAAATCAAAAGAAATTATCATGATCCTGATTACCTTTTATACACACTCTGACTCCATATATTCAATAAAAACAGGCGAAGCAACAAAAGCAATAAATAAAATAATTATTGTGATTATTCCATAGCCAACCCATTTTACAACTGACTTTCTGCCGTTGCGTATACCGAAAAACATATCAGCGAAAATCATCAATATAACTATTACTGCAAAAATCTGATTACGATGACTTTTGTTAAAAATCCACCCTACATCATCACAGAAAAAGAATATATCAAGTCCTTTGTCTCTTCCATATTTTTCAATAAGGTAGTCCCAGAACCTGTCATATAGTCCGCAATAATATATCACTGTGAAGAAATTTCCAACTGCATATATGACAAACAGCGAAAAAATCAGCAATGTTATAAGTATATTTTTTCCGGATTTTATTATCGCTTTTTCAAAGTCCGCCATTAATTGTTCTTGTTTACGATCCTTGTTTCAACAGAACCGTCCTCAATATTCACATAGCGTACAAAGAGAGAAACTTTGTTGTCCTCGTTGAGATTATTCCAGAGCATATCGGTAAATTCGTCAATATTTCCCGAAATACCCACAAGTTTCGGCTCGCCCTCAAAGCTCGGGAGCGGATTGCCGTCGCCCATGTATGTATGAATGAAATGTCCCTCGCCTGCAACAGGATCTGTATATGTGAAAGTATGACGCTGACACGAATCAGGGTTGCCGTTAGCTGATTTCAGAATTGACATAGCATAGTTGAAGCCGTTTTCCTCAAAGCGGAGAATACCCGAAATTCTGGGGGTATAATTGGGAGCGTCGTCCTCGAACTCACGGGTGCGCAGAGCCTGCTCAAAGGTGAACTGCTTGTCCATAAGTTCGTAGATAGTATCGGTCTGATCGCCGTTCGTAACGATGAGCTTGTTGCCGAGAACACGCACGGGAGCGTAAATGATGAGATGCGGGTCGGAAAGCTTCGAGGGGTCGAAAGCCTGCGTGCGGATTCCGCCGCCGTCCTCTACGAAAACACGGTTGCGGCTGTTTTCGCTTCTGCCCATGATAAAGTAGCCTGTTACAGCGTACTTTCCGCACTCGGACTTGCCGATAACTATACCTCTGCCGGGGTATGCGTTTGAGTTTAATTCCTTAGCCAAATCAAGTTTAATCATAATAAAATCTCCTTTATATTTGATTTATATAGTTCCATTTGCTTTTATTATATTCACGCCATGGTGAATAACCGTTGAATGAACTGAGATACACGACTTTGTTATCAAGTATGTCAATTTCCATACCATGTTCTATTTCCCAGTCGCAAGAACATTCAAGCTGATAGCCGATACTGTTTTCATCTTTTGGTTTTTTAACTATAAGTACAGTTGGCTTGAAACACTTCAGCATTTCCAGTGCAGGAGTTTCGGAGGTGACAGAAATTGTCATTTTTCCGTAAACATCACCGCCTGCTTCTTCCAGAAAGTCCAGACAGTAAGCTTTTGCAGCTCTGCAAATAGTTTCAACAAGTTCATTGTCGAGAGAGTTGAACTCATTCACGCATTGCTGAACGTAGTCAAGACATATTTTATAATCTATCATTATCATCATATCGGTTTTAAAAATTTCGGAATAAAACTTCCCCTCAAAACCGTATGAATTGTCAAAAATATCTGTAATCATTGTTTTACATAAGCCTTTCCGCCGACTATTTCAATTCTGTCCTGACAGAAAAGAGATACGGCTTTCGGCAGAAGTTTCCATTCAACGTTTTCCATGATACGTCTTTGAAGAACTTCGGGAGTATCGCCGTTCTCCACATTGACAACGCCTTGCAGGATAATAGCTCCTGCGTCCGCCTTTTCGTTGACGAAGTGAATAGTAGCGCCGCTGACTTTAACGCCGTAGGCAAGAGCCGCCTCGTGGACTTTAAGTCCGTAATAGCCCTCCCCGCAGAAAGACGGGATAAGAGCAGGGTGAACGTTAATAATTTTATATGCGTATTTACTTGTAACGCATTCGTCGAGAATAGTCATAAAGCCTGCAAGTACGACAAGGTCCGTATGCTCCTCATCGAGAGCCGCAAGGACAGCCATACTGTAGGCTTTAGGATCGGAATAATTCTTTCGTGGAATTATCCTTGTGGGTATATTGTTGTTTTTCGCTCTTTCAAGAGCGTAGGCGTTGGGGTTCGAGGATATTACGCAGGTTATTTTGCCGCCGATAATATTCCCCGATCTTTCGGCGTCTATAAGAGCCTGCAAATTTGTGCCGCCGCCCGATACAAGAACAACTATGTTTTTCAAAGTTTTTCAGCTCCTTAGCAGACCCCCTCGAAAACCGGAAATCGCTGTCTGACTTGTCTTTTTTGTGTTCGCCTTTGTCAGGTTTCCTTGCAATACATACAGTATTCCTGCGGAAACCTGACTTTGCCGAACGCAAAAGATCCTGCGCCATACAGCACTTCCCAGTTCCCGAGGAGGTCTAATTTTTATGTGAATTTACAGCCGACATCAAACCTGTTATCTCATCGCAAAAATCAGAATAAGCACGATAATCGCAGGTATTCCGCCAAAAAGTATATACCGGTAATAATTATCCGTAAGCTCGTTTTCACGATTGGCAAAATAGAAAAAGATAGGGTCGTCGGGGTCATATCGGATAAGCTCCTCATCGCCTATTTCGTATTTCTGCTCCTTATCAGGATAAGTGTAAACAGAACTTACCGATCTGCCGTCGGCTGTTTCAAATTCAACAACAGGGTAATAATAAGTACGGGATCCCTTTTTTGTACGGTATTCGGTAATTTTTCCGAACGCCGCCTCAGTTCCCGAGATCTGCTTTTTCACCTTAAAGACATGATACAGGAACAGCAGTACCATAAATCCGTATATAGCCAAAAGACCGTAAAGAAGATACCCGAAGTGAAAGGAAACTCCCACAGTTATAAACGACAGCGCAGCCCATACATAGTCGGCTTTTTCAACTTTCATAGCGGCTCCTTTACTTCGGGAATTGAACATGCCCGGGAATTATCTCCGTATCATCGGTTGAAAGCGGAATATTCTCGTCAATAACGACCTGTCCGTAAATATCGGTAATACGGAACGTGAAAGGTCCCTTTCCCATATCCATCGACTCGAAATAATTGTAGGGACGGCGTTTTACCTCAATAAATTCGCCGTTTTCGTCAAGATATTCAAGCTTTGTTATAGGGTAGCGGTGGTTGCGCACCTGCACGCCGCACCAGTATTCCGTAG
The DNA here is from genome assembly GCA_947627275.1 of uncultured Ruminococcus sp. Taxonomy (GTDB): domain Bacteria; phylum Bacillota; class Clostridia; order Oscillospirales; family Ruminococcaceae; genus Ruminococcus. The sequence continues at coordinate 11,503 of CANQVK010000020.1, read as the reverse complement.
TACCCTCTTTGTATTTGTAGCATACGGGAGCATTTTCCGCCGTGTCAAGGGGAACTATCTTCCATGAGACAGGTACGCGCCCTTTTTCGGCAGGGGCTATCAGCGGAAAAGCGTCAACGTACAGATCGAGATCGCCTTTTTTGCCCTCGGGGAGAAGGTCGGTAACAAGCATGTTTATAGTACCCAGCTCCCCCGTGACCTCCAGATACGCCCCTGCAAGCTGTGCGTCATTGTAGTCCGCAAGATTCATGGCAACTATCCAGTAATCCTCGGAAACCGGATCAAGCATCGCGCAGCCGCCGACATATCCGCCGCCGTAAAACGTTCCGTCGCCTGTGTGGACAGTTCCTTTAGGCTCGAGTATGCAGCTTTCATCAATTGTATATTCGCTGTCGTAACCGCCGTTACCCTTTTCTCCGTCATACTCGCCACAAAGAAGGAATCGGCTCAGCGTTTGAAGTTCTTCGGCGGACTGTCCCTCGCGTCTTGCGCTAACAAGGTCGAAAACGTCAACTATCTTGTCGCCGTTCACATCAAGGGGTATTTTTTCGTCCGCAGAAGCAGTCACGGCACACGAACATAAAAGAACTGAAAATGCCGCCGCAAAAAATCTTTTTAACATCATAATATTTTAACTCAATGAGACTATAGCAGACCGCCTGTCTCTGTCATCTGTATAGGGGTGTATGTGGTTATCTTAAATTAATACGTGTCATCGTACTTCATGTACATTTTTGCGAGGAAATAGTATACCCCGAAAAACAGAACCTGTAAAAACGCCGAAGCTGTGTTTGAATCCTGAACTATCGCCAGAATAAAGTTGACCGCCGCCACGATCAGAAACCCTAAAGCGAATTTCCTGCATTTTTCCATGCGTCCTCGCAGACCGTTGATTCCCGTAAAAAGCATTAAAGCCGCTATTACGACGACAATCACGCCGACCACGGAAATAAGCATACCGGCAGCTCCGAGCGAGCCTACGGCAATACCCGCTTCGCCTGCAAGCTCAAAGAGCTTATCGGTGGCAAAGATAAGAAGTGCGCCGACGATGATCTCAACCGCCGACCAGATTATCAGCAAAACGCTGAAAACTTTAAAAGCTATTTTCATCTCCAATAATTCCTTTCATTTGACAAGATACAGATAACAGAGAGCGACGGTCTGCCTTACCCCTTAATAAGCAGATCAAATACTCGATTTTGTAAATGGAAAAACCTCAGAAAATCATACCGCCCCTTATCAGACAAGCTCCGCCGCCGATAAGGATCGCAGAAACTACAAATTTATATACAGTTTCTCTGATATGAAACGCCTTTTTGGAGTTATAACAATATTCCGAGGGTTTATGCGGATTATATCTTATGGTTATGGGCGTTCTGCATTCATACATTCTGTAAAGCTCCGCACATTCCGCAGACGCCTTCAAGGAAAAGGCATCTGTGCGGATGTGATACTTTCGCCGTTTTCGGTGCGGTAGCATATAACGGGACGATACTCTTTGGCAATAATAGGTATCCAATTTATAAGCACGATGGACTTGCGTGAATCCATGCGGATAATTTCAGCTTCGGCAGATATAAAATTCTCCTCATTGCCGATACGCGACCTGCATTGCCGTACAGCTATAAAGCCCAGTATGATTCCCAGAAGAACCGAAATAATGCCTGAGATCGTTATAATATTCATCAGCAGATGATAACGCCTTCATCAGATTCAACAAGCTCTCCGAGAACGTAAGCGTCCTCTCCTGCCGCCTTGACAGCGGCTATCGCCTTATCCGCATCGTTTTTGTCAACGGAAACTATCATGCCCACTCCCATGTTGAATGTGTTGAACATATCACGCTCGGGAATATTTCCGCTTCTTGCGATAAGGTCGAAGATCGGAAGGATCTGAACGGAATTTCTCTCGATCTTTGCGGAAAGGTTCTTCGGAAGCGAACGGGGAATATTTTCATAGAAGCCGCCGCCTGTGATATGAGATATTGACTTCACCTTAACAGCGTCAAGCAGACTCATAACAGCCTTAACATAAATACGGGTAGGCGTAAGCAGAGTTTCGCCGAGAGTTGCGCCGAGGTCGTCAAAGTGCATATTGAGCTTCTGCTCGTTTACGTCAAACACACGTCTAACAAGAGAGAAGCCGTTTGAGTGAACGCCGCTTGACTTTATGGCAATAAGAACGTCCCCTGCCTTCTGAGTATCGGGCTGCAATATCTTATCCTTATCGACAACGCCCACAGAAAATCCGGCTAGATCGTATTCGTCCTCGGGCATAAGACCGGGATGCTCGGCTGTTTCGCCGCCGATAAGAGCACAGCCAGCCTGAACGCAGCCCTCGGCAACGCCTGAAACTATCTGCGCTATTTTTTCGGGAATATTCTTTCCGCACGCAATGTAATCAAGGAAGAACTGAGGCTTTGCGCCGCAGCAGATAATGTCGTTCACGCACATAGCCACGCAGTCGATACCGACCGTATCGTGCTTGTCCATAATGAACGCAATTTTTATCTTAGTACCTACGCCGTCCGTACCCGAAACAAGTACGGGCTTCGAGATACCTGTCATGTCAAGCTCAAAAAGACCGCCGAAACCGCCGATACCCGATATACAGCCGGGGAGAGTAGTCCTTGCGATGTGCCGCTTCATAAGCTCCACAGCTCTGTAGCCGGCAGTAACGTCAACTCCAGCCTTTTTATAGCTTTCGGAAAAACTGTTGTTCATAAAAAACTCCTTTTCGGTTAAAAACTATTCTTGTCCGCTCCAGCAGTATGTACAAAGATTGCACTCAGGGAGTCCTACCGCTTTTACCTTGCCGGGGAGCGACTGAAATTCAAGCGATGTAAGCTTCAGACGTCTGCATATCTCGTCACGCATTTTCTTTCCTCGCTCGGTACTTGAATCGCTGTACTCAGCAAGATATTTTACGCCCTCCTCGCCCTCGAACTCATCAATTATCTGACGTGCGATAAGCTCAAGCTCCGAATGGCTTCTCGAGAAATTGAGATACTTGCAGCCGTACATGATAGGCGGACAGGCGGAACGCATATGAACCTCCTTTGCGCCGTTTTCATAGAGGAACTCCACCGTTTCACGCATCTGAGTTCCACGCACGATGCTGTCATCTACAAAAAGCAGCCTTTTGCCCTCGATAAGCTCATGGACGGGGATAAGCTTCATTTTAGCGACTACGTTTCTCATGCTCTGATTAGCCGGCATAAAGCTTCTTGGCCATGTAGGGGTATACTTTATGAAAGGACGTGCAAAGGGAATACCGCTCCTGTTCGCGTAGCCTATAGCGTGGGGAGTACCCGAATCGGGAACGCCGCATACGTAGTCAACATCGGGGAGCTTACCTGCGGCAATGTCGTTTTCTGCCATTATTTCGCCGTTTCGAGTACGCATTACCTCGACGTTCACGCCCTCGTAGCAGGCGGTAGGATAGCCGTAGTACGTCCAAAGAAACGTGCATATCTTCATTTTTGAGGGATCGCCCTCTGCAAGGACTTCCACGCCGTCCGAAGTCATTCTTATTATCTCGCCGGCTTTAAGCTCCTTGAAAGTCTCGTAGCCGAGCTTCTGGAACGCAAAGGATTCGGTGGAAAGACAGTAGCCGTCCCATCTCTTTCCTATTATTATCGGCAGTCTGCCGAACTGATCGCGGGCGGCAATAATGCTGTCCTTTGTAAGTATGATAAGGGACATCGTACCCTCTATTTTGCTCTGAGCATATCGGATACCCTCGACAAAATTTTCCTTCTGGGCAATAAGCGCCCCGATAAGGTCGCCCGAGTTGATATTTCCGCTGCTCATAGTCTCAAAGTTCGCACAGCCGTTCTGCAAAAGTTCTTCAACAAGAGCGTCGGCATTTCTTATGATGCCGACAGAGCAGACGGCATAAAGACCGAGCTTCGAGCGAACCATGATAGGCTGGGGGTCTGTATCGCTGATACAGCCGATGCAAAGCTTGCCCCTCATATTTACGACATCGTTCTCGAACTTCGTTCTGAACGGGGAATTTTCAATACTGTGGATACTTCTCTGAAATCCGCAGTCCTCGGAATAAGAAGTCATTCCGCCGCGTCTTGTGCCGAGGTGGGAGTGATAATCCGTGCCGAAGAAAACGTCGGTAATACAGTCATTTTTAGTGGCTGCGCCAAAAAAACCTCCCATAAATTATTCTCCCATAAGTCTTTTCATAATTTCCTGATAAGCTTCTTCAACGCCGCCCATATCTCTGCGGAAACGGTCTTTGTCAAGCTTTTCGTGAGTTGTGGAATCCCAGAAGCGGCAGGTATCGGGAGAGATCTCGTCTGCAAGGATTATCGTGCCGTCGGAAGTCTTGCCGAACTCGATCTTGAAGTCGATGAGGTCTATATTGAGCTTCTTGAAGAAGTTCACCATGAACTCGTTTACCTTAAAAGCGTATTTTGCGATAGTGTCGATCTCCTCTCTGGTTGCAAGACCGAGCGCAAGAGCGTAGTAGTCGTTGATAAAGGGATCGCCCAGATCGTCGTTCTTGTAGCTGAATTCAAGGATAGGAGTAAGGAGCTTAGTACCCTCCTCGACGCCCATTCTCTTGGAGAAAGAGCCTGCGGCAACGTTTCTTATAATGACCTCAAGGGGAACGATTGAAACCTTCTTAACGATAGTCTCACGGTCGCTTATCTCCTCAACGAGATGAGTGGGAACGCCTTCCTTTTCAAGCATCTTGAACATATAGTTTGTCATTCTGTTATTGATAACGCCCTTGCCTGAGATAGTGCCTTTCTTTTCGCCGTTGAAAGCGGTAGCGTCATCTTTGTAGTCAACGATAACGAGGTCGGGATCGTTTGTAGCGTACACTTTCTTAGCCTTGCCCTCATAGAGCTGCTCCAGTTTTGTTACATTTTCCATTTAATGTTCCTCCTGAGATTATATATGTATTTTATGCAAGTCCGCATCATTGCGGACAGGTAAGCAATTAATTTTCTGAGATTCCGCTGATGTCGTCAATAACAACGCTGCCGTTTTTGTCAAGGAGAGGTGTAATTCCCGATTCGGGAGACCAAAGATAATTAACGCCTGTAACAGTATCAACAATAACCCTTAATGCTCCATAAGGAGTAAACTGACCTTCCTTGACAACAAATCTCTTTTCCTTTTTATCGTCATTTTTTTCAAACAATCCCATTATTTAATTCCTTCTGAAGTTCAACGTCTTTCTGACGAACGCCCTCAGCCATTTTCTGCTTTTCAGCGGCAAGCTTTTCAGCAAGTTCTTCGTCTGATACTGCAAGTATCTGAACCGCAAGCACAGCGGCATTTTTTGCGCCGTTTATGCCGACCGTCGCCACAGGAACTCCGGGCGGCATCATGACCGTAGCAAGCAGAGCGTCCATGCCCTCCAATGCGGCGGACTTCATGGGTATTCCGATGACCGGCAGAGTTGTGTGACCTGCCACAACGCCCGCAAGGTGAGCCGCCATACCGGCAGCGCAGACGATAACGCCGAAGCCGTTCTCTCTTGCGTTTGAGGCAAATTCAGCCGCCTCCGCAGGAGTGCGGTGCGCGCTCATAACACGGCATTCAAACTCAACGCCGTACTTTTTCAGCTCTGAAAGAGCCGATTTAACAACAGGGAAATCGCTGTTGCTTCCCATGATAACTGCAACCTTTTTTGACATATTATATACTCCGATCTGCCGTAATACGGCTTTTTTATTTCAGAAAGCGGCGGCGTCCCCCGTTTGGTCTGACGGCGCGTCAGGAAGCTCCTCATTGGGATATTCAGGGTACTGAAGCTCGAATGCTCCCGAAACAGCCTCGAGATTATATTCGGAGCTGCCCTTGAATCTCACAGCCGCCTTAAGCACGTCGCGCATACTTTCGGATATATCCGATTCGTTTTTGTGGAAAATTTCCGTATCAGCCGAAACGGAGACTTCATACAGGGGAACGCCGTCCTCCGAGCCGACATTATAAATATGTACCTCGGGAACGCCCAAAAGCCTTCTTGCCGTAATTTCCTCCGAATACGGAAAAAGCGTTTCAAAACGGCGAATATCCGTATCGTAAGCGTTCATATACGTTTCGTCCCCAGTGAACGCGTATTCTATGTAGGACTCGGTAAATCCTGCCATTTTCTCTATCATCGCAGGGGTAAGCTTTGAGAGCAGCACACGGCTGTAGATATTCAGTTCATAAGTACGGTTGAGCATATTCCCCGAAACGGCGGCGCTTTTGAACAGCAGCCCCTCGTTGCCGTAAGTGTAAACGCAGCTTATCCCGTCGTTTTCAAGAAGCAGTTCGCCGTCCGAAAAATTGCATACAGTCCAGGGAACGCTGAACAGCGGCACAAATCCGCTGTCGTACAGCACGCAGCTCCCGTCCTCGTCGGAACAGGCACGGTAAAGCTCGATGCCGCCCACCGTCCTTTTCTCGATACTGCCGTATATCAGAGGAACGACAACGTTTCCCTCAAAATCAACGCAGCCGAACTTCTCATGTCCGCCGATTTTTTTCGAGGCGATACAGAAGTCGTTTTCCGCAAATCTCAAAGAATCCCACTCGGGGGCAGCCGTGATACGTCCTGCTTCAGCAATGCCGCAACTGCCCGTACTGTCCGAAAATATGGTATAGCCCGAGCCGTCCGACGCAATTATCCTTTCAATGCCCTCGCCGCCGTTCACAGCGGAATTTTTCGGCACATTGACGTAAAATCGGGTAATAGCCACAGCCAATATAATGACCACCGCAAACAGCAGGGAAACTATGAGCCTTGTCCGCTTATTCATCAGCCGCCGCTTTTATCCGCCGCCTTTTTTCTGCGGTAATCCTCATCTGTTTCGCCTGTGATGTATATCGGGCGTTTTTTGACTTCAAGATACGTTTTGGCGATATACTGTCCCATAATGCCGATACAGCCCAGCTGTACGCCGCCCACGGCAAGTATTGCCGAAAGTATATAGAACAGCGACGCAGAATAATAAGTGAATATTGTAACTATCAGCGCGATTATAAAGAATATAAGCGCAACTGCAAGGCACAGTATGCCGCAGAAAATTGATATTGCCAGCGGAAACGTCGAAAACGCCATAATGCCTTCGAGGGAGTATCTGAAAAGTCCCCAGAACGACCACGAGGAAGTACCTGCCGGACGTTCTACGTTTTCATAAGGCATATATTTTACCTTAAAACCGACCCAACTGAAAATGCCCTTTGAAAAACGGTTGTATTCGGACATATCGAGGATAGCGTCAACCATCTGTCTTGTCATGAAGCGGAAATCCTGCGCGCCGTCAACTATTTCCGTATCGGAGATCTTGTTCATGATCTTGTAGAATTTTCTTGCAAACCATGAACGCACCTTCGATTCGCCTGTGCGGCTGACTCTGCGCGTTGTTGCGCAGTCGTACTCGCCGTCCTTGACATAGTTGTACATCTGAGGGAGAAACGCAGGCGGATGCTGTAAATCAGCGTCCATTACAACGACAAAATCGCCCCTGCAATTTTTCAGACCGGCATACATGCCTGATTCCTTACCAAAGTTTCGGGAAAACGAAATATACCTCACACGCTTGTCCTTATCGGCAAGCTCTCTGAAAATCTGCAATGTTCTGTCCTTTGAACCGTCATTTATAAAGAGAAATTCAAAGTCAACGTCGGAATGCTCTTTTTTCATACCGTCCGTAACCTTGACGATCTCCTCGTAAAACATAGGAAGTACCTCTTCTTCGTTATAGCATGGTACTACCACGGAAATAAGCCTCATAATCAAACCTCCGGTCTCGGAATCTGTCCGAAAAAATTTATGTTGTTCGTAAATTTATAAATACACTTTTAATTATACTACATTGCCGCAGTAATTGCAAGGGATTTGAAAAAAATTTCGCAGATATTTACTGAGAGTGAATTTCCAAGGTAAATTCCACAGTGGAAAATACTTTGAGAATTTACGAATTTATCAAAAAAGTAAATTATAGCCGAAAAGCTATAGACAAATCGGCGGATTTGTGTTATAATTATACAAAAGATAACAGACCTGTTCAGTAACCTGAAAAATGCTGAATGACGCAGGAATTTTTGTGTTGTGCAACGCAGCATATAACAAACCAGACAAGCAGAAACGTGTAACTTATTTCTTTGTGATTCCTTATTGAACAGGTCTGATCTAAGGGGGATACGATCATGAAAATAATGTTTATAGGCGCGACACATGAGGTCACAGGCAGTTGTACCTACATTGAAGCCTGCGGAAAGAAGTTCCTTGTGGATTTCGGTATGCAGCAGGGCGAGGATATGTTCGAGAATGTGCAGATACCTGCCGCTCCCGGAGATATTGACTTTGTTCTGCTGACCCATGCCCACATCGACCACTCGGGACTGCTGCCGCTCCTTTTTGCAGGCGGATTCAAAGGCGAGATACACTCCACAACAGCAACGGCTAACCTGTGCAGCGTTATGCTTCAGGACTCTGCACATATTCAGGAATTTGAAGCCGAATGGAGAAGCAGAAAAGCAAAACGCCGAGGCGAAGCCGACTACGAGCCGCTGTATACTATGGACGACGCTGTCGGCGCAATAAAGCTGTTTGTTCAGCACCCCTACGACACTCCCGTGGAAATATGTGAGGGAATTTCCGTTTACTTCCGTGACGCAGGACATCTGCTCGGTTCATCAAGCATTGTGGTGACAATGACGGAAAACGGTGAAACACGCTCCGTTGCATTCTCGGGAGATATAGGAAACACCGATCAGCCGCTTATCCGTGACCCGCAGTTCATCGACAAGGCAGACTATGTGGTAATGGAATCGACTTACGGGAACAGAGTTCACAGCCGTCCCACAGACTATGCCTCCGCCCTTGCCGATATATTGCAGAAAACCTTTGACCGTGGAGGAAGCCTGATAATTCCGTCCTTTGCAGTCGGACGTACTCAGGAAATGCTTTACTTCATTCGTCAGATAAAGGACGAGGGACTTGTAAAAGGTCACGACGACTTCCCGGTGTATGTGGACAGTCCTCTCGCTAACGAAGCTACGGACATTTTTATAAATAACCGTGAAAGCTGCTACGACGAGGAGGCGCTGAGCTACGTGCGCCGAGGCGTCAATCCCATTACTTTTGAGGGACTCATCCGTACAGTTTCAAGCGATGATTCCCGTGCAATTAATTCCGATTCACGCCCAAAGGTCATTATATCGGCAAGCGGAATGTGCGAAGCGGGACGTATAAAGCATCATTTGAAACATAATCTGTGGCTGCCTAAAAATACCGTTCTTTTTGTGGGCTATCAGGCTGTAAATACTCTCGGCAGAAGCCTTGTTGACGGCGCAAGAAAGGTCAGACTGTTCGGCGAATCCATAAGCGTGCTTGCGGAAATTCGTCAGCTTCCGGGAATAAGCGGTCATGCTGATATGAACGGTCTTACAGAATGGGCAAAAGCGATCTCAGGCGTAAAAAAATATTTTGTCATTCACGGCGACGCTTCATCTGCGGACAGCTTCGCTCAGCGTCTGCGCACCGAACTCGGAGCAGACTCATACGCCCCTTACAGCGGTGCGGAGTTTGACCTTATATCGGGAAAAATTACAGTTGACGCCAAACCTATCCCTATTCCGAAAATGAAAAATGCCGTCGGAAACGTCAGCGGATGCTACAGCGAACTTGTTACAGCCGCCGATCGCCTCAGCCGACTTATCAAGCTTTCAAACGGCAGAGCCAACGCCGACATGCGTAAACTTACCGAAGCTATCAACCGTCTTTGCGATGACTGGGAAATTTAAGGAGCTTTGAAAGAAAAAATATCATGAAACCGTTTTGGGAAAACGAATATTTAAACAAAGAAAAGTCAACATTCGGAGCTCCGAGTAAAGAGGTCGTGGACTTAGTGCCGTTCTTGAATAAAGACGCAAGAGTTCTCGACGTTGGCTGCGGAGACGGACGGCATTCGCTATATTTAGCTGCTCTTGGTTTTCAGGTAGATGCGTGTGTTTAAAAACGAGGAGATAAAGGATTACTATAAAGAATGGGAAATAAAAATGTTTGAAAGCAAAAAGTTCAGCGATGAGCATGAGAATAGGATAAAACATCGTCATGCAATGAATAAGATCGTTGCAAAAAAGATATGACGTTAATTTCCAACTCAAATCCTAATCTGATTTATTTTAAAAACTCCGCAGAATTTTTACATCTGCGGAGTTTTAATTGCACACAATAATTTTAGAGGTTGCCTTTACTCGTTAATCGTGATGACGCCGTTTTCGGACAGCCAACTCATAAATTCAAAACGAGCCTGATCCTTATATTCCGGCTTGATCATATAGTACATATAATGTTCAATGAGATTAAGCGTTTTTGCTGTACGTCCCTCGATCTTAAACTGTTCAAATCCCATGGGAATATATGTATTCCAGATCTCGTCGGGGAATATATGATTTTTCAGGTTGACAATTTCAAATAAGCTTCTTCCTGCACATGGGCATTCATCAAATTTTAGGATTTCCGGATGCTCCCTCTTGACTTTTTCCACGTTAAACGGTGCGTCGTGATATTTTCTTACATGATTGGCATATTCTATCTGCTGCAAACCGATCGCCTCATAATGCTCTGTACGCGTTGGACATCCGGGATTACAGCAGGCATTGACAAGCAGCTCGCATTTTTTCTTGTCGGAAATTTTTTTCAGCGTATCAAAATCGTGGTTCAGGTCATAGTCGATAACAACAATATGATAATCCTTTTCAACCTCCATGCAAAGCTGTTCCTGATCTGTAATACGCTTGCAGGTTGAACTTGTTATTTTGTAATTCGGGTAATTTTTTCTGATATAATCCTCCAGCAAGGGCGAAAGAACGATAACTTCATTCAACCCGTTATCGGCAAGGTGCATGATCATGTTGCAAAAATTATCACTAAGATGCTTCTTTTCGATCATCGGATTGGTAAACGTAAAACGAAGCGGAATACCTCTTTCATTGAAATTCTTGATAACGGCTCTGATGAAATTCTTATCACAAGTTCCGCCCTGAGTACGTCCCCCGTTCCACAAAGACGGTGGGAAAACACCGTATACCGAGGCAATTTCAACACCCTCCCGAAAATATTGGGGACGCTGCGCAAGAAATTCAACAAAAACAAGATTCAATTTAAAATGCCCTGCAAAATCAGGAAGGTGAAAACGCGCTTTCATTCAGATGTACATCCTTTCTATAATTCAATTGTTTCAATAGCTAATATCTGAAAACCTGTTTGGTTAAGAAAAAATCAGATAGGTGCGTCAATTGCAAGGAAATCCCATGAAAGCACGCCGTCGCATTCAGAGAGGGGGTGACGCAGCAAATGTTGTGCATAGCTGATTTTTTCATAAGAGGTTTTTAGAGGCTGCCATATATAATAAAAAGACTTAGAGCCGTAAATATCCGATTCTAAGCCTTTTGTGATTGGTGGGCCATCAGGGACTCGAACCCCGGACCGTCCGGTTATGAGCCGGATGCTCTAACCAACTGAGCTAATGGCCCTT
>CANQVK010000019.1 GCA_947627275.1 uncultured Ruminococcus sp. | reverse complement strand
CTATACTATCGAAGAATTGAAGACAATGATCTGGAGATACTTCATGAGCTATTGGGCAAACAGAAGGATATGCACCGCTAATGGTGGATTGCCTCCGGCGTTTAAGAGAAAGCATTACTATGAAGACCTTCACCTTGTTGCTTGATCCTGTTCGAATACAATGTGTCAAGTATTATTTACAATTTCAAAATCAAGGACGAATGCGAGCAGCTCAGCAAAGAGCTTATTAGTCTGCTTGACAGCAAGTTATCCATCATGAAACATAAGGACGATATTATTACAAAGGTTCAGAAACTCTGCAAGATCGTCAAGAAAGTCAACAACAACGCCTACAAGTCGGGCAGTACGATCTACGCTCTCCGTGAAAAATTGGACAAGAGCCTTAAAGAGACCGATGATGTCCGTCAGCGGCTTAAACAGACTTCGGAAGAATACTCCGAGCTTCGCCGTGATAAGTTTGAACTGCAAACTCAGGTCGATGAGTTGACGGAGTTTGTGAGCCTGCTGAAACGTTGCGAACCACAGAAATACGCTGAGGTAAAACAGCTTCATGAGCATTTACAGGATCAGCGTGAACAGAAAGTACAGCAGCAGTCCACCACCAAAAGAAAGAAATCGAGGGGACTTTAATAAACATATAAATTAAGAAAGAAAGCAGTGGAAGTACCTGCTGTGGAGGTAACAATGACTACAAATCGCAAGAACGAGCTTATCGCTCAGCTCGTAAGCATTCTGAGCGAACTTATCGAAGAAAATGATTCCGAACAGGTGGCTGAGGTTTCACCACGTGCCGTGGAGATGCTGACCGTCAAGGAATGCACCGAAGCGGTCAAGGGGCTGTCTGAACGCACTGTCCGTAAGCTCATCAAGCAGGGCAAACTCCCGTATATAAGGAAAGGTGACGGTGTGAATGGTAAGATGCTTATTAACAAGGCAGACTTGATTGCTTACTTCAACGGACAGACAGCGAACAGATAAGTCTGTACGCTGAGAACGGCTATTTTACGCTGTTTTAACGTCAACAGACAGAAAATCCACAAACACCATAGAACATGAGCATAGATTCCGGCATACTCCCGAAAAAAGACATAGAATCCTCTTGACATACGGGCAAATGCACGCTATGATTAGAGTAACAGGAGTATGCCATAAAATCTATGTTGATAGAAAGGAATCAATTTATGGCTACGATAAGAAAAAGAGGAAACTCCTATCAGATCAGAGTTTCCTGCGGATATGATACATTGGGAAATCAGGTGGAACACTCCATGACATGGAAACCCAATCCGAAAATGACAGAAAAACAGATTCAGAAAGAACTGAATAAACAGGCTGTAATGTTTGAAGAAGCCTGTATCAGCGGACAGATCAGCACCGTAATGAAGTTTCAGGAATTTGTTGAGCAGTGGTTTGAGGAATAGGCAAAACTCAATCTCCGTAACACTTCCTACGAGCGTATGAAGCAGCTCACGGTGAGGGTCTATCCTGCAATCGGTCACCTCAGACTTGATAAGATCACAAGCCGTCATATCCAGCAGTTTATCAACGATCTGGCACTTAACGGCAAAAGCCTGAAAAACGGCAGACCGCTGTCAAGAAAGACAACTGTTCATCATCTCAGCTTCATCAGCGATTTGTTCAGCTACGCTGTGAAGATGGAAATGCTCACCGACAACCCCTGCAAGCGTGTTACTGTTACGAAGGGTGAGAAGAAAGAGAAAGACATTTATACTATCGAAGAAGTCGAAAAGCTCTTTCAGATCCTTGAAACTGCTCCGCTGAAATACAGAGTTTTCTTTACTCTGGCGATATACAGCGGATTCAGACGTGGAGAAATGCTCGGTCTGGAATGGAAAGATATTGACTGGAACAACTGCGTGATAAGTGTCCGCAGAACTTCAAACTATACCGCTTCAAAGGGTATCTACACCGACACCACAAAAACGAAGAAGTCTCAGCGTTCTCTGAAATTTCCTCAGTGCGTTATGGATTTGCTCTGTGAGTACAAGGACGAGTAGGATGCAGAACGTGAAAGGCTCGGTACGAAGTGGGTAGAGTGTGACAGACTTTTCACAAAAACAGACGGCTCGCCTATGGGAATGCGTCAACCTTATAAATACTTCGAGCGTTTCTGCGAGAGGACGGGTATGAGATTTGTGAACATTCACAGCTTCCGACACTTCAATGCTTCCGTCCTTATTAACAATGGTGTCGATGTAAAGACGGTGCAGGGCTGTTTAGGTCATAGTTGCGCAACAACGACGTATGATACATATATTCATTTAATACAGGAACAGCATGTTACTGCTGTTGAAACATTAGAAACCGCGCCATAAATAGCACATTTTCATTTATTTGTCAATATTTAATATGAATGTTATATAATATTTGTGGATTTTATTGGTAGCAAAAAGTTCTAAATTATGTTATACTTAAATAAAACACCAACAGAAAGGAATATTCACATATGAAAAAAATAATAGCGTTTTGTTCAGCATTTCTTCTCGCAGCAGCTTTTACAAGCTGCGGAAAATCTTCCAACGACAACTTTTCGTCAGCTCCAACTGATTCAGTGAATGGCTCATCAGAGAGCAGCAGCATTGAACAGTCAGATGAAGAAGAAAAAATTGTTGTCGATCCGTTTGATAAAGTTGCGTATGGTATACCTAAAGAGGATGATTGGGGACACAGAAATATATATCCTGAAGAAGTTACTATAGAGATGGACGCTTCCGAATCTCCATTCGGCAGTCATATGACATTTACTTATTTCATCGAAAGTGCAGACGAAGATGAAATAATCATTAAGGCAAGAGCCAATATAGATGAAATTCAGGATTTCCTTGATGAATATAATTATACTGTTGAAGAAACCGAAAAAACTTTTTCTATAAATGTAGCTGATCTAACGACAAATTTGATCTCATCTGACCTTATTTCAGGCGAAAACAAGGCAAAACTTATTAATCTTATGCAAGATCGCATCGAATCGGAACTTAAAATGTCCGAAGATGATAAATATGAAGATCCGCTTGCGGCTCTCGGTATAAATAGCAACAATCCCGATTATAAAGAACAGGCGGAAAAAGAAAAAGAAGAATTTGAAAAAGAAAAGGCTGAAAGTCTGCAAAATGAATTCGATCTTGAAAAACTGTATGTGATTATGCCATCAGAAATTCAATATAACTTAGATTCAAGGAAAGAAACATCAAGCATTACTTCACGAATGAATGATGATTCTTTTGAAGATGAAATGATATATTCTAACAAAGCTCAATTGGAAATCAGTTCCAATTTTTCCAATAAATGCAAAGTCATGGGAATATTCAAAGATACTACAGGCAACTACTACTGTGTTACAACTTCTAATTTTTCTGACTTTGTATTTGACAAAGGAAGCCTCGAAGAAGAATTCTTAGAGTGCGTTTTACACACTCACCCAGTTGAAAACGAACATGGAGTTCCTCATATGTATTATGATTTTGATGACGAGAAGTCTGCTTATGAAGAGGGATTAAGTTCAATAAACGAAAGCGAGTGTCAAATCGTTGAAATCCCTTTATCATGACACCTGAATATGATTGAATTGTAGGTGATTACTATGAAAAACTTTCGAGCAATTATTTACTCTCTCTTGTCTTTGGCGTTATCGGGATTTTGTATATACAAAATAATTGATTCAAAAGAGGCTGTCCCCTCAATAAAGCTTCATATAACTGATAATGAAGTGATTAGAGATATTATTGATATGGCGGTTAAATTTGCTGATAATGTTGTTGATACTACAACGAAATTCGGCGAATATTTTCAAGGATTTGCTATTCTTGGAATGGGAATAGCTGCGTTATTGTTTTATGTGCTTTTTGCTGATACTATGCATGAATTTTTCAGTCAGATTCCTCTTGGAAGTATCAGAAAATTCGACTATTCTAAAAAGCCCAAATCCAAAATAGGAAAAGTTGCTTTACTGCTCTCGCCCTCTTTTATAATAGGCTTATATACTTGGATCCATTCGATGTTATACCACCTTCTACCCGAAAAACTTGATTTTTGCGTTAAATGGATTTTGCCTGCCACTATAATTCTTGTATCAATAGCTTTTCTTGCACTTATAATCTCTGTTCTGCTTGACGGAGGATTATGGGGGATTATAGTTAGAACACCATTAGCATTTATCACAAATTTATGTTTCTCGCTTATAATGGGAGCGCTATTTTTGGTGGGAATTATAGCAATCTCCGCACTTGCCATTAGCTTATTAGCGATAGTAGCCATTATAGCTATGTTCATCGCTCCCACAAAAACAACCAAAACTGAAATTTATCGTCGTTAAGTAAAATATGCCCCCGTCCACAATTGGACAGGGGTTATTTCATTTGAAATTTGCAAAAAGTGAACTTAAATTCCTCAAAAAAGGGTTGACAAACGGAAAATAGTATGATATAATAGTATAGTAAAAAGCACCCCCACAAAGCCTTAATTGCTTGGCGGCAACTAAGACTTCGTAATCAGACAGATGTACATACCATCTGAATGACTTAGTGAGAATGCTATTTGTGTGCATCTTATAATGCTACTAAGTATTATAGCACATTTAAATAGAACTTGTCAAGTCTTTCAGTTTGTTTCATCACACTCTGAGGGACTTGATATTTTTTGCATAGAAACTTGAAAATTAAATAGTTTCAATTAAGGCTGATTTGCGTTTTATGACGTCTGAACAACGTCAGCACATCTGCGTATACGCCACGACTACCTGCTGCGAAAGGAGAGTAAGATAAGTAATCATGCAGTCGAACCATTAACTCTGTTCAGCTACAACAGAGCGGAAAGGTACGAGCGATAAAGTACGGCAGAAAACAGTACTGTGAATACTGTCTGCAACGAAAGTAAAACACAATGCAGATAATGGGAAAATTATACATTATCTGTCGGCTCACTACCATGCAGCCTTTTTGAACATATTTATTTCAAGCTAACTGAAAATCGGTCAAAGCGTACATTTACAAATGTGCTTTTTGACTGGTTTTCGTATGGCAGGGGCAGAAGGACTTGAACCCTCGGCACGCGGTTTTGGAGACCGCTGCTCTACCAACTGAGCTATACCCCTAAAGATATTAAATTAAGATTTCCTATGCAACAATAATATTGTATCAGATTGCAGAACAAAAGTCAAGGGGGTTGACGATATTTTTATTTTTTAACAAATATATTGTGTTCTGATAAAAATACTAATTATATTAAACATATATTATAATACGATCGGTATATTTAAGGGATCACTGATTAAATATGGTACAGCAGATGCGCAGACAGACGGATTTTATGTCGGCGTTACTGGATATTTTGCAATAGAGGCGAGTATAATATGACGAAAAATATGCAAACAGATGATGTGCCAAGCTGAAAGCGTTATTTGATCAGTGATTCCTTAATTCACAAATTGTTTACGCATGGAAAATTGGAGAAAAGCTTGATATTATGGCGGAAATATGATATAATCAAGTTATCGAATATTAGGAAACAGAGTTTGACGGGGAGTTCGCCTGTACGCTCGTATCGAAAAATAAGGAGAAATCTTTTGACTGAAAAATCGTATAGTACCAAGATGAAAACTCTTGAAAAACAGCTTCGCCGAAAGAAAAGCCTGCGCAAAAACCTTGCCGCAGTTTTGCTTTTTGGATTTTATATCGCTATAATAGCGGCAGCTTTTCTTTTTATATACTTCATCGTATCTGTATGGTCTCCTAAAATGAATACATTCAATAGTACGGTCAATCTGAGCAAAACCATTGAACGTGCTTTGGAGGCGGATTCAGATGCGAGTATTTCTGAAATTGCCAAGTCGCTCGATAGTTCGTCAGTACGTCCGTTTTCTGTTATTGATCGAAACGGTACGGTCGTATACTCCTCAAAAAGCATGACTGAAACCGACTTGAACGGTTTTACCGACTTGTCCGCACTTATCCCGAACTTTTGCTATGACAGGAAACTAAGCGTTTACATCGGAGAAATAAAATATTTTAAGCCGTATTACGAAATTGGTCTTCTTACGCCCATTGAGCTTTGTAAGGATATTATTTTTACTCCCGACAAAAAGCCGTCAGTCCTGAAGGGCTATTCCGTATCGTCTGCCATAATAACCAAAACGTCTGTATCAGGCGGAGAATACACTCTTATTTCTAAAGATATAACGTTCCGTACTGCCATGGACAGGGTCTATATAATGCTGACAGCCGATATTGCAATAGCTGTTTCTATCGTTCCGTTGCTGCTGTACATATTTACTCTCATAAGCAGCTGGATCTCGCAGAAAAGGCTTTCCGAACTGCTTTATCTCGACACCTCCACCCTTGGGAAAAACTGGCTTTACTTTACTCAGCACGGAACGTTGGTACTTCGTAAGAAGAAAAATGCCGATACGAGATTTGCAATTGTCAGTCTGCGTGCAGGCAAATATCGAAACTACTGCACATGCTTCGGAATTGCCGAGGGCGAACAGCTTCTTGAAAGGATCAGTAAAATAATCGAAAGCGGAATCAGAGCCAATGAAGCCTTTGCACGTCATTCAAAAAGCGAATTTGGACTTCTGCTTGTTATGGACTCTACGGACGAGCTGCAAGATCGTATGGAACGTCTCCGAAACGAGCTGACAAACTGCGCCAAGGGACACAGAATATCATTCAGTTTTGGCTTGTACGAGATAATCGACAAGCATAAGGACATTGAAGAATCATATAGCTGTGCAAGCATGGCGCGTGACGAAGCTGCGCGCAAAAAAGATACGGGTCTGCTTTGGTTTGACGAGGAGATGAAGCAGGCGCAGCTCTGGGAACGCAAAGTCGAGGAAACAATGGAAGCGGCTTTGAAAAATCATGAGTTTAAGGTTTATCTCCAGCCGAAATACAGCTCCGCAACGCATATGATCGCAGGAGCAGAGGCTCTTATACGCTGGATAAGCCCTGATGAAGGCATTATAAGTCCGGGAAAATTTATTCCGATTTTTGAAAAAAACGGTTTTATAACAAAGATAGACGATTATATGCTGTCAGCCGTTGCCGAATTGCAGTCACGACGCATAGCTGAAAATCTCCCTGTGATACCGATTTCCGTAAATATTTCCCGTTCGCATTTTGCCATGCCCGATTTTGCGGCTCATATATGTAAAATAATAGACAAGGCAAATATCCCGCGCAGATGTATAGAGCTTGAGCTTACTGAAAGCGCATTTTTTGACGGAAAAGAACTTCTTTTGAAAATAATCCGCGAGCTTAAAACACAGGGGTTCAGCATATCTATGGACGACTTCGGCTCGGGTTATTCGTCTCTTAATTCCCTCAAGGATCTGCCCTTGGACACTTTAAAGCTTGATATGGATTTCTTCCGTGGAGACATGGACGACCGGGGCAGAATAGTCGTAACACAGGCGATACAGCTTGCAAAGCTCCTTAAAATGATAATCGTTGCAGAGGGGATCGAAACCAAAGAGCAGGTGGATTTTCTTGCGGAAAACGGCTGCGATATGATACAAGGCTACTACTTTGCCAAGCCTATGCCTGTTTCCGACTTTGAGGAGATTCTTGCATCCGAAAAAAATAAAGAGTCGGCAAATTAATACTATACTAAACGCTATAGCAAAACACGCATATCTGACAGATAGCATCGTTGTCGTCCTTGCTATGTGCAAAATCTGCTTGTCATTTATTGCGCGTTTTGCTATAGCGTTTAGTATGATCTCTGATCAGTTCCATGAAAAGATTTAACGACAAACAGCGAGCGGATGTCGGTAAAGATTTTCATGGGTTCGGTTAGAGATTAGTATAAGTTACTGTTGTTATTGAACGCCCTTTTGCAGGGCGTTTCCTGCTACAACAAGCTTGTTATTTTGGGGATCTCTCCGTTGCGGAGCAGATCGAGAAGATGATAAAGCTCTGTCAGTTCCGAAGGCAGCTCGTCGCTGTCGTTTTCAGCAAGATGACGCACCCTTGCGCACAGGCGGTCAAGCTCCGCAAGCTTATTGTTCTGGACGAGTATCGCCGCTTTCGTGCGGAATTTTTCCCAATCCTTTTCAAGGGTTTTTGTAACCTCAACGGCGCCCTTGCTGTCCCCCTGAGAAAAAAGCTCCTCAGCCCTGACTGAAAGCTCCATAAGTGACTTGCATCTGCCGTTTATCCATATTCCCGAAAAGATACTTGCGCCTATTAAAAGCAGTACGATTCCAAGACTTATTTTAAATCGCGTCATTTTTTCTGCTCCTTTTTATTATCGTTTGAGAGATCGATCGGCTTGCTGTCGGCTTTTTTGGCAATGAAAACGCTGCCGTTTCCGTCTGCGGTCATTATGAATATCTCCGTAAGCTTTAAACCTGCCTTTTTTGCAGTATTTTTTACAAATTCCTCATTGTACCCCAGCGACTTCAAAGCTGTCGGCATAGTTTCCCCGTCGGACACTATCACCTGCGGCGGATCGAGTTCATTGGCAGGAATATTCAGATCTTCACGCGTCGGCGTATCCTTTCCCTGCTTTTTCATTATAGAAACGCTGCCCGTAGTTTCCACAATAGCATACTGAACTTCGGACAGATCGAATACCTGCTGTCCTCTCATGGCTGTCATGAGATCATCGACAGAGAATCTGAGTTCACGGAGAACACGGCGGTTTATTTTGCCGTTGCTGATAATTATTTTCGGACTGCCTGAGATGACTTTCCTCAAAAACGGCATACCCAGTATCAGCCATGAGACTATTACCTCATAGCATACAAGTGAAAGTATCGGCGTTACCCCTACGATTATCGGAATATCCGTATCTTCAAGGGGCAGCGTTGCGATATTTGAAACAAGAATGGTAATAACAAGCTCGGAGGGCTGTAATTCCCCGAGCTGACGCTTCCCCATAAGTCTTACGGCGAATATTACCAGAATATATAGTATTAACGAACGTATCAGTATTATTGACATAATTTCACCCTTTTGAAAAACTGTTTTCATTGTACCGATTTTCGGGATTATTATAAGCCGAAAAAAATTTTTTATACATGAATAAACGCCGAAAATCTGTGCAATAATAAATTCAGCTTCAGCGAAGCGAAAAACTTTGTCCGAAATATTGCTGACTTATACCAATGGCCTATTAAGCCGGCAATATTGAGCGGCAGTCAAGAAGGAGTTGTTCATAATGGATAACAAGCAGAAAAACGATTCTATCAAGTGTACAGTTTCCCAGTGTCAGCACAATATGGTGACAGAGAACTATTGTTCTCTCGGCTGTATTTCAGTCGGCACACATGAGAGTAACCCCACAGTACCCGAATGTACGGACTGCAACAGCTTTGTAAAGCGTACAGGCTGCTGCGGCTAAGCGATTCGCAGTCATGCAGCGGGCGGACACCGTTCGCCCGTACATATATACTAAACGCTACAGCAAATCACGCATATCTGACAGCATATTTTACACATAGCATCGTAGGCGTCCTTGCCATACGACAGTATGCCTGCGTTCTCCGCCTTGCTATGTGCAAAATCTGCTTGTCATTTATTGCGCGTTTTGCCATAGCGTTTAGTATAATTCCTTTGAAACTTTGTGCATAATAGCTTAAACTAACAGACAAATATTGACAAATGGTAAAAAAATTCTTTTTCTCTTGCATTATTTAAAAAAATGAGGTATAATATATAGAACAGGATATCTGAGTTGAGAGACACGAGTAAATAAATTTATTCCGTCTTTGAACTCCGACTTATAAAAGGGGGCTGTTTGCAATGTTCGATAAAACTATGACTTTCAGCGTAAATGAGGACAAGGAAGCCGAGCTGAAAAGAAATCTTACTATTATTTATGATGCTCTCGTTGAAAAGGGCTATAATCCCATAAACCAGATCGTAGGCTATATCCTTTCCGAGGATCCCACCTACATAACCACCTACAACAACGCCCGAAGCCTTATACGCCGCATTGACCGCGACGAGCTGCTTCAGGTACTTGTACGTGAGTATTTGCAGAAATAATAAAAAGCGAGCTTCGGCTCGCTTTTTAGTATATACTAAACTCTATAGCAAATCACGCATATCTGACAGCATATTTTACACATAGCATCGTTGTCGTCCTTGCCATACGACAGTATGCCTGCGTCCTCCGCCTTGTTATGTGCAAGATCTGCTTGTCATTTATTGCGCGTTTTGCTATAGCGTTTAGTATATTTGCAGAATTGATAATTATAGGTTAAGAACAGTAATACAATTTTTATAATGCTAATATATATAATAATACCATTAAATTTTGGAGGTTATATATGTTTACAGTAAACCGCATGATCCTTTTGCAGCGCCCTTGTTATACAGCGGAAATTTTCGGTTCGGAGAGGTATCCGAAGATACACGGAACAGTTTCATTTTTTCAAGCCTGCAAAGGTACTTTGGTAGTTGCAGAAATTTTTGATCTGCCTTCGGAAAACGGAGTGTTTGCAATGCACATTCACAATGGGAGTGACTGCGGCGGAAACGCAGACGCCCCCTTTGCAAATGCAGGTTCGCATCTGAATCTTGTCAACGAGGCGCATCCTTTGCATACGGGCGACCTTCCGGCGTTATTCAGTAATGACGGATACGCATGGAATGCCGTATATACAAATCGGTTTAGACCGGCGCAGGTTAAAGGTTATCCTGTAATTATACACGCTGAGCCGGACGATTTTCACACTCAGCCGTCAGGAAATTCAGGAGATAAAATTGCCTGCGGCGTTATAAAATGAACGGGTCAAAATCAGAGCCGACAATATTTTTATGGAAGCTCAAGCGGGATAATATTATGGCTTCTGCAATATTCCACAGCCTTTTTCCATTCCGATTCAAATTCCTCTTTTGTAATATCAAGACAATCAGCTGAATCAGTATCGTATTCGCCGCTGTTATAAAAATCACTTATCGTTGGAACAGGACAATCAGATAAAAATGAATTGTATTCAATCTTATCATAAGCATATCCATACTTGTTATTATTATAAATATCAACAGCACGAATTTCATATCTTTTTTCATCTAATTCTGACAAATGAATAACAGCCCAATCGTCTATTGATTGTTTATATAAAAGTTTTACATAACTATATTTTTTCATCATTTTATTATCTTCTTTTTGTGAAATAGTGCAACCCCCAACACTTCTGTTGGTATGTCAGTTGATTTTTGAAACGAATTTAACTAATTTCCGGACAGCAAAAAGTCAAACCATTTAAGATCAAAGACTGTGATGTACTTTTTCATATCCAACCTTAAAGAGTCGCAGTCTCGATTTACATATCCCATAATATCCCAGTCAAAAACGTTTAATGTATATTTATCTTCATTTACACTCAGAGTACCGTATAAAATAAATTGTGTTCCGCTTGCATAAATATCACTTGAAAGAAGATTTTGCGGCAAAGCTCCTTTAAAATTTATTTTATTATAATATACTTCATCCTGATCATAACATATAACGGATCCTGAATCGGTTGAGCCTTCGGGAATAAGATAAACAATGAAATAGTCGCTGTATTTTATATCGTCCGTTGAAGGTATGGACATTTTTATCGGCATAAAGGCAAGTATGATCGGAATTAATACTAAAACCGAAAAAAATATCATAAGTATTTTTCTTTTTTTAATATTCTGTTTTAACTTCATAAATCTTAAAGCCTCTCTCATCATTTTTAGCGGCGAATATGATTAATGTGTTTTTCTATTTCTATTATATCATTTTCATTGTGCAGTTTGCAAGCGGCAAAATCATCAAGATAATATGAATATTTGCAGTTTGGTATGGCAATATTGCCGTTTACGTCTGTTGAAGCCAAAACGTTTCCGTTAAGATCATAAATTGATTGGCGCTTATTCACAAATTTATCTGTAATAGCGCCGAGCGTAGTTATACATTATTCATAATAAACAGATGTACTATTTGTTTATTCGTACAAATTTTGTAATACATATTGTATTTCTCTTGACATTTGATGCTTAAGTGTGTATAATAAAAAAAGAATATCGGGGTCGAAGCAGGGAGTGCGTAATTTTTCGCCTAATTTGTCGAAAAAAGTCGATACGAGGAGCTTGATACGCTTTTTGCAGATGTAAATTGATCGGAGGAATATCTATGAAAAAATTATTGACCGGAATTTTATCAGCAGTTCTTTGTACTGCATCATTATCCGCATTGCAGCCGATCTGCAATGACGCTGTGATAGCGGCTTCATCATCAGACGGGAAGATTTCCGCCGAGCTTGACAAAATGTTGTCCCAATCAAACAGCGGAGAAATATCCGTATGGATATGGCTCACAGATAACGATAAGCCTGATTTTGATGCGCTTGCCGAGGAGCAGATAACTCCACGGACAGAGGCGGAGGCTGAAAAGTATTATGCGCTTTCCGAGGCGGAGCGCGTCGATTTACAGAAGGCTGCAAGGCTTGAAATAGCAAAAGAATACTATCAGAATAAAAATAATGAGTTTGTTAAAACGCAGGGTATCGCCGAGGAGCGTATAGTTTTTTTTAGTGTTTTAACTCCTGCAATAGTATGCAGACTTACAGCGGATGAGATAAGAAGAGCAGCCGAAAACGAAAGCGTTGAGAGCATAAATTTGTATGATGAAAATCCCGAAGTAGAAGTTCCCACAGAGTCCGAGCCGAAGATGACGAAGGAGGAGTTTCTCGATATGGTGATTTCCGAAAACGAGGATTTTTCGGACGGCGGTTTTGTTTATCGGGGAGATCTGAAATTCGACGCTGTTCCTGACGGCGACGGCTTCGACCTTGTTGTATACGGCATAAAGCAGGAGTATTATACGCCTAATGTCGGCGTATCGGGAGAATGCTTGAAATTCGATGTGCAGAATTACATTGTAGGCACAACGCCCGAGTTTTACAGCGGATGCTTTATGTCTGTAAAGTCAGGCGATACGGCGGCTTACAGTGATCTTCGCTTTGGAGTGACGTTCTACGTTGAGAACGTACTTCCGGGATCTCCTCAGCCAGCGCAGAATATAATAGAAGCTTCGCTGAACAGGGAGACTGATATAGCGCCTTACGTCTATTCTAAGATAACGCCGGGAGATGTTGATAACGACGGAAGCATATCCGCTTCGGACGCGTCGCTTGTCCTCATGGCATATAGTTACTCATCTACGGGCAAGAAAATTGCTCTTAATAATGGTGCGATTACAACGGCGACGGTACAATAGATGCCACCGATGCTTCGGCGATACTTGCAAAGTACGCAGAGCTTTCTACAAGCTGAAATAAACAGCAGAACAATTCTAATGAAAAAAGTCTCCGTATTCGGAGACTTTTTTGTTGTTATCTATTCAATTATTTTGACCGTCATTTTTCTTTGGAGGCGGAACAGGCGTTTTTGGTTCAATAGGTTCGGGGAAATAGTCGTTTGTATCGGAGGACATATTTTTCCCCTCAAGCCGATATGCAATAAATTCCTGTAGAAGTGAGTATAGTACCGCAAATATGGGAACTCCCAGTATCATGCCTGCAAAACCGAACAGTCCGCCGCCGACAAGTATGGAGAAAAGCACCCAGAATGCCGAAATACCCGTAGATTGTCCGAGAATTTTAGGGCCGATAACGTTTCCGTCAAGCTGCTGGATAATTAGTATCAGGATAAGGAACGGTATGACCTGTTTTGGCGAAGCCACCAAAAGAAGGAACGCGCTGGGTATCGCTCCGATAAACGGACCGAAAAATGGGATAATATTTGTAACGCCCACAATAACTGAGATAAGAACGACAAAATCGAGCTTCATGACTGTCATGCTGATAAAGCAGAGACATCCGATAATAATGGAATCAATTATTTTTCCCGAAATAAAGCCGCTTATGGAGGAGTTTGTCTGTGCGCATATTCTGAAAAAGGTCTTTGACGCTTTAGAGGGAAGAATAGCGCAGGAAAATTTTTTCATCTGAGCCTGAAAGTGTTCTTTGCCGTAGAGAAAATAGACCGCAACGATAATTCCTATCAGAAAATCCTTGATAGCCACAATAAATCCGAGTGTGCTGTCGGTTATTTTGACCATAATATCCCCGATTTTCGGAACGATATTATTTATGAACTCCATTATGGTCTTTTCGATATTGTTTATCTGAGCGTTGACCTCGGTGAGCAGCTCGGGATATTTAACAAGAATGGAATCTATCCATTTTTTAAAGTTGCTGAGATAAGTGCCGATGTTGTCAATAATGCTTGTGATGCTCTCAAAGACCTGCGGCAGAATGATCGAAGCTAAAGCCGCAATTGCCGCAAGAAACAGCAGCATGGCGATACTGAGCGATATTATTCGGTTCAGCTTGAAATGCGGCTTGTTTTTTTCTGTCAGTTTTTTCAGTCTTTTTTCAAACCATTTCATGATAGGGTTGACCAGATATGCAATGACCAGTCCCCATGTTATCGGAGCTATGATCGAGAGAAATTTTTCAATAAAATCTCCCAGTCCCGTAAAATTGAACAGGAGTGCGTATACTACAAGACATGCCGTAAAGGTAAGCACTGTATATACGGAAATAGTGGTGTATTTGGTGTTCCAGTTTATTTTCATTTGTTCACTCCCATGATTTTATTCGACTTACTTAATATATATATATATTCACTATCTACAACTTAGTGGATATTGTTTCCTGCATCTTTTGCCAAAAGGTAATTCCTTGAATCCTATATCGTAAATTTTCCTGCATAAAGCCATAAAAAAATGGATTCTGATGTATATGGCAGGGCTTTATGCGGGAAAATTTACGACAGCAGAGATTCCAAAGGGGTCACCCCTTTGGCAGGGGGTGTGGGGGACAGCGTCCCCCACTAAAGTTGTGGATAGTGTATATACATTATATCACTTTTCAGAAGCCGATGCAAGTTTATTTAAAAATTTTCTTGCAATTATCACGAAGCTGTGATATAATAATAACAAGACACGAGAAATAAAAAGAATAATGTCACTTATGAGGGAGAGCGAACATGTATTATTTAAAAACGTCTGCCGCATTTGATTCGGCACATTTTCTTAAAGGCTACGAGGGCAAATGCGCCAATATTCACGGTCACCGCTGGACTGTAGAAGTCGTGATAAAAGGCGGAGAGCTTCAGGATAACGGTACAAAGCGCGGAATGATTATTGATTTCGGCGACCTGAAGAAAAAAGTCCGCAGTCTTGCCGACAGCTTCGATCACGCTCTTATTTACGAGAAGGATAGCCTTAAGTCCGTAACTGCCGAAGCTCTTAAAGACGAGGGATTTGCCCTGATAGAAGTTCCGTTCCGACCTACCGCCGAAAATCTTGCCCGTCACTTTTACGAGCTGCTGTCCCTTGACGGACTTCCTATATGCTCCGTAGCCGTATATGAGACGCCCGATAACTGCGCGGTCTACGAAGCGTGAGAGATATAAACGGACGTGCGTTTCTTCCAATTATAGAGAGGTAAGTATGAAATATCCCATAGCAGAAAAATTTGTCAGCATAAACGGCGAAGGCACAAGGGCAGGGGAGCTTGCGGTGTTTATACGCTTTTGCGGATGCAACCTCGGCTGCGCCTATTGCGATACAAAGTGGGCGAATACCGATGGCTGTGAGACGGAGCTGCTTTCTCCCGAGCAGATAGCAGGCTACGTTTACGGCACGGGCGTTAAAAACGTTACTTTGACGGGGGGAGAGCCTCTTTTGCAGGAGGAGCTTTATACCCTTATCGAAATGCTTTCCGAGCAGGGGAACAGTGTTGAAATAGAAACGAACGGCAGTATTTCCATAGCCGGACTCAGCGGAAAGAAATGCCGTCCCATTTTCACTCTTGACTATAAACTGCCCGACAGCGGTATGGAATCGGCAATGGAACTTGGAAATTACAATTATCTTCAGGCGGAGGACACGGTAAAATTTGTTTCGGGAAGTCTTTCCGACCTTGAACGTGCTGTAGAGATCATTGAAAAATATGAGCTTACAAAAAAATGCAGCGTATACATAAGTCCCGTGTTCGGAAGTATAGATCCTGCCGATATTGTGGAATTTATGAAATGCAAGCGTCTTAACGGCGTGAAGCTTCAATTGCAGCTTCATAAATTTATCTGGAATCCCGAGGAGAGGGGCGTATAATATGGATAAGGAAAAAATCGAATATCACATACGAGGACTTCTTGAAGCTATAGGCGAGGACCCCGACCGCGAGGGACTTGCGGAAACTCCGAAGCGAGTGGCGGCTATGCTGGAGGAGGTTCTCGAGGGTACGGCATATTCCAATCACGAAATTGCCGAAATGTTCGGCAAGACTTTTACAGCCGAGCAGTCGGACGCCGAAGAAGCGGTCGTAATGAAAGATATAACGGTTTTCAGCTATTGCGAACATCATCTGGCGTTAATGTACGATATGACGGTAAACGTTGCGTATATCCCGAGAGGCCGTGTCCTCGGCTTAAGCAAGATCGCAAGGATATGCGACATGGCGGCAAAGCGGCTTCAATTGCAGGAACGTCTCGGACGGGATATAGCGGAGATCATATCCGAGGCGGCAGGCTCTCCTGACGTGGGCGTGAAGATAACAGGCTCTCATAGCTGTATGACGGCTCGAGGAATACGTAATGCCTCCGCCCGTACAGAAACGAGAACTTATACGGGAGCGTTTAAAAATAACCGTGATCTACAGAAATTACTCGATTGAGGTGTGTTATGAAAGCATTGGTATTGTTCAGCGGAGGAGTAGACAGCGCAACTTGTCTCGGTCTTGCGGTAAAGGAGTACGGGGCGGAGAACGTTATCGCCCTTTCGATATATTACGGTCAGAAGCACGATAAGGAAATACAGGCGGCTCGGAAAATTGCGAAATATTACGGCGTAACGCTGAAAACGCTCGATCTGACGCTTATTTTTGCCGATTCCGACTGCTCGCTGCTTGCAGGTTCGGATGCGGAAATTCCGCGGGAAAGCTATGCCGAACAGCTTGAAAAAACAAAGGGCAAGCCTGTTTCGACCTATGTTCCGTTTAGAAACGGTCTGTTTATTTCTTCGGCGGCAAGTATTGCCTTATCAAACGACTGCGGAGTTATTTATTACGGAGCGCACAGCGATGATGCGGCAGGCAACGCCTATCCCGACTGCTCGTCTGCATTCAACAATGCCATGAACGACGCGGTATATATCGGCAGCGGAAATCAGCTTAAGATAATTGCGCCGTTTGTGGAGCTTACCAAAGCGGACGTTGTAAAAACGGGACTTGAGCTGGGCGTTCCATACGAGCTGACATGGAGCTGCTACGAGGGCGGAGACAAGCCCTGCGGCGTATGCGGAACATGCCGTGACCGTATAGCGGCTTTTGAAGCTAACGGTATTACAGACCCGTTATTAACGGTATAAGGAGAATCAAAATGGCAGGCAGAACAGAAAACGAACACGGCGGAATTACGCTTTTGGGAAATCAGAATACGAAGTATCCTTCGGATTACAGTCCCGAGGTGTTGGAGACTTTTCCTAACAAGCACCCCGACAGGGACTATTTTGTAAAATTCAACTGTCCCGAGTTCACCAGTCTTTGCCCTATTACGGGACAGCCTGATTTTGCGGCGATATATATATCTTATGTGCCGTCGGAGAAAATGGTGGAAAGCAAGTCGCTGAAGCTGTATCTTTTCAGTTTCAGAGATCACGGCGACTTTCATGAGGACTGCGTAAATATTATTATGAACGACCTTATAAAGCTCATGTCTCCCAAGTATATCGAGGTATGGGGAAAATTCCTGCCGAGGGGCGGAATATCCATAGACCCGTACTGCAACTATGGTCAGCCGGGTACAAAATGGGAGCAGGTCGCATGGGAAAGGCTTACGCATCACGATCTGTACCCCGAAGCTGTTAATAACAGATAACGAATAAAAAATGATTTACGGCGTAAAATAACTCTGTACGTATGTACAGAGGAGGAATTTATGGATAAATTTGATATGCCTGTAGGTCTTGGTATGGCGTTGGCTATGAATCCCGAGGCTATGCAGAAGTTTGCCATGCTGCCCGATGAAAAAAAGTGGCAGGTAGTAAGCGGCACTCACGCTGTTGAATCCCGTGATGAAATGAGACAATATGTTGAAAACATCATAACAGCATACTAATTCAATATGAATGAGAAAACGTCTCCGGCACAGAAAACCGGGGACGTTTTGTTTTGCAGATCATATTGTGTCCATTTTCTCAGGCTCGTCATGGGCGTGTTCGTAGTCGTACTCGGGAGTGCGCTTATGAACGGGAAAGGTGTCACGGGCGTTCATGTCAATATCAGCCATTTCATCTGAGCTTGTTTTTATGATGCGTTCATAATTCTGTTGAAATTCGTCTTTTATCTCACGCTGTTTCTTGTCGAACTCCTGATTGATACGGCGTTCGTTAAAATGAGGAAAACCTACCTGTGTTTCAAGATATTCGTATTTTTTGTTAGCGTATACTGTAAGAGCGCAGCAGACGGCTGAAAGTATCAGCAGAAGCTTATTGAAACTCAACCCCGTTACCATTCCGCCGAAAAATATGTCAAGAAACGAACCCTCCATGAAGTCAAAAATCGCGCTTATCAGTTGTAATATAAAGGCATAGAATGCAAAGATGTTTTTATGCTTGTAGCAGGAGAGGAATCCGCAGGCAACAAGTCCGCATTTCAGTATAAACGTGTCAAATAAAACGCCAAGTACATTTACGCTTGGTATCATGATGCCGGAAAAAACGCTTATAAAAGCATAAGAGAGATAAACAGCTGCATATATTATAGTGAGCCTGTTGTAAAGCTTTTTGATACGCCGCATTGCTGCGCCATTAACGGCTATCTCATCCAATTTTGTCACTTCTTTCTGCGATCGCGCATAGTATAAATTCAGAGGGTCATATGTCGGCTATGTTTGTAACGATTCCGGCAGATGAAATGTCTATGTGTCCGAAAGACGGTCTTGTACCGTCGTGGGGACAGGATGCGCTTCCCGGATTGAGGATATACAGTCCGTCCTCGAATTTATTGCAGCGGATATGAGTGTGACCGTACAGAATTATATCGCAGTCGTTTTCCTTTGCCGTGCGCTTGATTATTTCGAGGCTGTTCTTTACGGCGAACAGATGACCGTGAGAAGCGAAGATCTTATGTCCGCCGACAGGCAGGACGGCAAATCCGGGACTGAGACTGCCCCAATCGCAGTTTCCGGCTACATGTATCACCTTTTCGGTATACTCCGGGTGTTCGCTGATAAAGCTGTCAAGCTCACGTTCGCCGTCGCCAAGGTGTATGAACCGATCGGCGTCGGAGTTCCGCAGAAAAACGGTATCTATCGCCTGTCTGCTGCCGTGAGTGTCGGAAATCGCAATAATTCGCATAAATAAAACCTCCGAAGTAGAGAACCTGTTTCTCAAATTTAAGGAGCGAGTTCTGAAATTTTCTTTAATTATAACATATTTTTAAACCGGTGTCAAGGAGGAACTATATGAATAACAATATCGACAAGAATCAGCTTCAAGGACTTCTTAATGTTGTAAGCAAAAAAATCGGCATTCCCCCCGAACAGCTCAAAAAAGAGCTGGAGGAAGGCAAGTTCGACAACGCTTTATCGGCAATGAGTCCCAATGAATCGGCGAAATTCCAGCAGGCGGTGAAAAATCCCAAGCTTATCGAGAAGCTTATGAGCACTCCGCAGGCAAAGGCTCTGTACAATAAAATAAGCGGCG
The DNA here is from genome assembly GCA_947627275.1 of uncultured Ruminococcus sp. GTDB lineage: Bacteria > Bacillota > Clostridia > Oscillospirales > Ruminococcaceae > Ruminococcus. The sequence goes on along the minus strand of CANQVK010000019.1, from coordinate 30,504 downwards.
GAAAATAGGTGATATTTTGGATGATGTAATGGGTAGGATAACCGATATTTTAAAGGACGAGGAGAGCCTCCGTCAGCTTTCGGAGCTGGCGGAAATGCTCAAATCGGAGGACGTTTCCGAAAAGAATCCCGAGCCTGAGCCGTGTGATAAGCCGAAAAATACCGAATGTTCGGGGGAAATGCCCGATATGGAGATGATGCTTAAGCTAACGAGCCTTGCGGGCGCAATGAACAGCAGCGACAAGAATACGGAGCTGCTCCTTGCGCTTCGTCCGCATCTGGGGGCGGCGGCACAGCAGCGGCTTGACAAAGCGGTGAAGCTTCTGAAACTGATCTCGGTATACGAATTGGCAAAGGAATCGGGAATGCTGAATAATCTGATTTAATTATGACAGGGAGGTTGGAGTGTGTCTGTTTACGAAAAATGCAAAGAGGATAAAAGTGGAGTACAGGCAGCTCCGAAGACGGCAGGAACTGAGAGGAAACCGCAGAATACAGGGAACGACCTTATTGCCGGAATTGACAGGGATACGCTGCTGACAGCGGCGGTAATGCTCCTCATGATAAGAAACGGAGGCGATATTCGATTGATATTGGCTCTCGGATATATTATAATAGGCGGTGGAAAAAAATGAGTACGGAAATGATATTTTATCTTGTCTGCGGAACTTCAGCGGCGATAATGCTGATATACTACATAAAAAGGAGAAGGCGGCTGGTTTCCGCTTTTTTCGGCGTATTTTCGGGACTTGCTGCGCTTTTCCTTATGAACCGTTTCGGCGGCGCGATAGGCGGCGATCTGCCGCTGAATGCTTTTAATGTATGCGGAAGTATGCTGTTGGGGATCCCTTTTGTAGCGTTGATGATAATTATAAAATATTTATAAATTTTCCAATAAAAGATTGACTTTTTGTATGGAATGTGCTATAATAAAATAAATAGATGTGTTTAGTCGTGAAAAACCATTATCCAAAGGCGCTTGTTTTTCTTGTGACGGGAACGATATTCGGACTGCGGATAACAGTGCAGAACAGCAAAGGCGGTGAAAATTTTGAATGCGGTCGATATAATTAACAAAACAAAGAAAAAAGTTCCGCTTACGGACGAGGAGATAAAATACCTCGTAAACGGCTATACATCAGGAGAAATACCCGATCATCAGATGTCGGCGTGGCTTATGGCTGTGTGTCTGAACGGTCTTACCGAGGAGGAAACGGTTTCTCTTACGCTTGCCATGCGTGACAGTGGAGATATACTTGATCTGAGCTGTATCGGGAAAATTACCGTAGATAAGCACAGCACGGGCGGAGTAGGCGACAAAACAAGTCTTATCATAGGACCTGCCGCCGCAGCCTGCGGTGTTGCCGTGCCGAAAATGTCCGGACGAGGTCTTGGTCACACGGGCGGAACTATCGACAAGCTCGAAAGCATAGACGGTTTCCGTGTCGAGCTGCCGTTTGCTGAGTTTGCCGGGATCGTCAATAAAACAGGATTTTCGATAATTTCGCAGAGCGGAAAGCTTTGCCCTGCGGATAAGAAGATATATTCCCTGCGCAATGCCACGGGAACGGTGGACAGCATTCCGCTTATATGCGCAAGCATTATGAGCAAAAAGCTCGCCCTTAATGCTGACTGCCTGCTGCTTGATGTGAAGTGCGGCAGCGGTGCGTTTATGAAAACTCCCGAAGATGCCGAAAGGCTTGGCAGACTGATGGAGAAGGTCGGCAGGGCGGCAGGCAAGAAGGTTCGTGCAGTCGTGACAGATATGGATACGCCGTTGGGCTGCTGTATAGGAAATTCCTTGGAGGTCAGGGAGGCTGTCGGATTGCTTCAAGGCAGAGTTAAGGGGCGGCTTTATGAAGTCTGCATCGAGCTGACGGCAAATATGCTTGAACTTGCAGGAAAAGGCAGTCTGCCGGAATGCAGAGCTATGGCTGAGGATGCGGTCGCGTCGGGCAGAGCTTTGGCTGTTCTTAAAGAAACTATCGGGCTTCAGGGCGGAGACAGCAGTATATGCGATGACGCAGGTCTTTTCCGTGAGGCTAAATACAGCCATGTCATCTATGCTCCGAGGGACGTTGAGGTAGTTTCGGTAAACGCCGAGGAGCTTGGTATGGCAAGTCTGCTTCTGGGAGCCGGAAGAATTAACAAGGATGACGAGATAGACCACTCTGCGGGAATTGTGCTGGAGTTTGAACCCGGAGATAAGATCTCGATGGACGCTCCGCTCATGACGCTTTATTCTGACAGCGTAAGCGATTTTTCCGAGGCGGCTCTGAGGGCGTATAACGCTTTGTCTTTTAAAACCCTTACCGGCGTGTCATTAACATAATTAATTTTATGTCTGCATTACTGGATATTTCGTAATAGCGGCGAGTATATAATAAATTTATTGATTTTAGGAGGTATAGACCAATGGGATTTAAAGAAACAGTTATCAACATTGCCGAGAAAGTAGGAGATACAGTTGATAAGGGTATCAACATGAGCAAGGACAGCTACAATAAAATGACTGAAAAGAACCGTATCAAGAAAGAGATGAACCGTCTTAATACGGAAATAAATAATATTTTTGTTTCTGTGGGCAGAAGACTTTACAGTGAATCTCCCGAGAACGAACAGTTCAAAACGGTTTTCGGAGAGGTGAAGTCCAAAGAGGCGGAAATTGCCGAGCTTAAGCAGCAGCTCAGCGTCATCGAGGGGGCGGTAGTATGTTCCGTATGCGGTGAAACTGTGCAGAAGGGCGAAGCGGCATGTTCAAAGTGCGGCGCAAAGGTCGAGACGGAGCGCGAAAAAGCCGAAGTTGAAATTGTCGAGGCGGAAGAAGTTGTTTATTGCAGTCAATGCGGAGCTAAGCTTGACGGCAGTGCAAAATTCTGCAATCAATGCGGAGCTAAAGTAGCGGATTGATCTTGCCATAAAATGATTATCAGCGTCGGTATGTATATATCGGCGCTTTCTGTATGTCGTTGTTTTAGCGGTTGCCTGAATATTGTTCTTTGAACGTTTGTTAAAAGTAAATTAGCAAGATTTGACCGATTAAATAATTTATAGCAAAAAACGACTTGAAATGTTCATAAAAACGTGATAAAATATAAATAACGAAAGCGATGAATTTCATGAAAAAGTTTTTGGCTTAATTGTAAATCAGTAAATGCAAATAACAAAAACTTTGGAAGAACTTCATTACAAGACTGCATCAGAGGGAAAGCTGCTCAATGCCGCTGTGATGGCAGTAAAAACGCTGCACTACAGCAGCAACCACATTCAATCAAACGATCGGCTCTTAAATGAGCCAAAGAAAGGGAGGAATGATACACATGAAAAATGGCTTTTTCAAAAAATTAGTCACAGGCATGGTAAGCGGACTTATGTGTTTAACGCTGCTTCCAAAAGTGCCAACTTCTTCTTATGCAGCAAACGTTGGCGACAAGCTTGGCGTTGGCAACGGTACGAATCAGCATAAGGGCAATTGCGACGGTTACAGCTACGAGGTCTGGATCGACAACACCGGTGGCAGCGGCTCTATGACGCTCGGTAAGGGAGCTTCTTTCACGGCGGAGTGGAACGCAAGCGTCAGCAGTGGTAATTTTCTTGCTCGTCGAGGCTTGGACTTCGGTTCACAGAAGAAAGCTACCGATTATCCATACATCGGTATGGACTATGAAGCTGACTATCGTCAGACCGGCAGCGCAAACGGTAACTCGCGTCTTTGCGTATACGGCTGGTTTCAGAACAAGAACGCAGGCAACGTACCGCTCGTTGAGTACTACATCATCGAGGACTGGGTAGACTGGTGTCCTGATGCTAACGGAAAGATGGTTACCATCGACGGCGCTCAGTACAAGATTTTTCAGATGGATCACACCGGTCCGACTATCAACGGCGGCAGCGAGACTTTTAAGCAGTATTTCAGTGTCCGTCAGCAAAAGAGAACTTTCGGTCATATTACTGTTTCCGATCACTTCAAGGCATGGGCAAACGAAGGCTGGGGCATCGGTAACCTTTATGAGGTTGCTCTGAATGCTGAAGGCTGGCAGAGCAGCGGCGTCGCTGATGTCAAAAAGCTCGACGTTTACACCGATCCTGATAATCGTGATCCGAATATTGGCGGTGGGAGCGATACACCTTCTACTCCTACTGTTGAACCCGATTCAAAGGGCTACTATTTCAACGAGGACTTTGAAAAGGGCGCTGGCGACTGGGAGTCAAGAGGTTCTACGAAGCTCACTTCCGACAGCAGTAATTATTACAGCGGCAGCAAGTCCATACTTGTTACCGGCAGAGAAGATACGTGGCAGGGTGCGGCGATCGCTCTCGACCCCAATGCGTTCGTTCCCGGAAATACCTACAGCTTCGGTACGGCTGTTCTCCAGAAGAGCGGTTCTACAGAGGAAGCTAAACTTACTCTCCAGTATACCCTTAACGGTGAGGAGAATTACGATACGGTAGCTTCCGCAGACGCAGCAAGCGGCAAGTGGACTAAGCTTGAGAATACAGCTTACACAATTCCGACAGGCGCTTCCAATCTTCTTCTTTACGTTGAGACTGACAGTACGAACGATTTCTATATCGACGCCGCTACAGGCGCGGTAAAGGGTACTGCCGTTAATATCACAACAGGCGGCGGCACTGTTTCAGGCAACAGCACGGTAGAACCCGTAGATCCGGGAAATACGCCGGTTGAAGTTGGGGACGCAGGTCTTAAGGACATATTCTCCAAGTATTTCAGATTCGGTACATGCGTAAGTCCCAACGAGCTTAACACAGGCGCAGACTTTATCAAGAAGAATTACAACAGCATTACTCCCGAGAATGAGCTTAAGCCCGATGCTCTTCTTCAGCAGCAGGCTTCAATTTCGGGCGGCGATAATACTCGCGCAGTAGTTTCCCTCAGCAGAGCGGCTCAGACGCTTAAGTTCTGTGAGGACAACAACATTCCGCTCCGTGGTCATACTTTTGTATGGTACAGCCAGACTCCCGATTGGTTCTTCCGTGAGGGATTCCAGAGCAACGGCGCATATGTTTCCGCTGATATTATGAACAAGCGTCTTGAGAACTTCATTAAGGATACGTTTGCAGCGCTTGCATCCGAGTATCCTAAGCTTAACGTATATTCCTACGACGTGTGCAATGAGCTTTTCCTCAATGACGGCGGCGGACTTCGTCCGGCAGGCGATGCAGGTTCGGGCGGTTCAAACTGGACTCGCATTTACAGTGACGACAGCTTTATCATCAATGCGTTCAAGTACGCAAGAAAGTACGCTCCCGCAGGCTGCAAGCTTTACATCAACGATTACAACGAATATATCCCTGCCAAGACAGACGACATTTACAACATCGCTATGAAGCTTAAGGAACAGGGTCTTATTGACGGTATCGGTATGCAGTCCCACCTTGCAACAAATTATCCTTCCGCATCTGTTTATAAGACGGCTCTTGAAAAGTTCCTCAGCACAGGTCTTGAGGTGCAGATAACAGAGCTTGACATTACTGTTTCAAACAACGACACGGCAGGTCAGACAGCGTTGTACAAGGCTATTTTTGAAATGGCTATGAAAAATTCGGCTAATATCCCGGCAGTTACAATTTGGGGTACATGCGATAACTACAGCTGGCGTTCAAGTCAGAATCCTCTTTTGTTCAGTCAGGGCTATCAGGCTAAAGATCCTTACTATGCGATCGTTGGTCTTGTAGATCCTTCCGATATAGGTTCGCCTTCCGATGACCCCATACAGAAGCCTACAGATCCTGTTGTTGATCCTACAGATCCCGGCAGCGGAGTAACTATTTGGGGTGACGCAAACTGCGACGGGAAAGTTTCTATCGCAGATTCTACAGCTATTTTGCAGTCTCTTGGAAATCCTGACAAATACGCATTGTCTGCTCAGGGAGCTTTAAACGCTGACGTTTATATGCCCGGCAGCGGTGTGAACACATCGGATTCGCTTTCTATCCAGAAGCTTGACGCTAAGCTCATTGATAAGCTTCCCGAGGGCGAGAGCGTATCAAAGCCTTCAGTTACCGAACCTACGGTACAGCCTGATTCAAAAGTCAACTATTTTGCAAGCTCTTTCGACTCATCCGCTGACGGTTGGGCGGGAAGAGGCGATGCGTCCGTAGTTCTCGATTCCGACAATTACTATTCGGGAAAATCCCTTTTTGTAAGCGGACGTACCGATAACTGGAACGGCGCAGCTCTTGAGCTTGACTCGAGCGAATTTGTTCCCGGAAATTCTTACAGCTTTTCCGCAGCTGTAATGCAGAAAAGCGGTTCAGCCACAGCAATGAAAATGACACTTCAGTACACCCTGAACGGCGAGGATAATTATGACGAGATCGCTTCCGCAAACGTTAAGAGCGGCGAGTGGACTAAGCTTGAAAATACGTCCTTTAGTATTCCGGCAGGAGCTGAAAATATGCTGCTCTACTTTGAAGCTCCAGACAGCCTTACAGACTTCTATGTTGACGAGGTACAGGGCGCTAAAGAAGGCACAAAGTCCTCTGTAACGACAGGAAAGGGTACTGTTGCAGCAGGAACTTCTACTCCACCTGTTAAACCATCGGTTGACGGCGTTGATATTTCATGGATCGACCCTACAAAGCCTATGGTAGCTATTTCCTTTGACGACGGCGCATCTCCCGCTACAGGCAACAGAATCGTTAATGCGCTTGATAAATCGGGATTCCATGCAACATTCTTCTACGTTGGAGACTGGATAAAGGGCACTGACGGTGAAAATGAAGTTAAGAACGCTTACGCAAAGGGCATGGAGATCGCAAACCACACAACATCTCATCCCTATCTTACACAGAAATCCGCATCTGAGATACGCTCAGAGGTAGATACGACATTCAACAAGCTTAAGAGCATAACGGGCGCAGAGCCTTCAAAGCTCCTCAGACTTCCCTATCTTGCATCGAATGCGACTGTTCAGTCTACGCTTAACGACTATGGTCTTATCACATGTTCGATAGATACTCAGGATTGGAACGGCGCGTCCAAGGATCAGATCGTCAATACTATCAAGAGCGCAATGAATGACGGCTCACTCAACGGCTCAATTGTACTTTGCCATGAAACATACGATTCAACGGCAAGCGCTATCGAAGAACTTTGTCCTTATCTTAAGAGTCAGGGCTGGCAGATCGTAACCGTTTCCGAGCTTGCGGCTGTAAAGGGCAAGACTCTCGGCGGCGGTCAGATATACACAAAGATCAACTGATCCATTATTTAAGTTAATTCCTAATTAATTATCCCAAAATACAGAAAATCCTCCCGAAAAACGGGAGGATTTTCTGTTTTAGCAGCACCGGCATACCATGACGAAAGAAAAAGCATAATTGCTTAGAATAAAAATAACGTCCGCATATTACGGACGTTATTTTATTTATTCAATTAGTTTACGCTTCTCTTAACGTAGGTTGTGTGAAGAACCTCATGTGCCTTGTGACTGCCGGGTTCACCGAAGTATTCCTCGTAAACTGCCTTGATAGCAGGATTTTCGTGAGACTGTCTCAAAGGCATTGAAGCGTCGAGATCGTAAAGAACCTTAGCTCTCTTTTCTCTGATGTCAACGAAGTTTCTGATACCCATTGCAACCTGAGGCTGACCGCCGCCGTTTACGCAACCGCCGGGACATCCCATGATCTCAATGAACTGGTAATCGGCTTCGCCCTTCTGTACCTTTTCAAGCAGTTCTCTTGCGTTGGCAAGACCGCTTGCAACAGCGACCTTAACATCCATACCTGCAACGTTGTAGGTAGCTTCCTTGATTCCGTCTGTACCGCGAACCTCGGGGAAGTCGATAGGATTCTCGCCTGTGAGCGTGTACACGGCAGTACGGAGAGCAGCCTCCATAACGCCGCCTGTTGCTCCGAAGATAACGCCTGCGCCTGTGGAGATTCCGAGCGGATCGTCAAACTTCTCGTCCTCAAGACCGAGGAAGTTGATACCTGCACGCTCGATCATTCTGCCAAGTTCACGCGTTGTGAGAGCGTAATCCACATCGGGAACGCCTGCCGCACTCTGATCGTCACGTCCGATCTCAAACTTCTTGGCTGTACACGGCATGATAGATACCATAACGATATTCTTGGGGTCAATACCCATTTTCTCCGCATAGTATGTTTTAGCCGTAGCGCCGAACATCTGCTGAGGAGACTTGCAGGACGACAGATTCTCCGTCATATCGGGGAAGTAATGCTCGCAGTACTTTACCCAGCCGGGTGAGCATGAGGTGATAAGAGGAAGCTTTCCGCCGTTCTTAACTCTGTCGAGGAATTCGTTAGCCTCCTCCATGATAGTAAGGTCGGCGGCAAAGTCTGTATCGAATACCTTGTCGAAGCCCAGTTTTCTGAGAGCAGCAACCATTTTGCCCTCAACGTTTGTGCCGATGGGCAGACCGAAGCATTCGCCGAGACCTGCGCGTACAGCGGGAGCAGTCTGAACGAGGACTGTTTTCTCGGGGTCTGCAATAGCTTCAAGAACAGGCTTTGTATAGTCCTTTTCGGCAATAGCGCCAACGGGACATACAGCGATACACTGACCGCAGGATACGCAGTTTGTCTCGCCGAGACCCATATCGAACGCAGAGCCGATAAATGTCTTGAAACCGCGCTCGTTTGCGCCGATAACGCCGATACCCTGAGTTTTGGAGCAAACAGCCACGCAGCGGCGGCAGAGAATGCACTTGTTGTTGTCACGGTACATATGAGCTGCCGAGTTATCTATTTCGTAGCTGTTCTTAACGCCGTCGTATTTTGAAGCGTCCTCGATGCCGTAGTCCTTGCAGAGCTTCTGAAGCTCGCAGTTTCCGCTTCTTACGCATGAGAGGCACTTTCTGTCATGAGTTGAAAGGATAAGCTCAAGAGTTTTCTTTCTGGACTCGATAACCTTGGGAGAAGCTGTGAGTATCTCCATATTGGGCGAGCAGGGATAAACGCAGCCTGCAACGAGACGGAAGCCTCTGCCCTCGTTTACCTCGGTAACGCAGATACGACATGCGCCGATCTCGTTGATTTCTTTCATATAGCAAAGTGTGGGAATCTCAAAACCTGCCATGTGAGCAGCCTCAAGAACCGTAGTTCCCTTGGGTACGGAGATTTCGGCACCATTAACTTTAACTGTGATATTTTCCATTAATAATTCCTCCGCTTATTTCTTGCTGATTGCCTTGAACTTACATGTAGCGATACAAGCGCCGCACTTTATGCACTTATCCTTGTCGATAGCGTAAGCGGGCTTTTTCTTTCCGGGAGCGGTGTAATCCGTAACGCTGATAGCGTTTGCGGGACACTGCTTAGCGCACATTGAGCAGCCGAAGCACTTGTCAGCGTCGATCTCAAAGCTGAGAAGGTTTTTACAAACGCCGGCAGGGCACTTCTTATCAACAACGTGAGCGATATACTCGTCGCGGAAGTAACGCAGAGTAGAAAGGACGGGGTTAGGAGCTGTCTGTCCGAGACCGCAGAGAGAGTTGGACTTAACGTGGTAGCACAGTTCTTCCAGCTTATCAATATCCTCGAGAGTGCCGTTTCCTTTGGTGATCTTGTCGAGTATCTCGTGCATTCTCTTAGTACCGATACGGCAGGGAGTACATTTACCGCAGGATTCGTCAACCGTAAATTCGAGGAAGAACTTAGCAATATCGACCATACAGTTATCCTCGTCCATAACGATAAGACCGCCCGAGCCCATCATAGAGCCGATGCCGATAAGGTTATCGTAGTCGATCGGAATGTCGAAATGCTCTGTGGGGATACATCCGCCGGAAGGACCGCCTGTCTGAGCAGCCTTGAACTTCTTTCCGTTGGGAATGCCGCCGCCGATCTCCTCGATGACCTCACGGAGAGTCGTACCCATAGGTATTTCTACAAGACCGGTGTTCTTGATCTTACCGCCGAGGGCGAATACCTTAGTGCCCTTTGACTTTTCTGTACCCATTGCCGAGAACCATTCTGCGCCGTTGAGAATGATCTGAGGGATGTTTGCGTATGTTTCAACATTGTTGAGGATAGTGGGCTTCTGGAAAAGACCTTTTTCAGCAGGGAAAGGAGGTCTTGGACGGGGTTCGCCTCTGTTGCCCTCGATAGAGGTCATAAGAGCTGTTTCCTCGCCGCATACGAAAGCGCCTGCGCCGAGACGGAGGTCGATATCGAAATCAAATCCTGTGCCGAAGATGTCCTTGCCCAGCATACCTGCTTCGCGAGCCTGCTTGATAGCGATGTTCAGACGTTCAACAGCGATAGGATATTCTGCGCGAACGTAGATGTAGCCCTGCTTAGCGCCGATAGCGTAGCCGGCGATAGTCATAGCTTCAAGAACGACGTGGGGGTCGCCCTCGAGAACGGAACGATCCATAAATGCGCCCGGGTCGCCTTCGTCGGCGTTGCAGCAGACATATTTCATGTCAGCGTCGGGAACGATATTTCTTGCAAGCTTCCACTTCATACCTGTGGGGAAGCCGCCGCCGCCTCTTCCGCGGAGACCTGAATCGAGGATAGTCTGAATAACGTCCTCGGGAGTCATTGAGGTAAGGACTTTGCCGAGAGCCTTGTAGCCATCTCTGCCCATGTACTCGTCAATGCACTCGGGATTGATAACGCCGCAGTTTCTGAGAGCGACACGGTGCTGCTTCTTATAGAAAGCGGTTTCCTCGAGAGCCTTTATATCGTCGCCCTCAACAGTTTCCTCATACAGGAACTCCTTAACGGGGTTGCCGCCGATAAGATGCTCGTCTACTATACGGGGAATTTCCTCAACGTCAACACGCGAGTAGAAAGAACCCTCGGGGTATACGATCATGATAGGACCTCTTTCGCAGAGACCGAAACAGCCTGTCTTAACGATCTGAACCTTATCAGTAAGCCCCTTAGCGGCAAATTCCTCTTTGAGCTTAGCGATGATCTTGGGGGAAGATGACGATGTACAGCCTGTACCGCCGCATACGAGGACGTGTTTTTCATATTTTGAAGAAGCGTTGCCATGAGTTCTGAGAGCGACCTCGCCCTTCATAGATTCTCTGACAGCCTTGAGTTCTTCAAGAGTCTTCATAAGTTAACCTCCTAACAGTTATGTATATTATGCAGTATATTTTTCAATTATTCTATCAACGTCGTCAACTGTAAGACGTCCGTAAACGTCCTCGTTGACGGTAAGAACGGGGGCAAGACCGCATGCGCCTATGCAGCGGCATGCTTCGAGAGAGAACTTTCCGTCGGCAGTGCATTCGCCGCCCGAAATGCCGAGTTTTTCCTGAAGCTTGTCGTAAATGTCGCCTGAGCCTTTAACGTAGCAAGCTGTGCCGAGGCAAACGGAAATAGTGTACTCGCCCTTGGGATAGAGAGAAAACTGAGCATAAAAAGTTACAACGCCGTAGATCTTCTCCATTGGGATCCCTGTGTTGTCGGAAATGATTTTCTGTACTTCAATGGGAAGGTAGCCGTAAATTTCCTGAGCCTTTTGCAGGATAGGCATAAGAGCGCCCTGAGTGTCCTTTTTCTCGGCAATAATTTCGAGAAGCTGAGCCTCCTGTTCCTTAGTACCCTTGAAGGGGACTGTAGCTTTAGCTGAATTCATATTAAAATGAACCTCCTTTAACTTGTTCCGCAGAGAAACGGTTCTGCGGCGGACATTATGTGAAATAAATAACAATTTTTGCGGAAACATATTAATTACCCACATATCTCCCTAACATTATAACATATTATCAAAAAAAATTCTATCGTTTTTTTAGACTAATTCAGAATGATTTTCTTGTGGATTTTGCACAAAATTATTTGTTAAAAATTGGTTAGCATTACCTAACTCCAAAAATTGCATTGTAATGTGGAAATGCATAGAAAATTTTATAAATTGCCGGTAAACAAAACGTGTATAAATTATTAATTTGATAAATCTAATTTAAATAATAAAAACGGCTTAGAGCAGGGGGAAACAGGAAAACGCAGAGAATATACAGCCGATTTTCCGAACAGATAAAATAAATATCAAATTTACTAAAAATTCATACATCAAATCATTCAAAAACCATTGACAGAACGTTCTTTTTATTGTATATTAATATCAAGCGGTAAATATATAATACGTTAAGAGAGTTATTGAGAGTTGGGCTGCTGTGAAATATTAGCACGTTTTGCAGCAGCCGATCTAATTTCAACAGAGGCGAGTATATTCCGGCTCTCGGGAGGCAGACATGAATATTCCAAACGATCCTGTAATTTTGCTTAGCTACATAAACACAAAGCTTAGAGACGATTATCAGACGCTTGACGAGTTGTGCGCCGCTCTCTGTATATCGAGGGATGAGATTGAGAGCAGGCTTGCGGCGATAGGCTATGCGTACAGCGAAGAAACAAATTCATTCAAATGAGCGTGATGCACGGCGTGTATCGGAAATGAGAGGGAAAAATGAAGAAAATATTAACCAAAACAGCGGCGGCATTTTCCGCTGCAATGATCTCTGCGTGCTGCTGCTTTGCAGGCTTCACGGGGGCGGCTGCTGAAACAGAAAATAAGGAAGTAACGATAGCCTTTGACTTCGGAGTTGACCTTTCGGAGATCGAGCCTTGGTATGGCACTAACGGCGAGCTTACCGACTTTGCGAGTTATGAATCCTTTACAGCTGAAAAAGGCGGTGTTGCTGGGATTCCCGTAGGCGCATTCAGACGGGACGGATATTTATTCAGCGGTTGGACGCCCGACGACTTCTACGGCTATTACTGCGGAGATACCTACAATGTTCCTGCGGACTATGAGGGAGATACCATTACTTTCAAGGCTGTATGGCAGGATCTGGAGGACGAAAGGGAAACCCTTTACACGTACAATGCCGTTATGGACGGCGAACCTATTGAAAGACCGACATGGCTGAAAGACGCCGTTTTGACGCCGGGTATGATATATGAGCCGATCTATGCTTCGATCAAGATAGACGGAGCGACCTCTTACGGTCTCACAGACGGCGAACGTGAATATCATATCGGAACAAAGCTTGTCGTTACCGAGGAGAACAGGGAGTTCACGCCTATATGGAAGCGTGAGATAAAGCTTACATATTTTGCAGGCGATGTTGACAGGATCAACGGAAATACTTCGTTTACTTTTACAAAAATGCAGGACGGCAGAGACGAGCTTGCTGCTTCCGACCGTTTTTCGAGAAACGGCTTCAATCTTGTTGGCTGGGTATCGAGCCTTGACGGAAAAACTTATAAAACAGGTGAAACTGTTACAATGCCCGGACAGGACGTTACTTTTACGGCAGTCTGGGAGCCTAAGAATTACGTGGTCGTTTTCAAAACGGGAAACGGCGGTACAAGTAAAAAGGTATCCGGAATTACCGATACAGCCATAATTTGCCCCGATCCCGAGCATACTGTAAGCGGTATGAGCTTTGCCGGATGGAAGGACAGCGAGGGCGTTATATATCCGGTAGGCAGCGAGTATACCATTAAAGGCGCTCTGCCCGGTTCGGGAATTTTGCTTCAGGGCGTTTGGGTCGAGGGCGAGCTGCCTCCCGCAACCTCCGAACCTGTCAAGGTAAGTCTTTTGGGCGATGCCAATTGTGACGGACAGGTGACTATTGCGGATTCAACGGCGATTCTGCAAGCACTCGGAAATCCCGATAAATATGGCCTTTCAGAGCAGGGCTTGGTGAATGCCGACTGCTGCGATCCGGGGGACGGCGTTCTTCCCAGCGATGCGCTCTCGATTCAGAAAATAGACGCTAATGTAATTAAGGTTTTGCCTGAGATCACAAAATAAAAGCAAAAGAAATGGCGGTCAGTTAAAAGCGAGATGCTCTTAACGAAGAAATAGCCAAAACCGAATAAGACAAAGCCGATGCTTACAGAAATTTGTAAGCATCGGCTATTTTTGTAATCTAACCACTACCTTTAGCAGGGGGACTCAAGCTTATCGCCCCGCTCCTTGCCAAATGTGTGACCCCTTTGGAATCTTTTTTCTTATTTTTTACAATATAGACCCAATCGGGAGAAGTACATCGAAAAAAATGTAGGCACATATAGGGATCCAAAATTTAATATTTTTATTACTTCCGTTAGGATTCAAATGACGATAGATTTTCATATTGACGGTTATATTAATTAGTGATATGATAATAACCACGGCTATACCAAACAATATTGTACCTATTGTTCCGCCACCCAATATCCACCTGGATCCCCGAATATTTGAATAAACGCAAACTAATTAACAAAATACCTCAAGAAGTATATTACAACATTTACACAAAAACTCATTGCCATACACATAAAAGTCACGGCTTTGTTTTATATTTTACTTTACTTCAACAGTCCAGCCGAATGTATCTTCAAGCTTGCCCCACTGGATCCCTGTCATTGTATCGTAGAGCATCTGAGAGATCTTTCCGATCTTATTGTCATTGATCTCCATTACCTTGTCATTCCATTTGAGATGACCAACAGGAGAAATTACTGCGGCTGTACCTGTTCCGAATACCTCGTTGAGCTTGCCTGCATCGTAAGCGTCGGCGATCTCCTGAATCGTGATACGTCTTTCCTCAACCTCGATGCCCTTTGACTTGCAGACCTCAATTGCAGATTTTCTTGTAATACCGGGGAGAATACTGCCCTGAAGCATAGGAGTAACTACCTTGCCGTCAATTACGAAGAAAATGTTCATTGCTCCGACTTCCTCTATGTACTTCTGCTCAACGCCGTCAAGCCAGAGTACCTGAGAATAATTCTGCTTGTGAGCCTCGTCCTGACCGATAAGGGACGCTGCATAGTTTCCGCCAGTTTTAGCGAAGCCCATACCGCCTCTTACCGCGCGGACATACTTGCTCTCAACGTAGATATTTACGGGGTCAAGACCGCTTGCGTAGTATGCGCCCGAGGGAGAAAGGATTATAATGAACAGGTAGTGTTCGCCGGGTTTAACGCCGAGGAACGGATCGCATGCGAAAATGAACGGGCGGATATACAGAGATTCGCCGTCCTTTGACGGAACCCAATCCTTTTCAACTTTAAGAAGCTCCATAAGGCATTTCATAGCCAGATCTTCGGGGAGATTCGGGATAACAAGACGCTCGTTTGAAACATTCAGTCTCTTGAAGTTCTCATCGGGGCGGAAAAGCTGAACCTTGCCCTCAGCGGTACGATATGCTTTAAGTCCCTCAAAAACCGTCTGACCGTAATGGAGACACATTGCGGCTGGAGAAAGCTCGATAGGAGCGTAGGGCTTTATCTCGGGATCGTGCCAGCCCTGACCCTTGTCATAGGGCATTACCAGCATATAGTCCGTAAAAATATGTCCGAAGCCGAGCGCATCTCCGGGCTGCGGCTTCTGCTTAAGGGTTTCTGCTTTTGTGAATTTGATTTCCATTTTATATACCTTCTTTTTAATAGATTCAACAAAATACATCTGTTCTGTTAGCGGAGAAATAGTTTTTTTCATAAATTTTTTTACATATGATCGTTCCTGCGGCAGCTGCACCGATGACCAGAACAGCGGCTGAAAGCGAAACGGTAAGAGCTATAACTGCTTTTTTTGACATAACGATAACCTCCGTAATTAGAGCGTGTACTTATATACTTGCAAAGCGCACCTGAAAGGTGAAAAGCGCTTGTGCGGTGTTTCCTTAATAATTATATCATATTCCGCAATAAAATTCCATATAATTGCTCCAAAAAACTGCACAAAATATAATGTTGAGATTTATGCGTTTTTCGGCATAGTTTTCTACATATCTACCGAGCAGCCTGCATAGACCGCCGAAGTGACCGTTCCGTTCCGGTCACGCTCAGATACGACAAGACGTACTCTGTACATTTCCTTGTTTCTTCCGAGGATCTCTGCCGTGATATAATTTTCTTTCATAAGCCGTTGACGAATTATATCGGGATCGAAAAATTCAGCAGCTATTTCCCTGTATTCCGGATTGGCAAAGCGTTCGGCATAAAGTTCACCGAATCCTGAAAACGTCCCTGTTTCGGGTATATCGTCCGCTATAAGATCGTGCTGCTTCAGAACCGTATAGCAGTCGTCAGTGAGCGAAATATAATACAGTCCCGAATAAATACCGCCGAGAGATCTGATAATTTCCTTTTGTTTTTTATCTTCTTCCACTCTTTCGCTGTCATCATATATAATAAAGCTTACATATATGTGTTCGTCAGCTTTGTAAAGCATGGTAAGCAGACGTATATAACGCTTTTCGGCAGGTACGCGATACTCTGCGTCGATCTCCGACACACCTTGCTTGAAAGCTGAAATAAGCTTACGCCTGCTTTTCAGCAATTCAATATCTCCTCTGCTCCTTTCAATACGCTCGCTGCTGAACCATGCACGTGCCATATCGTCGTAATATGCAGGAATAGAAACGCCAAGCTCCGCCGTGAAATCTTTACCGTTTTTGCCTACGATAGATCGCTCAACCATGCCCTTCGTAAGATCGACCGTAAAAAAGGCGTCGCTCCCGATAGCGATTGCTTTTCTGTATTGCAGACGCTCCTCGCGGAGTCGCTTTTCAAAAGCCTCCTGTTCCGTAATGTCGTTTAAATAGCTGAGAATATATCGGCTGCCGTCAGAAAAGCTCAGAAGCTTCGTTTCACACCGAAAAGCCGCCATACTGCCGTCCTTATTGATATTGTGGAAAACAAATCCTACACGGTCGCCGGGCTTTACAAGCTTCTTCGTAGCTTCTCTGACCGCCGCTCTGTCCTCAGAGGCTATTCGTGACATAACATCGAAATTTGATGCGATCGTCACACTCTCAGGAACTTCAAAAATACGCCGCCCCTCACGGTTAAAAAGAAGTATTTTACGCTCGGGAAGCGTATACGCAAGTATCCCGCAGCTGAGAAGCTCTGCCATTTCGCTGTTTATACTGCTTAACTGTTCGTTTATTCGCCGCAGATCAGCCGTTTCGTCCGATAAATTGACACTCATGGCTTTCAACCCCTTTCATGCGCTATCACAAATTTAGGATCGCCTCGGAACTTATTAATTTTATTATAACACATTGTACAGAAAATAGCAATAGTTTTTTGAAAAAATAGTTACTTTTTAGAACCGTATCTTATACTCGCCGCTATTACATCACAAGTAAAAAGTCTGCACCCGGATGAAACCGAATACAGACCTTTTACTGAAAACACTTTTAAGAAATGCTTCTGTAGAAGCAAAGTGAGACATGAGGGATTTGAACCCTCGACCCTACGCTTAAAAGGCGTATGCTCTACCGACTGAGCTAATGTCTCATAAATGCCTTAAACATCTTTATCAATTATACTAAAAAAAGCATGATTTGTCAAGTAAAAAACAAAAAAACGGCATTTTTCACAATTTAGTCATGCGCGTCGATTGATTAATTGGATATTAATACAAATTCAAAAATAATCCTTGACTTTTAATACAAACAGTGGTAAAATATATATTGTTGTGATGTGCTTGTAGCTCAGCTGGATAGAGTGACTGGCTACGAACCAGTAGGTCGGGGGTTCGAATCCCTCCAGGCACGCTCATTTATAAACCGATATATTCTAAAGTGAATATATCGGTTTTTTATTTTTCATAAGGTCTAAGGAATCATAAGAAAACGCCACGAAAATAATACCTGTTGATTCTGTAAGGGACTGTTTTAATTATTTTCAAAAAAGCTGCCGATAGGCTTTTCAAGAATTTGTGACAGTCCCCAAAGCTCAATATCGGATACTGTACGCGTCTGATCTTCTATTCTGCTTATTGAACCACGGCATATATAGACGGCGATGGTTTCAAGCTTATCTGCAAGAGCCTGCTGGCTCATTTTTTGTTCAATGCGGAATTTTTTAACCTGACTGCCAACTATATTCTTTTTCTCTCCATCAATAATTCTTGCCATAATAATCACCCTCCGAAAGTTCAAACAAAAGTCAGCAAAAAAAATACTTGACACAGGACAATTATTATGATATACTAATTTCAATGTAATTTTGTCCTGTGACAGGACAAAATTACAAAGTTCATTTTTTTACTAAAACAGGAGGGAACGCTATGTCGAATATAATCGAAATAAAAAATGTCACAAAAGAATTTAAGGTACTCAACAGACGCGAAGGCTTGAAAGGAAGCCTGAAAGACCTGTTTTCACGGGATTATAAAACGATACGTGCCGTTGACAACATTTCAATGACGATCGCTCAGGGCGAAATAGTCGGCTATTTAGGGCCAAACGGCGCAGGAAAATCCACTACCATAAAAATGATGACGGGCGTTTTAGAACCTACTTTTGGTCAGATAACCGTAAACGGAAACCTCCCCTATAAGGACAGAACAAGAAACGCACAGGAGATCGGCGTAGTTTTCGGACAGCGGTCGCAGCTTTGGTGGTCGCTTCCGCTGATAGAATCATTCAAGCTGCTGAAAGACATTTATCAGATCCCCGATGAGGGCTACAGCAGTATGATAAAGCTTTACAAGTCGCTTGTGGACATTGAACCGCTGCTTCATAAGCCTGTCCGTCAGATGTCCTTGGGTCAGCGTACCCTCAGCGATATACTTGCGGCTTTTCTGCACAACCCTAAGATCGTATTCCTTGACGAACCCACTATAGGTCTTGACGTTTCCATGAAAAACAAAATACGCACCCTTATTCACGCTCTTAACAAGGAAAAAAACACGACGGTTATTTTAACGACTCACGATATGGGGGATGTAGACGCTCTCTGTCAGCGTATAGTTATCATCGACAAGGGAAAAATGCTTTATGACAACGATATTGAACATTTGAAGGGATTTTTCGGTTCATACCGAACCTTGAAGATACGTCCCGACGGTGATATAAAAGACCACTCGGATGCTATGAAAAACGAGCTTGCTGGTCGATCTGTTTCCGTAACTTCCGATGACGAGTGGATCTCCATACTTGTAAACGAGGACAAGACCAAAGTCATGGACGTCCTCAACGTCATTCAGAAGTCACGCGAGATCCGCGACATGAAGCTTGAAGAAATTTCCACAGAGGAGGTCATCAGGAAAATTTACGAGGAGGGTGTGAAATGAAACTGAAAAAATATTTTGCGCTTACAAGGGCAGGCATACTTGAATCGTTTCAGTTCCGCCTTGCAATGCTCGTTATGGTCGCAGGAAATCTGCTTTACCTTACAGTGGTATATTTTCTTTGGAAAGCCATTTACGCTTCCTCGGGAACAGACGTTGTCAACGGCATGACGTTCTCTGATACTCTCATATATCTTGTCCTTGCAACAGCGCTTTTCAATTTTATGGAAATGTATGCGGTATGGGAGATAGGACGCAGCATCCAGTCGGGAAAGATAGTTCTTGACCTGCTGAAGCCCATGCCTTTCAGAAGCTACCTGTTCTGGTCATATTCCGGAACGTTCGTAACTCAGTTCTTTGCGACATTTCTGCCTACGTTCATAATTGTTTGCGTGGTCACAGGCGGAGCTGTCCCCCTCGGAATAAATCTGCTGTACTTCGTTATTTCCGTTGTAATGGCGGTAATAATAAATTACAGCATCGACTTCATGACAGGAACAATATGTATTTACACCGAGTCAATATGGGGCATCAATATCATGAAGCAGGTCATTGTCCTGCTGCTTTCGGGAGCGACCATACCGATTGCGTTTTTCCCCGAACCTCTGAAAAAAGCCGTAAGCTATATGCCGTTTCAGTCCATTTACAACACTCCCTTGTCTATCCTTTTAAACGGCAGTCCAAAAGCGGAAACAGTTCTCTCCGCCCTCGGCGTACAGGCATTCTGGTGTATTGTTCTGCTGATAATAAGCAATTTATTCTGGAAATTTTCTCTGCGTAAAATTACCGTGAACGGAGGCTGAGCTATGAAAAGAAAAGGTTTAGGCTTTTACCTGCGTATATATTGCAAGATACTTGCGCAGGATCTGAAAAGCAAAATGAGTTACCGCGCGGACTTCATCATCTCGACAATAGGAATGATATTTACCAATATAGCGGGATTCGTCAGCTTCTGGATATTGTTCCGCAGCTTTCCCGAAATAAACGGCTGGAGCTATTACGAAATGCTGTTCCTTTACGGCTTTTCGCTGGTCTCGCTCACTCCCGTGCAGTGCTTTTTCGACAATAACTGGAGCCTCAGAATGTACGTCTATTCGGGGGATTTCATCAAATACTGCTTCCGACCCATCAACTTGTTTTTCTACTATCAATCGGAGGTGTTTGACATCAAGGGACTGGGGCAGTTCGCTTTCGGCATCGGCACTCTGATCTATTCGTGGAACAAAATAGGTCTCGGCTTCACGCCGCTTATACTGCTGAAAATGATAGTTTTCCTGATCACCGCTTCCCTTATCATGATAGCGGTCATGAACGCTGCTGCAGCGACATGCTTCTGGATAACAAATTCTTTCTACGTCATGGATCTTGCTCTGAAATTCAAGGATTATGCAAGATATCCAATTACGATTTTCAGCCCCGTTTTCCGCTTTATTTTCACATTCGTAATGCCCGTTGCGTTTATAGCTTACTATCCCAGCCTTGTGATCCTTCGTCCCGACGACGTGCCTATATTGTCATGGCTTTCACCGCTGTTCGGCTGTCTGTTTTTCTATCTCAGCTATAAATTCTGGATGTTCGGCGCTATGCGCTACAGCGGAACAGGGTCGTAATATTTGTACTGTCCACAGCTTACGCAGGGGGATAGTGATTACAAAATATCCCGTCAGAGCTAAGGCGACCTCAGCTTTGACGGGATATATTTTTGTTCGGTTTCCGAGTATAAGTACGACAGGACCTAATCCTGCTTACTGAAATAGCTGCTCAGCATACGTGAAAGCTCTTTTATGTCAATAGGTTTAGCAACGTGAGCATTAATGCCATGCTCCATACATTTCCGTATATCTTCTGCGAAAGCGTCCGCTGTCATGGCAATGATAGGCAGAGAAGCGTCGGGACGATCCATGCTGCGTATCATATCAGTCGCTTCATATCCGTCCTTGATAGGCATACGAATATCCATGAGAACCGCATTATAGTGACCCACGGGAGACCTCTTAAACATTTCCGCACAGATCTGTCCGTTTTCCGCCCAATCCAGTTCAAGTCCCAATTCTTTCAGAAGTTCGCTGGCGATCTCCCAGTTAAGCTCATTATCCTCAGCCAAAAGAACACGTTTGCCGGTAAAATCAACTGTTTTTTTCTCGGGTACTGTTTTGATCTCAGGAGTATCTATATAAGGCTTCAATCCATAGTACAGCGTAGATCTGAAAAGAGGCTTTGACAGGAATCCGCTGATACTCGCTTCGCGAGCTTCAACTTCGATCTCGCTGAAATCATAAGCAGATATAAGGATAATCGGTACGTCATTGCCGAGCTGCTTACGCATTTCTTTCGCTGTTTTTATTCCGTCCATGCCCGGAAGCTTAAGATCGAGCAGTATGATATGATAATCATTATGGGTCTTATGATGCTGAGTTACCATTTGAACTGCGCTTTCACCGTCCAACGTCCAGTCGGCGCTTATACCGATGGATCTCAGCGAAGCTGTTGTACTCTCGCAAAGCTGCTGATCGTCGTCAACTACAAGCATTGTAAAGTCGGGAAGTATCATATCCTTTTCCTGCTCGGACGGACGCTCGAGATCAAGCGTTACGTTAAATTCCGTACCTACGCCCTGAGCGCTTTCTACCTCGATCTCTCCGCCCATTGCGTCTACGATATACTTTGTAATAGCCATACCCAGACCTGTTCCCTCGGTTTTCTGGACACGCTTGTTATCCTCACGGGTAAACGAATCAAAAATATGTGCAAGAAATTCCTCCGACATACCTATTCCCGTATCTTTTACCTTCAGCAGTATACGAACATGATCGTCGCCCTTCGGAGACTCCTGTTCATGCAGAGCCACTTCGATAGAGCCGCCCTCGGGAGTAAATTTGATCGCGTTTGATAACAGATTCAAAAGTATCTGATTAAGACGCACACTGTCGCACAGCACGTTTTCGGACGTTATGTCATAAATAAACACATCAAATTTCTGATTCTTTGATTTTATCTGAGCCTGTACGATGCTTACGATACTATCCATTATATCGCGCAGAGAAACAAGCTCCACATTAAGAGTCATTTTACCGCTTTCGATTTTTGACATATCAAGCACATCGTTGATAAGTCCCAGCAGATGCTTGCTGGATATAACGATTTTTTTCAGACAGTTTTCAGTACGTTCCTTATCGTTAATATTTGCCAGAGCTATGGTCGTCATGCCTACAATGGCGTTCATAGGCGTGCGTATATCATGGCTCATATTGGACAGAAATTCGCTTTTCGACTTGTTTGCCTCCTCGGCTGACTGTTTTGCAGTCTCCAGCTCATTGAACTGCGCCTTGCTCATACCGTAATATTTTACAAATACCGAGATCAGCACTATCAGTATCAAGGTACAGCTTATAAAGAATACTATAAGAGAAATCTTTCCCTGCTGCTCGATCGCTTCGTTAAGAGTTCCATACGGCATTATTGTAACAAGATACCATTCCGACGAGGGCAAAGCGGAACAATACATCTGAAGGCGTTCGTTATTCATTTTGAACATGACAGAATAATCCTGATCTTTTTCCATAGATCGCTGAAGCTCGGTCACAAACTGCTCGATGCTCTTTTTTCCATATACCTCGGTATAAAGCGCCCTTGCCCTGTCAAAGTAATTTTCTCTGGAAGCGCCTGCGGTACGGATAACAAAGCTTCCGTCCTTACGTATAACAAAGGAATACAGGAGAGCTTCTTTATCGTCCAGCGAAAGAGATTCACTGATATACTCTATAGGCATTTTACCCACAATAGCAATGGTTTTTCTTTCGTCCTGCATTTTTATATCGAAGGGAGTACCGATTATAGCTGCCTGTTTTCCATCCGAATCTATTCCGATAGAAACGGTTCTTTCATTATTCTGCATTGAACTGAGAAACTTTTCCGCATTGACCGAAGCAATCGGTATACCGTAGATCATTTCAAAGCTGCCGTCGTCAAAATAGTATGCAAGCGATTCCAGTCCGCGGAGCTTGGCATTGTATTCGAGCCATTTTCTGACCTCATCGCTATCCGTTACTTCTTTTTCGTCCGAGGGGATAGATTCGACCAGCGTATCGAGCTGTGTAAGACGCAGGTCGATCATTGTCGAGAAATGCTTGGAGATTCTTTCATTCATGCTTGCCATGTAAACGCTACCTACCTGATTTACTGTTTTTTCACTCTGCGACCTCATGTATACCGCCAGAAAAACAAAAATGCCGACGCAAAAAACACCGATCAATATCATACTGCTTCTAAGAAAATGTGTGATCTTTTGCTGTTTGTGCATACTACCATCCACCAAAAAAATTTGAAAAAATTAATATTTTTACTGTCCACGAGTAAATTTATTTAATTCACAAACTGGTATTGCTCACATATTAATCGCCTATTATTAATATGTTACAGATTTGCAGCAGACATTAGTTATCTCCCGATTCTATTAATGAAATTATACCACATTAAGAGCAATTAGTCAAGCGTCTTTGCCAATTCGACACGGTAACCCATTGACAGTATATGCGGAGATACGCCATATTTTCACCCTGTAGCACAATAATTGTCAACCTATTTTAAAATAACGGTTGACAAGAACCGGTTTTTATGATATAATGGATAACGAAAGAGGTGAATAGTCAATGAAACTTAAGAATCTTGTTTTAATTTCAATCTTTGCGGCATTGACAGCAGTTGGAGCTTTTATAAAACTCCCAACGCCCATTTGTCCAATTACCCTGCAAATACTTTTTACAACTTTGGCAGGCGTGCTTTTAGGCGGACGTAACGGAGCTGTAAGTGTAGCGGTCTACGTTCTTCTGGGGCTTTTGGGAGTTCCTGTCTTTACAGGCGGCGGCGGATTCCATTACGTGCTTCAGCCTACGTTTGGTTTCCTTTTGGGATTTATTATCGGAACATACGTTACGGGACGAATATGCCACGGCGGAAAACCGACCTTAAAGCGGCTGATCATCGGCTGTCTGACAGGAATGCTGCCTGTTTTTCTGCTCGGAACGGTTTACAACTGCATTATAACCTGCCTGTACATGAATGCGGAAGCAAGCGCGGTAACTGTTATCTACCATTGTCTTATGCCGTTCCCGGGAGATGTTGTTCTGTGCATATTTACCGCAATACTGGGAAAAAGACTTATGCCTGTTCTGGAAAGGATGAACATTTATGAACATACGGAAGCTTGCCGATGAAATTATTTGCGGCAGACGCCTGATAAGAGGCGACGACCTTTCTTCTTTACTTACAGCCGATCTGACAGAGCTTACGATCGGCGCTGACAGAATAAGAGCGAAGCTCCATGGAGAGCGTGCCGAGCTTTGCAGCATAATCAACGGAAGAAGCGGAAAATGCTCCGAGAACTGCAAATTCTGCGCACAATCCGCCTGTCACAAAGCCGATGTGGATATTTATGATTTTCTTCCCGAAGATGAAATCCTGAAAGAGTGCATTTACAACGAGCGCAAGGGCGTAAAACGTTTCTCTGTAGTTACGGCGGGCAGAACTCTCGGGGACAATGATTTTCGCAGGGCATTGTCGGCATATCGTTTAATGAAGCGTGAGAGCGGTATTGAACTTTGCGCTTCTCACGGTCTGCTGACGGACGAACAGTTCATTCAGCTTTTTGAAGCCGGCGTTACAAGGTATCATTGCAATATCGAGACATCGCGCAGGTACTTCCCGAGCGTCTGTTCAACGCATACTTTTGAAGATAAGCTCGACTGCATAAAACGCGCGCAAAGGCATGGGCTGGAGGTGTGTTCGGGAGGTATAATCGGAATGGGAGAAACATGGGAGGACAGGCTTGACATGGCTCTTACTTTGTCGGAAATCGGAGTAGTTTCTGTTCCGATAAATATATTGAACCCCATAAAGGGAACTCCTATGGGAGATATGCCGCCCCTCTCAAAGGAAGATATATTGCGGACAATAGCTGTTTTCAGGTACATTGTCCCCGATGCGGACATACGTCTTGCAGGCGGCCGCGGACTTCTTGACGATAAGGGAAGATCCGCATTCAAATCGGGAGCAAACGCCGCAATAACCGGAGATATGCTGACTACCTCGGGAATTTCCGTTGAAACAGATAAAATAATGCTGTCCGAGCTTAAGGCAACTAAAGAAAACTAATATCGGGATTCCAAAGGGACGGTGTTCCTTTGGCGGAGTCAAGAGGCAGCGCCTCTGACAGGGTGTGGGACAGCGTCCCACAAAGCGTTAAGCGCTCCGCAAAGGGTGAATTTCCAAACAGTCCGCAGGACTGTTTGGAAAGAGGTAACGCCCTGCAAGAGAGGGCGTTACCTTATAAATGTCTTTAACTTTAGAGAACAAAAATCGGGAACCAAAGAAATAATATACCTTTGGGATCCCGATTTTATATTAAATCACCGTAGTTTTGATTTCCGAAATTTTCCGATAAACGTCTATCCAATCATAGACTCTTGTTATATTTCTGTGACTGATACTCTTATTGTACCTTGCATCAAAAAGCAGGACTTTAACGCCTTTTTCCGCAAGATAAAGCGCAACGTCAGGACGGTCGTCTATCATAACGTCCACACCAAAACGGCGTACTCCTTTCATCTTATTCGCAGGGCCTCTGCTTTCAGAACAGTAGAAAATACCGTTAAATTCAAAATCATGATCTTTCAGCCATTTTTTATATATAAAACGACTTGCTCTGCTGACAGGGCCGTTTCTCGATGTGAATTTTCTTGCCGTTATCTGAAAAACTCTGTGTCCGTCAGTTTTCAGTTTCTTTATCGCCGCCGAAGCATATTTCCTCGGCGGCCATTTTTTACAGTAGGTTAAAAAATATCTCAGTCCGAAAAGAGTTTCCTGAAGCTTTGTGCAGTTAAAAATATCTGTAATATCGAGCGCATTGGGTTCTGTTGGCTTTCGTCCAAACCATTTTTCGCCGTAACGGAAAATGTACGCCGACATATCCGTCAACACTCCGTCGCAGTCAATGCCGATATTCATTTTCTAACACCTCCGCAGCTTTTTTTTCATTATCGTGATCTGTCTCCTTATCTCGCCCGTTATCTCGGATTCGGTCTTATTCTCGGGGGATATTGGCTTTCCGAAGCAGATATACACAGGATATTTCCGCATATTTTTAATGTCGAAAAACCTCGGCAGCGCATTAAACCTCGGGAATATCTCATATGCCCCGTCAATACATACGGGTATTATTTTCACGCCCGAGTCAATTGACAGCCTTGCCGCGCCGTTTTTGAATCTTCCGAGTTTGCCGTTCCTTGTGCGAGTTCCTTCCGGGTGGATAAGCAGACTGTGACCGCCTGTTTTCAGGCACTCCAACGCGCGCTTCATGGCAGGAGCAGAGTTGCCGCTTCTATGTACGGGGATCCCGCCCATTGACTTAACGCCGAATCGGTAGATATTCTTCTCAAAAAGATAATCCGCCGCCACGCTGCAAATACTCCGCCTTATTTCTTCGTCAAGACATCCCATGACCCACATTCCGTCAAAATGGCACTCATGATTCGGACAGAAAATATATTTCTCTCCTTTGCGTATATTTCTTCTGCCGTAAATTCTGAAGCTGTAAATACTGTGTGAGAGCTTCGTGAACAGATCGAACAGCTTCATATCCGCAGCGGTTTTTTCAAGAGGATATAGGTCTGCGTCGCTCTTAACGGTATTGCCGCAGCTTCCTCCGTTAATTATCTCGGCTATATCTCCTGCCGTTATTCCGTCAAAAAGACAGCTCTCAAGCGAAATACCGTACCTGCCGTCAAGCTCCGCGCACATTTCAAAAACATTAAGCGAATCCATTCCAATGTCCTCTTTAAGGCGAAGCTCGGGGGAAATATCGAATCCGCCGTCCAATGGCATCAGACCTTTTATGCAGTCTTTAACACTTTGCAGAACATCATCCGAAACGCAGTTTTTTTCGGTCTGTCCATACGAGCCGAAACGGATTTCATCGGCTGTGTTCAGACTGAAACGCTTGACCTTTCCGACAGATGTACGCTCGATTTTCGGGACAAAATGGATGTGAGATATTTGGTACATTTTCGGAGCACTGCGTGAAAGCCGCCCGATCTCTGAGTAAATTTTCCGACATTCCTTTTCGCCCGATCTCTCACAGGAAATAAACATATGTATCTCATCATATCCGCCGCATTCTGCGGCAATGCCCCTGCTTGCAATATCGCATTCGGGCAGACGGGCGGTATAATAGTCGTCAACATCGGCGGGCGAAACCTTTTTGCCGCTTTGAAGAACTATACTCTCCTTTATTCTTCCCGTGACGTACAGATAGCCGTTTTTGTCGATATATCCGTAATCGCCCGTCTTAAACCAGCCGTCCTCAAAAGCGGCGGCGGTAAGTTCAGGCTGTCGGAAATATCCTTTCATGATGAGTTCGGTTTTCACGGTGATCTCGCCTACGCCGCTGCTGTCGGGATCGCTTATCCTGACTTTTATTTCAGGGTGATGATGAACGTTTCCAACGGAAGCAGGCGCCCATTTATCGAGCACTCCCGTAGCCGTAAGCGTAACGTTCGTCTCAGTAGAGGCATAGAAATTCTCAAATTCAATTCCGAGACTCATATAAAATTCGGCAGTTTCGGGGTTGCACGGAGACGCGCCTGTAGCAAACCCGAAAACATTTTTTCCCATAGCCTCTTTTCGTATAAACAAAAACAGCTTTCTTCCGAAATTGATTCCGAGGTACTTTCTTGAAAGTCCCGAAAGCTTGAGCATACCATTAAGCGCAGTTTCGGCAAGTCTGCCCTTTTCGTGAACTGCGCTGCGTATTTTCTGCTCCATGACCTCGTAAACCTTTGGTACCATGATATAAAATCCCGGCTGAAAGGTAAGGAATGCCTTTTGCAGCTTTGTTGCGTCTGCGTCCTCGATAAAGTCTATCTCGCAGCCTGTCAGAAAACAGGTCGTAACGCTTGTAAAGCCTGCAATATGATTAAACGGCAGCATAAGAAGATAGCTCATGTACCCCCTTATACCCGAAAGACGCAGGGTGACAGTCCTTGATCTGAGGGTTGAAATATACGGAACTTTAACGCCTTTCATCTGCCCCGTAGTTCCCGAAGAATAGATTATTGCGATCACATCGGGTTCAGGGTCGGGATTGAACTTTACGTTCCTGTGAAGTATGCCGCTTTCTTCAAACGGTACTATCTCAAGAGCATCGCCCACACGGCAGCACAGAACATTCTCCTTTATATTTTTACCGAACTTTTCGTAAAAAGTATCTGTTGTAAAAAGCGCCTTGACATCCGAAAACTCTATAAGCTTTTCTATTTCCTCAAAGGGCAGCGACGCGTCTATTGGAACTACCGTAATGTTACAGTATGTCAGGGCAATGCCGATAAAAACGCTCGCCGGCGAAAGCGGAGCGAGAATTGCCGCACGATCCCCCGGGAACAGCTTCATATCCGTCATTTTTCCTTGAACGCTGCGGAAAAATCCGTCGAGCCGCTTAAATGTGATAGTCTCGATATTTCCGCTGCTGCGCATATATTTTACAGCGATCTTTTCAGAGTACCGGTCAGTTACGGCATCTATCCGGCTCTTATATTTTTTATATCCGTTTTCCATAGTAAACTCCGTTTGAGATGATCTATCGCTATAAATCAGCCGCAGACTGTATTACCGCGGCTGATTTTATTAATTTTATATATTATAGAAATTTTTGAAGCTTTCTGCAAGTATCATGCGGTTTTCAGTCTCCGAAAAACCAAGCTTAAAGAACCTTTCAAGCTCCTCCTCATGATTCCACATGGGAAAATCGCAGCCGAAAAAGCTCTTTTCCACGCCGAATTTCCTGATCCTTTCAGCCGCCCTTTCCGGCGTCATGAACGCAAGAGAACTGCAAATATCCACGCTCAGATTTTCAAATCCTGTCAGCAGTTCCTCCGCCTCGTCCCAACGCTGATAGCCGCCGATATGAGCAGCCTGCAATTTAAGCTTCGGGAAATTCTCGCATATCTTTCTGATCTTTGCAGGCGCAGAGTAGTCGTATCTCGGGTCGCCGCAATGGATAAGCAGCGGAAGCTCCCCCTCGATGATCTCGTAAATTTTAAACGCCTCGGGCGAGTCCGCGTCAAACTCCTGAAAATCGGGATGCAGCTTGACTCCGTGAAGTCCCAGCTCCTTTATCTGAGCGATGTCTCCCTCAATATCGTCCGACTGAGGATGCGTAGTGCCGAACCCGAAAAATTGGGGGTGTTTTCCGCATTCTTCGGCAATAAAGCTGTTTATTACTCTTACCTGATGCGGTACGGTCGCAGTAGAGCAGACAAGGTACTTCGACACGCCTATGGTACTTCCACCCTCGATAAGCTTCACGCTCATTCCGCAGCTATCCATATGCAGGTCATAGAATTTTCCCACGTTCACGGTAGCCTTTTCCGCTATTTTTTCGGGAAAAATATGTGCGTGAGCGTCAATTATCTCATATTTTTCATAAAGCTCCTTATCCATTAAATAGACCCTCTTTTAAATAAATTTTCCATTTTATACTCGCCGCTATTGCAAAATGTCCAAAGAATGCTGAACAGAAAATTCGTATGTCAAGGAAGACGACGCAGACAGACGGATTTTATGTCGGCGTTACTGGATATTTTGCAATAGCGGCGAGTATATTATAGCATATTATACTCGAAATTGCAACAGGCGCGGAAAGATTTTTACGGTTAATATTTTTTCAACGCGATATTGTCGGCAGCGACGCGCTGCTTATAGCGCATACCTTGACTAAAGTCAAATATATATACTAAACGCTATAGCAAATCACGCATATCTGACAGCATATTTTACACACAGCATCGTTGTCGTCCTTGCCATACGACAGTATGCCTGCGTCCTCCGCCTTGCTATGTGCAAAATATGCTTGTCATTTATTGCGCGTTTTGCTATAGCGTTTAGTATACTTGCAGCGAACGTAAGTGGGCGAGTATATCAATCGTAATTTTCGCTAACATAAATGCTTACGCGGTTCTGTATCACTTCAGCAGTCTCCTCGGCTGAACGTTCGCCCTCGAAATATGCGGTCAATTCCTCACTAAGAATATCTCTTACGGTAAAATTATAATTCCTGCGGTGCTTGACAGCTTCACGGACAAAATCATCGTATTTTTTTGCTTCATATTCTGTAAACGGCTCGTAGTAAACATAATCCTCATCCGTACCAAGATAATAAGAATATGCGGTTATCTGTTCACCCGTTGTCTCATCTTCTATAGTCTGCTCCGTTTTTTCAAGTTCTGTCTTTTCAGTAAGATACTTGTCAAGAGCAGGAAAAGAAGCAAGACCGTTCCAACCATAATAATAATCCTCCGTAAAATAGGTGTCACGGATAAATTCCCAAGCCCCCTCGGGATATTTACAGCTTTTCAATACACTATCCACAACTTAAGCACTTAAAAATACTGCACAAAAAAATGATAAATCTTTATGCATAATACCACTTGA
>CANQVK010000018.1 GCA_947627275.1 uncultured Ruminococcus sp. | reverse complement strand
TATTAGCAGCGCCTGCTCTTGCTCTTCTGAGGTCGCCCTTTCTGTGAGGACCGTCAAGGATCATCTGATCGCCTGTATAAGCGTGGATAGTGCTCATGATACCGCTCTGGATAGGAGCATAGTCATTAAGAGCCTTAGCCATGGGAGCGAGGCAGTTTGTTGTGCATGAAGCGGCAGAAATGATCTTATCATCAGCTGTAAGAGTACCCTCGTTTACGCTGTAAACGATAGTCTTAAGATCGCTGCCTGCGGGAGCGGAAATTACAACCTTCTTAGCGCCTGCGTCGATATGAGCCTGTGACTTGTCCTTAGAGCAGTAGAAGCCTGTACACTCGAGAACTACGTCTACACCGATCTCGCCCCAAGGAAGCTCAGCGGCGTTAGCCTTGGCATAAATTGTGAGAGTCTTGCCGTCAACTGTGATAGTACCTGCTTCGTCGTTAGCTTCAACTGTATGAAGGTTCTCGCCGATTCTGCCGCAGTAGCCGCCCTGTGCTGTATCGTACTTAAGAAGCTGAGCGAGCATGGAAGGCTTTGTAAGATCGTTGATAGCAACAACCTCGTAACCCTCTGCACCAAACATCTGTCTGAATGCAAGACGACCGATACGACCGAAACCATTAATAGCAACTTTAACTGACATTGGATATTACCTCCTGATTTTTACATTACAGTTTTTCAAACTGCTATATTTATATTATACACTACACTGTTAAATTTTTCAAGAGGTTAGATAAAAAATTAACAGATTTGTCATTAAAATTACACCTGTTACAGTTTTCAACAAAAAAATTGTTTATTTCGACGGAAGTTTACTTATAAAATACCATTCCATTTTTTAAAAAAATGTAGTATAATATGTATTGTGGTTTACGTACAAGAGGAGGATACTCTGATGGATGAACTTGATGATATTATCGGTCAAATAACGAACAGCGGATTTATCAAGGCTTTTCTCAGCGACAGTGAAAGTCAGAAGAGATTAAATATTTCGGTGATAAGTTCAATATGCTTTGAACTTGCCGATATAAGCGACGAAGAATGTACGTCCGAATTTCGTCTTGCATGTGCAAATAAAATATTAAAGCAGTGCAGTCAGATGATGAAGTTTTCCGAGATCTTTACTATATTTTCCGATATTTTAAGTGAAAATGAGCCGGTGACCGAAGCGATAGATATTTCGGACTTTTTATCTGAATTTACTGATGAATGCAGAGCTTATCTCAGGGGGATATGCGAAATAAGCTATACGCCCGGAGAAATGGTCGCGGTTGAAACGATAAAGAAGCTTCTTGAATTTTGTATGATAATGTATGTGCGGAAATCTGTATTGAAAGGCGCTGAAAGCATAACGTTTACGCATACTTTTGAGACAGAATATATCGTTATACACGCAGAGATCACAAAACTCGGAACTGCTGCCGAGCCTGAGAATATGCCCGAGACCGTTACTTTCGATTATGCTGACGGAATTATATCTGCGGTCATAAAAAAATTAAAAGGAAAATTTATTTCGGATGACAATGAAACGAAGCTTTATATACCGTTTAAAAACAGCGCAGGCAGCGTGCTGAAAAGTCCTCCCAAGACTTACGGCAAGCCTGTTTTCAATGTTTTAAAAAATATGCTTTCAGATCTGGGCGATATAACTATTATATAGCCGCTTTTGAAAAAAACTATTAAGATTTATCAGATTAAAAAGAAAAAATTTCCTTTTTTTGTTGACAATATGCAAAAAAAGAGATATAATATAAAATAGCAGATAATGTGCTTTAGTTTTTGTTGCAGTAACGGAGAATGCTAAGATGAACGAAAAAACAGAAATTGAAAGAAAATTCCTTGTTGAAATGCCAAAGCTTGAATTTTTGAACATAAAAAGACAGCTCGGCATAATCCAGACTTACTTGAAAAACGGCGAAAACGGCTCTCAGAGAAGAGTGAGAAAAATCACCGAGAACGGAGCAGAACGCTTTGTTTATACCGAAAAAATATTTTATTCGGCAGTTACTCGAAAAGAAACTGAATTTGAAATAAGTCCTCAGAAGTATTCGGAACTGTTAAAAGAAGCGCGGCATGACTGTAAAGCTATTTTCAAGAAAAGAATTTGCTTTGAGTATCGGGAACAGCTTTTTGAACTCGATATTTATTCGTTTTCCGATGAACGTGCGATTCTGGAGCTGGAACTTGAAAAAACGGAACAGGATATATTTTTTCCGGAATATATAAATATAATTAAGGAAGTCACCGAATCTGAGGAGTATTCCAACGCCGCTTTGGGTACAGCCGAAGCGTTTCCCTCAGAAGCTTCGGCATAGGGAGATAATTAATGGCAGAAAAAATTATTGAAATTGACAGAGAAGATCAGCTTTCAACACTTTTCGGACAGCTCGACAGCAATATCAGACACATTGAAAAACAGTATTCCGTACAGATCATCAACAGAGACGGAAACGTCAAGCTCATCGGAGATGAACCGGGAATTTCTGAAGCTGCAAGAGCGGTACAGGCTCTTTTGAAAATGACAGACAGCGGTCAGACTCTCAGCGATCAAACAGTCCGATATGTTACGTCTATGGTTGCCGAAGGCGCGGAACAGCAGCTCGAAGAACTCGGCGGAGACGGGGTATGTATCACATCGTCTGGTAAGATAGTAAGACCGCGCACGGTCGGTCAGAAACGATACCTTGATGAAATAAAGAACAATACTATCGTTCTCGGAATAGGCCCTGCCGGTACGGGTAAGACATATCTCGCCGTAGCTATGGCTGTTAAAGCATTCCGTGAGCATAAAGTCAAGAAAATAATCCTTACCCGTCCAGCCGTTGAAGCAGGTGAAAAGCTCGGTTTTCTTCCCGGCGATATGCAGGATAAGGTCGACCCGTATCTTCGTCCGCTTTATGATGCGCTTTTCGATATGTTCGGTGCGGACAGCTTCGGACGTTACATGGAAAAGGGGATAATAGAGGTCGCGCCTCTCGCTTACATGAGGGGACGTACTCTGGACGAAGCCTTCATTATTCTTGACGAGGCGCAGAATACTACGTCCGAACAGATAAAAATGTTCCTTACCCGTCTCGGAAACGAAAGCCGAATGGTAATAACAGGAGACATTACGCAGATAGACCTCCCCGATGTTCGCAAGTCGGGACTTGTCGAAGCGATTAAGGTCTTGAAAGGCATAGACGATATAAGCGTTCATCGTTTCAGCGAAAAAGACGTCGTTCGGCACAGGCTTGTACAGGATATTATCAAGGCATATGAAAAATTTAACGAAGGGAGAAAAAATCATGCCTAAGCTTAAAGTATATGTAAAAAATAATCAGACGGAGGTTAAAGTGCCTGTCGGCATCAGGCTGCTTATAAGAAGATGCTGTCAGGCTGTTCTCGCTACTGAAAAATTCGGAAAAGACGCCGAGGTATCCGTTTCTTTTGTCAGCAATAACGAAATCAAAAATCTTAATAAAATATACAGAAATAAGGACAGCGTGACTGATGTTCTTTCGTTTCCTCTTACAAGCGCGGACGGTACTGTTGAAATAAATCCGGAAACGAACGCCGTACAGCTTGGCGACGTGGTGATCTCTCTTGAAACTGCGGTAAAGCAGGCTCAGAATTACGGTCATTCCCTTGAACGAGAGATAGGCTTCCTTACTGTTCATTCAATGCTTCATCTCCTCGGCTACGACCATGAAACATCGCAGCTTGACCAGCGCATAATGCGTGAAAAAGAAGAATCTGTTCTTGAAAAGCTCGGTATTTCGCGTGATGTGACGTTCGTCGTTACAGGAGAGAAGGAATAATGTCTAAAACAGCTTTCGTGACCATTGCGGGAAGAACAAATGCGGGAAAATCCTCTCTGCTTAATGCGATAGTAGGCGAAAAGATCGCCGCAGTCAGCAGAAAATCCCAGACGACGCGCACACGTATAACGGGGATTCGTAATATTGACGATGTTCAGCTTGTTTTTTTCGATACGCCCGGACTTCATAAGCCTGTAAACAAGCTCAGCGAGCATATGCTGAATACCGTGAAAGAATCCGTCAGCGATATTGATGCCGTCGTATTCGTTCAGGATTGTACCAAGAAGATAAACGCTAAAGAACTCGAGCTTCTCAGGTCGCTAAATTCTGCCGGAATGCCTGTGATACTTGTTCTGAACAAGATAGACCTCTTAAAAAATAAAGAGGAGCTTGCAGCCGCTATTGCTGAACTTTCCGAAAAAGCTGAATTTCGTGCGATAATTCCGATAAGCGTTACCGAGGATAACGGCATCGACCTTGTTATAGACGAGATAATCGGGCTTGCCGAAGATTCGGTCCATTATTTTCCCGAGGATATGATAACGGATCAGCCTGAAAAGGTTCTTGCCGCCGAGATGATACGTGAAAAGCTTCTGGAGCTGCTTAAGGACGAAGTGCCTCATGGGATAGCAGTCGGCGTTGAGCAGATGAGCGAGCGTGAGGATAAAGATATTCTCGATATATCCGCTGTTATCTACTGCGAAAAGGAGTCCCACAAAGGTATCATAATCGGAAAAGGCGGAGCTATGCTGAAAAAAGCTTCTACCGCCGCACGTATCGAGCTGGAGGAGTTTTTTCAGATAAAGGTCAACCTTCAATGCTGGGTCAAAGTAAAAGAGGATTGGCGAAACAGGGAAGGTCTTATCCGCAGCTTCGGCTTGTCTGACAAATAATTACACATATATTTTTGCTGTCTCCCGGAAATAATAATTATACATAATTGCCGCTTTTCTGTTCAGCATTCTTTGGACATTTTGCAATAGCGGCGAGTATAGCTTATTTGGGAGGCTCGATCATGAACGAGGAACAGCTTTGGGAAAAATTTTTTGTCAGCGGAAAAATTGACGATTATTTAAACTACAGTAATAAAAAGGAAACCGAAAATGACGACACTTGAAGGTATCGTACTGAAAGAGCGCATAGTTGGCGAACAGGATAAATTTATAGATATACTTACCAAGGACAGCGGTCTTATCGAGCTTTCCGTAAAGGGCGCGCGCAAGATAAACGGCAGGTCATCGTCATCAACGCAGCTTTTTGCGTATTCCAGATTTTGTTACGACGTTCGCCGTGACAGATTTTGTCTGAACAGCGCAGAGCCGATACATATATTTTACGGGCTGAGAAATTCTCTTTCGGCGCTCTCATTGGCAAGTTATTTTGCTGACGTACTGAGGTATTCGACAGCAGAACTTACCGACAGCGGAAATGTGCTCAGACTTTTTTTGAATACGCTTCATTTTCTTGAAAAAGGACTGCGCAGCGAAGCTATGCTCAAAGCTGTATTTGAACTTCGTCTTATGAGCGAAACGGGATTTATGCCCGATGTGATATGTTGCCGCAGATGCGGCTGCTTTGAACCGAAGG
The DNA here is from genome assembly GCA_947627275.1 of uncultured Ruminococcus sp. Lineage (GTDB taxonomy): Bacteria > Bacillota > Clostridia > Oscillospirales > Ruminococcaceae > Ruminococcus. The sequence goes on along the minus strand of CANQVK010000018.1, from coordinate 53,142 downwards.
AGCTTTATTTTTCGCCGAAAAACGGCGGTTTTACCTGTTCGGAATGCACTCCCGATACAGACGCTGAAAGCTGTAGATTAAAGCTTACGGAGCTTTCGGCGGTGAGGCATATAGTTCTTGCGGATTTTGACCGCCTTTTTAATTTTCGTATTCCCGAGGACAGTATGTGCAGGCTTGCCTTTTTTTCGGAACGCTATATAAAATCACATCTTGAAAAAAGCTTTAATACGCTTGAATTTTATAAATCATTAAATGGTAAATAATATGAATAATTATCTTAAAACTTTAGAACTTGACAAAATTCTCATGATTCTGTCAGACCTCGCTTCAAACGAGGAAACAAAAAGAATGGCTGCGGCTATACGTCCAAGCAGCGATCTTGCCGAAGTTCGCCGTGAGAACCTGAAAACTAATCAGGCTCTTGAACTTTCAATACAATACGGAACGCCGCCGTTCAGCGGATTCAAGGATATTTCAGTATCGGCAAAAAGAGCCAAAACAGGCGCGGTTATATCTCTCCGCGATCTTATGGATATTGCGGCAATGCTCCGTCAGATAAGCGGACTTTCAAAATGGTACGGCAGTTGTGAAAATTCGGAAACGGAGCTTGACTATCTTTTTTCACGTCTTGCTCCTAACGATTGGCTTCTTGAAAAGCTTGACCGTTCGATAATATCCGAGACCGAGCTTTCAGATGCGGCAAGTCCTGAACTGGCGGCAATTCGGCGTAAAATCAACCGAGCTGAATCACAGTTGAGGGAAACGCTCGATAAAATGGTGAAAAATAAGACTACTCAGCAGTATCTTCAGGAAACAAATGTCACCATAAGAGACGGCAGATTTGTTCTTCCTGTCAAGACCGAACACAGGGGACAGATCGGCGGTCTTGTTCATGATACGTCGGCTACGGGGCAGACTGTTTTTATCGAGCCTATGGCGGTAGTTGAAGCTAACAACGATATACGTATCCTTCAGGGCAGAGAACAAGAGGAAATAGAACGTATTATCCGGGAGCTATGCGGCGACTGCGGAGAGTATGCCGATACTCTCTGCGAAAATTACAAAATATGCGCCGAGCTTAATCTTTACTTTGCAAAAGCAAATCTTGCCGCAAAACTGAAATGTACAATGCCACAGATCACAGACGACGGCATTATCCGCCTGAAAAAGGCGCGTCATCCTCTCCTTGACAGGAACAAGGCTGTTCCCATTGATCTGTCTCTCGGCGAGGATTATCAGGCTCTAATCATAACGGGACCGAATACCGGCGGAAAAACCGTAGCCCTTAAGACTGCGGGACTTCTTGCGGCTATGACTATGTGCGGACTTCTCATACCCGTTTCCGATGGAAGCAGCATATCTGTTTTTAAGAATATACTTGTTGACATCGGCGACAGTCAGAGTATCGAGCAGAATCTTTCGACTTTTTCTTCTCACACAAATAAGGTGATAGAAATTCTCGGTACAGCGGACGAAAATTCCCTTGTACTGCTCGATGAACTTGGCTCGGGTACGGATCCGGTGGAGGGTGCGGCTCTTGCAGTTGCTATCATACGCCGCCTTATTTTCAACGGTGCAAGGCTTATGGTGACTACTCACTATCAGGAATTGAAAATTTTTGCCATAGATACGGAAAACGTTGAGAACGCTTCATGCGAATTTGATATTGATACGCTTAAGCCCACTTATCGGCTTATCGTTGGTTCACCCGGAAAATCCAATGCTTTTGCCATATCCGAAAGTCTTGGAATGCCGTCTGAAATTATTGCGGAGGCTCAGTCTCTTGTAAGCGAATCTAACGTCCGGCTGGAGGACGTTATCGGTAAGCTGGAAACTTCACGAATAGAGCTTGAACGTGAAAAAGAGGCTGCCGAAAAGCTGCGGCGTGAAATTGCCGAGCATGAGGAGGTAATTCGCATTGAGCGCGAATCCCTCGAAAAAGCAAAAGCGGAAGAAATGGAAAAGGCTCGGCTTCAAGCTATGACGATAATCGAACAGACAAAAGCTCAGTCCAACGAGCTTATTGACGAGCTTGAAAAACTGCGCAGAGAAAAGGATAAAAAGGATTTCAGCTCCAATCTCTCGGGAGTAAAATCGAAATCGAAGCAGAGCTTTAATAAAATGTACGATATTGCAAATCCCGTAAACGGAAACGACCCGAACGAAGGCTACGTTCTGCCGAGAAAGCTTAAAAGAGGGGATACCGTATACGTTGTCGATCTCCAGCGCAAGGGAATTATTTCAGGCGACCCCGATGGCAGCGACTTTGTGTTTGTGCAGATGGGTGTAATGAAAACGAAGATGAACATATCGCGTCTAAGGCTTGAAGAAACTCCCAAGGTGACGCTCGGCGGTCAGAGCGTAAAAAAACAGCGTAACAAAGCGGGAAAGGTCGGCGTAAAGGTTGAGCGCAGAGGAAAAATGGAACTTGATATACGGGGCTGCGCTTGCGACGACGGTGTATATCAGCTGGATACTTTTATAGATCAGGCTGTAATGTCAAATATTTCAATAATATCTATCATTCACGGCAAGGGTACGGGTCTGCTCAGAGCAGCCGTACACAGACGGCTGAAGTCTCATCCTTCGGTAAAATCCTTCAGATTGGGAGTTTACGGCGAAGGAGAGGACGGTGTAACTATTGCCGAACTGAAATAATAGACCTCCTCGGAAACAGACGTGTGCCGTTTGCCGAAAGATTTTAGCGGTATTTTCCGATGCGGTCTAATATCGGGATTTTACGGTAAAAGTTCGGAAATGTTGTGTAATGACCCGTATTGACATTTTGCATTCAATATGGTATAATTAGCATAGGTTGATAGAAAATGCGTTTATAATAATATGCTGTCAAATAATTATGTTAATGTTTTATATCGAAGGAGGCGTTTTGTTTGAGCGGAGTTGATAAGCACAGACAAAAGGTTCTGATTGTTGACGATAGTGAGATGAATCGTAATATTCTGTCGGAAATACTTGGCGGCGAATACGATATTATTGAAGCGGAAAACGGCGCTGAGGCCGTTAATATACTGCGTAAGGAAAGCGTTAATATTTCGCTGGTGCTTCTTGATATTGTTATGCCGGTCATGGACGGTTACGGCGTACTTGCCGTAATGAACAGCAGGCATTGGATAGACGATGTGCCGGTCATAATGATCTCATCGGATAATTCCGTATCTTCTATGAGACGGGCTTACGAGCTTGGCATAACAGAGTTTATCAGCCGTCCCTTTGATGCGCTGATCGTCAGACACAGAGTTGTGAATACCATAATGCTCTATGCAAAGCAGAAAAGGCTTGTCGGAATGGTGGCTGACCAGATCTACGAAAAGGAAAAAGACAGCAGCCTGATGATAAACATTCTCAGTCATATCGTTGAGTTCAGAAACGGCGAAAGCGGTATGCACGTTCTTAACGTTCAGATGTTCACGGAAATACTTCTCAGGCAGCTTGTCCGTCAAACGGACAAATACAATATTTCAAAAGCGGATATTTCGCTTATAGGAAAAGCTTCGTCACTTCATGATATTGGAAAGATCTCTGTTCCTGACCATATCCTGAACAAGCCTGGCAGGCTTACTCCCGAAGAATTTGAGATAATGAAAAATCATTCTGTTGCGGGCGCATCAATGCTTGAGGAGCTTACTTTATATCAGGACGAGCCGCTTGTTAAAATTGCGTATCAGATCTGTCGCTGGCATCACGAAAGGTATGACGGCAGAGGCTATCCCGATGGTCTTAAAGGGGAGGAGATCCCGATCTCAGCTCAGATAGTCGCCTTGGCGGACGTATACGACGCTCTCACAAGCGAGCGTGTGTATAAAAAGGCGTTTTCACATGAAAAATCCATGGAGATGATCATGAACGGCGAATGCGGCTGTTTCAATCCGCTGCTTCTGGAATGCCTGAAAGCTGCTTCGGAAGCTATTGAAAAGGTCAAAGCGCACAATTCTGACGAAAATGAAAAGCAGCGTGAAAATCTGGCTCTCGAACTTATGAAGTACGAGGAACTTTCGGCTTCGGAGGAGACGCTTCGGCTTCTCGATTATGAACGTATGAAAAATGATTTCTTTGCTTCCGTATCAAACGAGCTTCATTTTGAGTACACCACTTCGCCGTCAATGATAAGTTTGTACCCGAACAATAGCAATATGCTGGATATTAGCGAACTTATAGCTTACCCTGTGGATGACGAAAGGCTGACTTCGATAATAAGCATGGACGAAATAAAAAAACTCGGCATACTGCTTAAACACACGTCGCCGGATTCGCCTGTTGTAAGCTATGATTGCAAAGCGTGCTTAAACAACGAAATCCATAATATTAATATAATATGCCGCTCGGTATGGAACAGTAAGTCCGAATTCTGCGGCGCAGTCGGTAAGGCAGCCGATCTGGGAATTGCCTAATGGAAATGTAAAGGAGAAGTTACTATGACATTAAAAGAATGCTATGCAGCTTTAGAGGGAGATTATGAAAGTGTACTGTCACGTCTTATGACGGAAAGGCTTGTTCAGAAATTTGCCCTCAAGTTCCTTGACGATGCAAGCTTTAATAATCTTGTAAAAAATATGAGCGAGAGCAATTGGGACGACGCTTTCAGAGACGCGCATACTCTGAAAGGCGTATGCCAGAATTTAAGCTTTACGAAGCTCTTTTCATCAAGCAGCCTTATGACAGAAGCTCTCAGGGACGGAAATACCGAAGAAGCTGCAAAAATTCTTTCTCAGGTAAAAGCGGATTATGATCAGACTGTTTCGGCAATTAAAGAGCTGACCGCCCTTTAATAGTCCGCAATTCTGGACTCATGGATTTGAATGAGGTCAGAAAAACGTTTGAAAAATACATTTAAAGGGTGATAAAATGGGCGAAAAGGGATGCCATGACGGTCACAGGGACAGAATTCGCAGACGATTTGTCGAATTCGGAGCGGATTCTCTCCATGAGCATGAACTGCTTGAGCTTGCGTTGTTTTACGGTATCCCGAGGAAAAACACAAACGAGATCGCTCATAAGCTGATTGCCGAATTCGGTAATATAAACGGTATATTTAACGCTCCTGCGGACGAACTGCGTAAGATAAAGGGCATCGGACCTTCGGCAGCCGCATTTATAAGGTTTCTAAGCGATACATGCAGGGAATATGACAGCTTTATTCCGTCTCCGCAGTCTCCCGAATCCGAAAGCGACTATCCCATGTATTTCAGGGACTGTTTTAACGGAACAGCGGCAGGATTGTGCCTTATACTTTGTCCCGGAACAAGCTGCCGAATTGTGTTTTCAAAGGAAGGTATTCTCAACGGCACGGCTGATATGGTTCAGATCGCTGACAAGCTTCTCAAAATGGAGTGCGACAGAGTAATCATCGGTATAAACAGGATAGAAGGTCATGCGTCGCCTGAGACTGACGACATTGAGCTTGCAGGTATATTCAAGCGGCAGCTTGCGTTACTGGGGATAGCTTTGGCGGATTTCCTTATTATCGGCAGGAAACGGTCGTTTTCATTAATGTACGACGGAGCATTTTCGTTTTAATAGACCTCCTCGGAAAATAACGTGTGCCGTTTGCCGAAAGATCTTAGCGACAGGCTATGATGACGACAACGGCGGGCTGACGCCCTCCTATGAGAAAGACGACGCATATCGCTAAAAGATTATGGCAGGCGGTATGCGGTAGTTTCCGATGAGGTCTAATATATGGATGATACAACAGCAAAAGTAAGAGAAAAGTATCTTAAAAGCGGTTACGATTCTCTTAGTGACCTTGAAAAAATAATACTTATTCTTTCATATTCCGAAAGAGAGGGGAATGCGGAAATATCGGCAGCTAAAATCTCTGAAATTTACGGAAATCTTCATACAGCAGCAGATTCTGACACAACTTTTCTGATGAAGGAGTGCGGAATAAGTCTTAGCAGCGCAATTCTCATAAACATTATACCTGCCCTCAGACGAAAGGCTGAAATAGAGCTTGTCTCGAAAAACAGACTTAATACTGCTGAAAATGCAAAAAAGTATTTTTCTGCATACCTTATGGGCAGACGAACGGAGTATGTTGTTGCTTCGGCTGCTGACAAAAGATATAATTTAATAAAAACGGCTGTCTTAGCGTACGGCGGATTTTCGGAGGTACACTTTCCGATACGACTTATCCTTGATTTTGCTTTAAAAAATGAGGCGGAGTATATTTTTATGGCGCATTGCCATCCCAAGAATACTTCCGCGCCGTCTGCGAGCGATATAAAAACAACAAAGGAAATAAGCTGTGCCGTAAATTCTATCGGCAAATCGCTTACCGACCACATAATTGTTGGAACAGACGGAGCAGTTTCGCTTCGTGAGTTTGATGACAGTTTGTTTAACAAGATAACCAATTATACGTTGTCCAAGATATGAATTATCCCGTCCGAACTGCGGTAAATCGCAATTCGGACGGGGATTTTTTATTGTTCAAGCATAATTTCTTTTATAGAAAATTTATTTATCGCTTTTGCATAGACAAGCATTATCAGTTCGTACAAAATGATAAATGCCGCAAGGGATAAGAACATCATCGGAAAATCAAATTTGTATTCAGGTATATTTTCCATGTCCTTAAAAACTATTTCCACCATGATTTTCAGCAGGGCATATTGATATAATGACCCGACAGCAAATCCGATATATGCGGCAGTACGATAACCTCCAAGAAGTGAATCAAAGCATTCCTTCTGTGAATAACCGAATACACGCATCATTGCAATGCTTTTTTTATTGCCGTTTATAACCGTAGTGACAGCGATCAAAAGTGTAACAACGGATAAGGTCAGCCCGATGATCATTATCATAGCGCCCATCATAAAGCTTGAAAGGTCTTTCATACTGAATGACATTTGCGTCATGGAAGAAAAGCAAAATGAAGCGAACGTAATAAAAAACACAAGAGATTTTCTGCTTTTCAGGGTGCATTTTTTTATATCCTTAAGGAATGGCTGATCGTTTTTGAGGTTGTCCTTATATTTGCGGATTCCGGTATTCGTATGGAAGTTGTCTCTTAAAAGAGAATTTGCAGGTATTCGGAGCTTTACACAAGCGTATAATACGGCAAGCAGCGCAAAAATAACAGTTGGCAGTAAGACAAGGTAAACAAAAAGTTCAGGGTGAAAGTTTATTTCTATCTCAGGAAGGATATTGTCTTTATTCTGCGTATCATAAAAAAGCGGCATAATAATAAACGCCCCGCCGAAACCGACAGCAGTTCCTAAAAAGACGCTTGAACCGAATATTGCAAAATGCCTTGCAATTTTCAGTTCAGAATATCCCAAGGCTTTTAATATTCCGAGTTCCTTTTTGTGAGAATCTATGTAATGCCTGATATAAAACATCAGCATAATTATCGACGTGATAAGCAAACATCCGCCCGAAACGGCGCAAACTACTTTTGCCGTGGAAACCTGCGCATTGTAAAATACCATGACCTGTTCTGAATGTATCAAGTCCTCAATATCCGTAATGTCAATATAGTAGTTCAGAAACATAGCGCATACAAGAACGGCGCAGCAGGATATAATGGAAATTCCCAAAAGCTTTATACTGTCTTTTATTCCTATTATCATGATCTCACCAACCGATCTCGAAAGCGTTTTTTCGCAGCTTATTTGTAATGATCTCCGAAATTTTTCCGCTGTTCATTTTTATAACGGTCCTTGCCATATCGGCAATATTTGAATTATGCGTGACCATTACGATAGTATAGCCGAATTTCTCCTGAAGCTGACAAATATAATCGAGAACCTGTCTGCCTGTCTGTTCGTCGAGTGCGCCTGTAGGCTCGTCAAGAAACAGGAATCTGGGTTTTTTTGCAAGCGCTCTCGCAACGCATACTCGTTGCTGTTCGCCTCCCGAAAGCTCGGCAGGGTATTTATGAAGCTTTCCGCCAAGTCCGACAGCTTCGAGTATTGACCTGTAGTCCTTGTTTCCTGCAAGGTCAGCGCCCATTTTCACATTTTTGTCAACGTTTAAATTTGAAAGTAAATAATACTGCTGAAAAATAAATCCTATATTTTTTTTGCGGAAATCTGTAAGCTTGCTTTCGGAAAGCTTCGTTATGTCGGTCTCGTCATAAAATACGCTGCCGCTGTCAGGTTTTTCAAGTCCTGAAATAATATTAAGAAGCGTGGACTTTCCCGAACCCGATGCGCCTAAAATAACAGCAAAATCGCTGTTTTCAATTTTTATGTCTATACCATGCAAGACCTGACAGCGGCTTTCACCGTTTCCATATGATTTTTTTATGTCTTTAGCAACTATCATTTTTTCGCGCTCTCTTTCTTTTGTTTAAGAAGTCCAATATAAACTTCCGAAACCATTCTGCCTATTTCTTCGCCTGTGAATCGACACATTCTGGACGCACATAATGTTGCGATCCCATGAGTGTATATCCATAAATGGCGGTACAGCCATTCGGAGAAATCCTTGTCTACCCGACTGTCCGCTTGAACGGAACGAAGTATTTTTTCGTAATTATCGTCAATTATCGGTAATATTCCCGAAAGCGGAGGAATATCCTCCTGTTCCTTCATAAAAAGAAGCTGAAACAGCTTCGGTTCTTTTATGGCAAATAAGATATATTGAGTTCCAACGCCCTTAAAAGGCGGATCAGAAGCTAAACCGATCTCAATATATTCATCGTATATTTTTTTTGCAGCTTCGATCACGGCTTGATGCAGCTCGGACATATTTTTGAATACGGTAAATATCGGACGTGAAGACGTACCGAGTTTTGTCCCCAAGGCTCTTGCTGTCAAAGCTGAAAAACCGTCTTTTCTTACGATCTCCAATGCGGCGTTTACGATCTCCTCTTTTGAAAATTTTGAATACGGCGGCATAAGGTTCTCCTTTCACTTCAAATTAAAACATATGTTGCACAACATGTGTTTTAATTATAGCATAAAATTATCGTAATGTCAAGAAAAATTTTTCACGTCTGTTGCAATTTAAAAATTAATGTGGTATAATAGCCTTACAATTTGAAAAGGAGGTCAAGCCATGCCGATAAGCAGCGATGACAATGTCGTATCACATTTTTTTGCACATCGTGAGGAGGACTTTGAGTACGCTTCGTTTGACAGAGAAATGGCTTTTTATGAAAGCATATGTTCAGGTAATATGGAGCTTGTAAAAGTATTTGCGAAGCCGCTGTTCTGCGAGGGATGCGGCACTCTGAGCAAAGATCCTCTCCAAAATATTAAATATCATTTTACTATTTCAACGGCTTTGATAGCAAGATTCTGCGTAGGAAGCGGAATGACGCCCGAAGACGCTTATAGTCTGAGTGATATTTTCATTATGCGCGCCGATGAATGCCGTTCGATCGAGGAAGTTCGTGAAGTTCATTATGAAATGATCGAGTGTTATACGAAAAAAATGCGTATACTCTGCAACAGTACCCTTTATTCAAAGCGCATTCTTCAGGCAGTGGAATACATAAGCGAACACCTGCACGGTCGTGTACTGATAGAAGAAACTGCCGAGGCTCTGCACATTACACCGGCATATCTTTCAAGACTTTTCAAATCCGAAACGGGAATGACCTTTACCGATTACGTAAATCGCCGTAAAATTGAAGAAGCCACGGGTCTGCTGAGATACTCAGATTATACCGATCTTGAAATAAGCAGCTTGCTTTGCTTCAGCTCCCAAAGCTATTTTATTAAAATATTCAAAAAAATAATGGGTATGACTCCGAATGAGTATAAGAAAAAATATCGTCTGCCTGCTTACAAGGGCAGTACTTGAAAAATACTGATTATATTACTTAAATTAAGAGACTTTTGTGCAAAATCAACTATAGCGGTTATGAAAAATCATATGTTTTTCTGCCATATGTGATTTTCACAGAAAAAACCATTGACTTTTTGTGCAATACGTTGTATAATTAGTGTGTGTTGGATATTGAGAGCCTGTTTAGTATCTCGGTGTGTGCGGATTTTCGAGCATAATTTTACCGAGTGCAAGGAAAAAAGTGAAAGCATACTGACGTATGGTGGATTTTTTCAACGCAGCAATCGGTAAAAATTGCCGAAAAGACGTGTGCAGCGAGATACTAAACATGCTCTGAGGGACTAATGTCCTTTTTATACAATCATAATGACAAAAGGAGGAAACTATGAAGTCTTACAAAAAAATGATGATAACAACTGCCGCAGTTTCTTTATGCCTTGCTGTTGCTGTTCCGGCGGCTGCATATGCTGCCGAAAGTTCAACGTCAGGCGTATCGAACGAGTTGACAGAAGGGGGCGGCGACGATAACGGCGGTTTTATCTCGGAATGGGTGACTGATACCGACGGAAGAATTTATTACTACGATGAAACAGGCGCTAAGGCGACAGGCGAAAAGGAAATAGAGGGCGAACTTTACCTCTTTTCTAAAAACGGCGTTCTTAAAACAGGCTGGAGAACTGTCGGCGGAAAAAGACGATATTACGACCCTGAAACGGGAAAGCCCGTTTACGGAAGGTTTACGCTCTGCGGTGAGGAGTTCTATATTGAACCCGAGCAGGGCAAGATAGCTGGAGATGTCTTTACAGATGAAAACGGAGACAAATACATAACGGCAGATAAGGGCGCCTTGATTCTTGATAAAGGATTTGTGGAGCGTGAAGATGCGATTTATTACGTTACTGCAACAGGCAAACTTGCTGTAGGTGAAACCATTATAGACGAAGTTCCGTATGTTTTTGCTGAGAACGGCGAGCAGCAGACAGGCTGGGTGACCGCAGGAGAAAAAACATACTATTACGACCCCGAGAACGGCGAGATACGTCTTGGTCTTATTGACGTTGACGGCGGACTTTACTATGTTGACGCCGATGAGGGAAGAAAAGAGGGCGTTGTCGAGATAGACGGAGTTGAATACCTCTTTGCCGAGGGTACGGGAAAGCTTCATACGGGTCTTCTTGAGATAAACGGAAACATAAAATACTTCTATCCCGACGGAAAATACGCTTCGGGAATTACTGAGATCGACGGAAAGGTTTACCTTTTCAGCAAAGAGGGAAATCGTCTCAGCGGATTGCAGAACTATGACGGAAAGCTCTATTATGCCAATGATGACGGAATACTTTCAGAAGGTCTGACTGTTGCCGGAAACGATACATACTTCTTCGGCGGAGATTTTTCAGCAATGTCAGGAATTATTGAGACATCAGGAGAAAAGTATCTGTTCGGCGACGATTTTAAAATGCTTAAGGGCAAGCAGCTCTACAACGGCAAATACTACTGCTTCGACAACACAAGCGGAAAAATGCTTACGGGCAAGCTCCTTATAAATGATAAGAAGTATTATTTCGGCGGCGATGACGGTTCTATGCAGACAGGCTGGGTAGAACTGGAGGACGGCAAATACTACTTCGGTACGGACGGTTCGGCTGTAACGGGCATTTACGAAATTGACGGAAAGAAATATTACTTCCACCCCGACACGTCGCTTATGACTTCGGGCAGACTTATTATCAACGGAAAGAAATATTACTTCGGCGAAAACGGAACGATGACATTCGGCTGGGTAACGCTTGATGACGGCAAGTATTTCTTCGGCGATGACGGCGTTATGGTGACAGGCTGGAAAACTATCAACGGAAAGAAATACTACTTCAACAAGACAAATGGCAAAATGGAGTCAAATAAAATAGTCGGCGACTACAACCTTACTGCCGATGGAAGCGCAGTTCCCTTTTCAGCTGTTCAGAAAAGGGCAAAAACGATCATTGCCTCTATCGGAAAAACTCCTTCGGCTATTTACAATTACGTATGTAATAATAACAAATACCGCTATATAGAGGACACGCGTTCTCTGAGCCAGATAAATGCCAAGGGCTGGTCTTATTTTGCCAACTATTCGCTCGACAACCGTTACGTTGTTTGCTATTACTTTGCGGCTGTTACCGACCTTCTCTTTCAGCAGGCAGGATTTAAAAGCCGTATAGTATACGGTACCGGACGCGGTACGGGCGACCACTACTGGAATCAGATCTACGATTCAGCCAGCGATAAATGGGTGAATTATGATACCTGCAACGGCTACAGCGGCGTAACGTTCGCATATCTCCAGTCACAGAACTATACGTTCAAGCAGTACGTATATCCTAAGTTCTATTGATTCTTGATTATTTCAAGGGGACTCTGCTTTATGCTGAATCGGACATCCCCTTGAAAAAACTTTATCTGAAAAAATCGACATTGTATAAAGTCATAAAAATACGGAGGGATAATATTATGAATAATAAAATCGCGGCTATTTTTGCTGCTGCGGCAGTTTTTGCAGTTTCTGCGGCTTCATGCGGAAACGAACCCGAGGATTCGTCAGTACCCGATCTTCCTACGCTTACTACAGAGTCGGCAGAAACGACAGAGGCGGCTTCAGAAGAAGCTACGGAGGCTGTTACGGAGGATAATACAAAAGCTGAGGAAACTACCGAAGCTTCAACGGAAGAAGAAAATAAAGCCGAGGAAAATACAAACGTTCCCGAGGGAAACGCCCCTGATCCGGATTCAGAGCCTGAACCCGACCCCGAGCCGGATCCGGAACCTCAGCCCGATCCTGAACCTGTACCTGAGCCGCAGCCTCAGAGCGTTACATTCGGATTTGAATCGCTTCACAGCAATGCAAGCGGAGTTATTTCGGCTTTAGGCGATCCCTTGGACGTTACGACAGCCCCTGCGTGCTTTGCAAACGGAGCTGATTCTAAAATTTATAGTTATGACGGTCTTACCATTGAATGCTACGTGCTTGACGGCGTTGAAAACATTTGCTGCGTAACTATCGCAAGCAGCAGCTATTCTACTTCTGCCGGAGTAACTATCGGCAGCTCTCAGGCTGACGTTGAAGCAGCCTACGGCGCAGGCGAAGCTGCCGGCGCTTATACTATCTATTACAGCGGAAGCAGCGAGTTGGACGTTAAATATGATAACGGCGCTGTTGCCGAGCTTGTGTTCTATACGGAAGTTTAAGGAGGGGACATGGTTTTCAGCAGTCCCGTATTCCTGTTTATATTTTTGACGGCAGTTTATATTCTCTACAAAATTGTACCGGGTATTACGGCAAAAAACGTTATCCTGCTTATTTTCAGCCTTGTATTTTATACCTACGGCGAGCCGAAAGCTATAATTCTCATGATAATTTCGATCTTGATGAATTATATTTTCGGACTTGCCGTGAAAAAAGAGTACAAGGGCAGGAAAGCGGCGCTTGCCGCCGCTGTGATCATGAATCTTGCTATGCTCGGTATTTTCAAGTATGCAGGCTTCGGGGCTGAAATGCTGGACAGACTGCCGTTTCTTAGCGTTTCCGTACCGAATATCGCATTGCCTATAGGCATTTCGTTTTATACTTTTCAAGCGATGTCATACGTTATTGACGCATACAAAAATCCTGCGTACATCCAGCGGAATCTTTTCAAGCTTGCTTTGTACATCACTTTCTTTCCGCAGCTCGTGGCAGGTCCTATTGTTAAATATTATGACTTTGCTGACCAGATCGACAACCGTCAGACTACGCCGCAGCAGACAGCCGAGGGTATACGGCGGTTTATCACAGGTCTTTCAAAAAAGCTGTTGATCGCCAATACTATGGCGTTTGCGGCTGACTATGTGTATGATCTTGATACGGCTGAACTTTCCGTACCTCTTGCATGGCTTGGAGCAGTTTCGTATCTGTTTCAGATATACTTTGATTTCAGCGGTTACAGCGATATGGCTATCGGTCTTGGGGCGATGTTCGGATTTACATTCAAGGAGAATTTCAACTATCCGTATATTTCTCAGAGTATGCAGGAGTTTTGGCGGAGGTGGCACATTTCCGTATCGACTTGGTTCAAGGAATATCTTTATATTCCACTCGGCGGCAACAGAAAAGGCAAATTAAGAACGGCGTTCAACAAGCTTGCAGTATTTTTCTGCACAGGTCTGTGGCATGGAGCAAGTCTCAATTTTATTGTATGGGGACTTTTGAACGGCTGCTTTATGATGCTCGAATCGTACAAGATCCTTAACACAGAAAAGTGGCTGAGACCGTTCAGACACATTTATGCTCTGCTGGTCACCGTTCTTGCGTTTGTTTTTTTCAGAGCAGAGACTATTTCAGACGCATGTCGTTTTATCGGACACATGTTCGTTCCGTCAGGAGATTCGGTTCAGACAGCTCTTTTTATGAGCCGGCTCACGCCCATGTACCTTATCATGCTTGTTGTGGCTGTAATATTTTCTATGCCGGTCGTGGGGAAACTGCATGAAAAAGCTTCGTCAAAAAAGCTCAGGTCGGTTTGCGAATACGGTTCATACGGCGTATCTGTTGTACTTTTGGGACTTTGCATACTTACGCTTTCATCGGCTTCTTACAATCCGTTTATTTATTTCAGATTTTAGGGGGCTTATATGAATAAGAATATTTTTTACAGGATATATACCGCAGCATTTATCGGAATATGCCTTGTGCCTGCGGTTTTGACGCCGTTCGTGAAGTCCGACGGCTCTAAGGAAAAAAGAGAACTTGGCAAACTGCCCTCTGTGAAAACGGAGAAAGGCGAACTGAATTTTGAGTTTTTCGATGAATTTGAAACATATTTTTCAGAGCATTTTGCGTTCAGACCGCAGCTCGTTACGGCGGACGGAAGATTAAAAGCCGCGCTTACGGCAACCTCTCCGAACAGCGATGTAATTGTCGGAAAGGACGGTTGGCTTTATTACGGTGAGACTGTCGGCGACTTTTTGAGGACGGATACGCTGAGTTCCGCCGAGATCAAGAATATTGCCAATAATCTGCGGATAATAGAAAAATACTGTCTGCAAAGGGGAGCGGAATTTATTTTCTTTTCCGCCCCGAATAAAAATACGTTATACCCTGAGTATATGCCGTACAATTATGTTCCTTCCGATAGGGAAAGCAATCTTGAAATGCTGACGGCGGAGCTTGCCGAGGATAATTTTTTCTTTGACATGAAGTCGGCTCTTTTAAATCTTAATTCTCCGACGCCGCTTTATCATAAGACCGATACTCATTGGAATAATTTCGGAGCTTATGCCGCCCACACCATGCTTATGAACAGGATCGGAAAAGCTCCCTGCGGAACAGGAAACGGCTGGTATACCGCACATGACCGTCTCGGGGACTTAGCGGCAATGATATATCCCGCGGAGGACGCAAAGGATATGCAGCTTCACAACGACTACGAATTTACTTATGAATATACAAGCCGTTTTCGGGGACTTGACGACATTTCCATTACGACCTCCTGCGGAAACGGAGACGGAGAGCTGCTGATGTACCGTGATTCATACGGCGAAGCGATACTGCCGTACATGGCTGAGGTTTTTGAGTCGGCTGAGTTTTCAAGAGCTGTTCCGTATCGTCTGAGCAGCGTCAAGGAAAACGATACGGTCATCATTGAGCTTGTTGAGAGGAATCTCGGAAATCTTCTAAAGGAAGCGCCGATAATGGAAGCGCCGTCTGCCGATATTCCTGAAAATACGGAAAAATCAAACGGTAACGGAGCGATGCTGGAATCTTATGGTACGGCAAATATGTGGCATATATTCGGTGTGCTTCCCGAGGATTGCTTCTCGGGTGACAGCCACAGGATAATCGTTGAATCTACAGAAGGAGCCTTTGAGGCATTCAATTGCTTTGAAAAGGAGCTTCTTAATAAAACAGAATACAGTCCGCGAGGGTTTTCCCTGTACATTCCGGAGGAGAAAAAAAGTTCATCATATAAGGTGACTGTCCTGAATTCTGACGGCAGGGCAGTTTCAGTTCAATTTACAAGCATCGGAGGTTTTGTTAATTATGAGACATTTTAAGTATTTAGCCGCTGCCGCAGCTTTGACATTAGCGGCAGCTCCGTTTTCCATGAACGCTTTTGCAGAGGGAGGAGCGTCAGACAGCGAGCCTGTTAAGGTAGAAGCGGTATGTGAACATATCAATCCTGCCGATATAAACGGAAGAGCCGTTATCAGCGTTCCCGAGGGAGTTTCGGCAGACGTAAGCATCGTTTACGAGTCGCCTGAATATGACGCTCACAGCTACTATGAAAGCAGCCTTGAAGGTGGAAAAAGCTACTCCTTTGACCTTGAAGGCAGGGACAATATCGGCGACGATTACCGAAATTATACTGTTTCGGTAGAGCTGACAGGCGGTGTTTACAATGTTACTTCCAAGGCATACACGGACACTTTCAGCATTCCCGACGGCAACGATAATCCCGACAGCTTTTGTGAAAAGAGCTACAAATTTACTGTTGACGGCGCTGAGTCCGCATCTGAGTGGGATGTGACGCTTGATGAGGAGAATGCAAAGGAAATAGCCGTACATCTTGACTATGTAAAGCTCGGAGACGTAAACGGCGATACTAACATTGATGCTGTCGATGCGAATCTCGTGCTTGCTGAATATGCAGCGCTTATTACGGGAAGAACTTCTATTCTGACTTCTAAAGGCAGTATCGCCGCTGATATAAACAAGGACGATGTCGTTGATTCTTCCGATGCGGCAAAAATCCTTATTTACTATGCTGCTTCTCTGACGGGCGGCGACCCAACGTTTGAATAAGAGTTATGAGGATAAACGAAAAGCTTCACGGTTTTACCGTGACGAACGTGCGTCAGTCCGAATGCGGTGAATTTGTTGAATTTTCTCACGACAAGACTACCGCACGCCTTGTATGGCTGAATAACAGTGAGGAAAACAAGTTTTTCTCAATTTCTTTCAAGACGATTCCCGTAGACGATACAGGAGTGTTCCACATTCTGGAGCATTCCGTTCTTGGAGGTTCAGAAAAATATCCTGTAAAAGAACCGTTTCTTTATCTGCTTAAAGGTTCGATGAATACTTTTCTGAATGCCATGACGTTTTCCGATAAGACGATGTTCCCCGTGTCAAGCCGAAACAATACCGATTTCATGAACCTTGTCAAGGTATATCTGGACGCGGTTTTCAAGCCGATGATATATTCAAAGCCTGAGATTTTTTATCAGGAGGGGCATCATATCGAGTTTTTCGGTGACGAGAGCGAAGCGGTTTACAAGGGCGTTGTGTTCAATGAAATGAAGGGCTGTTTGTCGAACGTTCACGACCGTATCGAAAGCGAAATGAACGCTCTGCTGTTTCCTGATACATCTTACAGATTTGAGTGCGGCGGACTTCCGGAGTCGATTCCCGATCTTGATTATGAGCAGTTTATAAATGCTCATAAGAAATTTTATCATCCGTCAAATTCATATATTTATCTTGACGGTGATATTGATCTAAATGAGCTTCTTCCGCTTATTGACAGTTATCTTTCCGAGTACGAGAAATGCGAAGTTTTTCCCGAAATAAAGCGTCAGATGCCTATCGGGAGCTGTCTCCGTGAACTGTATTATGATTCTTCTTCCGAGGAGGAGAGCGGACAGGCACAGACTTTCCTTGCGATAGGAAAGATACTTGCTTCATGGGAGGAAAGAGAAAAAATCACAGCGTATACTGTTCTGACGGAGGCTGTAGCAGGGTGCAATGATTCTCCCTTGAAAAAAGCAGTCCTTGATACGGGAAAGTGCGTAGATGTTTCTCTTGGAATATCCGACGGTATCCTACAGCCGTACGGAGTTCTGAAATTCAGCAATATAGCTCGTGAAAACGGTGCGGAGCTTATAGCCGCCGCCGAAAACGCAGCGCTTACGCTTATAAAAAACGGTATTGGCAGAGATATTCTTGAAGCTGCTTTGAATCGGTGCGAATTTCGTTTCCGTGAATCGGAAGAGCCTAAAGGACTTGTCCGCTGCATAGATTCAATGTCCTCATGGCTTTACGGCGGCGACCCTCTGCAATATATTGATATGAGCGATGTTTTCGCCACTCTCCGCGAGAAGCTTGACAGCGGATATTTCGAGGAGCTGCTTTCCGAATGGCTGCTTAATAAAAGCGGAAGAGCAGAGCTTTATATGCTGCCCTCGGATTCCTACGGCGAGGAGCTTGATCATAAAGAACGGGAACGTATCAAATCAGAGCTTTCCGCTATGTCGGAAAATGAGAAAAACGAGCTTATCAGGCTTAACAATGAACTTGCGGATTGGCAGAATACTCCCGATACTCCCGAGTCAGCAAAAACTATCCCGAAGCTTTCTTTGAGTGAGGTAAGCCGTGAACCCATTGAATTTAAGACGGAAATTTCAGCCGAAAAGGGAATTGTGATCTTAAAGCATCCGGCGAGGGACAAAGAGATCGTTTCTCTGTCGCTTTATTTTGCCGCTGATGACCTTACCCCTGATGAACTGAAACGCCTTTCCGTTTTGGAGAGACTGATAGTTGAGCTTCCAACGGAAAAAAGTTCAGGCATTGAACTGCAAAACCGAGTTATCGGTACTCTTGGAAGTCTGTTAACAAATCTGGACGCCTTCGGAAGTTATGAAACTCCCGAAACATGCAGAGTCTTTTTTACCATGAAGTCACGTTTCCTTTCACGCAATACCGAAAGTGCGCTGGAACTTATCGGCGAACTTCTTACGGAGACTGTATACGAGCATCCGGAATTTGCCCGCCGTCTTTTGAAGCAGGACGAGGAGGAGCTTAAGCAGGATATTATTTCTGACGGTTATCGCTTTGCGGTGCGGCGTTCAGCGGCGGCTATGTCTGCCGAATCTGCATTCAGCGAGTACATCGCAGGTTTTGAGAGCTATAAAATACTTCATGAGATTAACAAGCTGCCTGATGACGAATTTTCGGCGCTTTTGGGCAGTCTTAAAGAACTTGCGGCGCATATTTTATGTAAGTCTCGTCTGACTGTGAGCGTTTCGTCTGTTGCGGAAGTATCTGTTGACACTATTATCAATGCTCTTCCCGACGGAGAGAAAGCGGCTGCCGAATGTATGAGATTCAGCCTTGACGTCCCGAAAGATCAGGGGATAGTTATACCCTCCGCAACCTCGCATTCCGGCGCAGTAGTCAGCAAGACGATCGAAGATAAGGCTGTGTGGGGAGTTCTTTCAACGATACTTTCTTATGAGTATCTATGGAACGAGGTAAGGATAAAGGGCGGTGCTTACGGTTCAGGCTGTAACGTAAATGCGCTTAAGGAGGCGGAGTTTCATTCCTACTGCGATCCGTCTCCCGAAGAAAGCATTGGCATATATGAAAGAGCCGCCGGTTTCCTGAGAGAATATTGTAACAATGCTCCCGATATAAGTTCTTATATTATCAGCAGTATTGCTTCGGGAGAACCGCTTATGCCGGACAGCGAATATTCTTCGCATGCCGACGCTATGTACTTTCGAGGGGTTACTCATGAATGCCGCAGAAAGCTTCGACGGGATATGCTTGAAATGTCGCCTGAAAAGCTGATTACTGCATTCGCTGAGCTTGAAAATCCCCTGAACTGTTGTATCATAGGTTCAAAGGAGGTCGTAAGTTCGGTAAAGAGCCGCAAGCTTACCGTTGAATCAATGTATTGATTTATGATATGTATTTTTATAAAGTTTAGTTTGGAGTGGAGCTTAATGAATTACAGAAGAATATTTGCCGCTGCCGCCGCATTGTGTTGTGTTCCTGCTGTCGGCATAAACAGCGTTATAGATAATATTCCGACTGTCTCCGCCGAGGAAAATACGGTGACAGCTGATACGATAACCCTTAATTGTGTGGGTGATAAGTCGCCAATAAAGCTTGGCGGTACTACCGAGATACCCACATGGTACAGCGATGATGAAACTGTTGCCGCTGTTGTTCCAACGGGAGACTTAACTGCGGAGATAACGGCTGTGGGTAAGGGTAATACTTCTGTTTACGCTGTGTTTTCGGGGCAGATCCTGCGTTTTGACGTTGTTGTACTCAGAGAGACTGCCGACGAACACCTTATCAAAGAAGTGGGAACTATCACATTGACCAACGCTCAGAACGGTGCGTCTGCCGACCTCAGCGGCATTGATAATTCCGCCGCAAAATGGAGCAGTTCCAACGATAAGGTCGCCGTTGTTGACGGCAAGGGAAACATTACCGCTGTGGGAACAGGCGAGTGCGTTATTACAGCCGTTTACGAAAATGTTACATATGTTATAAACGTTATATCACAGTATTCCCCTCAGCCGACCACCGAGCCTGCCGAAAAATATATCGGTGAAATGGTTCTTTCCGATTCAGAGCCTTCAAGGAAGATAACAGTTGATCTGCCTGACGGTATGACGGTCAAATACAGCAGTACGGATGAGAAAGTTGCGGTTGTTTCGGCGGACGGTACAGTAACTGCAAAGGGCAGCGGAAACTGTCGTATCTATGCCGAAATAGGCAATTCCAAGAGCTATATCGAGGTAAAGTCCACCTATACCGGAAAATCTCAGGAAACCCCTGTCGAGGTCGGAAATATTACCCTGAATGCTGAAAGTCCCTCTCAGAAAATTTCGCTGACGAATATCCCGTCCGATGCTGAGATAGTATGGAGCAGCTCTGATACGTCCGTAGCTGTAGTGGATCCCGGCGGAGTTATTGTAGCTGTCGGAGGCGGCAGATGCAAAGTTACCGCTGACGTAGCAGGGGATAAGAAATATGTTATTAATGTTAACGTTGACGGTGCGGGCGAATTTCCCGTGACGGAAATAAGAGGTATCGGAAAAAACGTTACCTTGCAGGAGATGAGCGGAAATGTGAAGTACTATTCTTCCGATGAGTCAGTTGCATCTGTTGACGGAAAAGGCGTTATTACTTCTGTCGGAGAGGGATTTGCGGTTATTACGGCAGATTCGGGAAAGGCTGTTACTTATCTGCGAGTTCGTGTTGTAAAGGCAGGAATTATCGGCGATGCAAATTGTGACGGAAAGGTCACTATCGCTGATTCTACGGCGATTTTACAGCATCTTGGCAATGAGGATAAATACGCTCTTTCAGAGGAGGGAAAAATAAACGGCGATGTTGACGGCGTTCCCGGGATAACATCGGGCGATTCGCTCTCAATACAGAAATTCGACGCTAAAATAATTAGTTCTCTTCCTGAAAAACCATGAAAAAGCGATACATTATTCCTCTGATCGTCATAGCGTTTTCGGCTGCGCTTACGGCGGTCGGAAGAATCTCGACAGGCTTTGCGGACTTTTACGCCGATGTTATCTTTCCTGTAATTTCAACTCCCTACGCTTTTCTATCGGGACTTCTGCCGATCTCTCTGGGCGAGCTTATGATAATTGCAGCTCTTTTGATTTTCGGGCTTGGCATTCCGCTGATGATAATACTGCTTATTTTTGCAAAGAAGCAGAGAAAAAGAACGGCGTCGGTATCTTTGACGGCAAGTCTTTGGATTCTTTCCTTTGTGTGTCTGACTGAGTCTCTCAACTGCTTTGCACTTTATGGCTGTACACGGTTTTCCGAACGTTTTTTTACTGCTTCGGAGCATGACAACGAGGAGCTTAAGGAGCTTTACGCACTTCTTATAAATGAATGCAACGAGCTTGCCGTTCAAGTTCCCCGAGACGAAAACGATCGCTTTAAAATAAGCATAGATACGGTCGAGGAGTGCAGAAAGGCTATGAAAAAGGCTTCGGAGGAGTATCCGCAGCTTAAAGGGTACTATCCGAAGCCGAAGCCGATCATGTTTTCGTTTTTCATGAGCCAGACAAGCACCTCGGGAATGTATTTTCCTTTTTCTATGGAGGCAACCTATAATAACGATATGCTCCCCGAGATAATGCCCGAGGTAATATGTCATGAATATGCTCATCTGAAAGGCTTTATGCAGGAGGACGAGGCTAACTTCATATCGTTTATCGCAACTCTCGGGAGCGATGAACCGCAGGTTCGCTACAGCGGTTATCTTGACGCTTTGGAATACGTTCATAATCAGATATACGAAAACGAGATCGTTTCTGGATATGAGCTGACGAATATGATCTCTCCCGAAGTACAGAACGACTGGTTCAGATTTCTGCCCGATAATTACTGGGAGGAGAATGCGGAAAAGGAGATCATCTCTACCGAGACGGTCGAAACCGTATACGACACCGCTTCTGACACAAGCATGAAGCTTAACGGAGTTGAGGACGGAGTTAAGAGTTATTCCCGTATGGTCAATCTGCTGTTGGATTATTATTTCCCAAATAACGAAGAATAACTTAAAAGGCAGGATCCAAGCGAAGAATCCTGCCTATTTTATTATTCTGCTGCCGATGTAGTTTCCGTATTTGCAGTTTCGGAAGTCGTGCAGACGGTTGTAAGTTCGGAGCTTTGCGGGATCTGCGGAGTTCCGGAGACGTTCACCTCAGTAAACGCTATTTTCAGCAGATTGTTGGGCATTTCAAAGCTATGTATGCAGCCTTTATCGTCAATGCTCAAAGTGTAATCGCCGCTTTCAAGAGTTCCGCTTATATTAAGCAGACCCTCGCTTTCCGTGCCTTGAAGCTGTTCCTCTCGTGCGGCTGTATCAACAGCGGAAATAAGATTAGCAAGCATTGCTTTAACAGGGAGAGCAGATTTTGGCACGGAAAAACTCAGTCCCTTGTAGCTTGCGTTGACTGTATTGTCCTCGAAGCAGAGCTTAACGCCGCTTAGAGTGTTGGGCGAATCAAATTCCGCTTCCCAATTGCTGTCGCTGTTGCGTGTAATAGTTCCTTCGGCTGTGAGCTTATCCAGAATGACGGTCATTTTGGCTGTAAAGGAACTGTTGAGGTTATTTTCCCGTTTTGTCGAATTATTAATCGGCGAGCTGCATGAGGTCATTACAAACAGGCACACACAAATAACAACGGATGTCAAAAGCTTTTTCATAGGTCTATCTCCAATCGAAAAATTTTTTACTTTTAACATCCGTATTTTTGGAATAAGTTCTGATTTATTCTTCCTGTTTTTCTTTTAAAATTCTGAAAGCGTCGGACAGACAGTTGATAACGTCACGAGGAAGCATTGCCTCCTGACCGAATTTCTCGGCTGCCGCGTCTCCTGCAAGTCCGTGCATATAAACTCCGGCGCAAGCGGCGTCATACGGCGAGAATCCCTGCGCTACAGCCGAACCGATGATACCCGAAAGAATATCTCCGCTGCCGCCCTTGCTCATGCCTGCGTTTCCCGTATGGTTTGCAGCGGTGTTGAAGCGGTCGGAAACGATCGTGCCTGCTCCCTTTAGGACTACCGTAACTCCGTATTTTTCGGCGTATTTTTCAGCCACCATGATACGGTTTTCGTTTATAGTCTGCGCATCGCAGTTAAGCAGCCTTGCCATTTCGCCCGGATGAGGAGTGAGTATAACATCGGATTTCCTGTTTACCAATATTTCTATGTCATTGGCTATGCAGTTTATTCCGTCTGCGTCAATAATTACGGGGCATGGGGAGTTTGCCACAACAAACCTGACTATCTCCATAGTATCGTTTGTAACGCCCATTCCTGAACCGATAACGACGGCGGTTGCCTTTTCCATAGCTTCCATAAGCATATCCTTGCTGCTGTCAAAGAGCATAAAGCCGTAGTCGTCCGACTCCATTTCAAGGTATGTGGCTTCGGGAGCGAGTACCGATACGGTGTTTATGCACTTTTCAACCGAGGCGACCTTGACGATACCTGCGCCGCTGCGAAGCGCACCCAATGCCGCAAATGCCGCAGCTCCGCGCATGGACGAACTGCCTGATATTACAAGGACCGTTCCGAATATTCCCTTATGTGCGTCACGCTCTCTTTTAGGCGGAAATCCTGCCAGACTGTTGCGCTCCAGACGATAGTAGCCATGCTCTCCCTCAAGAATATCATATGCTCTTTGAGGGATACCTATGTCAGCTACGGTGATTTTTCCGCACATTTTTTTCAAAGGATACTGCGTCATACCAAATTTCAGACAGCCGAGACAAAGCGTTTCGTCCGCTTTGAAGCAGCCGGGAGAGATAGTACCCTTAGAACCGTCGCCGCCGCTGGGAATATCCACCGAAAGCTTATATGCGCTTGTTCCGATAGCAAATATCGCCACAAGGTCGTTTTCAAGTCTGCCTCGAAAGCCGGTGCCGAATACTCCGTCCACAAGAACGTCTGCCGAAACAACAGCTCTCCTGACATTGGTCATGCGTTCCTTTTCTTTGAGGAGTATTTTTTCGATAGCGGTAAGCTCTTTTTTGTTTTTTAATGCGGAAACGTCTTTATCGTGCATTGTCATGTAGTCAAGCTCAGCCGCCTCCATAGCTGCTTCAAAGTTATGGCTTCTGTAGCCCGTGACAATATTGACCTTTTCGGGGAGCATGGCGAAATATTCCTTGGCAATATCGGTAGACGGTTCTTTTACCAGATTGACTACCGTAACGCAGTACCCACGGTAAACGAGTATATTTGCAGCCGCAAAGCAGTCGCCGCCGTTGTTGCCGTTTCCGGCTAAAAATACGATACTTGTTCTTTCGGGGACGGGATGCTCATTGGAGCATATTTCCATGATACGTTCGGCAAGTTTTTTTCCGGCGTTCCGCATAAGCTCTTTGGGCGTTGTGCCGAGTTTTTCGGTTTGCGCTTCAATTTTCGCCATTTGTCTGGTTGTAACGATCTGCATTAATAAACACTCCTTTTATAAAGTTTTGGAGCGACTTAAAGGTCGTCTCCCATATTTGAGATGTAATTATCCTGCAATTCCTGCGCCACCTTGTTTCTTATGGAGGGGTGCAGGCTTCTTTTTATATTGGAAAGCATTTTTTCATCGGGAGAAAATACAAGGCGCGCGTTTCCGTATTCTTCGTGAGGGAAATCTGCGTAAAACTCATGAGAAGCAATGTTGTCGGTAGCCATTATTACGGTCATGTCAGCCGTTTCTTCCGGAGCGCTGTCGTTATATCTGCCGAAATTCGTGAATTTACTTACCTGTATCGTCAGCATTTCCTTACGCTTAGACTGTGCGATTATCTTGTCGATATCCAGATCGCCGTTGGTGAATGTGTATTCGTATTCGACCTTAGTGCTTCTGAACAAAAAAAACGTGCCGTACCCCGATGTCGCAGCAGCAACAAGAAATATGAACGTTATAAGACCCCTGCCGAGAAATACGATCCCGAGGGCGGCAAGAATCAGCGTCAAAGCCGTTCCGCCGAAAAGATATGCTGTTTTTTTAAGTTTATCTGCGCCTGTTGGTTCTTTTTTTACAAGCTGTTCTGCAAAATTATCCATAAAATAAGTCTCCTGTTAATTTTATTATCGTTACTATTAATGATAGCACATTTTAAAAAAAAATTCAATGTTTTTGCAGGAATTTTTCAAAAAATACTTGATTTTTTTTTCATATACTGGTATAATATAGTTGTTAAACTCTGTGACCAAGAGAGTAGGTATAATATGATTTCCCCAGAGAGAGGCATACGCGGTGAAAATGCCTTGTAATTGTTTATACCGAAGTTCACTTGCGAGAGGCGGCGGTGAAAGGGGAGAGCGTTCCCGTGTAGTCGGCGACGTGTGTCTGCGTTAAGGACAAGAGAGTGTCGGCTCTCCGAACAATGGGTGGTAATAAGCAAGTTCATCTTGTCCTGTTGGACGGGATTTTTTTATTTACGGCACGAAAATTTTAACAGGAGTGATTTTTTTGAAAGAACAGCTTGAAAAAATTAAGGTACTGGCAAAGCAGGAGCTTGACTCATGCACCGAGATCAAGGCGCTTGATGAGCTGAGAATCAGATTTCTCGGAAAAAAGGGCGAAT
Organism: uncultured Ruminococcus sp.; assembly: GCA_947627275.1. GTDB lineage: Bacteria > Bacillota > Clostridia > Oscillospirales > Ruminococcaceae > Ruminococcus. The sequence continues at coordinate 27,501 of CANQVK010000018.1, read as the reverse complement.
TGACTGCGATATTAAAGCAGATGGGAAAGCTTTCCGCTGAGGAAAGACCTGTTATAGGTCAGCTTGCAAACAAGGTAAGAGCGGACATCGAGGAAGCTCTCGGCTCGAAGCTTGCCGCTTTGAAAGCGGACGCTCAGGCGGCTCGGCTTAAGGAGGAAACCATAGACATTACGCTTCCGGGCAAGACTGCTCCGTTAGGAAAGTTTCACCCGCTTACAAAGGTCGAGAACGAGATACGTGAAATTTTCATGGGCATGGGTTTTGAGATAGCCGACGGCCCCGAGATCGACGATGATTACCATGTATTCGAGGCGCTTAATCTTCCGCCCGATCACCCTGCAAGAGATACTCAGGATACGTTTTATATCGAGGGAACGGACGAAACAAATCTCCTGCGTACTCAGACGTCTTCCGTTCAGGTTCACGTTATGGAAACTCAGAAACCGCCTATCCGTATTATTTCGCCCGGCAGAGTTTTCCGTTCGGACGCCGTAGACGCTACTCATTCGCCGCTTTTCCACCAGATAGAGGGACTTGTCGTTGACAAGGGGATAAAGATGAGCGATTTGAAAGGCACGCTCGAAATGCTGATGAAAAAGCTTTACGGCAATGACTGCAAGCTGCGTTTCCGTCCGCATCACTTCCCGTTTACAGAGCCGAGCTGCGAGGTAGACATAAGCTGCTTCAACTGCGGAGGCTGCGGATGTTCGATGTGCAAGGACGAGGGATATATCGAGCTTTTAGGCGCAGGTATGGTTCACCCGAAGGTTCTTGAAAACTGCGGTATCGACAGCACGGTATACTCGGGATTTGCATTCGGTATGGGTCTTGAACGTATGGTCATGGGACGTTACAGCATTAACGACCTGCGTCTGCTCTACGAAAACGATGTAAGATTCCTTGAACAGTTCTGATGAAAAAATATGGACTTGTTCAGGCGAGAAAGAAGTGCCAAAATTCTGTAAAAGTTGAAACGACAATACATATTGTTGTTTCGGCAGTTATTGCTGTTATCGGTATCCTTTGCGTATTCGGCATTTATAATAGTGAATCGCTGGGATCGGCAATTGGGTTTGCTATGGCTTTTATTATCGGAATTGGCATATATGTTTTTTTCAGCTTTAAAAGTTTAAAGACAAAGATCAGAACCAATGCGGCAAAACTGCGATATATAGATGAGATCGACTCAGAAAAAACAGAACGGGAAATTGAAAGCAGCGAAATGCTGTACGACACATTTTATATGCTTGAAGATTATTTTTACGCTCCGAAGTCGTGTCTTATTATTAAATATGAGGACATTGCCGAATTTAAAAATATCATACACAGCACCAATGGCATTAAAGACAGCGTATTTATTGCGATTACCGATAAAAATGATGTAATGTATGAGATAAGCGTAAAGAAATGGAAAGATTATTACAAGCACTGGAATTCAATTTCTGAAATTATATATGAAAAGCAAAAAAATTTAGTTGAAAGGAAAAAAATATGAATTTATCAATGAAATGGCTTGCCGATTATGTTGACATCGACGTGCCGATAAAGGACTACTGTCACGCCTTGACAATGAGCGGTTCAAAGGTCGAGGGTTACGATGTCGAGGGAAAAGAGATCTCCAACGTTATTGTCGGTAAGATCCTCTCCGTAGTACCCCACGAAAATTCCGACCACCTTGTAGTATGTCAGGTAGAGGTCGGCAAGGAAGCTCCGATACAGATAGTTACGGGAGCTTCAAACGTAAACGCAGGAGATATAGTGCCTGTAGCTATGGACGGCTCAACTCTCCCCGGAGGAATTAAAATAAAGAAAGGCAAGCTCAGAGGCGTTGAATCCAATGGAATGCTTTGCTCTCTCGGGGAGCTTGGTCTTGATAAGCGTGATTTCCCTTACGCTATCGAGGACGGTATTTTCATTATGCAGGAGGACTGCGAAATAGGTCAGGATATAAAGTCTGCTATCGGTCTGAACGATACGTCCGTTGAGTTTGAGATAACCTCGAACCGACCCGATTGTCTCAGCGTTATCGGACTTGCCCGTGAGACTGCCGCCACTTATAATAAGTCACTTAATGTAAGATCGCCTGAATTTAAGGGCGTTGAGGGCAATATCAACGACCTGCTTAAGGTTGATATACACAATGCCGAAAAATGCCCGAGATACTGCGCAGGCATAGTTAAAAATGTTAAGATAGAGCCTTCGCCTCGCTGGATGAGAGAGAGACTTCGTGCAAGCGGCATTCGTCCTATCAATAACTTTGTTGATATAACAAATTACGTTATGCTTGAATACGGTCAGCCTATGCACGCTTTTGACCTGCGCTATGTCGAGGGAGCGCATATCAATGTAAGAAACGCTGTAAAAGGCGAAAAAATAATGACGCTTGACGGTGTTGAACGCGAGCTTTCTGATGACATGCTTGTAATTGCAGATGAGAAAAAGCCCGTTGCTGTTGCAGGCGTAATGGGCGGAGAGTACAGCGGTATCATGGACGACACAACAACAGTTGTATTTGAATCTGCATACTTTGAGCCTTCTCAGGTTCGCCGCACATCTAAAAAATTAAAGCTTAAATCCGACGCTTCATCACGTTACGAAAAGGGCGTTGATCCGCTCATAAGCTTGATATGCCTGAAAAGAGCGTTCCAGCTTGTTGAGGAGCTTGGTGCAGGAGAAGTGCTGAACACTGTTATCGACTGCGACCACTCTGAATATACTGCAAGCTCAGTTGAATTTGACCCTGCATGGATAAACGATTTCCTCGGTACCAACATCTCCGAAGCTGATATGACCGACTATCTGAACCGTCTCGGATTTGTAATTGAGAACGGAATGGTTATCGCGCCCTCTTTCCGTGTGGATATTGAGTGCAAAGCCGATATTGCGGAAGAAGTCGCAAGAATTTACGGCTACAATAAGATACCCTCCACCGACTTCCGAGGAGTTGCCAAAGCGGAATTTACAGAGGAGCAGAAGTTCATCAGGACGCTCAGAAATACGGCTGTTTCCCTCGGAGGGTATGAGATAGCAACTTATTCGTTTGTTTCGCCTAAATATTTTGACAAGATAAAACTTCCGGCAGACAGCAGACTTCGCAAGGCTGTTAAGATAGTTAATCCTTTGGGCGAGGACACAAGCGTTATGAGAACTTCAACGATCCCGTCGATGCTTGACATCCTGTCCTTCAACTACAATAACCGCAATGAGAAAGCATGTCTATTTGAGATCTCAAAGGAATATATTCCCGTTGAGGAAAAACGCAGCTATCAGGGCGACGACGCGTTTCTTGCAAACAATGGAAAGCCACGTCATGAATATGAGTATCAGCTTCCCGATGAGCCGCAGCGTCTTACTATCGGCATGTACGGCGGCAACGCTGATTTCTACACATTAAAAGGCATGATAGAGCAGATTTTTGCGGAGCTTAATATTGACGGCGTTGAGTACGTCCGAGCAAATGACTGCGAGGTTTTTGATGAAAAGTATGCACTTCATCCGGGCAGAAGCGCAGTTATTTTGAAGGACGGCAAGCATTTGGGTATTATGGGCGAGGTTCATCCAGAGGTTCAGGATAATTATGAGCTGGGCGTAAAGACTTATGTTGCCAAGCTGAATATCCCCGAGCTTATGGAGACTGCTAACGATGAGATAACATACAGACCCTTGCCGAAGTTCCCTGCAACAACGCGTGATCTCAGTCTTATTGTCGATGATGAAGTTCCCGTTGCCGAGCTTGAAAAGGCTATCAGAGGGGCTGTAGGAAAGATACTTGAAAAGGTAACTCTTTTCGATGTATACAAGGGCAAGCAGATAGAGGACGGCAAAAAGTCCGTTTCGTACTCTATTTTCATGCGTTCCCACGAAGGCACTCTTACAGACGAGCAGGCTGATAACGCTGTGAAAAAGGCGCTCAAGGCGCTTGCGAATATTGGAGCTGAGTTAAGAGGCTGAAATCAATAAGGTATTATATACTAAACGCGATAGCAAATCACGCATATCTGACAGCATATTTTACACACAGCATCGTTGTCGTCCTTGCCATACGACAGTATGCCTGCGTCCTCCGCCTTGCTATGTGCAAAATCTGCTTGTCATTTATTGCGCGTTTTGCTATAGCGTTTAGTATAAACGGCTGTATCGCAATGAGGTACAGCCGTTTGGCGTTTAGTATAAGAATCAGTCCCGTTCAAACCATAGTTCTGCGGTTTGAACGGGACTTTTTAGAGCTATTTTATTATGCCGTCAAAGGCGTAATGTCCTCGCCTTTCATAAGACGCTCGAAATCCTCGCCGTTGATTTTTTCGTGTTCGAGCAGATATTCTGCCAGACGGTGCATTTTGTCGGCGTTGGCTTTAAGAATCGCAATGCAGTCCTCATAAGCCTTTTCGATGATGATTTTAACTTCTTCATCTATCTGAGCCGCAACAGCTTCACTGTAGTTGCGTGTATGACCGTAATCCTTACCGAGGAATACTTCATCGTTGTCAGAACCGTATACGACCGTACCGAGCTTGCTTGAGAATCCGTATTTTGTTACCATATTTCTTGCGGTAGTGGTTGCACGTTCAATATCGTTGGAAGCGCCCGTGCAAATATCGTCAAGGAATATTTCCTCCGCCGCACGTCCGCCGAGAAGCATTACAATATTTTCACGCATTTGATTACGTGAAACGTGCATATCGTCCGTATCGGGACGTGTTACAGTAAGACCTGCCGCCATACCACGCTGGATAATTGTGACCTGATGCACCTTATCCTGAGTAGGCAGATTATATGCCGCAACCGCATGACCGGCTTCGTGGTAGGCTGTTATCTTTTTATCATGCTCGGTAACTATCCTTGACTTCTTTTCAGGACCTGCAATTACCTTCATGATAGCTTCTTCAATATCCTTTTCAATAATGGCGTTACGATTTGCTCTTGCAGCTAAAAGAGCCGCTTCGTTGAGAAGATTTTCCAAGTCTGCTCCTGTAAATCCCTGTGTAGTCTGAGAAATTATACGCAGGTCAACATCAGGTGAAAGGGGCTTATTTTTTGCGTGGACTTTCAGGATCTCCTCACGACCCTTTACATCGGGGTATCCGACCATTATCTGTCTGTCGAAACGTCCCGGACGAAGCAGAGCTGGGTCGAGAATATCACGGCGGTTTGTAGCCGCAATAACAATGACGCTTTCGTTTCCGGTAAAGCCGTCCATTTCAACAAGAAGCTGATTCAAAGTCTGTTCACGTTCATCGTGACCGCCGCCGAGACCTGCGCCTCTGTGACGTCCCACAGCGTCTATTTCGTCGATGAAAATAATTGACGGAGAGTGTTTTTTCGCCTGTTCAAAGAGGTCTCTTACTCTTGAAGCTCCGACGCCAACGAACATTTCAACGAAATCAGAACCCGAAATTGGGAAGAACGGGACTTTCGCTTCTCCTGCCACGGCTCTTGCAAGGAGCGTTTTTCCTGTACCGGGAGGGCCTAACAGCAGAACGCCTCTGGGGATCTTTGCGCCTATTTCGGTATATTTTCCCGGATTTTTCAGAAAATCGACTATTTCTTCAAGCTCTTTCTTTTCCTCGTCAGCGCCTGCAACGTCCTTGAAAGTAGCCTTTCGTGCGTCCGCATGATTTTTCAGATTCGCCTTGCCAAAGGTGTTGTATTTGCTTCCTCCGCCGTTCTGACGCATCATGAACACAAAAAGGAATATTGCTAAGCCGACCGTAAGAACTACGGGTATAAGCGTCAGCAGCCATGTGTTGTCCGTTGGGCGGATATAGTTCTGCACCAGCGGTTCGTCAGGGTACATCTTGTTGTATTCCTTGCGGTATTCCTTTGTATCGTCAAGGAATATACTTACATAAGGAACTTCATACTTATGCTTTGAATCCTCGCCTCTGAGCTGATACGTCAGCTTTCCTGAGCCAAGGTCAAGCTCGTAGTACGACACCTTGTATTGGTCAAAATACGTTATAACCTTAGTATATTCAGTCTTTGCAGCATTTCCGTAGAATTTTGAAATTACAAAGTACACGCAGAATATTGAGATCAAAACGATAAGAATGTAAGTAGCTACGCCGCTGTGTTTTTTTGGTGTCAAATCACACACTCCATTCCTTCCCGCTCGACGGTTATTTTCAGCAGACGGGACGTTGCTTCGTCGGGAGCGACCCTGTCTGCGATGCCAATATTTTCCCCGAATATCGTACCCTTCTCGTCTTCGATGAAGTGCAGGGTACTGCGCAGGGATACGGGAATTGTTTCATTAATTATTTTTTTTACGGAGGAAGTGAAGCTTCTTCCGCTGAGACGGAGCTTGTCGCCGTATTTCCTGTTTCTGACAACAGCCCTTCCTATTATTTTATCATAATCAAGAAGATAAATTGTTAAGTTTTTGTGAACAAAATTATTTTTCTTCAAATTTTCACAATTGACAAGCTCACAAATAAGCTTAGCATTTGGGAAAATGCTGTTTTCGCCGATCCTAAGCTCTCTCGATATGACGCCTGCGGAGGTATCGGGGAGAATTTCCTTGAGTTCCGTGACTGTTCCGTCCGAGACAAGGTAATAATTTCCAGAAATATTAAGTTTTCCGCCGTGAACGGCTATTCTGCCGCATTCCTCCAGTCTTTTCTGAGAAACGGGGAAGCCTCTTTCTAAAAGGTATCTCGAAATACATCTGTTTCTGATAACTTCATTATGCCCGTTCAGACCCGTAAATACGCCGCCGTGAAAACATTTTTCCATAGCTTTATCAACTTCCGATTCGATAAGCTCATTTTCGCTGCGCAAAACAAGCGACGTGCGCACCGACGTTTCCGTCAGCGAACCGTTAAGCTCTTTCATCAGAGGTATGATCTTATGGCGTATTTTGTTTCGTGTGAAGTCGTCCGTGAGGTTTGTACTGTCGGTAACGTATGTCTGCCCGATTTTTTTCAGGTACTGCTCTATCTCCGCACGTGAGACGCTGAGCAGGGGACGAATTATATTTCCGCGCACAGGCGGAATACCTGCCATGCCTTTAAGTCCCGTACCTCGTATCAGATTCAGAAGCATGGTTTCAAGGTTATCGTCGGCGTTGTGAGCGGTGGAAAGAAGTTTCCCCTCGGTATAACTGCGGAAGATACCGTACCTAAGTTCTCTTGCAGCTTCCTCGCAGGAAATACATTTTTCAGTTGAATAACTCTTAACATCGCAGGAAACAGCTGTAAACGGTATCCCGAGCTTCCTGCAAAGCTCACGGCAGAATGCTTCGTCACGATCGCTTTCCTCACCTCTGAGACAGTGATTGACGTGCAGAGCTTCTACAGTAAAACCGATCTCAGCCGAAAGCTCACGAATTGCACGGAGCATACAAACGCTGTCTGCTCCTCCCGAAAGACCGCATACAACGGTGCAGCCCGACTGGAACATATTATATTTTTCCGCAAAATTACGGATATTATCAAGCATATTAAGCCTCCGGCGGAGAATTGTATTCAGGGTTTGAGAAGCGGGTGTACTGACCGTTCCAGATAAGTTCCACTGTTCCTGTTTCGCCGTGACGATTTTTCGCAACTATACACTCGGAGATGTTCTGTTTTGTGCTTTCCTTGTTATAGTAAGCGTCGCGGTAGAGGAACAGGATAATATCCGCGTCCTGCTCGATAGAACCCGATTCACGCAGGTCGGACATCATCGGCCGCTTATCTGTACGGCTTTCGACAGCACGTGAAAGCTGCGAAAGCAGGATCACGGGAACGTTAAGCTCCTTCGCCATGACCTTCAGCTGACGAGTTATCTCCGAAATTACGGTAACTCGGTTATCTGAACGTGAAGTCGAACCCATAAGCTGCAAATAGTCGATAACTACCAGCCCGAGGTTTTTCACACGTCTGAGCTTCGCTTTCATCTGCTGAACCGTCATGTTGGCGGTATCGTCAATATACATCGGCAGGGTACTCAGATACGCTGCGCTTGTGGCAAGACGCACCCATTCGTCAGTTTGTATTCTGCCGTTACGCAGATTTCCCGATTCTATAAGAGCTTCGGTGGAAAGCAGACGGGTCGCAAGCTGTTCCTTGGACATTTCGAGGTTGAAGATCACGACGTCCTTATCGTTTCGCCGAGCCACGTTTGTGGCTATATTCATGGCAAAGGAGGTCTTTCCCATTGCAGGACGGGCGGCGATTATAATAAGGTCGGACTTATTGAGTCCCGAAGTTATGGTATCGAGATAGGTAAAGCCCGTTCTTGCGCCGATATATTTTTCCTTATCCTCGCCGGTTATCTTGCCCAGTCTGTCGTAAGCCTCCAGAACTGCGTCGGCGATCGGAGAAAGTCCGCTGACATTGCGTCCCTGACGAATATCGTAGATCTTCTGTTCGGCTGAATCGAGAAGGAGCTGCGCGTCCTGTTCGCCGCTTTGAATGTCGTCCATAATGCTTCGTGCGACAAACCCGAGACTTCTTATGAAATATTTATCGGCAACTATTTTGCAGTAGCTTTCGATATTGGCGGTAGTAGGGAGCGTATTTGCGATTTCCGCAAGATACCGTTTTCCCTCGGCGGACGTTTCAAAAATTCCCAGCTTTTCCGATTCGTTCAGGACCGTTACCGGATCGACCGGTGAACCGCTTGTAAACATTCGGTAGATTATGCTGAAAAGCTTTTTGTGACTGTCGCTGAAGAAGTATTCGGGCTTGACCTTTTCTATGACAACGGGCATGACGGACGGGTCGGAAAGTACCGCGCCGAGTACCGATTGTTCGGCTTCTATACTGTGTGGGAGTTCGGCTGCGGAGAGTATGCTGTTAGCTTCCATCAGCCCTCGATCACCTCAACGTCTATTTTTTCGGAAACTCCCGTAAACAGCTTGACAACGGCTGAATACGAGCCGAAAGCCTTTATTTCCGTATTCAGATTGATTTTTTTCTTGTCAACCTTTATGCCGAGCTGCTCATTGAGAGCGTCGGCAACGTGAGCGGCTGTGACCGAGCCGAAAAGACGGTCATTAGAGCCTGCCTTAGCCTTGATCGTGATTTTTTTGTCCTTCATCTTAGCGGCGGCTTCCTCTGCGGCTTTCTTTTCAGTGTCGATCTTGAACTGAGCAGAGGACTTCTGACCTGCAAGCTTTGTAAGATTTGCAGGAGTAGCTTCAACTGCAAGTCCTTTTGGCAGCAGCATATTTCTTGCGTAGCCGTCAGCCACGTTTTTAACCTCGCCTTTTTTTCCTGAGCCTTTAACATCCTGTAAGTAAATGACTTTCATAATAAAATATCCTTTCCTATAAAATTCAGTTGATTCTTAAGTCATGCCTGAAAATTATTTAGTCGTCTTTAAGTTCTTCTTCACGCCTGTCAATAGCTTCGATAAGCAGCTTTTCGGCTTCCGAAAGCGTTTTGTCCGCGAGCTGAGCAGCCGCCATCGTCTGATGACCGCCGCCGCCGAGCTTTTCCATAATTACCTGAACGTTGGTAGCGCCAAGCGAACGTGCGGATATATTCGCAACGTTATTCGTTCTGTAGATAACGAACGAAGCGTCAACGTCTGTGATATTGAGAAGCTCGTCCGCCGCCTGAGGAGCGACTATCCTTATGTCATCGGACTTGAAGTCCGCTGTTGCTACAGCGCAGTTACGATGTATTTTTGCCGCAGAAACTATCTGCGCCTTGCGCTTGTAAGCTTCAAAGGAATTGGAAAACAACAGTTTTACCGCAACCGTATCGGCGCCGGATTTTTTAAGAAACGCCGCCGCTTCAAAGGTACGAACGCCTGTCCGCATCACGAAATTCTTTGTATCGAGCATGATACCCGCAAGCAGAGCTTCTGCGCAGTAAGAGGGGAGCTTGTCGTCGCCGCTGAATCTGAAATATTGGATTATCTCAGTCACCATTTCCGAAGCTGACGAGGCATAGGGTTCGTGGTGGAAGATAACGGCATTGTCAATATAATTGATCGTTTTTCTGTGGTGGTCTATTACGACGACCTGACGGCAAAGCTCGTATAATTCACGACTTTCGATGAAATCCTTGTTGTGTATATCGACGATAATAAGAAGATCGTTGTCCGTGACCGTTTGCAGGGCGGCTGACGGGGAAATAAACAATCCATGACCTGCCTGTTCCTCAACCATATCAATAAGATTTACCGCAAGATTTTTTGAGCGGTCGGCAACTATATGAACTTCCTTGCCCAAAAGTCTCAGCGCGCCCGCAAGTCCGCATGAAGCTCCGATCGAATCGAGGTCGCCGAAGCGATGACCCATTATGTAGACCTTATCGGAATCCATGATGATGTCCTGCATTGCGTTGGCAATAATACGTGTTTTGGTGCGCGACATTTTTTCAACGCCCTTGGAAACTCCGCCGAAGAATCGGTATCCGCTGTCGGTTTTTACAACAGCCTGATCGCCCCCCCGTCCTAAAGCCATATCGAGACATTGACGGGCGATTTTTTCGCTTTCCTCAAGGGAAGACGCACCTTCTCCGACGCCTATTGAAAGGGTAAGGGGGTATTTTCCGGCAATTTTTATATTTCTTGCCAGATCGAGTATCCTGAATTTCGATTTGATCTTTTCTTCAAGGTGGCGGCGTTCGATGACAGCATAAAAAGTGTTTGGAGAGGTTTTCTTGATAAAGCCGTTTGTGCTGCTCATAAAGCGTTCGATAAGCTGCTCTATTTCAACAGAAGCAATGGCTTTTTCGCTTTCCTTGGCGTTCTGCATTATTTCGTCGTAGGTGTCTATTGTAATTATTACAACGTTAGGGTGTGATTCTTCGGATCTCTTTTTCAGGTTGAAATATTTTGTTTCGTCCTGAAAATAAGCTATAAGAAAAGTAATATCATTTTCGGAAAATTCCTCGTACACGACCTTATATATCGAATCGTTCACATGGCATACAGCCGAGCCGTTTTCAGTAAGGACTTTGATGTTGAGCTTCACGCATTCCTCGAAGCTCATGCCGTAAACGTCGCAGCCGCCGCATATTTTATCGGTGAAGGCGCTGTTGTACCATAAAAGCTTGCCCTCCGCGCCTATAACTGCAATGGGAGCCGGCAGGGTGTTCATGTACTCGGCGGCGGAGTTTTCGAGATGCGTATTCATTTTAGTTATATGGCGAATGGAGTTCTTTGAGAATATCGCATACAGAATCAAAAGCACAACTGCAAGAACAGCCGCAGACGTCATTCCGATAATGCCGTAGAAACTGTTGTATTCAAAAAGAGACAGCGAAACAAATAACTGACTTGAAAGTATCGCTGCAATTACCAGCAGCGCAGCAATCGGAAACTTTTTCTTCACTTCTCAAAACACCCCGCTTTTAATTCGTAATGCTCAGAAATCATATTCATAGATTATTTACATAGACTGAACGAAGCAGGAATTATATAGTAATCCTACCTGAAAATGAAACAAGTTCACTGATAAAAATTTCCCATAGCTGCGTTGTCGTCGTCACCGTGCGACAGCACGCTTTCCTCCTCCGCCTTGCTATGATAAATTTTTATTCAGTTCCTTTTGTTCAATTTTCAAGTAGAATTACTATAGTTCCATGATGATAGGCAGTATCATCGGGCTTCGTTTGGTTTTTTGGTAGATATAATCGGAAAGCGCGTCCCGAAGCTTGCCTTTGAGCGTATTCCACTCACGCATTTCAGAGTAAGAGCAGTTGGCGAGAGTGTTGTTCAGTACATTCTTAGCCTGTACGAAAAGCTCCTCCGATTCACGGACGTACACAAAACCTCGTGAAATAATATCAGGTCCCGCAACCACTTCGTTTGCAGCCCTCTCGATCCCGATAACTATTATTATAAGACCGTCCTGAGCAAGGTGTTTTCTGTCTCTGAGGACTATTGAACCGACGTCGCCTACGCCGAGACCGTCAACGAGAATGCGTCCCGAGGGGACTTGCGATACTATCTTCATGGAAACGCCGTCTGTCTCGATAACGTTGCCTATTTCAGCGATAATTACGTTTTCACGAGCCATTCCCATTTGTACGGCAAGGTCGGCATGTTTTTGAAGGTGCTTGTATTCGCCGTGTACGGGTATGAAAAACTTTGGCTTTGTAAGCGCCTGCATGAGCTTAAGCTCCTCCTGACAGGCGTGTCCCGAAACGTGTACTTCGTACATTGCTTCGTACACTACTTCCGCCCCCGATTTCATAAGCTCGTTCACGACTCTTGTGACGTATTTTTCGTTGCCGGGGATAGGAGTTGCGGAAATAATAATGAAGTCCATAGGAGTGATATTGACTTTCCTGTGTTCGTTCATTGCCATACGCGTGAGGGCTGACATCGGCTCGCCCTGACTTCCCGTGGTTATAAGGACAATGCATTCGTTTTCGTATCGGTTCATCATTTCGATGTCTATTATAAGGTTATCCGGCACTTCGAGGTATCCCAGCTCTATAGCCGTATTGATAACGTTTACCATGCTTCTGCCGAATACCGCGACTTTTCTTCCGTACCGTTCGGCGGCATTGATTATCTGCTGAACACGGTGGATATTTGATGAAAACGTTGCGATTATGATACGCTTGCCCTCGGCTTTTTTGAACAGCCGGTCAAAGGATTCTCCCACAGTGCGTTCGGAGCGTGTATAGCCGGTTCTTTCGGCATTTGTGGAGTCCGCCATAAGAGCGAGGACGCCTTTGCTGCCGAGTTCGCCGAATCGTGCAATATCTATTATATTTCCGTCGATAGGGGAGTAATCGACCTTGAAATCTCCCGTGTGGACGATAACGCCGGCAGGGGTATGGATAGCCATTCCAACTGCATCGGGGATAGAATGGTTCACCTTGATGAACTCTACTGCCATGCAGCCCATTTTGACGGTCTTTCTCGGTTCGACTATATTGAGCTTGACCATATTGAGAATGCCCTGTTCCTTAAGTTTGCCCTCTATAAGACCTATCGTAAGGCGTGTGGCATAGACAGGCACGTTGACCTTTTTGAGCAGGTAGGCAAGTCCGCCGATATGATCCTCATGGCCGTGAGTGATAACTATGCCCCGTATTTTGTCGGCGTTACGTTCAACGTAGGTAAAATCTGGTATAACTATGTCCACTCCGGGCATATCGGCATCAGGAAAAGCAAGACCGCAGTCGAGTATGAACATATCGTTTGAACACTCGAATACAGTCATATTCTTGCCTATCTCGTTCAGTCCGCCCAGCGGGATTATCCTCACGGGCGTTTTTCTGATCTCCTTTGATTGCTGACGGGTCCTTTTCTGCTTGGGGGCGTCAGAGGCGGCTTTTGTCTTTGCAGAGGGCGATTTGGCGGAAGCTGTTCTGGGGAGCTTCTTTGGGGAAGCCGTCTCTTTTTTGGCGGCGGGGCTTCTGCGTGGAGTTTTGGCTGAATTGTTTTCGTTCACTGAATTTCCTCCTTATCGGATATAATTTTAACTTAGTATGTATCGGCTTCGGAAAAAATAATTTGATTTTTGTTTGAATGAAAGAAATAATGCTCAAAAACATTGCATACAACGGATTCATGAGTATAATAAAGCAAGAGATAAGAACGGAAAAGTTTTTTCACATCTTATCCCGATATTATTGAACTTAAATTCCTGCATCAGACCTCCTCGGAAACTAAAGTGAAGCCGTATGACTAAAGATTTGACAGACGGTGCGCGTTAGTTTCCGAGCAGGTCTATTTAATAAAACTATATTCCGAGCCTTTTTTAATGGCGCAAAGCCAATAAATTCATTAATTTAATAATAATCACGGTCACAAACTGAGATAATATAATTATACCCAAAAAAAGATAATATGTCAATAGTAAATAAAAAATCTATGCAACATTGTTACTATTGACCAAAAAAAATTGTTAGGCGATGCTAAATTCAGTTACGCTGATAATCGTTGTTGCCTTAGAGCTTGTTTAGTATCTCGGCGTGTGCGGATTTTCGAGCATAATTTTGTCGAGTACAAGGAAAAAATCCGCAGGCATACTGTCGTATGGCAAGGATTTTTAACGCAGTAATCGGCAAAATTTGCCGAAAAGACGTGCGTGAGGAGATACTAAACAGGCTCTTAGAGCAGGGGAATTTTGCTTTTCCGCTTAATTTTATTTTTGAGCCGTATCATTTTTTATTTTCGGCATTAAAAGCAGTATTGCCAGCAGATTCGGGAAAGCCATAAGTCCGTTGAAAATATCGGAAAGCGTCCACAGAGTTTCAGAAGCGAATATTGCTCCCGAAGCGGCGAAGCATGAGTAGACTGCGGCGAAAATACCGATATACCGTCCCTTTGAAATATGGCTGAAAGCGGTCATGCCACAGTAGTACCAGCCTGTTACCGTGCAGAATGCGAATATACCGAGTTCAGCCGTTATAAACGTATCGCTGTAAGAGCCGAGAGCAGCCGAGACTGCTTCCGTAACAGAAAAGCTTTCAGAACCGCAGAGTACAGTCACGGCTGTAAGGGTACAGCAGAGAATGGTGTCGAAAAAAACTTCAAACATGCTCCAAAGTCCCTGAGTATGCGGCGAAGAACCTTCCGCCGCACTATGAAGTATCGGAGAACTGCCCAATCCTGCCTCGTTTGAGAATATACCGCGGCGTATGCCTACAGACAAAGCGTAGCCGAATATTCCGCCTGCCGCCGACTTGAAGTCAAATGCCTCTGAGAAAATACTGCGGAAAACTTCTGGCAGCCGTTCTTTGTAAATGACGATGACCGCCACGCATACTGCGGCATAGGCTGCCGAAGCAGCAGGCAAAAGATACTGCGCGGCTGTACCGATACGTTCTCCGCCGCCGCTGACGGTCAGCAGGATCAGGAGAAATATCACCAATGCGGCGGCAGGTCTGCTGAGTTCCGTGCATTCTCCAAGAGATTCTGTGAATGTATTGACCTGTACCATACCGCCCATGCCGAGAGATGCAAGTACGCAAAAGACGGCAAATATTGCTCCGAGGACAGGACAGCCCAGTCCCTTTGAAATATACGCCATAGGGCCTTTGAGCGTTTTATCGCTGTATCCGGCGGAAAGCACGTTTTCGGCGTAAACTATGCTCATTCCGAGAAAAGCCGATACCCACATCCAGAATATTGAACCCGCGCCGCCTAAAGCAAGAGCCGAGGCTGCTCCGACAATGTTTCCCGTTCCCATGGTAGTCCCAAGGCTCATGCAGACGGTTTTTAACTGCGATAAGCCCGAATTCTGCGATTTGCCGTTTTTTAAAAGCAGTATCGGAAGTCTGAACTGAATAAATTTCAGGCGTATCGTCAGAACCGTACCCGTGAAAAGAAGAAGGAATATAAGTCCGCCGCCCCATACAAAACCGTTGATTTTTTCAAGTATCATGATGATCCTCCATAAAATTTACAAAAAAAGGTATACTTTTTATTTAAAATGAGTTATAATATATTTATGTATGTAATTTACTGATAATTCGGAGGTCGGAATGAAAAAATTCAAGCCTGATAAAAACGCTCTGCTGACAATGAGAGTGAGCGTTCTGGTCGTTTCTCTGCTGATAATGGCGGCGGTAAGGCTTTATATACCTGTAAATATTATTGTTGCGATAATAGGAACGGCTGTTCTGACGGCTCTTATTTTTGCGGACTGCGTTTATCTGCCGCTGTATTTTGCCGCTTTAAGCTATGAAACTGACGGAAAGAGCATTTCAAAGCACAGCGGAGTTGTTTATAGATCGCATAAATCCGTCAAGCTTTCAACTATTCAGTATACTGCTGCCGTCACAACGCCGTTTTCAAGGCGAACGGGGCTGAACTTCCTTGTGCTTTTTGTTTACGGCGGACAGCTCCGGCTTCTTTTTTTAAAGCATGACGATTTCAACGAGCTGTTCCGTATGGCGAACGGTTCGGGAAAGGAGCTGCCATGACCTGTCGGGAGCATCCTCTGCGCATTCTGCGTTATTCAATGAAAAATATATGGCTGCTTATTTTTCCTCTTTTGCGAGGCATGTCGGTGTTTCGTTTTGACCCTGCCGGAATTTACGCATGGGTCAAGGGCGCATGGATGGACATAGCCGTTTTGGGAGTTATCCTTATTTACGGCTATATACGCTGGCATTTTTCCGAGATCGCCATTACGGACGAAGCTATAATGCACACCGAAGGCTTTCTTGTTAAAATAAGACGTACCATTCCGTTTGAAAATGTCAGCTCTGCGTCAACGGAAACGCCGTTTTATCTCATGCCTTTCAGGGCGGTGACCGTGCGCTGCGATACGGGAGCCGGATTATTCAAGTCAGCCGATCTGAAACTTATGGTCACCCAAAAGTCGGGAGAGATTTTAATGGCTCATATTCCCGATGTTAAAAAAGAAAAGGCGTTTAAAAGTCTGCCGAAGCCCAGCGTTGTTTCGGTGCTGCTTTTTTCGGTATTTTTTTCAAGCGGATTTTCCGGAGCAGTCTATATTGCGGCGTTTTTCTTCAAGGGCGGAGATATTGCCCACGATATTCTTTCTATCGCCATGAGCCGTATCACCGAGCAGGCAGAGCATATTTACGTAAAGCTTCTGAGCGGTATCCCAAAGGCGGCGGCTATGACCGGAATGTTTTTCATGGGCGCATGGCTGCTTTCGTTTATTATGAATCTGCTGAGATATTCCCACTTTCAGCTTTCAGCCGATAAGGACTGCATAAACGTTGCTTTCGGACTTGTAAAAAGGCGCAGACACAGAATAAGGACAGAGCATATAAATTACATTGATATGCGGCAGAATCTTATAATGAAGCTGTGCGGAGCGGTAACAGTGAATATAAGCTGTCCGGGATACGGCTATGATTCGCACCTTCCCGTTCTTATGCCGATAAGCCGCGAAAAAAATCTTGGCAGCGTTAATGAATATCCGTCGTTGCCGAGAGACGGCAGATTGAAATACCGCCCGAGATTTACGGCGTTTTTCACTTATGCAGGACTTCCTGCGGCAGGTATCGTTTTGACCGCCTTACTGCACGGCTCGGCGGATATGCTGCCTCCGAATTTAGCCGATCTTTCGCTTTTTCTTGTCATAATGGCGGAGATCCCTCTTACATGGCTTACTATGGTGAAAACTGTCGCTCTTTGCACAAGCGGATTGTCGGTATATGACGACAGAACGATCCTGAGATGTTCAAAGGGAACGTCGTTCCACACCGTGATCGCACGGCGTGAAAACGTTGTTATGGTGCAGATAAAGCAGAATATTTTCCAGAAGCTTTTCAAGAAGTGTCATGTAGTTATATGGCTAAGCGGTGAAAGCCGTTCAAGGTACAAGGTCAAAAGCCTTAGAGAAGCGCAGGGGATCGAAATAAGAAAGCTTTTATCAGATAAGCTCTGATATTGTACAACCAATGTCTACAACTTAAGAGGATTTTGTTTCCCTTTACTTTCTGTCAATGAGAGATTCTTTGAACCAATGTCGTAACATTCTGCTCCATTTGGGGCAGAATGTTACGAAAACTGAGATTCCAAAGGGGTCACCCCTTTGGCAGGGGGTGTGGGGGACAGCGTCCCCCGCTTAAGTTGTGGATAGTGATTGTACAACAGCAGAAAGTGACATTTGTCATTGCGGTCGTGACTTATGACATCTTTATATCTAAGGAAAAAAACGGTATAATAATATCAAATCCCGATACAAGGAGGTTTTTATATGGAAGGATTTACATTGGTTATGATATTCGGTTTTATATTTTTAGGCGTTCCTGCGGCGGTGATCATAGGAATAGTATTTTTGGTAAGCTCGGACAATAAGAAGTCTCGTCCGCCGCAGCCCCCTCAGTATTCCTATCAGCCTGTAGAGGTCAAACCGCCGAAACCAAAGAAAAAACTAAGCGCGTCAACGATAATGCTTCTTATAGGAACGGCGTTTATCATACTTTCCGCCGTTACCTTTGTAGCTGCTAACTGGGTGAACATGGAACCTGCCGGCAGAGTTTTCGCTCTTGCAGGGGCGGCTGCCCTTGCATTCGGCGTAAGCGGCGTTATGAAGGCGGCGGCAGGTCTTAAACGTACTTCGGCTGCATTTTACATGATAGGCTCGCTTGTTTCGCTTACGTCATTTGCCACGGCAGGCTATTACAAGCTCTTTGGCAGTTGGTTCAGTTTCGCCGGAGACGGTATGGGCGCGCTTATAGCGGTAATTCTGTTTATTGCGGCTGCGGCTTCGTTTATCGGTTTTCCGATCTATAAGAATACTGCGTTTCATTATGCCGGATTCTCCTTTATATCGGGAGCTTTGATATTCATATGCGTTCAGCTTACCGATACCGTCGGACAATTTGCCGTTTCAACAGCAGCGGTACAGCTTGTGATAACGGCGCTCATTCACATGGTCAAGCCGCAGAAGGGGACAGGCGTTGAAAAAGCTGTCGTGATGATCGGAGACATTTCGTCCGTTATCTTTGAAGTCATCTCGATGACATATGTCTTTTTTAATTCGTTTGACGCGGATATATACGTCTTTGCGTCGCTTGGCATAGTTCTTGTTCAGCTTATTTTCTACGGTATTATCAAAAAACAGAGCTGGATGTTTATTTTTACCAATATTATCGGCGTTTACACTGCGTTCGTCGTTGCATGCAGGCTTGAAAACGAATTTGGCGATGATTTTTCAATGCTCTTTTTTGCTCTTGCAACAATGGTTATCTATCTTATAAACGTTTTTTCGCCGAAGAACCTGTCGGCTGTCCGTGTGATCTCGTTTATAGGAATGTGTCTTGGTTCGCTCGTATCTTTGCTTGCGGATAACAGCGAGTTTTTTGCGGTCAATCTCATCGTGCCTGCCGCCGTTACGATCTCCCTTGCGTGTTATTGTATGAGCAGATCGAAGGATATACAGACAGCGGCAGGTCTTGCGCTTCCGGTAATTCCTTTTTTGTCTGCTATATTCCTTAATAACAGGCTCAACGGCTTTATAGACGCAGACCCGAGGGAAATAAAAACTCTTGTCTACGGCGGACTTGTTCTCGTTTATATCCTTATGGCAGCGTTTTATTTATATATGCCGAAGTTCGCCTTTGACCTCCATGCGCATCATCCGCTGAAAACTCAGACGGCTGTTTACTCCGTCATGACGGCGGCTGCTTTAGTACTTATATTCAATACCTATTTTACGGAGCTTTTCTTTGTTATTGCAGGACTTTGCATTCTTCATTTTATCGTGTCTTATTCCGCAAACTGCAACATTACGGCGATAGGCTCTGTTATAAGCCTTATTTCGCTGACAGACCATATTCTCCGTCATTATTTCGGCAAGGGTTCGGATATGGAAAGATATATCATGTTCGTACTGTTTGTTCTGCTTATAATTGCATCGAGGATCGTATTCCCCGAAGCCTTTGCCTTTAAAAAGGATAACCGCATAAGAATAGACGTGTTATTGCTGAGCGCATGGACAGCGGCTCTTCCTTTAGGATTTTTCAACAAAACCTCTGCGTTTCTGAGACTTATGTCTATCGCGGTATTTCTTGCAGGATTTATTAAAAAGAATACAAAAAAAGATACGGCGGCGGCGCTTCTCTCGATTTCCGTATTTTTCACGGCAATGGCGGCGATAAACCGTCCTTTCCTCAATCCCGATTCCTCAATGATAAAGAGTAAGATAACTCTTGCGATAATGGTTCTGTCGGGAATTGCGTACAGATACATCTGGAGAAATCACAAGGAGGCTTCAAAGGCAGTATCTACGATAGTTTTCGTTCTTTCGTTTGCCGGACTTATTATTGACGGACTTATCTACGGCGAACTGCTCAACAGGATATTCGTACTTGCGGTGACGGCAGGAATACTGGTGCTTTCGTTCTTTGTAAAGAGCAAAACGTGGTTCACGGCGTCGTCAATATCGCTTGTTATTATGACGATCGTTTCCACAAGGAAATATTTCAACGCAGCCGGCTGGTGGGTATATCTTCTTGCGGTGGGTATCGTTTTCATAGTCATAGCCGCTGTAAATGAAGCATGCAGGAAAAAGGGCGAATCCATGAAGTCTACGGTAGCCAAAAAATTTTCCGACTGGACTTGGTGATCTTGATCGAAGCAAAGGAGGAAAGTTATGGTATCGGCTGTGCTTCTTATGTTTGGACTTTTTGGAATGCTTGGTACGGTCGGCTGGATACTCAGGCGCGGAAACAATAATCGTATGACAAGGCTGTTTATAGTATGTCTGTTGTCGATAGCCTTATGGCTCGTTTCGCAGTTACTGATACTTTTTTCGATAAGCGATACGCAGCTTTCCGTGAGCTACCTTATCGGAAATGCGGGTATATGCGCATTCTCCCCGTTTTGGCTGATGTTTTCGGCAGAGTATTCAGAGGCTTCTCAAAAACTGAAAAGACTTACGGGAGCTCTCCCGTCAATTGCAGTCCTGATGTTCGGATGTATTGCCGCAAACCCTCTGCACGGACTGTATTATGCGAAATTCGGCAAAAGCGGCATTGAATACGGTTGTCTGTTTTATGTGTTTCAGCTTTTGTTTTATATTTTTATTATATCGGGTATCTCCCTGATGTTTGTACGTCATTCAAAAAGGAGCAGTATTGTGTCAAATCAATCCCTGCTCCTTGCGTTGGCGGCGTCTGTACCGCTGATCATCAATATATTTACCGTAAGCGGTGTAATAAAGTCCAAAATAGAGCTTACACCGCTGTTTTTTGCGTTTTCCGTGATAATGGTGCTTATCGCTATACAGAGGTACGGTCTGCTCAATATTAACCGCATGGCTATCCGCGACATTATAGATAACATTGATATGGCGGCGATAATTTTTGACGCCGACGGAAACGCGACATATAAAAACAAGTCCGCTAAATCGGTTATCCCTGCGGATTTTGCGGATTACGCCGGATTTATTGCGGAGCTTGAAAGGCTTTCGGGCAATGCGGCGGATTTCGATCCCGATTCTTCGGAGCTTGTTGCCGGAGAAGAACGGTACAGTCTCAAAAAAAGCCGTATCTGCAATGAAAAAGGTGCAGAGATCGCCCGGATAGTCCTTATAAGCAATGTATCAGAGTTCTACGAACTTACCGAGGCTGAAAAAAAGCTTTCTCTCGAGCATGAGCGCAACAGGATAGCTCAGGAGATACATGATTCCGCAGGTCATACCTTTACCATGATAAGCTCGATCGCAAAGATAATGCAGGCGGAGCTTCAAAGCCGAAATGCCGATCCTGCGGAGCTTCTGAATTATGCGTCCGAGATAGACGGATTATCCAGAAGCGGTATAACGCAGTTGAGATGCTCGATAAACAATCTGCGCGACGACGAATTTATGACGTCTGTGACCCGTGCCGTAAATACAGTAACAGCGGCTGTGCGAAGTATGAAAACGGAAATATGCGTCCAAGGCACTGAGGACAGCAGATTCAGCTTCTGCATTCGTGAAATTTACGATACGGTAAAGGAGACTGTTACCAACTCTATGAGGTATTCAGGGGCGGACAGGCTCGACATTATAATCAAATTTCTTGACGATCGTCTGGAGCTTTATATATTCGATAACGGCAGGGGATGCGCCGAGATAAAAGAAAACAACGGTCTGAGAGGAATACGTGAACGCATTGAAAAAATAGGCGGTACAGTAAGGTTTTCCTCTATAGAGGGCGAGGGTTTTACAACGATAGTTAAGGTACACGGGAGGAGCATCAATGATAAGAGTTATAATAGCCGATGATGTGGAGATACTTCGCACGGGGCTGAAAGCGGTTCTCAGTCAGGAGAAGGAGATAAAAGTAGTCGGAGAGGCAGGCAACGGCAAGGAAGCCTTCGAGCTTGCGGTACGTTTAAAGCCCGACGTAGTCCTTATGGATATGCGTATGCCTGATTTTGACGGCGGTTACGGCACACGTCAGATAAAGGATAAGCTCAGCGGCGTAAAGGTTCTCGTATTGACGACGTTCGACGATAAGGAAACCGTTGAAAAGGCTGTGTCAAGCGGTGCGGACGGCTACATATTAAAGGAAATGGACAGCGGTCAGGTAATTAATTCCATAAAGGCGGCGGCAGGGGGAATAAGCGTTTTCAGCGGAAATGTTTTTCAGTCCATAAAAAACGATCCCCCCAGACAGACGCCGAAAAACTTCGATCTGACCGAGCGTGAGACTGAGTTTCTGAGACTTATCTGCGACGGCTGCGATAACAAGGAGATAGCTTCCAAGCTTTTCCTTGCCGAAGGAACAGTCCGCAACGGGATCTCGCGTCTCCTTGAAAAGCTTAAGCTGAAAGACCGCACACAGCTTGCGGTGTTTGCCATAAAAAATAATATTGTGTGAAAATATACTCCTCCTGCATGGTTTTAAACAAGCTCTAAAAAATTAATTCGATAAATTTTGAAAAAACGCTTGACAAAGCTGCGGAAATGTGATATAGTATGAGTGTAATAACCGTATTACACAGCATAGTACACATTGGACAGAAAGGAGCGCTTATGTTTTCTATTGATCTGACAAGCAGAGTTCCGATCTATGAGCAGATATACAGCAAGATCACAGAGCTTGTAATATCGGGAACTCTCAGCGAAAACTCTCAGTTGCCCAGCGTCCGCAGCCTCGCAAAGGATACGAGAGTAAATCCGAACACCGTTGCGAAAGCGTATCAGGAGCTTGAACGAAGGGGCATCATCTACTCCGTTCCGGGCAGAGGAAGCTTTATTGCCGCGCTTGACAGCGAAATTTTTCGTGAAGCGGCTTTATCCGACTTTGATTCTGCGGCGAAAACAGCAAAAAAACGAGGAGTTTCGGCGGACGTTCTGAAACAGCACGTTGACGGCATTTTTGAGAAAGGAGAGGAAATATGATAGAACTGAAGAATACTGTGAAAAAATTCGACGCTTATACTGCTCTTGATCACGTAGACCTGAAAATCGAAAAAGGTACTGCGTTCGGTCTTTTAGGTTCAAACGGCGCCGGAAAATCGACCATACTCCGGCTTTTATCGGGTATTTACAAGCAGGAGGAGGGAGAAGTTCTTATCGACGGAGAAGCTGTTTACGACAACGTTGCCGCTAAGCAGAAGGTTTTCTTCATAAACGATGAAACTGTGCAGTTCGGCAGCTATACTCTTAACGCCCTGAAAAATTACTATAAGAGCTATTACAGCAATTTTTCGGAGGAAATGTTCGAGGAGCTGAGGAAACGCGTCAACCTTCCCCTTAATAAGAAGATAAACACGTTTTCAAAGGGCATGAAGCGTCAGGCTATCGTTATAATCGGTCTTGCATGCAGGACGGACTATCTTCTTCTTGACGAGGCTTTCGACGGACTTGACCCGACTATGCGCATTATCGTGAAGAAAATGCTTGTGGACGCTATGCTTGACCGTCAGCTTACTACCGTCATATCCTCGCACAATCTACGGGAGATAAACGAGGTCTGCGATACGGCTGCGCTTCTCCATAACGGAAAGATCGTTTTTTCAAGGGAACTCGACAGCGTTACATCGAGCGTTCACAAGCTCCAGATCGTATTTCCTCCTAATGAGGACGGCTCGCCTGTTGAGTATACCCGTGAGCAGCTTACTGAAACGGGTCTTGAAATCCTTCATTTTGAACGCAGTCAGAGCGTCTACTACATCATTGCAAAGGGAGAGGCTGACGTACTGAAAGCTTTCTTCGCTCCGAAAAAGCCCGTTCTTTTTGAAATGATACCTCTTTCTCTCGAGGAAATATTTATCTATGAACTGGAGGTGCTTGGATATGACAGCAGCGACATCAAGTAAGCCGAGGAGCTTTTTCGGCACACGTTACAAGAACGATATTGCCGGCAACAAAAAGCTCCTTATCGTAAATATCGTACTTCATGTACTCGGTCTGCCTGTGCTTTCCGTTATCGGTATTATCGGCGTTTATCTGGAAACTCTTGAAAATACCGAAGCAAACAGAGAACTGACAAACGTTATTACGGCAGGCTGTGTACCGTTTGTTGTTCTTGCAGTAGTTACCATATGTATAAGCCTGTTTCTCGGCATGGTGATAGCTCTGTTCCATTTTTCTTATCTTTATAGAAAAACCATTACCGATATGAACTATGCGCTCCCTCTTAGCGGTACGCAGCGTTTTTTCGCTGATTTCCTTTCGGGACTTACCGTCTACATGGCGCCTTGTATCGGAGCTGTGATACTTTCTATCGCAATTATGGGAATAGGAACTGTATTTTTGCCGCCAATGACTGAATTCTGGAACGTTTTCCCGGGAATACTAAAAATGGTGTTCATCGTTCTTACGGCAATGATACTGTTTTACTGCCTTTGCGTACTTGCCATAAGCTTCTGCGGAAATACCTTTGAAGCGATTTTCAGCATTATCGCTTTTAATTGTCTTATACCTGCCGCTATAGCATGCTTATGGATGGCAATGTGCGAGAGCGAGCCTTATGGCATCGAAGAAGCGGCTATTATGATGAAAAACATCTTTACAAGTACGTCGCCTATCGGTTCGTTCGTCTTTTTTGTAAACTTTGCGGCGGAAGAAAGCTATTTATCGGATTCATTCAGCTATTACACGTCTCTTTACTTCAAATGGATATTCATAACCCTTGCTGTAAGCGCACTGTATATGCTGGCGGCTTATCTGCTCTGCCGTTTCAGAAAGGCGGAGGACGTTTCAAAGCCGTATGTATATAAAGCCGCTTTCTATGCGATAATGACAATGGCTGTTTTCTGTGTGCTTTCGCTGTTCATTGCAATGGGAGCATTTCTCATAGCTGGAATCGTGATATGCGCTGTGGGCTGGTTCATAATGGAAGTTATCACAAGGCGAGGTTTCAAGAAGTTCTGGCAGGCAGGCATCGGATTTGCGGCGTCCGTCATATCGGTGCTTCTTATCTGTCAGCTTTGCAAGGTCACAAACGGCTTCGGTATAGCTAAAAAAGTTCCCATGTCTGTTACTGTTGAAAGCGTAACTATCAGAGGCGATGAAAATCTCCTTGGCTATCATGACGATATACGATTCAGCGACAAGGACGTTATAAAGGAGACTGTCGAGCTTCACAAGGAATTGATAGACCGTCACTTTAATTTTGACGACTATAATTATGAAATTGTGGAAAACAGTAACTATGCGCTTCACGATAACGGCAATACGATAACGTTCAGATACTCAACGTTGACAGGTTCGACAATTTTAAGAAGTTATGAAGTTCCGTCGTCAATGGCAGGCGACCTTGTAAAGGCAATACTTC
This sequence comes from uncultured Ruminococcus sp., assembly GCA_947627275.1. Lineage (GTDB taxonomy): Bacteria > Bacillota > Clostridia > Oscillospirales > Ruminococcaceae > Ruminococcus. Next base: position 2,404 of record CANQVK010000018.1, on the reverse strand, counting down.
TTTCGGATGAATATGCAGAAGCCGGATCGGAAAGTATATGCGAGTATTATTATCCTGATAATGATTATACGATCGAAATAACAGATAAGCTTTATAATCATAATGATATTCGAGCTAAATCCGAAATGATCTCTGACCTGCGTAAGGCTTATCACGACGATCTATCGGCAATGACAGAGGAGGAGCTTCTTAAAGGGGACGTTTACTGCTACGTTGACGATCGTTGGGTGCTTACCTCGTTCAGCAACACCATAGAGCTTCTTGGCAACTGGGGTATTTCTTTCAATGAAATAAACAAGGGCGATTTTGATTCCTATAGAGTTGGTTACATCAACGACCCTGTATTTACTGACTATGCGGAAGATATTTTCCAACCTGATAAAGAGAAAAAGATATGGGAATATCAATTTGTCGAACGTGACTATTGCGTTGCCGAATCAATAACCAATGTACGCGTTCAGTCTAAAGATTTTTCATATGCGGCTTACTCAGTCATGCGTGATAACGAAAATATTGTCGAGATCATTAACAGATGTACGCCTATAATTCTCGGCGAAAAGCCTATTGCCGTATTTTTTGTAAACGATATTATGCTTTATCTTCCCGACCGCGGCGATAACAAGGAATTGCTCGATAATTTCAAAATTGCTTCATCTCCAAAAACAGATGACGCAGAGGATAAAAGAGAAAAAATTGATTTCACTGTAGGAACGCCTGCGGACGGCGTTGTTACAAATGGCGGTACCTTTTCGGAAACTCCCGATGTGAACGGCTGGGATTAAAAGCGGATAATCATTCCGATGTATACTCGCAGACTGATAATAAAAACCGTACCACTAAGGTACGGTTTTTTGATTTGTCTCCTTACAAAACTCCATAAATGTGCAGCTTTATGGAATAAAGACTAATAAAATTATACAATATTTTAAATAAGAGGTCAATTGAAAATAATGTCAGATCACGGACATTATTTTACACTTTTAGTAATGCTGTGTATTATAATCTTTACCTTTTGAAGATAATCAGACAAAAATACATACGGGTTATTTTACGATAACTTTTTTAAAGGCTTTTTTTCCTTTGCGGACGATCACTTCGCCCTCGAGCTTTATCTGCGCCTTGCCGTCGGTCATTTTTTCGTCGTTTACAGTGATACCGCCCTGCTGAACAAGTCGGCGCGCTTCCGAGATCGAGGGAGCAAGTCCAGCTTTGACAACAAGCGTAAGAAGTCCGATCGTGCCGTCTGTAAGGTCAGCCGAAGCTATTTCGACAGTAGGCATATTATCGTCAGAACCGCCGCCGCCAAAAAGCGCTTTGGCGGCAGTTTTTGCCTTTTCAGCCTCATTCTCGCCGTGGACGAGCTTTGTCAGCTCATATGCAAGAAGCTCCTTAGCCTTATTGAACTCGGCTCCCTCCATAGTTTTTTCCATTTCCTCTATCTGTTCAACGGGAACAAATGTGAGCATTTTAAGGCATTTGATAACGTCTGCATCGGCAACGTTTCTCCAGTACTGGAAGAACTCGTAGGGGGACGTTTTCTCGGCGTCAAGCCATACTGCGCCTTTCTCGGTCTTACCCATTTTCTTACCCTCGGAATTGAGGAGAAGCGTAATGGTCATAGCGTATGCGTCCTTGCCGAGCTTGCGGCGGATAAGCTCAGTACCGCCAAGCATGTTAGCCCATTGATCGTCGCCGCCGAACTGCATGTTACAGCCGTACTTCTGGAACAATTCAAGGAAATCGTAGCTCTGCATTATCATATAGTTAAATTCAAGAAAAGTAAGTCCACGCTCCATGCGCTGCTTGTAGCATTCATGAGAAAGCATTCGGTTTACGCTGAAATGCGCTCCGACCTCACGCAGAATGTCGATGTAGTTGAGCTTCATAAGCCAGTCGGCATTGTTGACGATGATAGCCTTGTCCTCCGAAAAGTCGATAAAGCGGCTCATCTGCTTTTTAAAGCAGTCAACGTTGTGCTGGATAGTCTCGGGAGTCATCATTTTGCGCATGTCGGTCTTGCCCGAGGGGTCGCCTATCATGGCTGTTCCGCCGCCGATAAGTACGATAGGCTTGTTTCCTGCCATTTGCAGACGCTTCATAAGACAAAGCGCCATGAAGTGTCCTACGTGCAGACTGTCCGCCGTAGGGTCGAAACCGATGTAAAATGTGGCTTTTCCGGCGTTTACAAGTTCCTCGATCTCCTTTTCGTCGGTAAGCTGTGCAAGCAGACCTCTCCTCTTTAATTCTTCAAATGTAGTCATATTTTTTCTCCTTTATATTAAATTAAATTTTATAAACATTAAATATGAATTTATCTATCAGCAAATCACTGTCAACAACTTAAGCAAACTAACATTGGGATTCCAAAGGGGCGGTGTCCCTTTGGCGGAGTCCAGAGGCAGCG
>CANQVK010000017.1 GCA_947627275.1 uncultured Ruminococcus sp. | reverse complement strand
AGAGAGGGCGTTCCCTTAGTGCGGACACGGCACGCCGTGTCCCTACTAAAGTTCCCCTGCTTAAGTTGTGGATAGTGGTTATATTTGTGGTGAAACTCCACAATTACGGCAGTTTAATTTGTTAAAAACAGGCAAAAAGGACGAAAATAAATAAAACCCTTGACAAATGGTTATAATAGTGGTAAATTAATGTTAGCACTCAGATACAAGGAGTGCTAAAACATAAAAATCTTGCTTCTGTCAGGGAAGGTCGTGATAATCGTGGACGACAGAAAGCTGAAGGTTCTTGCTGCTGTGGTTGACGAATATATCAGAACCGGCGAACCTGTCGGTTCAAAGGCAGTTTCCAAGCTGGAGCATATAAAAGTATCGGCGGCAACCGTAAGAAACGATATGGCGCTGCTTGAACAGCTGGGCTATCTTGAACAGCCGCACACATCGGCAGGAAGAATACCCACCTATCAGGGCTATCGGCTGTATATAGACGAGCTTATGACGCTGCCCGAGCTGCCTATTGAGGAAAGACTTCGGCTCGATGAGCTTCTGGGCGATGAAAATACTCCCGAGGATCTGCTTATCCAGAACGCCGCCGCCGCTCTTACCGAGCTTACACAGTGCGCAGCGGTAGCGACAAATTCAGCTCCGAGATTTTCCGTCATATCAAAGGTGGAGGTAATCCCTACGGGTAAACGCCTGTATGTTATTCTGCTTATAACCTCAAACGGAAGTATAAAGAATAAGGCGTGCCGTCTTGAATTTGACCTGAGCCATGAGCAGCTTGACTTTTTTACACACTATATTGATGAAAACCTCAGCGGAATTTCCGTTGACGAGCTTTCCGAGGAAATGCTCGATAAGATGATAACCGCCGTATCCGCATATATGGTGAGCCTTTCGCCGCTTGTCAAGGGAATATGCGAACTTTCTGAGGACTTAAAGCAGCAGCAGCTCACGGTAAGCGGCAGCGAAAAGCTCCTCTCGTGCGATGAGCTTGACAAAATGGAGGTCGTCCGCTTTATACAGCACAAGAACGAGCTTACCGACCTGCTGGAGGATTCTTTCAGCGGAATACAGGTAAAATTCGGCGCAGGCGGAAGCTTCGCCATAGGCAATTCGAGCATGATAGTCTCGAAATACCGCAAAAAAGGCAGAGAAGCAGGCTCTCTCGGAATCATAGGGCCGATGCGTGTGGATTACAAAAAGATCATTCCGTATATCGAATACCTCACCCATAAGATAACTGCTCTTATGTCGGAGGATGATGATACGATCATTGAATCGGACGATCCTGAATTTCCCGATTCATAGAAAGGAGCAGAAATGGACGAAAAGGAAAAAAATACAGCCGTTTCGGAAGAAGAACCGAACGAAGAATCTTCGGAGAATACTTCCGCAGAGACTTCAAGCGACGAGGAGGACGCCGTAAGCGAATACAACGACGTTGCGGCGCAGATAGCCGAGCTTGAGGAAAAGCTTGACGAAGCCAACGACAAGTATCTCCGCCTGTTTGCCGAGTACGATAACTACCGTAAGCGCACGGCACGGGAGAAATCCGATACCTACGCCAATGCGTCTGCAAAGTGCATAGAAAATCTTCTGCCCGTTATTGACAGCTACGAGCGTTCGCTTGAATTTGAATGCTCCGATGAAAACTTCAAGAACGGCATGGCGATGATATTCAACCAGCTCAAAGAGTTCATGACAAAGATGAACGTAACGGAGCTTGAAGCTCTTGGCGCGGAATTTGACCCCAACTTCCATAACGCCATTCAGCAGCTTTCCGATACGGATTACGCATCAAACCATGTGTGCGCAGTCTATCAGAAAGGATATATGATGGGCGATAAGCTTATACGTCCGGCTATGGTAGCTGTGGCGGCTGATTAGTTTACGTTTAAAGTTCACGAATACTCAGTACTTTAAACTGAATAAGCATATACAAATAAATAACAATAAATGAAGGTTCGGAACCGTCAAGGCTTCGGACTTGAACCGGAGGATGATTTATTATGGGAAAAATTATCGGAATTGATTTAGGTACAACAAACTCATGCGTAGCTGTTATGGAGGGCGGCAACGCCGTCGTTATCGCAAACAGCGAGGGTGCAAGAACAACTCCTTCCGTTGTTGCGTTCACCAACAACGGCGAGCGTCTCGTTGGTCAGGTGGCTAAGAGACAGGCTATAACAAATCACGACAGAACAGTTTCTTCTATCAAGAGACACATGGGCTCAAATTACAAGGTTTCCATTGACGGAAAGAATTATACTCCTCAGGAGATCTCCGCAATGGTTCTCCAGAAGCTTAAGGCGGACGCGGAGGCTTACCTCGGCGAACCCGTAACAGAGGCTGTTATCACCGTTCCCGCATACTTTACAGACGCTCAGAGACAGGCTACAAAGGATGCCGGTCAGATCGCAGGTCTTACGGTAAAGCGTATCATCAACGAGCCTACGGCAGCCGCCCTTTCCTACGGCATTGACAAAGAGGAGGAGCAGACCGTTATGGTTTACGACCTCGGCGGCGGTACGTTCGATGTGTCTATTATCGAAATGGGCGAGGACGTTCAGCAGGTTCTTGCTACGGCAGGAAACAACCGTCTCGGCGGCGATGATTTCGACCAGCGCATCATCAATTGGATGGTAGAGGAGTTCAAGAAGTCGGACGGCGTTGACCTTTCACAGGACAAAATGGCTTCACAGAGACTTAAAGACGCCGCTGAAAAGGCTAAGATCGAGCTTTCTTCAACAACAACGTCAAATATCAACATTCCCTTTATCACAGTAGACGCATCTGGCGTTCCAAAGCACCTTGACCTTACGCTTACGCAGGCTAAGTTCAACGAGCTTACGGCAGACCTTGTAGAAGCTACAATGGGACCCGTTCGTCAGGCTCTCTCCGACAGCGGACTTTCCGCATCCGAGCTGAACAAAGTCCTTATGGTCGGCGGTTCTTCAAGAATCCCCGCTGTACAGGAAGCAGTAAAGAAGCTTATCGGCAAAGAGCCTTTCAAGGGAATCAACCCCGATGAGTGCGTAGCTCTCGGTGCGGCATATCAGGGCGGCGTTCTCGGCGGCGACGTTAAGAACGGTCTGCTTCTTCTTGACGTAACTCCCCTGTCCCTCGGTATCGAGACAGCAGGCGGCGTATGCACAAGAATGATCGAGAGAAATACCACCATCCCCACAAAGAAATCTCAGGTATTCTCCACATATTCTGATAATCAGCCTGCCGTTGACATCAACGTTCTTCAGGGCGAGCGAGAGTTTGCAAGAGACAACAAGCAGCTCGGTACGTTCCGTCTTGACGGAATCGCTCCTGCGCCCAGAGGAATCCCTCAGATCGAGGTAACATTTGATATTGACCAGAACGGTATCGTTCATGTTTCCGCTAAGGATCTCGGCACAGGCAAGGAGCAGAATATCACTATCACTTCTTCCACAAATATGTCCAAGGACGACATCGACCGCGCCGTTAAGGAGGCGGAGCAGTATGCAGCCGAGGATAAAAAGAGACGTGAAGAGGTAGATACAAAGAACGAAGCAGAGAACCTTGTATTCCAGTGCGAAAAGGCTCTTGCGGACTTCGGCGATAAGGTATCGCCTGATGAAAAGGCAAACATCGAGCAGAAAGCGTCGGCGCTGAAGGCTGCATGCGAGGCAAACAATACGGACGAGATCAAGAAGCAGAAGGACGATCTTCAGAAGGCATTCTATGATCTTTCCGCTAAGATATACCAACAGGCAAATCCCAACGGTCAGGGAATAGACCCCTCACAGTTCGCTAATATGGGCGGCGAGGCTGAGTCTCCCTCAAACGACGACGGCGTTGTAGACGCTGATTTCACAGAGGTATGATGGACTTATTAAATATATCTGTTTGATAGGATTTTAGGGCGAAATATACTTTCGCCCTAAAAGCGTATTTTTAACGCAGAGCTTTGCCCGAATAGGTTATTGAAGAATGGAGAAAATATATGGCTGAAAAAAGAGATTATTACGAAGTCCTCGGCGTTCAGAAAGGCGCAACCGAGGATGAGATAAAAAAAGCCTTCCGAAAAAAGGCAAGAGAAAATCATCCCGACCTGCACCCCGACGACCCGTCCTATGTTGAGAAGTTTCAGGAGATAAACGAAGCTCACGAAGTGCTTTCCGACCCTGAAAAACGTGCAAGATACGACCAGTTCGGCCATGCGGGAGTTGACCCCAATTACGGCGGCGGCAACGGTATGGGCGGCTTCGGAGGCGGAATGGGAGGCTTCGGAGACATAGGCGATATTTTCGAGAGCATTTTCGGCGGCTTCGGAGGCTTTAACGGCGGAAACTCACGGGGCGGCGCAAACGCCAACGCACCTCGCAGAGGTTCAGACATACAGGAATCCGTTACTATCAGCTTCATGGACGCAGTTCACGGCAAGAAGCAGGAGATAAAGACGTTCCGCATGGCGGTCTGCGATTCCTGTAAGGGTACGGGAGCAGACGCAGGAACGACTTCGGAGGTATGCCCTGATTGCCATGGACGTGGCAGCGTAAAAACTACCCAGCGTACTCCGTTCGGAGCTATTTCTTCAACCAAGGTGTGTCCTCATTGCGGCGGCAAGGGAAAGGTCATCAAGAATCCCTGTACCAAATGTCGCGGAATGGGCAGAGTGCGCGTACAGAAAATGGTTTCGGTCGATATTCCGGCAGGTATCGACAACGGTCAGACTATTCGTCTCAACGGGCAGGGTGATTGCGGAATAAACAACGGACCTAACGGCGATCTGCTGCTTAACGTAACCGTAAAGAGCCACCCCCTGTTCACAAGAGAGGGCTATGATATTCATTGCGAGATACCTGTTACTTATATGGACGCCGTTCTCGGCTCGGAAATTACAGTACCTACCGTTGACGGCGATGTGAAGTTCACTATTTCCGCCGGAACGCAGAACGGCACGGTCTTTAATCTTAAAGGCAAGGGCGTTAAGAAAATAAACCGCAGCGACCGCGGAAATCAGTATGTCAAGATATTTGTTGAGGTTCCGAGAAATCTTACCAAGAAGCAGAAGGATCTTCTTAAGGAATTTGAAGCGTCGCTTACCGAAAAAAATTACGCAAAACGACAGAGTTTTTTTGAAAAGCTGAAAGCTAAGCTTGATTTTTGATAAACTGCATTTTTTCCCCTCAGAGCAGATGTTCCGAGGGGAATTTTTATTAATTAACCACTGATTAGTATAAATACCGCTTTCAGCTTTGGAGGCTTTCATTACTTTTAGACTTCAGTTTGAATGCCAATACAAAGTAGAACACAAAACCAATCAAAAGGTAAATATCTTTTAAATCCACTATTTTAGATAATATGCGAATATAGTCGAGACTTCCTCCCCAGAAAATTTTATCAATAAGCGAACAGATTGTTCCTGCCAATAAAAAAGTAAACATAGAATTAAAATATCTGACATTTTCTTGAGAGCTATGCTTTTTTAAATATAAATATAAGAAAATCACAAGAATAATTATAAGAACATTTAAAACACATAAAAAAACATTACTTAAACTCATGTTTAACTCATTATTAAAGATTGAGAGTTGTGTAGCATTTAAATACGGACTAAAACCTATAAAACTATGAAAAATTATTTTAATATCCATAAAAAAGAAACTAATAACAATCTTTACTATTTGATCAATAATAATCAATAACCCTGTTAAAAATATTTTTTTCATATTTATAAACCGCCTTTCTGCGAAAGGCACCAATGGGGTTATGAAAAGGTGCTTTCGCTATATTGACATAGAATTCAATTTATGTTATAATTTAAATACCTCAAAAATATAAAAATATTAGTGTTCTCTCGGCATTTAAATAAGTATACCACCGACTTACTTTAAGTGTGCAGGTGCTTGGAACACGCTGGCATTTCAATGGTGGGCATAGGGTAAAAAAACGGTCTGTAAGCAGACTTAGTTTTTTGTACCCTTTTTTCGATTTTTAGCCTATTTTTCTATTTTCAAACTTATAAGAATTTCCATTATATGCACTTAGTAATTTGTTACCATCAGAATATTTATCAATGTCAAATTCAATTCCGCTTTGAACTGAAAATGTCATTAAATAATCCTCGATTTTTTTAATCTCTGATATCTCATCATCACATACCGCAATATTTAATAGCATTGTAGTTACTCCTTAAATTTGATATAATCATTATAGCACATTTTAACAAGATTTTCAATACAACTTTTGTCCTTGGTTGCTGAGTACAAGGAGCAAAGGCACAAAGCGGGCGAGCTTGCGGAGCAGAACGCTCAGGCGGATGCGGAGCTTGCTGAGAAAGGGGTTGCTGTTGAATCCGCTGAAAAGAAAACGGCAAAGCTCGTAGAGATTGACAGCATTGATGTCAAGAAGTCAGTTTTCGGCAAAAAGGTCACGCTATCCGAGGAGGACTACAATAACCTTGTGGCTCTCGCTCAAAAAGAGGTCGTTTCCGTCAGGAACAGCCGGAAAATGAAAGCGGAGAGGAAAACGCTCTTACAGAAAGTCGCTGATTTGGAAAGTGCTTTGGAATCCGCTACTGCGGAACTTGCAGGCTACAAAAAGAAAGAGGAAGAAGCACACTATTTTTCACGCAAGAAGCTGAATGATTCCGCCAAGCGTATCTTGAAAGAGGATCAGCTCACCCGAAGCTTGCGTAAGGCATTAGCCGTTATTGATGCTCACGGTCTGCGTGGAGAATACGAACACATCAAACTGAACACGGCTCAGAAAAAGACCGTGTTAGAATAAATAAGAGAAAAAGCAGAGGAAGTACCTGCTATTAAGGAGACTAATAATGACTACAAACAGAAAGAACGAGCTTATCGCTCAGCTCGTAAGCATTCTGAGCGAACTTATCGAGACCAATGATTCCGAACAGGTGGCTGAGGTTTCTTCCAGTGCCGTTGAAATGCTGACTATTAAGGAATGCACCGAAGCGGTCAAGGGATTGTCTGAACACACTGTCCGCAAGCTGATTGCCCAAGGCAAGCTTCCGTATCTGAGAGCTGGTGACGGTCAGCGTGGAAAAATGCTTGTCAACAAGGCTGATCTGCTTGACTATTTCAGCCGACAGACAGCAGACAAGTAAATCTGTACGCTGAGACTGCGGATTTTACGGTATTTCAGTGTCAACAGACACAAAAACCTCAAACACCATAGAACATAACGCATAGATTTTGGCATGCTCCTGAAAAAAACAGAAAAAACACTTGACATACGGGCAAATGCGCGCTATGATTAGAGTGACAGGAGTATGCCATAAAATCTATGTTGATAGAAAGGAATCAATTTATGGCTACGATAAGAAAAAGAGGAAACTCCTATCAGATCAGAGTTTCCTGCGGATATGATACATCGGGGAATCAGGTCGCGCAGACAATGACTTGGAAGCCTGCGGAGAATATGAGCAAGAAGCAGATCGAGAAAGAGCTTCAGAAGCAGGCTATTCTCTTTGAGGACAAGTGTATGAAAGGTCAGGTCACGGCGAACATCAAGTTTCAGGACTTTGCTGAGCAGTGGTTCGAGGAATATGCGAAGCTCAATCTCCGTAACACTTCCTATGAGCGTATGAAACAGCTCACTGTGAGGGTATATCCTGCGATCGGACACCTCAGACTTGATAAGATCACCAGCCGTCATATCCAGCAGTTTATCAACGATCTGGCACTTAATGGCAAAAGCCTGAAAAACGGCAAACCGCTGTCAAGAAAGACAGCCATTCATCATCTCAGCTTCATCAGCGATGTATTTTCCTACGCTGTGAAAATGGAGATGCTCACCGATAATCCCTGCAAGCGTGTTACCGTTCCGAAGGGCGAGAAGAAAGAGAAAGACATTTATACTATCGAGGAAGTCGAAAAGCTCTTTCAGCTCCTTGAAACCGCACCGCTGAAATACCGTGTTTTCTTTACTCTGGCGATATACAGCGGATTCAGGCGTGGAGAAATGCTCGGTCTGGAATGGAAGGATATTGACTGGGACAACTGCGTTATCAGCGTCCGCAGGACAAGCAACTACACCGCTTCAAAGGGCATCTACACCGACACCACAAAGACGAAGAAGTCTCAGCGTTCTCTGAAATTCCCTCAGTGCGTTATGGATTTGCTCCGTGAGTACAAGGACGAGCAGGACGCAGAACGTGAAAGGCTCGGTACGAAATGGGTTGGACTATGATCGCCTTTTCGTCAAGTGGAACGGTGAACCGATGAACAATAACACGCCGTATTTCTGGCTCAGAGAATTCTGTGAAGAAAACAATTTCCGTTTCTGTGACATTCACTCACTGCGACACTTTTATGCTTCTGCCCTCATCAACAAGGGCGTGGATGCAGCCGCTGTGTCAGGAGCGTTAGGTCACTCGACGATAACTACCACGACTTCTATCTACTGTCATGTATTTGGGCAGGCTCAGGCAAGAGCAGGTGAAGCGATCGCTTCGGTACTGAACTTCCACAAGTCCGATGAACCCAAAGGACAGCCTAAAGTCGTATGAAGGACAAGTAAAGGACAGGAGCCTTGCATGAATAAAAAGAAAACTCTCAAATGGCGATATATCGTCATTTGAGAGCCTATGCTGTGGTGACCCGTACGGGAATTGAACCCATGATTCCGCCGTGAAAGGGCGATGTCTTAACCTCTTGACCAACGGGCCATAATGGTAGCGGCAGTAGGATTTGAACCAACGACCAATCGGGTATGAACCGAGTACTCTAGCCAACTGAGCTATGCCGCCGTAAGTCAAACAGCAATAAACCTGCGACTTAATTAGTATACACCAAGAACGAAAAAAAGTCAAGAGAAAAAGAGAAAAAAGAAAAAAATCAGCTTTTTTTACAACTGCATGTGTTAAATGTGCTTTGAATTTATCGCTTTTGTATATATGATTTTTTATTCGCAATTTAAGAATTATTTTCTTTAGTAGTAAAGACACGGAAAGCCATGCAAGAGAGGGCGTCAATTGAATGTTCTTCCTGTCACAACTTTAAAAATTGATTTTTGTGGGGACACCGTCCCTTTGGAATCCCGATGATAATTCTCTTGATATTTTGGATGCTGTTTCCCGCTAAAGTTGCAGACAGTGGTATTATATTTGAAAATTTGTCTGCATCTTTTTTACAATTCGGCAAAATGCCGAAAAATAAAGGAAATTCGTTTTTTCTATTGACATTTTGGAGATGAAGTGATATTATTGTAGTGATAAGCGAAAACAAGCGAAACATTCAGGAGGTCAAAATGGCAAAAAAAGACGAGCGCAATCTTAACATAACCATAAACAACGCCGAGGAAAAGTCTGATGACATTATAATTTCTTTTTCCACGGTATTAAAAAAGCTGAAAAAATATCTGCTTATCTGGGTAGTTGCGGCGGTTCTGTTTATTGGAATGGCATTCGGCTACTCGGCGTTCACTACGCACAGCCAGAAGCCGAAGCTTAAATCCATCGTAAACTTTTCCTATGACGGCATAGAAAAGGGTCTTGATCCGAACGGCAGAAAGTTCGATGTAACTTCCATAAAAAATCCTGCCGTTATCGAGGACGCTCTTACATCGCTTAACATGGGCGTGGAGGAGCTTGAAAATATCCGCAACGGAATTTCATTCAAGTCCATTATTCCAAAGGACGCCTACGACAGATATACGGTTTACAATAACATTCTCGAGCAGGGCGGCAGCAGTTCTATTGCGGCAGGCGAACGTCTTCTCGAAACAACGTATTATCCTACTCAGTACACGGTATTCTTCGATTACAGCGAAACGACTCTTTCGGCGGAGGATGCGGTAGAGGTTTTCAACACCATTCTTGAGAAATATGAGGACTATTTCTATAAGTGCTACGGTTACAATGAGTCTTTAGGAAGTGCGGTTACGGCGATCTCATACAGCGATTACGACTATCCCGAGGCTATAGACGTTTTTGAAAACAGCCTGCATACTCTTAAAGTTTATGCCAAGGAGCTTGCGGACGAGGACGACACCAGATTCCGTTCCGCTTCAACAGGATACACATTCGATGACCTTTATCAGGCTATAAATACTGTTGAATCTATTGACCTCGACAAGCTTTCCTCATACATTACGGTAAATAATGTTACGAAGGACAAGGAGTCCGCGCTTGCATATTATGAGTATCGTATCAAATCGCTTACCCGTCTAAGAGATCAGTACGAGGAGCAGCTTCAGACGTATGAGGAGTCTATCAACGCTTACCAGAAGGATGATATAATCGTGTTCGGCGGCAGCGAGGATACCAGCACTCAGTCAAGGCTTGCGTCCGAACAGTATGATAAGATGTTCAGTCAGAAGAACGAAGCCGCTTCCGAGCTTGCAAGGGTAAAGCAGCAGATAAACGATTATAAGGACAGACAGCAGTCGCTAAAATCGAAATCTGCCGGAAGTCAGGCAAAAGTTGATAAGATAGACGCCGATTTTAAAGTGCTCGACGAAAAGGTAACGAACCTTGTAAATCTCGTGTGCGAAACTTCAGAGGACTATTATAAGAACGTTACTTTCGGAAACGCATATAATGTTCTTGTACCGGCAGACAGCCCGTCCGTCAACAGAAAAGAAAGAATTATGGAGAACGTAAAGAAGCCTCTGATCCTTCTTGAGGGACTTGGCATTTTCATTTATTTCGGTACTGTAATTATTGAGTCTTTAATCGTTGACACAAGAAAGAGAAAGGCGCAGTTTGCTGCTGAAAACGCTGATACCGCAGGCGACGGCGGAGACGGCGATGATGATAATAATACCGTTGAAGAAAAGCAGTCCGAAAATAAGAAAACAAAATAATATCAAAACCTCCGCCAAATTGTATGGCGGAGGTTTTTCGGACTATGCCTTATCTTTTTGTTTAAACGCCAAAGAAGCGCCGAGACCTGCCAGTAAAGCGGTTGTGATACCGGCGGCGGAGGCTGTAAGACCTCCTGTGAAAACGCCCAAGAAACCGTCTTTGTCAACAGCCTTGCGAACTCCCTCGGCGAGAATATGCCCGAAGCCTGTAAGAGGAACGGAAGCTCCGGCTCCTGCGAAATCGGCAAGCGGCTTGTAAAGACCTATGGCGGAAAGTATCACGCCTGCCACTACAAATCCTGTGAGGATTCGTGCAGGCGTGAGCTTTGTATAATCAATAAGAACTTGTCCTATGGCGCAGATAATTCCGCCGACAATAAAAGCTTTCAAAAGTTCGGTAAACATATTCAGACCCTCCTGAGTTCAAGTAAATGCGCAGTGGTCGGGATAGATTCGCCCTGTTGGACGGACATGGCGGACATTAATGCGCCTGTTGCGATAAATATCAGCCTTTTAGCTTCACCGCGTTCCAGTAACGGCAAGAAATGACCGCACAGCACGCTTGCGGAGCAGCCGCAGCCCGAGCCTCCGCAATGGGTATCCTGTTTTTCGTTGTCGAATATCATAGCGCCGCAGTCACAGTGTCTGTCGGAAATATCGTATCCCTGCTTTTCCATAAGCTCGTTGAGAAGCGTACTTCCGAGAGTACCCAGATCGCCCGTAACTATGAGGTCGTAATCATCGGGAGAAGTAGCGGTCGCATTCAAATATCGGCATAAAACGTCCATAGCGGCAGGAGCCATGGCAGCGCCCATATTGGTAATATCGGTGATCCCCATATCTGCTATTTTACCGATACATGCGCCTGAAACGGCAATATTTCCGCACTTGTCGGAAACAATGACAGCTCCCGAGGCTGTACACGTCCATTGAGAGGTAGGGGTACGCTGACCGCCGTAGGAAAGGGGCGCGCGGAACTGCCGTTCCGCCGTAGAAAAGTGCGATGATGTAACGGCTGCGGTACGCTTTGCAGCTCCCGAATCAGCAAGGAGAGAGACTGCAAGGAGACTTTCAGCCATTGTGGAACATGCGCCGTACATTCCCAAAAAGGGTATTTCCAACTGCCGCAGACCGTAAGACGAGCCTGTGCATTGGTTGATTAGGTCGCCTGCGCATATAACGTCGATGTCCTCTTTGGTAAGAGCGGCTTTACGGACGGCGATAGACACGGCTTCAAGCTGAAAGCGGCTTTCGGCTTGTTCCCATGTTTTCTGACCGTAGTGACTGTCGGGTACGACCTTGTCGAATTCCGAGCCGAGAGGTCCTTTTCCCTCTTTTTCGCCGACAACAGCGGCGAAGCTCTCAATTTTCGGCGGAGTATTGAATAAAAAAGCTCCGCGGGATAAATATTCAGGCATAATATCACTTCCTTCGGAGGTATTATGCCTTATTTTTTTAAAATTATTCATATTATAGTGAGCAGTAAAAATCAAATTTTTGATTTACAGTAATTTTAAACTTAAAATTGATTTTTGTTTGACATTGAAAAAGAAGTATGATATAATAAAGATTATATAAAATAGGGAATCATAAGGGAATAAGTTGTGCGTTTATGCGCAGGATGAATTGTTCTGTGCAAGGCACACGACCGCAGGAATACTTGTCGTATTGCAAGGTCGTGCAACGCAGCACAGGGCAAATCAGACAAGCAGAAACGTGTAACTTATTTCTTTATGATTCCTAAAGGAGCGAACCTATGAAAGAAAAAATGACCGAGTGGCAGAAGCTTGCCGCAGTTTACAGCAGGGTTGCCAACGAGCCGGGAAAATGGGCGCAGGAAGCCGTTGATTTCGGTACGGTCCCTGCACTCGGACTTATGGCGATAAACAATGAGTACGCTTATGCGGCGGAAGCCGACGTACCGGCAGAAAACGGCAAAGCGGAGCTTTCTCTGCTGAAAAGCAAAAACGCCGATTACGTTCTCGTTTTCCCCGATGAGGAGACTGCTGAGAAAATCGGCGAAAGATGCGTAAAAGTTCCCGTCCGTGCGCTTTTCGGAGCTGTAGCGGACAATGAGAATATCGAGGGACTTCAGTTGGTATGCGCCATTGACGAGAACGCCAGGACTTTTTCAACTGCTGAGATAAGCAGAAAGCTTGTTCTCGAGGCTCTGGAAGCGAGCGCAGGTGCGGCAAATGCAAGAAGATAAGGGAAAAATCAATATCCCCTGTCGTTTTCCGTGGCGTGGTATTTGGCTCGTGTGCGGGCGATGCTTTCTTCGCTGCGCTTGATAAGATTGAGCAGTGACGAGGAATACTGCGAGTAGTCCTTTTGCAGGGTAGACGTTGTGATGTACAGGGTATCGAAGTTGTCCACGCAGTCGTTGCCGTCGAGTGCGATGCCGCTTGAAGCCGCCTTGATGTCCGCTTCGCTCATGGAGATAATGGCGTTTGAGCTGTCGTTGGCAATGACCTTCGGAATGCGGAAAAGCTTCTGGTCGTTATGGGGATTTGCATTGTACACTATACGGAAAAGCTTGTACACCGACAGCATGAGGTACGAGGAGACTTCCTTGATAAGCGTTATACTGCCTGCCTTCTGTGCAAGGCTGAAAAGAAGGCTGATAGAGTTGTTGATAATACGTCTGTTGAAGTTTATTATTTCGGGGGAGGGCATTTTCAGGGTATTGTTTCCGTCGTCGTCGGGAATATCTTCAATAGTTATGACCTTTCCTTCCGGCTCGGGAGTACGTCCGAGAAGATAGTCGCAGGAAACGTTGTAGTAGTCGGCGATCTTAACAAGGAAATTAAGACCGCATTCACGGATACCTTTTTCGTAGTGCGAGAGCAGAGCCTGTGAAATACCGAGGTCTGCGGCGGCTTGTTTCTGGCTGATATGGCGTTCTTTTCTTTGTAGAGTGATAATGCGTGCGAAATCCGAGTTCATGGCGGAGTCCTCCTGTATAATTATTGTATTAAGATACAATTTGTATATTTTTTCTACTTTCTATTATAATACAAATTGTATAATATGTAAATAGGAAGAATTGATAAAATATTCAGTCGAAATTTGGCAAATATTTGTCGCATTTAACCATATTGCAGAATTGAAAGGGGAATTAAAAAATGAAAGGCTACAGGATAAGTATTATCCGCCACGGTCTTACAGAAGCCAACGAGAGGGGCATATATATAGGTTCGACAGATATGCCGCTGTCCTCAAAGGGTGCGGCGGAGCTTGCGGCGAAAACGGACGAGTACGATTATCCTACGGTACACAGGGTATACGGCTCGCCGCTCAGACGATGCACCGAAACGGCGGAAATACTTTTCCCCGAAACGGAGCTGATTACAGTCGACGGACTCCGGGAGCTGAATTTCGGCGGATTCGAGGGGAAGTCGGTAGACGAGCTTGTCGGACGCGAGGATTATAAAGCATGGCTCGGCGGCGGACGGGACGCAAGACCGCCGAAAGGAGAGAGCCTTGAGGAAATGACCGCGCGGACGTTTTCGGCGTTCCACAGTATCGTTATGGACATGATGAACAGCGGACTTACGCATTGCGCAGTTATTACGCACGGCGGAATAATATCCGATCTGCTTACAGGCTTCGGACTTCCGAAGTACGACCCGAAATATCTTAACGCCGCTCCGGGAGAGGGCTTCGATCTCATGGTAACGGCGCAGATGTGGCTTAATTCGCAGGCGTTTGAGATCCTTGGATATTGTCCGTATAACAAAATAGAAGAAGAACTGCAATACGAATAAAGCAGGTTTATGAATAATTTCCCGAAAAAAAATCATAATAATACCAAAACCGAAAGGGGCTGGTATAATGAAAAAACGGGAGCTTTTAAGTTATTCAAGGCGGCTTGTCAAGGGACGGCGGAGGGAGCTTCTGCTTATCTGCATGATCCCCGTAGGGACAGAGCTGTTTTTCCGCACAGCCGAAGCCGCACTGTACTGTCTCATGCTTTATTTCGGAAATATAAAGCCGATAAGCCTGTTTACAGGCGAGAATGCGGAGCAGGCGGTCATATCCGGAATATTTGCGGTACTGCGCTTGCTTGTGATACCGCCGTTATGGTGCGGATTGGCTGCCCGGCTTATGATGTTTGCCGAGGGCAGAGCGGAGGCGCCTGCTTTTTCGGACATGCTTTTAAGCGGAAAATTCATAGGCAGAGCGATAACGGCGACCCTTTTCGGCAGACTTATTGCGGCGTCTGCGCTTTTTCCCGGTATATTGTCGGCGGCATGCGGAATAGGTATGCTTTCGGACGGGGCGGACAGCGCAGAGCTTATTGTCGCTACAAATCTTATAGCGGTCGGGATAGGCTTTGTCATACTCTGGGGAGCGGTTCGTCTGAGCCTAACCGCAGTTCCGTTTCTTTTGTGGGAACGACGTGAGCTTTCGGCTGTACGGACGGTAATTTATGCGCTCCGTTTCATGAAAGACCGCCGTGGACTTCCCCTTACGCTAATATTTGCGTATTTGCCGCCGGTACTGACAATAGCTGCCGCGCCGTATTTCATTCCCGAGTGGGCGGCGGCGTATGCGGTCGGGATCTCTATATTTCTTAAGGAGGACGAGACGGTCAATGAGCGAGCTTATTTTCATAGCGGAGACGGATGCGCCGAGAATGCTCAAAAACTATCTCCGAGGAAGCTGCGGCGTCTCAGGCGGATTGCTGAGAAGGCTCAAAAGCATTGAGGGCGGCATAAAGATAAACGGTACTGCGGCAAGAGCCGTGGACGTTGTAAGGCAGGGGGACGTCATTACTCTTGCTCAGCCCGAAAATGCGACTATTGAAGCCAACTCAGCTCTGAACGCGCCGATAGTTTTTGAAAACGGTGCGGCTGTAGTATTTGACAAGCCTGCCGGAATGCCCGTTCATCCGTCCGCAGGACACAGGAACGATACGCTGGGGAATCTCTTTGCTGCGCTTTACCCCGATATTGTTTTCCGTCCGATAAACCGCCTTGATAAGGATACCTCGGGACTGTGCCTTATTGCGAAAGACCCTTATTCGGCGAATATTTTACAGGGGAGTTGCCATAAGCTTTATTATGCGGCGGTTCATGGGGATACCGATGAAACGGGAACTATCGAAGCGCCGATAGCAAGGTCGGAGGACAGCATAATCATGCGCTGTGTGCGTGAGGACGGTCGGCGCGCCGTGACCCATTACAGAAAGCTCTTTGGGAACGGGAAGTACTCCCTGCTGGAAATAGAGCTTGAAACGGGACGCACTCATCAGATAAGAGTGCATTTCAGTCATATAGGTCACCCTCTTGCAGGGGACGGTCTTTACGGCGGACTTCGGGAGGATATAACGCGCCATGCGCTTCATTGCGGAAGGATGAGGTTTGTTTGTCCGCTGTCGGGTGAGGATATTTCGTTGCAGTCTGAACTGCCGAAGGATATAGAAAGATTATTTTAAGGAGAACAAAATGAAAAAAATAGCAAGCTTTCAGGTTGACCACAGGAAATTCGGTATCGGCATGTACATATCACGGGTAGACGGCGATGTTGTGACTTACGATGTCCGAATGGTGAAGCCTAACGGCGGAGTATATATTTCAAATCCGTCTCTGCATACCATAGAGCATCTTTTTGCAACATACGCAAGAAACAGCGAATTTGGCAGCAGTATAGTGTACGTAGGGCCTATGGGCTGCCGAACGGGTTTTTACCTGCTGACCCGGGACGATATGACCGGGGAGCAGGCGATAGCTCTTGTAAGGTCTGCATATCGTTATATAGCGGACTTCGAGGGCGAAATACCCGGAAACAGCGAGATAGAGTGCGGAAACTACCTCGAGCATGACCTTGAGTCGGCTAAAAGGGACGTTCTTCCGCTGCTTGAACGCCTTGAAAATTATACGGCGGAAATGCTGGATTATTCTTATAAAAGACCTGTTTGATCGGCGTTACCTGTAACTTAGCGGATATTGTTTCCTGTATTTTCTGTTAAGAGGTAACTCTTGGTGTCTATTCTCGTGAATTGGATTGTGAAAATCATGGCGACTAACAGGACTGTATTAATTCGGGGATTTTCACAGTCCAATTCACGACAACAGAGATTCCAAAGGGGTCACCCCTTTGGCAGGGGGTGCAGGGGGACGGCGTCCCCCTGCTAAAGTTGCAGATAGCATTAAAATAGGTCGATCACGGATCAACTCTTGAAAGGGAGGATATGCGGTTTTGAATTTTCTGAGAAAAACAGTCGATTTTGCAGTCGGACTGCTTGTCAGGGGCGGACTTTGCACCTTCAAGCTGATAGCGGCGGTAATTCTTGCGGCTGTCAGGCTGATAGGTTTTATTTTAGGAGAAGCAGCCGGAATATTCCGTACTTTTGCACAAGGCTTGAAGTGGCTGCTGAAAAGCTTCACGGAGTCTTACAGAAGCCGTGTGCAGGTTTCCAACGAGCTTGCAAAAAACGCCCGTCATGCGAAAAAAGAGGGCAAAAAAGCTTATATAAACGCAATATTGAGGTTTATCGGTTCTTTTCTTTTCGGCGAGGGAGGAGCGCTGTATACTGCGTTCAACTATCTTCTGCCCATAGTATCGGCGGTGTTTATGATAAGCGTCATAGCTTACGGTTCAAGTCTGGAGTACGGTCTTGCAGTTGAATATAACGGCAAGGAGCTTGGCGTTATTTCGGACGAAACCGAACTTGAAGCGGCGGCGAGGGACGTTCAGCAGCGTATTTCTTACGGCGCAGACGATAAGGCTATAGACCTTTCGGCGAAATTTTCGCTTCGTATAATGTCCGACAGCGATAAGCTCATGAGCGCGGCACAGCTTGCGGACGAAATGCTCGAAGCCTCTGACGAGGAGCTTACGGAAGCTTACGGGATTTATATAGACGGCGAGTTTATCGGAGCTGTCAAAGACCATAGACCGGTTCAGGACGCTCTTGACAAGAACCTGCTCGATTACAAGACGGACGGTATCGTCAAAGAGCTTTCCTATGCGGACAAAATCGAATATACAAAGGGCATTTATCTGCTCGACAGTCTCAGGGACGAACAGGAAACCATAGAACTGCTCACTTCCACCACGGAAAAAAGCAAAGTCTATGTTGTAAAGGCAGGGGATACGGTTCTCGATATAATTCAGAAATTCGGCATGAAGGTCGATGACTTCAACAAGCTCAACCCCAAAGCGGAAGAAGGACTTAAAGAGGGGCAGATGCTCAGCGTCACACAGACAGAACGATACCTGCCCGTTCAGTACACAAGAGAGCTTGAAACGCTTACATTCCTTGACTACGAGACTATCGAGGTCGAGACAAGCGCGCTGAACGTGGGTATTCGTGCGCTGCTTGTAAAGGGCGAGCGAGGGGAAAAGGTCAGCAATCTTGAAGTGACCTACATCGACGGCATCGAGCAGTCCCGAAAGGTGCTGAGCAGCGTTATAACGAAAGCTCCAGTGGTTGAGACTATCGGTATAGGAACTTACTCCGCCATGCCCGACGATCCTGCAACGGTGTACTGCGGTCAGCCGCTTGCGGGCTCGGGACAGATGGGATGGCCGGTAAACGGCGGCTGGATAAGCGACCCGTTCATCAGCGACCGAAACCATAAGGGGCTTGATATAGCCGCTCCCGAGGGAACGGAGATATATGCCGCCGAGGAGGGCGAGGTCGTATCTGCGGGCTGGAACTCGGGCGGCTACGGCAACGTTGTTATGATAGAGCATCCCGACGGCTACGCAACGGTCTATGCGCATATGGTAATGGTCTATGCCCTTGAAGGACAGTATGTGACCAAGGGGCAGCTTATCGGATTTGTTGGCAGTACGGGAAATTCAACAGGACCTCATTGTCATTTTGAGGTGCGCTATCAGGGTATCTGCCTCGACCCTACGGCATTTATGAACACTCTCGATGCGATCTATAAAGAAGACGAGGAGTAACTTAGCGCTTTCTAACTGACACGCTGCTCCGTGTCACGACAAATCAAAAGCACGGCGGAATAATGCCGTGCTTTTTGCTTGTTGTTAAAATGCACATAAAATTTGTGAAATTTGCGTTAAAGTTCTACGACCGAATTTTTGGTAAAGCTTGCATTATTATAATAAATGTGGTATAATTAATTACGTTGAGTTTAGCGTGAAAACACGCTTTGCCAAGAAGATATGCGAGGAAGCGGAAGGTTGCTGCCGGTGTGGCAGGTAATTTCCGTGGAGTATGTCCGATTCTAAACCGGGCGAAAAGGGATAAAGGACACAGTATGTGTAAAACGCTTACGGCACAGCTTGCGAGTGTGCTTATAAGCTCTTTTTGTGTCCAAAGTCACTATGTCTGCTCGAAAATATCAAAATTTTCGAGTTTTTTTGTCAGACGAAGTGCGGAACACGCGGCGGCGTGTGCACACCCTTACAACCGTCCCCAAAAATATCCTTAGGAGGCGAAAATAATGGCAGTCAACGAAAAGATCAGATTCAAGATCAAGGGCTACGATCACGCTACTGTTGATATTGCGGCAGCTAAGATCGTTGAAGCAGCTAAGAGAAGCGGCGCAAGAGTTTCGGGTCCTATCCCGCTCCCTACCAACAAGGAGATCGTTACTATCCTTCGTGCTACTCACAAGTACAAGGACAGCCGTGAGCAGTTCGAGATGAGAACGCATAAAAGACTCATCGACGTTCTTCGTCCTACAGAAAAGACGACCGCTGCTTTCGATAAGCTCGAGATCCCCGCAGGCGTAGACGTTGTTATGGAAGTCAAGTAATTGACCGAAATTACGCTTGAAAATACCGTTCGGGAAACGGAATGGCGGTAGTCCGCCGGTCATGTTGATATGTAAATTATCAACCAATAACCTATCAGGAGGAAATGAAAATGCAGAAAGGCATTATCGGTAAGAAGATCGGTATGACTCAGATCTTCGACGAGGCAGGAAAGGTTATTCCTGTAACAGTTATCGAAGCCGGTCCGTGCGTTGTCGTTCAGAAGAAAACCGTTGAAAACGACGGCTACGCTGCGCTTCAGCTCGGCTACGGCGATGTAAAGGTACAGAGAGTCAACAAGCCTATGAAGGGTCACTTCGATAAGGCGGACGTGGCTTGCAAGAAGAATCTTAAAGAGTTCAGACTGGACGACTGCGACGCTCTTAATGTGGGCGACATCGTAAAGGCTGATACTTTTGCGGTCGGCGATTCCATCGACGTTATCGGCACAAGCAAAGGTAAGGGCTTCCAGGGCGCTATCAAGCGTCACAACCAGCACAGACTCAAGGAAACTCACGGTACCGGTCCTGTTCACAGACAGGCAGGTTCTATGGGAGCTTGCTCCTCGCCTTCAAGAATCTACAAGGGCAAGGGCATGGCAGGTCACATGGGCGCTGAGCAGGTAACTGTTCAGAACCTCGAAGTAGTTAAAATAGACGCAGAAAACAATCTCATCGCTATCAAGGGTGCAGTTCCCGGTCCTAAGGGCGGAATCGTTTATATCGTTGACAGCGTTAAGGCTTAAGGAAGGAGGAAACGTAAATGTCTACAATTTCAGTATTTGATATGGCAGGAAATCAGGTTTCCGAAACAGAGCTTAACGATGCCGTATTCGGAATTACTCCCAACGAAGGCGTTATGCACGCTATGGTAGTAAATTACCTTGCAAACCAGAGACAGGGCACACAGTCTACGCTCACAAGAACAGAAGTAAGCGGCGGCGGAAGAAAGCCTTGGAGACAGAAGGGTACAGGTCACGCAAGACAGGGCTCTACGCGCGCTCCTCAGTGGGTACACGGCGGCGTTGCTCTCGGACCGAAGCCAAGAGACTACAGATACGCTCTTAATAAAAAGGTAAGAAGACTTGCTATGAAGTCCGCTCTTTCCTCAAAGGTACTCGACAACAACATGATCGTTCTTGACGCTCTTACGCTTGACAGCTTCAAGACAAAGACCATCGTTGAGATGCTCAAGGCTCTCAATGTCGAGGGCAAGGCTCTCATCGTTACTGCCGAGGCTGACGCAAAGGTTATCAAGAGCGCTGCAAACATCCCCGGCATCAAGACTGCTGCCGTTAATACGCTCAATGTTTACGATATTCTCAACTACGATAAGTTTATCGTCGTAAAGAATGCCGTTGGTAAAATAGAGGAGGTGTACGCATAATGAAAACAGCTCAGGATATTATTATCAAGCCCGTTATCACCGAAAAGTCCATGGACGGACTTCAGGCAGGCAAGTACACCTTTAAAGTAGCTAAAGACGCTACAAAGCCCGAGATCAAGAAGGCTGTTGAAAAGCTCTTCGGCGTAGAGGTCGCTAAGGTGACCACAATGAACGTTAAGGGCAAGATGAAGCGCCTCGGCAGATACGAGGGCATGACAGCTTCATGGAAGAAGGCTGTTATCACTCTTACTCCCGATTCCAAGACAATTGAATTCTTCGAGGGTATGTATTAATTCCGTATAATACGGACAGTATGGGAGTAATGCTCCCGCAAATAACGCATTATAACAAGGAGTTGAAATAAATGGCTATTAAAACCTACAAGCCTACGACGCCTTCCAGACGTCAGATGACTGTAACAGATTATTCTGTTCTGTCAAAGGTTGAGCCGGAAAAGAGCCTTCTCGAACCCCTGAAGAAGAAGTCGGGAAGAAACAGCTACGGCAGGATCACAGTTCGCCACAGAGGCGGCGGAAACAGAAGAAAGTACCGTGTTATAGATTTCAAGCGCGATAAGGACAACATGATCGCTACTGTCCTTACACTTGAATACGATCCCAACAGATCGGCATTCATTGCGCTCGTTCAGTACGAGGACGGCGAAAAGAGATATATCCTCGCTCCCAACGGACTGAAAGTCGGCGATAAGATAGAATCAGGCGAAGAGGCTGACATCAAGCCCGGCAACGCTCTTAAGCTTGCAGATATTCCCGTAGGTACGTTTATCCACGCTATCGAGCTTTATCCCGGAAAGGGCGCTCAGCTCGTAAGAAGCGCAGGTAATCAGGCTCAGCTCATGGGCAAGGAGGATAAGTACGCTCTCGTAAGACTTCCTTCCGGCGAAATGAGAAAAATTCCCGTAAACTGCAAGGCTTCTATCGGTCAGGTCTCAAACATCGACCACGAGAACGTAAACTACGGTAAAGCAGGTCGTGTGAGAAACATGGGCTGGAGACCTACAGTCCGCGGTTCCGTTATGAACCCCTGCGATCACCCCCACGGCGGTGGCGAAGGCAAGTCGCCTGTCGGAAGACCCGGACCTGTTACCCCTTGGGGCAAGCCCGCTCTCGGCTATAAGACTCGTAAAAAGCACCACAGAACAGATAAGTTCATCGTAAAACGCCGCAACGGTAAATAATCGAAGGGAGGAACTGAATAATGAGCAGAAGCATCAAAAAGGGACCGTACGTCCAGGAGGTTCTCCTTAAAAGAGTTGTGGCTATGAACGAGGCAGGCAAGAAGAACGTTCTTAAGACATGGAGTCGTTCTTCAACGATTTTCCCTGATTTCGTCGGTCACACATTCGCTGTTCACGACGGACGCAAGCATGTTCCGGTATACGTAACAGAGGATATGGTAGGACACAAGCTCGGCGAGTTTGCTCCTACAAGAACCTATAAGGGCCACGCAGGCTCAAAAACATCCAATAACGGTAAGAAATAAGCGGAAGGAGGAGCTATAGATGGAAGCGAGAGCTTATTTAAGAAATGCTCGTATATCACCCAGAAAGGTGCAGATCGTTCTCGATCTTATCAGAAACAAGCCACTGGACATCGCTTTGGCTGCTTTAGATCTTACTCCTAAGGCTGCAAGTCCTATCGTTGCAAAGCTTGTAAAATCCGCTCAGGCAAATGCTGTAAACAATTTCAGCATGGACGGCGATAACCTCTATGTAGCCGAGTGCTTCGTAACACCCGGTCCTATAATGAAGAGGATCATGCCGAGAGCACGGGGCAGAGCATTCAGAATATTAAAGAGAACATCACACATCACAGTTGTTCTTAAAGAAAAAGAATAATCCCAAGGAGGTCTGATTAATGGGACAGAAGGTTAATCCGCACGGTCTTCGTGTCGGCGTTATTAAAGATTGGGATTCACGCTGGTATGCAAACAAGGCAGACTTCGGCGATACTCTCGTTGAGGACTACAATGTTCGTAACTTCATTAAGAAGAGCTTGTATGCAGCAGGTGTTCCCAGAATTGAGATCGAGCGTTTTGCCGATAAGGTAAGAATCCACATCCACTGCGCTAAGCCCGGTATCGTTATCGGCAGACAGGGCGCGGAAATAGAGAAGCTCAGAGTACAGCTCGAGAAGATGATGAACAAGCAGGTTTATGTAAACATCATCGAGGTAAAGCAGCCTGACATGGACTCGCAGCTCGTAGCAGAGAAGATCGCTCTCGACCTCGAGAACAGAGTTTCATTCAGACGAGCTATGAAGCAGTCGATCGGCAGAACAATGAGACTCGGCGCGAAGGGAATCAAGGTCAAGGTATCAGGCAGACTTGCCGGAGCCGAGATCGCAAGAAGCGAGAGCTACCACGAAGGTACTATCCCGCTTCAGACTATCCGTGCCGATATTGATTACGGTTTCGCTGAGGCTGACACAACATACGGAAAGCTCGGCGTAAAGGTATGGATCTACAAGGGCGAGGTTCTTAAGGGCGACGCTGCAAAGGCTGCCGCTCAGAGAGAAAAGGTCGAGAGAAAGTCCAACCGCCGCGACGATAACAACCGCCGCCGCCGCGACGACAGACGCGACGGAAACAGAAGAGGCGGAAGAAACTTCAACCGTGACTCAAAAAGAGAAGGAGGTAATCAGTAATGCTGCTTCCAAAAAGAGTTAAGTACCGCAGAGTCCACAGAGGACGTCTGAAGGGTAAGGCATACAGAGGTAACAAGGTAACATACGGTGATTACGGCCTACAGGCTCTCGAGCCTTCATGGATCACATCTAACCAGATCGAGGCTGCCCGTATCGCTATGACCCGTTACATCAAGAGAGGCGGTCAGGTCTGGATAAAGATATTCCCCGACAAGCCTATCACAGAAAAGCCCGCTGAAACACGAATGGGTTCAGGTAAGGGTTCTCCCGAGTACTGGGTAGCGGTAGTAAAGCCCGGCAGAGTTCTTTTTGAGATCAAGGGAGTATCAGAGGAGATCGCACGCGAGGCTATGCGTCTTGCAATGCACAAGCTTCCCATCAAGTGCAAGTTCGTAACCAAGGAAGAAGGAGGAGAGCAGTAATGAAGGCGTCTGATATCAGAGAAATGTCCGTTGACGAGATGAACGAGCAGCTTACAAGCCTCAAGGAAGAGCTCTTCAATCTTCGCTTCCAACTGGCTGTAAATCAGCTCGAGAATACAGCGAGAATCAAGGCTGTAAAGAAAGATATTGCCCGCATCAAAACGTCTCTGCGCGCCGCAGAGCTTGCGCAGCAGTAAGAAAGGGAGGATTTAGCTAATGTCTACTGAGAGAAACCTTAGAAAAACAAGAGTAGGTAAGGTTGTAAGCGATAAGATGGATAAGACCGTCGTAGTTGCTATCGTTGATAACGTTAAACACCCGCTTTATAAGAAGATCATCAAGAATACTGTTAAGTTCAAGGCT
The DNA here is from genome assembly GCA_947627275.1 of uncultured Ruminococcus sp. Lineage (GTDB taxonomy): Bacteria > Bacillota > Clostridia > Oscillospirales > Ruminococcaceae > Ruminococcus. Next base: position 38,933 of record CANQVK010000017.1, on the reverse strand, counting down.
CACGATGAGAACAACGAGTGCAGAGTCGGCGACAGAGTTGAGATCATGGAAACACGTCCGCTTTCAAAGGATAAGAGATGGCGTGTAACCAACATCATTGAGAAGGCTAAGTAATTTTGTAAAAGCTTAAAGCTTGAAAGGAGGAACTCGCTGTGATTCAGATGCAGACTTATCTTAAAGTCGCTGATAACACAGGAGCCAAGGAGCTTATGTGTATCAGAGTTCTGGGCGGAACACGCCGCAGATATGCAAATATAGGCGACGTTGTGGTTGCTTCCGTTAAGAAAGCAACACCCGGAGGCGTTGTAAAGAAGGGCGACGTTGTTAAGGCAGTTATCGTTCGTTCAGCAAAGGGTCTCAGAAGAGAGGACGGCACATATATCCGCTTCGACGAGAACGCTGCTGTAATTATTAAGGAAGACAAGAACCCCAAGGGTACCCGTATTTTCGGACCTGTTGCTAAGGAGCTTCGTGAAAAGGAATACACAAAGATCCTCAGCCTTGCTCCCGAGGTTCTTTAATCGGAGGTGTCACAAGATATGAGTAAAGTTCACGTTAAAACCGGTGACACCGTTATCCTGCTCACAGGTAAGTACGAGGATAAGTACGATAAGAACGGCGACAGAAAAACCGGTAAGGTCGCAGAGGTAAGCCCCAAGGAGGGCAAGGTCATCGTTGAGGGCATCAACGTGATCACAAAGCACGTAAAGCCCACAAGAATGGGTCAGCAGGGCGGCATCATCAAGACTGAGGCTCCCGTGTACGCTTCAAAAGTACAGTTAGTATGCCCCAAGTGCGGCAAGCCCACAAGAGTCGGTCACACTTTCGAGGACGGCAAAAAGCTTCGTACCTGCAAGAAGTGCGGCAAGTCTTTTGAATAATGTAAAGGAGAAACGACAATGGCAAGATTAAAAGATTTTTATGTTAGCGACGTTGCTCCCGCACTGATGAAGAAGTTCGGCTACAAGAGCGTTATGCAGATCCCGAAGCTTGACAAGGTTGTTATCAACGTAGGCGCAGGCGAGGCAAAGGACAACGCAAAGGTCATTGACGCTATCATGACCGATATAGCCGCTATCACAGGTCAGAAGCCTGTAGTATGCAGAGCCAAGAAATCCGTTGCTAACTTTAAGCTCCGTGAGGGAATGCCTATCGGCGTAAAAGTTACCCTCAGAGGCGAAAAGATGTATGAATTCGTTGATAAGCTCTTCAACGTTGCGTTCCCCCGAGTTCGCGACTTCAGAGGTATCAGCGCCAATTCCTTCGACGGCAGAGGAAACTACTCTACCGGCGTAAAAGAGCAGCTCATCTTCCCCGAGATCGAGTACGACAAGATCGACAAGGTAAGAGGTATGGATATCAACTTTATCACTACAGCTAATACCGACGAAGAGGGCAGAGAGCTTCTCTCGCTTCTCGGCGCTCCGTTCATCAAGTAATCAGGGAGGAAGAAAAATGGCTAAGAAGGCAATGATCAATAAGCAGAAGAGAACTCCCAAGTATTCCACAAGAGCATACAACAGATGCAAGATCTGCGGCAGACCACATGCCTACCTCAGAAAGTTCGGCATCTGCCGTGTCTGCTTCAGAGAGCTTGCTCACGACGGTCAGATCCCCGGCGTAAAGAAGGCAAGCTGGTAAAATACGAAAAGGAGGTCATCTGAATGCAAATCACAGATACAATCGCTGATCTTTTAACAAGAATCCGCAATGCGAATACTGCTAAGCACGCCACAGTTGACGTTCCCGCTTCAAATGTAAAGAAGGCTATAACACAGATCCTCGTAGACGAGGGCTATGTAAAGGGCTTTCAGATAATTGAGGACGGAAAGCAGGGCGTTATCAGGATCACGCTCAAATACGGTGACAACAGATCACCCGTAATAACAGGACTCAGAAGAGTTTCAAAGCCCGGTCTGCGTATCTATTCAAGCTGCGCAGATATGCCCAAGGTAAGAAAGGGTCTGGGTATCGCAATCGTTTCCACTTCAAAGGGAATCGTAACCGACAAGAAGGCAAGAGAGCTTAACGTCGGCGGCGAGGTTCTCGCATACATCTGGTAAGGAGGAGCTACTATGTCAAGAATCGGCAGAATGCCTATTGCAGTTCCCGCAGGTGTAGAGGTAAAGAACGACAATAACTGCCTCACAGTCAAGGGACCCAAGGGCGAACTTACAAAGCAGTTCAGCACCGAGCTTTCCATCGAGATCGAAGCAGGTGTTATCACAGTAACAAGACCCAGCGACGATAAGAAGCATCGTTCGCTTCACGGTCTTACACGTACACTTATCGCCAATATGGTCGAGGGTGTAACAAACGGATATTCCAAGACGCTCGAGATCGAGGGCGTCGGCTACCGTGCCGCAAAGTCGGGAAACAAGGTAAATCTTAACCTCGGATTTTCTCACCCTGTTGTTATTGAGGAAACAGATACCATAAAGCTTGAAGTTCCTCAGCCCAACAGGATAATCGTAAGCGGTATAGATAAGCAGGCTGTAGGTCAGTTTGCAGCTGAGATCCGTGAAAAGCGTCCTCCCGAGCCTTACAAGGGCAAGGGCATCAGATACGCCGGCGAGCATATCATCCGCAAGGAAGGTAAGGCCGGTAAGGGCAAGAAGTAATTAAAAGGAGCAAATTGCTATGGTAAAGAAATTTGACAGCAATAAGGCAAGATTAAAGAGACACCGCAGAGTCCGCTATAAGATCTCAGGTACTCCCGAGTGTCCCCGTCTCAATGTTTTCCGTTCTTCTAAGCACATTTATGCTCAGATCATTGACGACGTAAACGGAGTTACTCTTGCTTCTGCATCCAGCATGGATAAGAACTTTGAGGGCAGCGGCGGCAACATCGAGGGCGCTCGCAAGGTCGGCGAGATGATCGCAAAGAACGCAGCAGCAAAGGGTATCACCGAGGTCGTATTCGACAGAGGCGGCTACCTCTACCACGGAAGAGTCAAGGAACTCGCCGAAGGTGCCCGTGCAAACGGATTACAGTTCTAAGAGGGAGGTAAAACAATGGCTAATATTGAAACACAGGCTCCCGAGCTTCAGGAAAAGGTAGTTGCTATCAACAGAGTTTCCAAGACAGTTAAGGGCGGCCGTATCATGAAGTTCTCCGCACTCGTGGTTGTCGGCGACGGTAACGGTACAGTAGGCTTCGGTCTCGGCAAGTCCGGAGAAGTTCCCGACGCTATCCGCAAGGGTATAGAGGACGCAAAGAAGAATCTCTGCAAGATCGCTCTGAAGGGTACTACTATCCCCCATGAGATCGTAGGCGCATTCGGCGCAGGCAGAGTTCTCATGAAGCCCGCAGCCCCCGGTACCGGCGTTATCGCAGGCGGTCCTGTCCGTGCGGTCATCGAGGTCGCAGGCATCAAGGACATCAGAACAAAGTCCCTTCGTTCCAATAATCCCTGCAACGTAGTAAGAGCTACTATCAACGGTCTTAAGGCCTGCACTTCCGCTAAGGAGGTTGCCGCTAAGAGAGGCAAGTCCGTTAAGGAAATTTTAGGTTAAGGAGGCATTGACAATGGCTAAGAACATCAAGCTCGTTAAGAGCCTCATCAGCTGCAAGAAGGATCAGATCGCGACTGCTCAGTCGCTGGGTCTTAAGAAGATCGGCGATGTAACAACTCAGCCCGACAATGCTCAGACACAGGGCAAGATCAAGAAAATCTTACACCTCGTCGAGGTTACTGAAGCGTAAGCAAGGAGGTGCATACCATGAAAATTCACGAATTAACTCCCGCACCCGATTCCAACAAGGCTGTAAAGCGAGTAGGCAGAGGTCACGGCTCGGGTAACGGCAAAACTGCCGGCAAGGGTCACAAGGGACAGAATGCCCGTTCGGGCGGCGGCGTAAGAATCGGCTTTGAAGGCGGACAGATGCCTCTTGCAAGACGTATTCCTAAGAGAGGCTTCAACAATATCTTCGCAGCTGAGTACGCTATCGTAAACGTATCGGATCTCAACAGATTCGAGAACGGCACAGTAGTTGACGCAGAGCTTCTGAAGGCAGCAGGTCTTATCAAAAAGGAGCTTGACGGCGTTAAAGTTCTCGGAAACGGAGAGCTTACAGCTCAGCTCACAGTTAAAGCTGCAAAATTCTCTCAGAGCGCTGTAGAGAAAATTGAAAAGGCAGGCGGAAAGACCGAGGTGATGTAATGTGTTTCAGACACTGAAACGTGCGTGGAGCGTTCCCGATATAAGGAAAAAGCTTTTGTACACATTACTAATGATCGTTATTTTCAGATTCGGAAGCGCAGTTGCAGTTCCGTTCCTCGATACAAGCGTTGTAAAGGACTGGATGGACAATAACGCAACAGGCGGAAACTTCCTCGAATACCTGAATACGATAACCGGCGGCGCGCTGTCTCAGGCAACTATATTCTCACTTTCGATTACCCCGTACATCAATGCGTCGATCATCATGCAGCTGCTGACATATGCTCTGCCGCCGCTTGAAAGACTCAGGGACGAGGGAGAAGAGGGCAGAAAAAAGATCAACAAGATCACTTCCGCAGTAGCTATGGTTCTTGCGGTATTCATGGGATTCGCCTACTATCTGACCCTTAAGAGAATGAATGTTACCGGCGACAACGGTATTACGTCCCATGCTGTCAAATACGCCAGCGGCTGGGAAATGTATTTCTCCGCAGTTGTAATAATCGCATGCTTTGTTGCCGGCGCGTCCTTCGTAGTATGGATGGGCAACAGAATAAGCGACAAGGGTATCGGCAACGGCGTATCTATGATACTCTTTGCAGGTATCGCAGCAAGATTCCCTGTAGACGCAGGACGTCTTGTTTCACTTATCGGCGAAAAGCCCGAGAAGTATCTCTTTGTTACTATCGGCTACGTCGTATTTATCGTCTTTGAATTTGCCTTTATCGTATTTATGAACGAGGCTGAAAGACGTATCCCTATCCAGTATGCCAAGAGAGTTGTAGGAAGAAAGCAGTTCGGCGGACAGAAAACTCATATTCCGATAAAGGTAATGATGAGCGGCGTTATGCCTATCATCTTTGCAATGAGCTTCATGTCGCTCCCCCAGACTATCCAGCTTTTCGCAGGACAGCCTACCAAGGCGGAGGGCTTCTACTATCACTTCTGCAAATTCTTCTCAACAAGCAGCTGGTCTTACGCAATACTTTACTTTATCCTGATCATTGCGTTCAACTATTTTTACGTATCTATCCAGTACAACCCCATTGAGATAGCTAATAATCTTCGTCAGTCCAACGGCGGCATCCCCGGTATCAGACCCGGAAAGCCCACCTCGGATTACATTCAGAGAGTTCTTTCAAAGATCGCTCTCGTAGGAGCCGTATTCCTCGGAATCATCGCGGTCGTTCCTATATTCTTCTCTATGGCGGACGAAAATCTCAGATCCCTTTCAATGGGCGGTACTACAATTCTCATTGCGGTAAGCGTTGCTCTTGAAACAACACGTACACTTGAATCGCAGCTTATGATGAGACACCATAAAGGCTTCCTCTCGTAAGCATACAAGGAGGATATAAAATGAATCTTATCTTTTTAGGCGCTCCGGGCGCAGGTAAGGGCACTCAGGCAGAGGTAGTTTCCGAAGCTCTGAATATACCCCAGATCTCGACAGGCAATATTCTTCGTGAAGCCGCTAAGGACGGCACAGAGTACGGTCTTAAGGCAAAGGCTGCCATGGATGCGGGCGCGCTCGTTTCCGACGACATCGTTATCGGAATCCTTAAAGAGCGTATCGCTGAGGACGATTGCAAGGAAGGCTTCATTCTCGACGGCTTCCCCAGAACCGTCCCGCAGGCAGAAGCTCTCGACGCAATGGGTATCAAGATCGACAAGGTGATAGAGATCAACGTAGCGGACGAAACTATCAAGCAGAGAGTTTCGGGCAGACGCGTTTGTCAGGGCTGCGGAGCATCCTATCACATTGAATATAAGCCTTCCAAAACAGAGGGCGTTTGCGATAAGTGCGGCGACAAGACTGTTATCCGTAAGGACGATCAGCCCGAGGTAGTTCTCGAACGTCTCGCAACATATCATGAAAAGACAGCTCCTCTTAAGGATTACTACGAGAAGCAGGGCAAGCTTGTTACCGTAGAGGGTCAGGAAGAGGTAGCGGAAACGTCAAGGCTCACTCTTGCAGCAGTAGGAGTCGAGTAATGAGCATAAGCATCAAATCACAGTCCGATTTAGCCATAATGCGTGAAGCAGGTAGAATTACCTGCGGCGCAATATGGTATGCGGGCGAAAAAATAAAGCCGGGTATGTCAACTCTCGACGTTGACAAGTTGATAGGCGAGTATTACGCTAAACACGGCTGCAGATCCTGCTTTAAAGGTCTTTACGGTTTTCCGGGGAACGCTTGTATCTCCGTAAACGAGGAGGTAATCCACGGGATACCAAGGGCTAACCACAGAATAAAGGAAGGGGATATAGTAAGCATCGACACCGGAGCCGCGTACAAGGGCTTCAACGGCGATAGCTGCTGGACTTTCCCTGTGGGTAAGGTTTCTGATGAAGCCAAGGCATTGCTGGAGGTTACGGAGGCGAGCCTTTACGAGGGCATCGCTCAGGCGAAGGCAGGGGCAAGGATCGGAGATATTTCTCATGCTGTAGAAGAGTATTGTGCTTCACGCGGCTACGGGATCGTAAGAAATTACTGCGGCCACGGCATCGGCAGAGAGGTTCACGAATCGCCGGAGATACCGAATTGGGGCAAGGCAGGACGAGGTCCGAGACTTGTTTCCGGCATGACGATCTGCATCGAGCCTATGATAAATCAAAAAGGCGACGACGTCAGAACTCTCAAGGACGGATGGACCGTGGTTACGAAAAATGGTTCGCTGTCTGCTCATTTTGAGCATATGATCGCAATAACTCCTGATGGTCCTGTAATTTTGACCAAGCCCTGAATATAAGGGGGAAATTATTGTGGAGCTTAGAATCGGCTCGGTTGTAAGAGCTATGGCGGGCAGAGACAAGGGGAGCTTCTTCGTTGTCACCGCCGTGGATAAGAGCCGCTGTTCCATCGCCGATGGAAAAAGCCGAAGGCTTGCTTCTCCGAAGCGAAAGAACATCAGGCATATTTCTCTTACAGGCAGTATGATAGATATTAAAGATATAACTGATAAAAAACTCAGAACAATGCTGAGAGCATTCGGCGGAGCTGAGTAAAGGAGGTTATCCTATGTCCAAGGAAGACGTAATCGAGGTTGAAGGCGTTGTTACAGACGCTCTGCCCAACGCAATGTTCAAGGTGCAGCTGGAAAACGGTCATGAGGTACTCGCGCACGTTTCCGGCAAGCTCAGAATGAATTATATCAGAATAGTGCCGGGTGACAAGGTCAAGCTTGAAATGTCACCCTACGATCTGTCAAAGGGTCGTATCACATGGCGTGTCAAGTAAGAAAGAGGAGGTATTTTCAATGAAAGTCAGACCTTCAGTAAAACCTATTTGCGAAAAGTGCAAGGTTATCAAACGTAAAGGCAGAATCATGGTTATCTGCGAAAATCCGAAGCATAAGCAGCGTCAGGGTTGATCTCTGAGCTAAGTAATGGAGGTAATTATATGGCAAGAATAGCCGGTGTTGATCTTCCGAAGAACAAGAGAGTCGAGATCGGACTCACCTACATCTACGGAATCGGTCGTCAGACTGCTACAGATATCCTCGCTAATACAGGCGTTGATCCCGATACAAGAGTTAAGGATCTCACCGAGGGGGACGTAGCAAAGCTTCGTGACTATATTGACGCAAACTACACCGTTGAGGGCGATCTCCGCCGCGAGGTTGCTCTTAACATCAAGAGACTTGTTGAGATCCAGTGCTACAGAGGCGTTCGTCACAGAAAGGGACTCCCCGTAAGAGGACAGAGAACCAAGACAAACGCAAGAACCCGCAAGGGTCCTGTAAAGACTATCGCTAACAAGAAGAAGTAAGGAGGTTATGAGCTTTGGCACAGCAGAAGGGTAAAAAGGTTACTACAGTCAGAAGACGTAGAGAACGCAAGAACATCGAAAGCGGCGCAGTTCATATTCAGTCCACTTTCAACAATACAATCGTTACAATTACCGATACACAGGGTAATGCCATTTCATGGGCAAGCGCGGGCGAGCTTGGTTTCAGAGGCTCTAAGAAGTCTACTCCCTTTGCGGCTCAGACAGCGGCAGAGACAGCGGCAAAGGCTGCTATGGAACACGGTCTTAAGTTCGTTGAGGTCTACGTAAAGGGACCCGGCGCAGGACGCGAGGCTGCAATCAGAGCGCTCCAGACAGTAGGTCTTGAGGTTCGCATGATCAAGGACGTTACTCCTATACCACACAACGGATGCCGTCCTCCCAAAAGAAGACGTGTCTAATCAAATCGGAGGTGTTTTAAATGGCAGTACAGAAGGAACCAATTCTTAAAAAGTGCAGATATCTGGGCATCAGCCCCGCTGTTCTCGGCGTTTCAAAGAAGGAATCAAACCGCTTCAAGAACGCAAACAACAGAAAGAAAATATCTGAATACGGTCTCCAGCTTAAGGAAAAGCAGAAGCTGAAGTTTATCTACGGCGTACTCGAAAAGCAGTTCTATCACTACTTCGAGATCGCTTCCAAGATGGAAGGCAAGACAGGCGACAACCTTATCATATGTCTCGAGACAAGACTGGACAGCGTAGTGTTCAGAATGGGTCTCGCTCTCACAAGAAGAGAGGCAAGACAGCTGGTTGTTCACAGCCACTATACAGTAAACGGCAAAAAGGTAAATATCCCCTCTTACAGAGTTAAGGTCGGCGATGTTATCGCGCTTAAGGAGAAGGACAGAACCTCTGAGAAGTTCAAGACAACAGTTGAAGAAACTAAGGACAGGATCGTTCCTACATGGCTCGACGCCAAGAAGGACGATTTCAGCGCAACTGTTACACGTCTTCCCTCAGCTGAGGACATTGACTACGAGGTTGCCACACACCTCATCGTCGAGCTCTATTCTAAGTAATCACTTGATTGCGAAGATAACCGAACTCGTAAAAACTTATTGCGAAACAGGAGGGTTTTTATGCTGGAAAAAATCAACAAGCCGGATATCGACATCGTCGATCTCAAAAGTGACGGCAAATACGGCAAATTCGTTTTAGCACCGCTTGAGCGTGGATATGGTATAACTCTTGGAAACAGCCTCAGACGTGTGCTGCTCTCCTCACTTCCGGGTGTCGCTGTCACGTCTGTAAAGCTTGCAGGCAAGGATGGCACCGTACACCATGAGTTGTCAACAATTCCGGGCGTTAAGGAAGACGTAACGGAGATAATCCTCAGCATAAAGGGACTCACAGCTAAGCTCTACGGAGAAGGTCCAAAGACAGTCTACGTAGAAGCCGAGGGCGAGTGTGAGATCACCGCAGGGGATATTAAGGCTGACTCCGAGGTGAATATTCTTGATCCGGGTATGCACATCGCAACTCTGGGCAAGGACGCAAAGCTCTACATGGAAATTACTATTGACAGAGGAAGAGGCTATGTTTCGGCAGAAAGAAACAAGAAGCAGATAAATCTGCCTGTTGACGTTATCGCCGTTGACAGTATCTATACTCCTGTTCTTAAGGTGAATTACACAGTAGAGGATACACGTCTCGGACAGGTGACCGATTACGACAAGCTGACTATCGAGGTATGGACCGACGGTACTATCTCCGCTAAGGAAGCTCTGTCGCAGGCAGCCAATCTGCTGGGCGAACATCTGAAACTCTTTATCGACCTTTCCGAAGAAGCAGGTCTTGCAGAAATGCTCGAGGAAAAGGACGAAAAGGGCAAGGAGAAGATCCTTGAGATGACCATTGAGGATCTCGACTTATCAGTACGTTCCTTCAATTGTCTGAAACGTGCGGGAATAAATACAGTAGATGACCTCATCAACAAGTCTGAGGAAGAAATGATGAAGGTAAGAAACCTTGGAAAGAAGTCCTTCGACGAGGTCAAGGAAAAGCTCCAGTCATTGGGCTTTGACCTCTCCTCCGAGGAAGAATAATAAAAGAACCTGTCCGCAGGGCAGGCGATCACTTATAATGTAAAGGAGTGAAATACATGCCGGGTACAAGAAAGCTGGGCAGAACATCTGACCACAGAAAGGCAATGCTCAGAGGCATGGTAACTTTCCTTCTCGAGAACGGTCAGATCGAAACTACCGTTACAAGAGCAAAGGAAGTTCGTGCTGTTGCAGAGAAAATGATTACTATCGGTAAGAAGAATGATCTGCACTCCAAGCGTCAGGTAATGGCATACGTTACAAAGGAAGCTGTTGCCAAGAAGCTTTTCGATGAGATTGCTCCCAAGTATGCAGAGAAGAACGGCGGTTATACACAGATCGTTAAGATCGGACCTCGCCGCGGCGATGCAGCAGAAATGGCTATCATCAAGCTTGCTGACTAATAATTAAACGAGCCGTTTCCATTTGTGGGAAACGGCTTTTTTGCGTATTAATGAACGCCTCTCTTGCAGGTCTAATGTGAACTAACATTGGGATTCCAAAGGGACGGTGTCCCTTTGGCGGAGTCCAGAGGCAGCGCCTCTGGCAGGGTGTGGGACAGAGTCCCACAAAGCGTTTAAGCGCTCGCAAAGGGTGAATCCCAAATCGGTTCATTAAACCGATTTGGGAGAGGGAACGCTCTGCAAGAGAGGGCGTTCCCTTAATAATGCAAATAAACTTATCAGCGAGTGAACCCTTTGGAATCCCGATTTTAGAGCCTGTTTAGTATCTCCTCGCGCACATCTTTTCGGCAAAATTATGCTCGAAAATTCGCACACGCCGAGATACTAAACAGGCTCTTATGCTGATCAAATAACTATATTTATATTGTATTTCTTCATCCAATGATCCATTTGAATGAAAAACGCAATAGTTTGGGGCAGATTCATAAGCTGTCCGTACCATTGAACGTGGTCGGCATGGGTGAGCAGTATTTCAAGCTCCTCACGCTTCACCATATCGGTAAGAGGCGTCGGCTGAGAAAGTATCTCACGCAGTTTTTCCGTTACAGCCGCTAAAAATGCAGGGTTGTGGGTTTTGGGGTACGGACTTTTCTTTCGGTTAAGGACTCGCTCGGGCAGCCAATCCTTCATAGCCTCTCTGAGAAGCCCCTTTTCCCTGCCGTTATGATCCTTAAATTCCCACGGTACATTGTAAAGGTATTCCGCAATACGGTAATCGCAGAACGGCACACGGACTTCAAGTCCGCTGTACATGGACATTCTGTCCTTTCTGTCAAGCAAATTCTGCATGAACCAGTCGAAATTAAGCTGGGTCATTTCACGCATACGCGTTTCAAGGGGACTGTCGGAGGGCAGCTTTTGTGCGGAATCGGCAGTTTTTCGGTAGGCGGAGTATACATATTCTTCGGCGTTTATTTTTTCCGCAAACTCGTCTGAAATGAATCTCTTGCGGTATGCGGTACTCTGCGCCCAAGGGAAGCCGTCAGTCATTCTGATGTCCTCGTCACGATACCATGGGTAGCCGCCGAAAAGCTCGTCTGCGCATTCTCCCGAGAGCGCAACGGTGCCGAACTTTTTTATCTCACGGCAAAACAGCAGCAATGATGCGTCAACGTCAGCCATTCCGGGAAGTCCCCTTGCGTCCGCCGCATAATCGAGAGCGTCCACAAGCTCGGGAATATCGACTACCGTCCAGTGATGTTCGCTGCCAAGATATTCAGCCATTATATTAATGTATTCGGGGTCGCTGTTGGGCTGAAAATGGGACTTTGTAAAATATTTTTCATTATCCTTGTAGTCAACGGAAAAGGTGTTGAGTGTCTTACCCTGCTTTTTCAGTTCTGAGGCAGCAACGGAGGAGATAAGGCTTGAATCAAGTCCGCCCGACAAAAAGGTGCATATCGGAACATCCGAAACAAGCTGCCGCCTGATGGAGTCGAGAACAAGCTCGCGGACATGTTCCGCAGTTTCCTCGAAAGTCTCACGGTGTTCCATGGCGCGCAGTCCCCAATATCTGCGCAGCTTTAAGCCGTTTTCATCGTAAAAGCCGCAGCAGCCTGCCTTGACTTCCTTTACGCCTCGGATAACGCCGCAGCCCGCTGTACGTCCGGGAGCAAGGAGAAGCAGTTCCGAAATGCCCTGCAAGTCTATTTCGTGGGGTATTTCGGGGTTCTCGAGAAGCGCCGCAAGTTCCGAAGCGAAAATGAGCCGTCTGCCCGTGTCATAGTAAAACAGCGGCTTTACGCCGATACGGTCACGGGCTAAAAATACGCGGCGTTCCGATTCATCGTGTATCGCAAAGGCGAAGATCCCGTTGAATCTGTCAACGCACTCCGCACCCCATTTCATATAGCTGCGGAGTACCACCTCGGTGTCGGAGGATGTCTTAAAATCGCCGTCCTCCGAAAGCTCACGGCGCAGCTCGGCGGTATTGTAAAGCTCGCCGTTGTAGACTATGGTGCAACGCTTTTCCCCAAGCGACAGGGTCATTGGCTGCCGTCCGCCCTCGATGTCGATAACGGCAAGCCGCGTGTGAACAAAGGCGGCATTATGTGTGAGAACGATCCCGCGCTGATCGGGACCTCGTCTCAGAAGCGCTTTCTGCATAAGATCGCAGACCGCAAGTTCCTCACGCATATCCTCCTTAAAGCTGATGATTCCTGCTATTCCGCACATATTAATTCTCCTTGGAAAATTACACTCGCCGCTATTGCAAAATATCCATTAATGCAGACATATACTAAACGCTATAGCAAACCACGCATATCTGACAGCATATTTTACACATAGCATCGTTGTCGTCCTTGCCATACGACAGTATGCCTGCGTCCTCCGCCTTGCTATGTGCAAAATCTGCTTGTCATTTATTGCGCGTTTTGCTATAGCGTTTAGTATAAGATCCGTCTGTCTGCGTCATCTTCCTCACCATACAATAAGTATGCTTTCGTCATCTTCCTTGACATACGAATTTTCTGTTCAGCATTCTTTGGATATTTTGCAATAGCGGCGAGTATAAGTATTTTTGGGAACGCCGCATGGAAACGGCAGAATTTAAAGTTCCCCTTATATAATATGTACGGGGATTGAAAAGTGTTCCCAAATAATTTTAACAGCTTTCGGCAAATTTCAACAAATTAAAGCTTGATTTTTGTTCAAATTCGCCTATCTTTTAAAATTTGTATAGACAAATCAAAAAAAATCGGGTATAATAAATATGTATAGGCAATACCGCATAAAGCCGTTATGACAGCTTTGTGCGCGCTAATACTGAGGAACTGTGCAAAAATAACTTGCACATTTATGCTTGTTTTGTTTGCCCTGTGCTGCGGTTGTGTGCCTTGCGCAGAACAAATCAGACAAGCAGAAAAGTGTAACTTATTTCTTTATGATTCCTTAGTATAAAGTTTACTACGGCGGCCGTATGCCGGGAATGCGGACGGGACAAGCTTATTTCCTTGCCCTGAATGCGGAGCGTATATGAGAGTTATTACAGGATCGGCAAGAGGATGCAGACTTATTACTCCCGAGGGTATGGACGTAAGACCTACGGGAGAAAAGGTGAAGGAGGGCGTTTTTTCCTCGATTCAGTTTGAGATCGAGGGCGCATACGTTCTTGACCTTTTTGCAGGCAGCGGTCAGTTGGGCATAGAAGCTCTCAGCAGAGGGGCGGCTCGGTGCGTATTTGTTGACAATTCGCCGAGATCGCTGAGGTGCGTCAATGAAAACCTCAGAAATACCAAGCTTGCAGTCCGTGCAGACGTCGTAAACCGCGACAGCTACGATTACATCCGCCTTACCGCGCAGACCTTTGACATCATTTTCCTTGATCCGCCTTACAGGTACGGTCATATAAGGAAGCTGCTGCCGTTGGCGGCGGCTAAACTCCGCAGCGGCGGAAGTATCGTGTGCGAATACGAAAGGGAAGCCGGACAGCCGTCCACTCCCGACGGAATGACGCTGAAAAAGGTCTACACATACGGAAAAATAAATATTGCGGTATTTAAAAAGCCCTCAGAGGAGGAGCAAGACGAATGAGACGAATAGCTGTCTGTCCGGGTTCGTTCGACCCTGTTACGCTCGGGCATCTTGACATAATCACACGAGCTTCAAGGCTCTTTGACAAGGTGATCGTACTTATTTCCCGAAACGCGGGCAAGGCTCAGCCCAGCTTCACCGCTACGGAGCGAATGCTTATGATAGAAGCGGTAACGCAGGATCTCGACAACGTTGTCATAGATATTCTGGACGGGCTTCTTGCGGACTATGTAAGAACTGTCGGAGCTGTGGCTATCGTTAAGGGTCTGAGAGCTGTAAGCGATTTTGAATATGAATTTCAAATGGCTCTTGCAAACAAAAAGCTGTATGCCGGAGCGGAAACGGTATTCCTTACAACTGCGGCGGAAAATATGTATCTCAGTTCGAGCGTGGTGAAGCAAATAGCCTACTTCGGCGGCGATATAAGTCATTTTGTTCCCGAAGAGATCCTCGAAGATATAAAGCGGCGGCTTGTTAAAACCAACTGAAAGCAATACTTTTTCACATAAAAAATAAGAGACTGACGGGCGTCCGTATTCTCTTGCTTCAACTTAAGGAGGAAATAATTATGAATGTTGATGAAATTCTTGAAGAAATGGACGACCTGCTCGATAAGTCGTCTGCCGTGCCTTTTGTTCCGCATAAAAAAGTTATTGACGGAGAAAGAATGCGTGAGCTTATTAACGACGTCCGGCTTAATCTGCCCCATGAGCTTAAGGCGGCTCAGAAGATCGAGTTTGACTGTCAGAGAATACTTAACGAAGCAAAGATAAGCGCTGAGAACACTATCCGCAAAGCCGAGGAGCGTGCCGCTATGATAGCTTCAAAGGAGACTATCGTAACTGAAGCAAGAAAAAAAGCGGTGGAAATTCTCCGCAAGGCGCAGGAACAGGCGGCGGCTGTTCAGAAAACTGCTGCTCTCTCAGTCGCTCAGATGCTCAATGACGCGGAGGCAGCTCATCAGAAGTCGCTCCTTGATATAAAGCGCACCAAGGAAAAGCTTCAGCATACGCTGAAAACCTCCCCCGCCCTCACTCAAAATCCGCAGGCGGCGGCAAATGCGGCTTTTAAAGAGAAAAAATAATACCCACGGCAGACTAAAAGGTCTGCCGTTTTTCCATTTAAATCAGGCGAACTAATATTGGGATTCCAAAGGGACGGTGTCCCTTTGGCAGGGTGTGAGACAGAATCCCCCTGCTTGATTATTTTCTTGCATTGCATGGAGAAATATGTTATAATTGATTTGCAATTAAAAATCGGAATTGCTGTAGGCAGTCCGAAAAACGGAGGTCAAACTTATGTTCGCTTTCAGAAAAATAACGGCTCGTGCATGTTCGTTTGCAATGGCGGCAGGCGTGCTTGCAGGCTGTTCGGTGAATAAGGACGGCGGCTCACGGCAGAATAAGTCTGACGATGTTATCAGCTTTGATAAGTTTGCCGAGGAGTTCGGCGCAGGCTGGAATCTCGGAAATACCCTCGAAGCAAATTCCGGCGGAACTCCCAACGAAACTGCATGGGGAAATCCTGTCGCTTCTCAGGAGCTTATCAACGCTGTTGCGGCGGCAGGCTTCAGGACCGTAAGAGTTCCCGTATCATATCTTGATAAGATCGACGATGCGAACGGCAGCAAGATAGACGAAGCGTGGCTCGACCGTATAAACGAGGTAGTCGATTACTGCTACAATGCAGATCTTAACGTAATTATCAACATTCACGGCGACGGCTACTATACCATCGACGGCGGATGGCTGCTGTGCGGCGAACCCGATCAGGATACGATAAAGGCTAAGTATGAGGCAGTCTGGAAGCAGATCGCCGAGAAATTCAAGGACTATGACGAGCATCTCGTATTCGAGAGCATGAACGAGGAGTTCGACAATACCTACGGCGATCCCAAACGCGATATGTACGAAAATATTAATGCGTATAATCAGATATTCGTTGATACAGTCCGTGGGACCGGCGGAAACAACGAACACCGCTGGCTTATGATGCCCGGCTGGAACACGAATATAGATTATACCGTAGGCGACTACGGATTCAGACTTCCCGACGATACGAAAAATACCGCCGGAGAGGGAAGAACTGTCGTTTCGGTTCATTTCTACGACCCTTGGGATTACTGCGGTCAGGAAAATAAAAAGACCTTCCTCTGGGGCGAAAGAGGTCAGGAAATAGTCGATATAAACAAGGCGTCGCCCAAAAGCAAGGCGACATGGGGTGAAGAAGATCACATCGAGAGTCAGCTTAAAAAGCTTAAGGAAAAATACATAGACAACGGAATACCCGTTGTTGTGGGCGAGTACGGATGTATAGACAAAACTCATGCCGATGCCGGAATACCCAATCAGATAGCCGAAAACAGAGCCTACTGGAACGGATTTTTCGCAGGCTCGTGCGCCGTGAACGGAATTACCCCCGTTTACTGGGATAACGGCTGGAACGGTCAGTACGGCTTCGGACTTTTCGACAGAACTACCAACGAGCAGTCGCAGCCCGAGATAATCAAGGCTATCGTTGACGCTGTAGCGCAGAAAGATCCCAAGGCAGGCATGGAAACAAGGATAACAAGATATACCTCCGTTTCTCCCGAGGATATTGCGTAATATGCCTGTTTCGGCGTTCGAGATAACCTTTTTCAAAAAGTTCCCAAATACATATTGACTTATCATGGCGAAAAGTGTATAATATTAATGTACGACTAACTAAGTCGGGAGCAGTACAGCTCCTGACTAAATATAATGGAGGTTTTTACAATGAGCAGAGTTTATAATTTCAGTGCGGGTCCTGCTGTGCTTCCCGAGGAAGTTCTCAAAGAGGCAGCCGATGAAATGATGGATTACAAGGGCTGTGGAATGTCCGTTATGGAGATGTCCCACCGTTCAAAGGTTTATGACAACATCATCAAGGAAGCCGAGCAGGATCTTCGTGATCTTATGAATATCCCCGACAACTACAAGGTACTCTTTCTTCAGGGCGGCGCTTCTCAGCAGTTTGCGGCAGTTCCGATGAACCTCATGAAGAATAAGAAGGCGGCTTACATAATCACCGGTCAGTGGGCTAAGAAAGCTTATCAGGAGGCTCAGATCTACGGCGAAGCTGTTGCAGTTGCTTCTTCCGCTGACAAAACCTTTTCATATATACCCGATTGCTCCAATCTCGATATTCCAGAGGACGCAGACTATGTTTACATCTGCGAAAACAACACTATCTACGGCACAAAGTTCTGGGAACTCCCCAACACAAAGGGCAAGGATCTCGTTGCCGACGTTTCTTCATGTTTCCTTTCCGAGCCTGTGGACGTTTCCAAGTACGGCGTTATCTACGGCGGCGTTCAGAAGAATATCGGACCTGCTGGCGTAGTTATCGCTATTATCCGTGAGGATCTTATCCGTGACGATGTTCTTGCCGGAACTCCTACTATGCTCAAATGGAAAACTCAGGCAGACGCTGATTCGCTTTACAACACTCCCCCCTGCTATGGCATCTACATCTGCGGCAAGGTATTCAAGTGGATAAAGAAAATGGGCGGTCTTGAAGCTATGAAGGCGCTCAACGAAAAGAAAGCTAAAATTCTTTACGATTTCCTCGATCAGTCCAAGATGTTCAAGGGTACCGTTGAAAAGAAAGACCGTTCGCTTATGAACGTTCCTTTCATCACAGGCAGCGACGAGCTTGACAAGAAGTTCATCGCCGAATCCAAGGCGGCAGGCTTTGAGAACCTTAAGGGTCACAGAACCGTTGGCGGCATGAGAGCTTCTATCTACAACGCTATGCCTATCGAGGGCGTTGAAAAGCTGGTTGAGTTCATGAAGAAGTTCGAGGCTGAAAATTCCTGAACAAAAATAAATCAGAAAGGGTTTGATTGAAATGTTTAATATTTATACTCTTAATAAGATCTCGTCTATCGGTACGGATATTTTCGATAAGAGCAAGTATGCCGTTTCCGAGGACTGCGCAAATCCCGACGCTATCATGGTAAGAAGCGCAAAAATGCACGACATGACCTTCGGCGATAAGCTTCTCTGCATTGCCCGTGCAGGAGCAGGCGTAAACAATATCCCTGTTGACCGCTGCGCTCAGGAGGGTATCTGCGTTTTCAATACTCCCGGAGCTAACTCGAATGCCGTTAAGGAGCTTGCTATCTGCGCTCTGCTCCTTTCTTCCAGAAAAATCACAGAGGCTGCCGCATGGGCTGCTTCTTTAAAGGGTACGGAGGACGCTCCCAAGACTGTTGAGGGCGGCAAATCCAAGTTTGCAGGCCCTGAAATATCAGGAAAGACCCTCGGTATCATTGGTCTCGGAGCTATCGGCGGCAAGATCGCCAACGCTGCCGAAGCTCTCGGAATGAAGGTCATCGGCTTTGACCCGTTCCTTTCCGTTGGTGCGGCTCTTCACCTTGAACCCTCTGTAAAGGTCGTTGCGGACATCAACGAGATCTACAAGCAGAGCGACTACATCACTATCCACATGCCTTATACTCCTCAGACAAAGAATACCATAGACGCTGAGCAGATAGCAATGATGAAGGACGGCGTTCGCCTTATCAACCTTGCAAGAGGCGAGCTTATCAACAGTCAGGCTGTTGTTGACGCTATCAAGGCGGGCAAGGTCGCTAAGTATGTTACAGACTTTGCGGACGACATCGTTCTCGGCGAAGAAAATGTTATCGTACTCCCCCACCTCGGCGCTTCAACTCCCGAAAGCGAGGACAACTGCGCTGTTATGGCTGCTGAGGAGATCATTGACTACATCGAGAACGGCAACATCAGAAACAGCGTAAATTACCCCAATCTTTCCATGAACGCTGTAGGCACAAAGATCTGCATTATCCACAAGAACGTTCCCACGACTATCGCTTCCATTACTACAGCCGTAGGCAACGAGGGCATCAACATCGAGAACATGGCTAACGCAAGCAAGGGCGATTTCGCTTACACTATGCTTGACGTTACAGGCGAAGTTCCCCCTGCTGTCGAGGGCAAGATAAACGCTGTTGACGGCGTTATCCGCGTAAGAGTTATCGGCTGATCTCAGCTGAAATGACCGTAATTTAAGAAAACTAATATCGGGATTCCAAAGGGACGGTGTCCCTTTGGCGGAGTCCAGAGGCGGCGCCTCTGGCAGGGTGTGGGACAGAGTCCCACATAGCGTTTAAGCGCTCCGCAAAGGGTGAATCCAAAACCAGTTCCGTGAACTGGTTTTGGAGAGGGAACGCCCTGCAAGAGAGGGCGTTCCCTTATTAAGAATACGGTACACCATGCCTTTAATAAAGGAAAAAGCCCTCGCTTAAGTTACGGACATCAATTTCACAAATAAAAAAAGCAGCCGATCATTCGGTTGCTTTTTTGCATATTGAAACGATAAATTTATTTTTTAAAATATACTGCCTGAAACGGTAGTTTTCCGCATTTGACAGAATCTTGCCGTTTTCAAAGGAAAACTCAATGTCACGCATGGGATAAGACAATCCCATGCCGACAGCCTTTATATAGGATTCTTTGAGCGTCCAAAGCTGAAAAAACAGCGTATCGCGTTCGCTTTCGGGAGCTTCTGCGATCATTTCCTGTTCCGCATCTGTAAAAGCTCTTTTCATAACGCCCGGACGATATTCACGTATCGGCTCGCAGTCGATACCGCATTCCGAATCTGAAACAATGCAGGCGGTTATCCCGTCGGCATGGGAAAGATTATAGAATACTTCGGGATAGTCCGTCAAAGAGGGCTTGCCGTACTGATTTTTAGTTATCGGCATATCCTCGGAATAGGCGATGTCAAGAGGTTTAAGGCACTCCCTGAGCAGTCTGCGCGCATGGGAGCGCTGTTCTTTTTTAGGTATATCTTTTATAGAAATAATAATCATAACTTCAAAAATGTGGGAGCGCATTGCGCCCCCATTATAACATTCGGGTTACATCAATTCACAAACAAGGTTTGAGAATTCAACGGGATTGTCGATAGGCATTCCCTCGATAAGGAGAGCCTGCGTGTAGAGCATTGAAGCGTATTTGCCCAGCTTTTCCGAATCGTTTTCGATAGATTTGAGTTTGGCGAAGATATCATGGTCGGGGTTTATTTCAAGGACGCGCTGAGCCTTTACTTTCTGATCGCCGGGCATGGAGTTGAGAACCTTCTCCATTTCCAGAGTGATCTCGCCCTCGCTTGTGATACATACGGGGTGAGACTTAAGACGCTTTGAAAGGACGACCTTAGAAACCTTATCGCCGAGGGAATCAGCCATTGCTTTAAGCATATCGGCGTTTTCTTCCTCTTTAGCCTTTACCTCCTCCTGCTTTTCGGTATTCTCGATACCAAGATCGTCGGAGGAAACGTTTCTGAACTCCTTTTCCTTATAGTTCATGAGCATTTTAACGGCGAACTCGTCAACGTTGTCGGTGAGGTAAAGGATCTCGTAGCCCTTATCCTTGATAAGCTCAGTCTGTGGGAGCTGCTCGATACGCGCGGCGCTTTCGCCCGTTGCGTAGTAGATGTACTTCTGATCCTCGGGCATTGCCGTTACATATTCGTCCAACGTCACAAGCTTGCCCTGAGACGATGTGAACAGCAGCAGATCCTGAAGCTTGTCCTTATTTATTCCGTAGCCGCTATAAACGCCGAATTTTAGCTGGATTCCGAATTCCTTCCAGAAGCTCTCATACTTATCACGCTCGTTTTTCAGCATTTTTTTCAGCTCGTTGCCGATAGTTTTTTCAATGCTTTTTGCAATGACCTTGAGCTGTCTGTCGTGCTGGAGCATTTCTCTTGAAATGTTCAGCGACAAGTCCTCGCTGTCCACAAGACCTTTTACAAAGCCGAAATAATCGGGGAGCAGATCGCCGCACTTATCCATTATAAGCACGCCGTTCGAGTATAGCTGCAAGCCTTTTTCAAATTCCTTTGAATAGAAGTCATAGGGAGCTTTTGACGGTATATAGAGCAGAGCGTTGTAGCTCGGCATACCCTCGTTGACAACGTGGGAATATTTGAGAGGCTCGTTGTAATCGTAGAACTTCTCGGTGTAGAAATGCTTGTAGTCCTCCTCTTTAAGCTCGGACTTGCTTTTCTTCCAGAGGGGAACCATGCTGTTGAGAGTCTCTATCTCGATGTAATCCTCGTATTCGGGAGCTTTTCCAGCCTCCTTATCCTCCTCGGACTGCTCGATCGGGCGGCTGTGACTTACCTCCATTTTAATGGGGAAACGGATATAATCGCTGTACTTGCTGATAAGTCCCTTGATACGGTAGGTATCGAGAAATTCCCCGTACTGTTCGTCGTCGGTATCGTCGAGAAGCTCGAGGATTATCTCCGTACCAACGGACGTTTTGTCGTCCTCGGAGATCGTATAACCGTCAACGCCCTCGGATTCCCAACGGTAAGCGGTATCAGAACCGTATGCCTTTGAAATTACAGTAACTTTCTTTGCGACCATAAACGCCGAATAAAAGCCTACGCCGAACTGACCGATGATCTGATTTTCCTCATCGAGCTTGTTCTCTGTCTTGAATTTGAGCGAACCGCTGTTTGCGATAGTACCCAGATTGTTTTCAAGCTCCTCGGCAGTCATTCCGATACCGTTGTCTGTGATCTTCAGAGTACGGGCGTCTTTATCTGCGTAGATCCATATAGCGAAATCGTCCTTGGAAAGTCCGACTTTATCGTCTGTAAGAGACTTGAAATAAAGCTTATCAATAGCGTCGCTTGCATTTGAAATAAGCTCGCGGAGGAAAATTTCCTTGTGAGTATAAATTGAATGAATCATCATATCAAGAAGTCTTTTAGACTCTGCCTTGAACTGCTTCTGTTCCATTTTAAACATCTCCAAAAAAATTATTAGCACTCTTATGCTGTGAGTGCTAATAATAGTATAACGCTTTTTACTGCTGTTGTCAATAACGGAGGGAAATGTTTACAATTTGTTCACAATCGAGTCCTTAGCTTATGATTTCAGAAAACGTAAAAAGGAGCGATTTTGGTCGCTCCTTTGTAAACTAAAATTTACCTAATTCTTATTTTTCGCCGAATTGCATAAAGAGGCAAATGCTAAAGACATTGTACTGCAACATATTGACATTCCTGCATTATTTATTTTTCCTGCGATCAGCAAAACTCCTCCGACAAAAGTTAATATCAAGAATATAATTTGAAAAATAAAATAAATTTTTGCTTTTTTATTCAATTTTTTCATATACTCATCTCGCTTTTAAATTTTGGCTTTCACAACTACATTATACTACAATATTCCCCAAAAGTCAACCTGCTGAAAGGCGTTTTTTACGCTGTGAGTATTGGAGGAAATTTAGGCAAATATTTTTAGTTAAGTTAAAAAAATCACTCTGGTTCATAAATTTAAAAAAATTTTAGAAAATAATCAGAAAAATGTTGCGGATTGTAAATAAATATGTTATAATGATTGTATGATAATATGGCACAGTATAGCAACTCCCTCTCTCTATTGCAAATTTAATCGTCTTTTTGTAATATAATCGGTAATATGCGCCGGATTATTACTTATAGTATAAAATTTGGTTAATATTGATAAAAAAGCCTTAAGTATTTAAGTCAAAAACACGATTGAAAAATAACTTTTAATATGTTATAATTGTTATATTAGGGTAGTGCGTATATGTGACCCTGCGTCCCGAGGCATCGGACACGGTTTCCGGGAGGCGTATCAAAAAACACGGAGGTGGTTTTATGAAGAGTTATTCCTACATAGCTCAGGATGCCCGCGGCAAACAGGTCAAGGGTAAGGCGAATGCCGAAAATGAGCAGGAATTCCTCGAAAAGATGAAAGAACGCGGTCTCTTTATTAAGGATTATGCAGAAGAGACGGGCGGTTCATCCAGATCGATCTATAAGTTCAGCACAAAAGAGCTTGCGTTCTGCTGCCGACAGCTCAGTGCAATGCTTACATCGGGTCTTACCCTCGTAAAGTCTATCGACATTATGAGAAACGAGCAGGAAAACGAAAAAGCCAAGGCGATATGGCAGGACATTTACGAGAACGTGCAGAAGGGCGAATCTTTCTCGGCAACCCTCGAAATGCACAGAGGTTCTTTCCCCGACTTCCTTATTTCAATGGTCGGAGCAGGAGAAGCCAGCGGTTCTCTTGACGTTATCATGACGCGTATGTCCGATCAGTACGCAAAGGAAAACAAACTTATGAATACCGTAAAGGGCGCTATGGTTTATCCTATTATCCTTGCGGTACTCTGCGTAGTCGTTGTAATCTTCCTCTTTACCTTTATTATGCCTACGTTCATTGATATGTACGAAGATCCCTCGGAGATGCCCGCGCTTACCAAGATCATGGCGGCTATATCGAACTTCATCAGACATCAGTGGTATTTGCTTATCATTATTGCCGTCGGTCTGTTCTTCGGAATAAGATACGCTCTGAAAGCGCCGAATATACGGTATAAGGTCGATCGTATGATACTGAAGGGACCCGGCTGGGGCCCTCTCGTAACGAAAATTTATACGGCACGTTTTGCAAGAACCCTTTCCTCTCTTTACTCCAGCGGTATTCCAATGGTAGAGTGCCTCCAGAGAGCGTCATCGGTACTTGGAAATATGTATGTTGACGAAAAGTTCATTGATGTTGTCGATGAGGTAAAGCAGGGCGAAACGCTTTCGTCCGCTATAACAAGAACGGAAATATTTGAATCAATGTTCTGTTCGGTCATATACGTCGGCGAGGAGTCGGGCGCACTTGACTCGATCCTTGAAAAGACCTCCGAATACTATGAGGAAGAATCCGACTCGGCTGTTGAAAGACTTGTTCACATGGTCGAGCCTGTAATGCTTATCTTCATGGGTATCATAATCGGTATGGTAGTAATCGGTATTTACCCCGCACTCTACGGTTCAATGGAATCTATCGAGAACGAATAAACACGGAAAGGTGGAAAAAAGAAAATGCTGTCATTTGATATTACCGATAGAAATATACGTGTTGTTAAAGGCGTTGAGAGCAACGGAAAAATAAAGATCAGCTCCGCAGCAACACTTAACCTTGAGGAAGGACTTATCGTGAACGGTCACGTTAAGGACGTTCCGAACGTTGCAACGCTTGTCAACGGCGTCCTCAAAAGAAACAAAATGCCCGACAAGGAGGCTATCGTTTCCCTGTCCTCGAACCTGACTATCTTCAAGGAGCTTACCGTTCCCAGAGTAAAGCCGCAGGATATGCAGAAAACAGTTAAGCAGCAGATGCAGGCTGAGCTTAACCTTGACGATACTTTCTCCGTTACATATGTAATCGTAGGCGACGCCGAGGAGAAAGGCGAAAACGGCGAATACATGATAAAGGTGCTTGCTACGGCATGTCCCTACGAGATCGTAAACAGCTACAGAGAGGTGTTCAAGCTTCTCGGTATTTCCCTC
Organism: uncultured Ruminococcus sp.; assembly: GCA_947627275.1. Lineage (GTDB taxonomy): Bacteria > Bacillota > Clostridia > Oscillospirales > Ruminococcaceae > Ruminococcus. The sequence goes on along the minus strand of CANQVK010000017.1, from coordinate 14,551 downwards.
AGATCGGTAATGGTCGGCTGTAACTGTATCACAAAGGTGCTTCTTGCCGATACGAAGATCAAATCGAAAATGCCGCTGCTGGCTGTTCAGATCGACCCCAACTTCATTTCGCTCAACCTTTATGAACAGGGTCAGCTCTCGTTCTCACGTTTCGCGTCAGTTGATCCCGACGACTACGGCGGATCTGCCGACTACGTTTTCGAGGCTGTAAACGAGAATATCTTCCGTATGCTTCAGTTCCACAGAAGCCGCAATACGGGAGAGGTGATCGAGAACGTTATTATTTACGGCGACACTCACGACTATGTCAGGATCACCGACGAGCTTGAAAAGCTTGACCTCAATACAAGCCTTATCAACGTTCCTCCGCAGATACACGGTCATGAGAACCTTGAATTTTCGCTGTACGCAAATGCTATCGGCGCTATGTTCAAGCGTAACAGAGAAACAGAGAAGATCAATCTTCTTGAAACGGAGCTTAGCTCCGCTATGAAGAAATCCGGCGGAAGCAGCAAGAATCAGGACGAAAATGCCGGTCTTGGACTTATGCTCGGTCTTGTCCTCGGAGCTGCCGTTATTGTCGGCGGCACATGGCTCGGAATGACTATGTACGACAACAGTATCCAGAACGATATGACTAAGATTCAGACGTATCTCGATTCCGCCGAGGTAAAGAATCAGCTTGCTCACAGAGATAAGCTTCTTGCAATGCGTGATACTGTAAACGCATACAATACCAAAATGGTGAACTCCCATGACGCATTCTTCTCACAGCCCGTTATCAACGGCGACAAGTATGAGACTATTCAGGCTGTTCTCGATAAGACTGCCGAGGATCTCAATCTTGACGAGTGCTACATCTCGCTTCCGTCTTACTCTGCGGGTACGTTCAACTTTACGGTCGAGGCTGCCGGCAGCAAGGACTTTGTACAAAAGCTGCCTTCAATGTTTATTGATAACCTCCTTGACGAGAGCTTTGCCGAGAATAAGGGCTACTATGCGGCGGCTTCCTACAGCGGCTACACCGTGAACATTGAAAAGGAACAGATACAGATCGGAGAGGGCGAGGATGCTCATACCATAGACGGCGAAGAGACCGAGACCGTATCATTCAGCGTTACCGCTGCCATAAACGGCAGAGAAAGCGCATATCATCCGTCCGAAAACGACGATGAGACGAATGAAGAAGAAGCGGCGGCAGCTTAATAAGGGAGGTAGATGAAAATGAAACTTAATTACAGAGATAAAGTTATCCTTGGCGTTCTTCTGGCGCTTGTACTCCTTATTGCAGGCTTCTTCCTTTTAATAAAGCCCAGAAACGAGGATATAAAGACAGACAAGGCGGCTCTTGCGGAGCTTCAGAAGCAGCAGGACGAGGTAGACGGCAAGATTGCCGAGATCCCCGGCATCAAGGACGACATAACAAAATCTTACAACGAGGCATCTGCCCTTGCGGGCGACTTTGTAGATTACAACAGTATATACAATGCGCGCAAGGTCGATCAGTACATGCAGAAATTCGCTGAGGAAAACGAAGTAAAGGTATCTACTCTTGCAGCAGGCGATCTTGAAACAGGAACGCTGGAGTATTACTACTTTACTCCTTCGTTTGTCGGCGAGGATATGCTTAATCAGGCAGATATCAACGGTGTGCATCAGAAGTCTATTGCTGAAGAAAAGGCGGAGAGCGCTTCACTCTCTGAAAGAACGGCTGAGCCTTCACTCCAGGCGCAGTATACTATCAACGTATCCGGCGAAAAGGAGAACATCTGGAACTACATGAAGGCGATCGAGGAGCAGAAGGAAACGATCATCATCAATTCCGTAGGTCTTACGGATATTGAGATCAAGGAAAGAGAAGACGCAACCCCCACGGATGAAGAGGAAGAAAAAGTTCCCACAGCTCAATTTACTATAACGCTTTACTCTGTATACGAAATGGATGAACCTAATCTTGAAATGGCAGAATAATTTTTTCCTCGCTGATGTTATTTAATAACGGAAAGGCGGTAAGTAAAATGAATACGCAAAAAAAGAGAAAACTGCATGGTTCGGTTCTGCTGACAGTAGTATTCGTTATGTCTATCCTGATAGTGTTCCTGTTCGGTACTATGGCTCTTGCGCTGGCTGCCAACAACAGAGCGCACGTTAATTACTCAAGCGCGCAGACGGGCATTACTGCCCGCTCTGTGGCGGAGAGCGCTGTTGCTGCGCTTGACGGAAATGTTGCCGGAGCTAAACAATATAAAGATGCAGTGGGCGCACTTAAATCGACAAGCACTCCGCTCAAAGTACAGGTAGGTTTAAGCAATCCCGGCGGCAGCGATAGTTTAGCTTCAATGGGTAATATAGACGATGTTACCATCTCATATGCGGGTACAAAGAAGTTTTATGATGAAACCAAAGAAGAATGGCTCGAAAGAGATCTTCTGAAATTTACTTCAAACGTTACAATGTCAGGCGTAACCTCTTCGGCGTCCGTTTATGTTCTTAAGCATGATAAGGAAGATAACGAAGGCAGCGGCAGCGGCGGCGCAGGATTTGTTACTACGGCTGATGCAAGTTTGGCTACTCAGACCAGTATTTGGGGCGGCGCTTACATTGGTTTGCCGAAAAAAGACGATGCTCAAACTTATAAATATGTTGATGGAACGGGCAATTCCAATCATAGTGTATTTATGGGAAGTTCAAGCAATCTTATAGAGCCTTATGACGGAACTGATAAAACAGCATTGAAAGGAGTTAACAGCGGAGCAACTATTGAAACTCCTTTATATGTATGTAACAATATGTATGTTGAGAACTGGTCGCATTTTATCTTTCCAACCAAGGGTTCAGGAATTACTGTGTGGGGAGATATGATGTTCCACAATAACTCTCCCTCTCAGCTTACATATGTCTACAGCGGCGCAGCAGAGAGCAGTTGGAATTTTAACGAAATACCTTATGTGTATGTTGACGGCACCATAAGCGGAACAGTAAATTTGGGATTTTTTGAAAAGCATGTTGACGGTGCAGCGCCAATCCCCAAGAATGTACCGATGAACGTATTCTGCGGTAATATCCAAGTAGATAATCCAGATAGCAAGATAAAGATAAATGGAAACATTTACTGCATGGATACAGGCGTTACAAACAAAATAAAGGCAATGAATGATACCGCTCTTTATGCGTGGACTGGTAATGTTGTCAATCGTTATACTGCTCAAACAGTAGAAAATGAAGTAGTTGGCGATATTTGTACCAAAGGAAATCTTGAATTGCAAAACGTTACAATTCAAGGAGATGTACGTGTTGAGGGTAATTTGATTATCACTCAAAGACCGGGTGTGGCTGGTGATAAGGTAACAGTAAACGGCGATGTAGTTGTCGGCGGAGAGATCGTGGGCGAAGATAATTTGACATTAGCCGCAGGCAAATCTATATACAATGCTACCAAAGGTTCAAGAACAGTTGAAATTGACAATTTGAAGGGTACGTATGATATATATACTCCTCAGCAAGGCTTCGTAGATGGAATGGATGGAGCTAAATGGCTAGATAAATATAATCAGCCTTTGAATGACGGCGATGTATTTGCAGATGGAGATTTTAACCCTGATAATAGCAAGGGAATTGTTAATCCGATTGATTTGAAACTGTATTATACAGTGGAGACGAAAGAAGACGGTTCTGCAATTGATCCGATATTTAGTTATGACGCGGACGCCTTATGTTTGGTTGAGGGTACTGATAATCAATTTTATGCTCAGACTTTTGTAACGAGCTTTACAGATAAAGATAATTATGAGACGAAAGCTGATTACAGCATAAAGGTTCCCGATCCTAAATTTGAATATAATTATTCAGAAGGACCTAACGTATATCTTAATAAGATTGGTGAAAGTCATATATATCCTGAATATGCTGAAAAAGTAGTTATTATCGGAGATAACGATGAAACAAAGGTAGTTCAGACAATTGAAGAAGTTCTCACGGATGTCGCAAATCCTTATGAAAACAAGGTTAACTTGACTTCAAATGAGGTTCCCGCAAAAATTTCAGAATTGATGTCTACAGAAGAATTTAAATCATCGAGTTATTTAACGAAATTAGAGGATATTACTGATGCGGATGGAAATTACGTGATCAACAAAAGCTGTAAGCTTGATATGAATGTAGGTAATATAAGTGGAAAGGAAATTTTGATTGACCCGGGTTCAAATCATTTGCTTATTCTTATTAAAAATCTTACTATTGATAACGGAAAAATAATTGTTGATGATTCAAATGGTGGAACGGTTCATATTATCATTGAAGAAACCACTGTGGGCGGTTATGATGCATGGGGAAATTTAGATTGGCAGACTGAAGGTCTGATACTCAAACAAACCCCCTTGTTGACAAGATCGTATCAAAAATTGATCAACGGCGAATATGGCGACAAATTTAAATATATAACCGATAAAAAGAAAACATCCGATTTAATAAGCGGAACAGGTTATGAAGATGTTAAGGATCTTGCTACAACTTTAGGCGATAAGGTTAAGCCGAATGTAAATATATATGGTACATCATCATCGTATTTGGTAGCGAGCAACGGATATAAACCTATATCGGCAAACGTAATTTCACCTGACTTGAAAGTTGATTTCGCATCAAGCGGAGGAAACCCTTTTGCGAATTTCTACTATAATAACGTTGATGTAAATAGTCTTCATGCCGGAGGAAACAGGGCGATGTATTTCGGCTGTCTGAATTCTCAGGCGGTTAAATCCGCAAACCCGTTAGAAGTAGTATTTGCTACTGACGGCGGTAAAACCGGCGATGACCATACAGATGACGGCGATCCGTTCTGGTATAAGATACTGTATTACAGCGAATTCTAAGGAGGGTCTGCAATGAAAAAAAATAAATCTAAGAAAAGAGTTTTCAAGGGCATGACACTCATGGAGATAATTATTGCGATAGCGATAGTTGCCGTAATGTCTACTGTTCTCGTAGTTGCTGCAAGTGCAATAAACAGCTATCTCCGCTCCGCACGTCAGGTAAACAGAAGAGTTGCCGATCAGGCGCCCGTAGCCGAGGTAGGATATGACAACGCTGCTGCTCCGACAATAGCCGGGGGAGTTCAGATAAATCTCCAGCCGGACTGCGGAGGCAATATAAACCTGAACGGAAAAGTTTACAAGGTTTATACCGATGAAGAAATGACAGCTCACAGCGATGAATTCGGAAGAGGGCTGAATATGAAGTATATTACCGAGATTCAGCCTGTTACCGAAGCTGCCACAACATAATGGAGGGTACGATCTTGAATAGGAAAAGAAAGCAAAAGGGCTTTACCCTCATTGAGCTGATAATCGTACTTGCTATTTTCAGCATAATTCTTACTCTTGTTTTGTCGTTTATCGACCCTGTCGCCAAACTGATGTCGAAAGCTTCCATTAAGGAAAGAACAGCGGCTTACGTTGATAATATTGAAGAATATGTTGACAATTCCATTCACTATGCGAAATTTATAAGAGTTTACGAAGGCGGATATTGCTTGGCTTCGGACGAAACAGAAGGTGTATATACGCCATTATCGGGAGGTGCCGCGTTAACCGGCGAACAGGCTGCTGTAAAAAGCTTTGTAGATTGGTTTCTTGGCGGAGTTATAAGCCCCCCCGATGATTCCGGAAATGTTTACCCTGCTGAGGGAAAAGTTCGTGTGATGAAGCTAATCAACAACGATGTTGATTTAGACGGTGATGCTGTTGCGGATCTTGAGGCTGGTCATATTTACGAATCCGTTTATGATTTTACAGCAGCAGAATCTTATGAGAAATTAGAATATGAAGCAGACGGAATAACACTAAAAAAACGAGAGGTTCACATCCGTCCCGGCGGCAGCGACAGCAGTATCACTCCTGTTCAGCAGAATGTGGCTGTTATTAATTCCGAGCATTTTAAGGATTATAATTACTATTATAAGATGGGATTCTATAACCTCGAGCCAATCGAATCAACTTCCCCGGCTTATAAGGACGCAGGAAAAACCTCTTACTACAGTTGGCTTGTTCCGATGAAAGACAGTGTTGGAAATGAAATAACGTACGACAGCAATACAGGTAAGAATTTTGCGCTTAACGTTGTTGCCTATCAAAATGGCGGTAAGGAAGCGCATACGTACAATGACGGTACTAATGATGTAACTGTTGATATTTTTAAATCACCATGTCACATGAGTACGGCAAGTATGGCGTTTATTAATGCTATAAAAACTAACGAAGCAAGTTCAGCGCCTTTTTACAGATTGAAAACCAAGTCAGACGGTTCTCTTGATCTGAAAGACGGCAATGTACAGTTTGAGTCGATCAACTCGGTTAATATGGGGCTTGCATTCAGATTAATGAAGCCTCAGGTGGACGCAAATGGTGACGGAAATATAGACAGCGCAGACAAAGACGGAAATATTTACATTGTCTATATTCTTCCCGAAGAAATAAAAGATACGCAAATAGTTTACAAATAAATAAAAACAGGCAGCAGTAAAAATGCTGCTGCCTGTAATTATTTTCGCCTTACTGCGGCTGAGCGGTAAGAAGCGATATGTACCAGCCGGCGATGTCGCTGCCCCAGAGCATTCCGATTGCAATGCCTATCGAGAGAAAAGGGCCGAATGCGATCTTGGATTCTCTGTGAAATGCAAATTTCAATACTGCACCGACAACTGCGGCTATTACAATACCTAAAAATGCTGAAACGATAACAGCCTGTGTTCCGAGCAAAGCTCCGGCGGCAAACATCAGCGCCGTATCTCCAAGCTCAATGGCGCGGAAGTCCTCACCGCATTTTTTGCGGATTATAGGTCGGCTTACCTCGCCGATTATGAAAAAGGGTACGCTGATGACCAATGCGCCGATGATTCTGTGAATAAGCTTTACATCATTTGTAAATATTGCTGCGGGAACTGCAAGCAGAAGTATGAGACCGACAAATATCATGTCTATCTCCTGAGTGTCCCAATCCATAAAGCCAATGATTATAAGCAGGGACATCAGAACGCAGGTTATTATGGCTTTAGCATTAATATCGAGAACCATGAACGTAAGAACGTATAAAAATCCGTTTAGCGACTCCACAAGCGGGTATCTTGCAGAGATTTTTTTACCGCAGGAATGACATTTTCCGCGAAGAAAAAGCCAGCTGAAAACGGGGATAAGGTCGATAGGTCTTATTTTCGTACCGCAGTTCATACAATGAGAAGAGCGCTTTATCAGCGATCGTTCTTCGGGGTCTTCTTGGGGCAGACGTATGATAACAACGTTCAGAAAGCTTCCGATACAGATGCCGAAGAGAAAAACAATGGTTAAAAACATGAGCTTGAATGGCAGCTCCGTGAACGGGTCATGGAGCATATTCGCTAAGTCAGACATGGTTTTGACCTCCTTACATAATAAATATTGACATAACTTATTATAACATATTAACACATTTTTTTCAAGTATAATTTAAGATTGTATCATAAAGTATTTACTGTTTTTCGGGGGCGGCTCCGCCCTCTTGACAACGGTTCAAATATATTGGTGCAGCTTTAAAAAATTAGCGGAGGTTTGAATATGAGAAACGAGAGAATTGGCGATTACTTAGTTAGTCAGGGACTTCTGAACGAGGAGCAGCTTCAGAAAGTTCTTCAGAGTCAGAAAGAGTCCAATGGCGCTAAGAAATTCGGCGACGTTGTTGTTGAGCTTGGTTTCATGACCGAGGTCAACTTCACAAAGGCTTTGGCGGGAAAGCTGAGAGTGCAGTACGTTGACCTCGATAATGTCGAAATCAATACGGACGCTGTACAGAAAGTTCCCGAGCAGCTTGCAAGAAAGCATACGGTAATCGCCATAAACATTCAGGGCAAGCGTCTTACCGTTGCAACAAACGATCCTGTAAACTTTATCGTACTGGAGGACATCAAGGTTTCCACAGGTATGGACACCGTTCCCGTACTCGCTACGACGTCTGCTATCAATAAGGCTATCGGCAAATGCTACTCGATGCAGAACGTTGATACCGTGCTTGAGGGCGTAAACGCTTTGGCGAACGACCTCGGCGGTTCTATAGAAGAACAGGAGTCGCAGGACAGAGTTGAGTCTGCTCCTATAGTTAAGCTTGCAACAACTATCGTTGAGAACTCTTTCAGAGCCGACGCTACCGATATTCATATTGAGCCTTTCGATAAATATACAAGAATCCGTATACGTGTAAACGGCGACCTTGTTGAGCTGATGAATATTTCGTCCGCCGTACACAGCGCCCTTACAACGCGTTTCAAGCTTATCAGCGGCATGAACATCGCTGAAAAGAGAATCCCTCAGGACGGCCGTTTCACGCAGGTCGTAGACGGCTGTACCCTTGACGTCCGTGTGTCGTCGCTTCCTATGGTTCACGGCGAAAAGATCGTTATTCGTATCCTTTCAACGGGACAGATCGCTCTGCGTAAAATTACAGACCTCGGTATGTCCGATTATAACTATCAGCTCTTTGAGTCGATGCTGCGAGTTCCCCACGGCGTTATCCTCGTTACGGGTCCTACCGGTTCAGGTAAAACAACTACTCTTTACGCCGCTCTCGGCGAGATCGCACGTCCCAACGTAAACGTTGTTACAGTTGAGGACCCTGTCGAAAAAGCTATCGACGGAATCAATCAGTGTCAGGTAAATCAGAAGGCGGGCATGACCTTTGCCGCCGCCCTTCGTTCTATCCTCCGTCAGGACCCTGACATCGTTATGATCGGTGAGATGCGTGATACCGAAACGGCGGACATCGGTATCCGTGCCGCTATCACGGGTCACCTTGTGCTGTCCACACTTCATACGAACGACGCCGCTTCGACCGTTGTCCGTCTTGTTGATATGGGCGTTGCCGCCTACATGGTCGCAACTTCTCTTATCGGCGTTATCGCTCAGCGACTTGTCAAGGTACTGTGTCCTGCATGCAAGAAGCCGAGAATGTCGACCGAAGAGGAAAACGAACTGATGGGTATTCCCTCGTCTATTCAGATATACGATCCTGTGGGATGTCCTAACTGCAACAACACAGGCTACAGAGGAAGAACAGCTATCCACGAGATCATTCATTGTACAGCTAAGGTTTCCGCTATTATTGCTGCCGGAGGCGGCAAGGAGGAGATAGAGCAGGCTGCCAAGGCTAACGGCACAAAGCTTCTCCGAGACAACGCTTCCGAGCTTGTACAGGCAGGCGAGACTTCAATTGACGAGCTTGTAAGAAGCACATTCTCTGTATAATTCGATAGGAGGAAAATAAAATGGGTATCATAAACATTCACCGTATTCTTGACGAGGTTCGTCTGCTCGGCTGTTCAGACCTTCACTTTACGAACGCTATAGCTCCCGTAGTCCGCCTTAACGGTACTCTCAGAACCATGCGTTCGCAGTACCCCGAAATGGACGAGGAGGAAATACTGGATATTATCAACCAGATGACAAACGAGCAGCAGCAGACTCAGATAAACAACCACATTGACACCGACTTTTCGTTTCAGACAAAGAGCGGCTACCGTCACCGTGTAAACGTATATTTTCAGAAGGGTAAGCCGGGTATCGCTATCCGTCTGCTCCGCAATGATATTCCTACTCTGGAGGATCTGAATCTGCCGCCTATTCTTGCGGATTTTGCAATGAGACCCCGTGGACTTGTGCTTGTTACAGGTCCTACCGGTTCAGGTAAATCCACCACCCTTGCGGGCATGATAGACTTTGTAAATCTTAACAGATCGGCGCACATTATTACTGTTGAGGACCCTATCGAGTATGTTCACGAGCATAAGAGATGTATGGTAAACCAGCGTGAGATCGGCGACGACGTTGCTTCGTTCTCGCTTGCGCTCAGAGCGGCTCTCCGTGAAGACCCCGACGTTATCCTCGTAGGAGAAATGCGTGACTTCGAGACTATTCAGGCTGCCGTTACCGCTGCCGAAACAGGACACCTTGTAATGTCCACGCTTCATACGACTTCTGCGGCTGATACTATCAACCGTATCATCGACGTTTATCCAGAGCATCAGCAGCAGCAGATTCGTACTCAGCTTGCAAATAACCTTGTTGCCGTTATTTCGCAGACGCTTATCCCCAAGCGCGACGGTACGGGACGTATCGCCGTAATGGAAATTCTGAACGTTACGGACGCTATTGCCGCTATGATCCGTGATAATAAGATCCACCTTATTCAATCCGCTATCCAGACAGGTAAGCAGCAGGGAATGATGTCCCTCGATCAGGAGCTTGCACGTCTGACTGCAAAGGGCGTTATCAACGAGGTTGACGCTCTCGATAAGTGTCAGGATAAGCAGGAATTCTACCGCTTCCTGTCACAGCTCGGCGGCGTTCCCACAGGCGGAATGAGCTGATTTTCTTTAGATCAATTTTTTACGAGGGGGACGATGTTCCCCTCTAATTTGTTTTTTGATTTTAACAAATAGGAGAATTAATTATGACTTTATTTGAACTGGAAAAAAATCTTGATGTGAAATTTCCAAAAAAGTTTCATGAAATTTATGAAACAGGCGCTATGGAATGGATGGAAGTCGGAAACGAAAAATTCAACGAAAACAGAGAACATTATCTCAACGACCCCAAGGCATTTATGATGCTCAACTGCGACTGCGAATTTTGCTTTTTTGATGATATTCCCGAATATATCAGGGAACTGAATGAGTTGCTTGATTGGCGTAAAGAGGATAATGACGAGATACTTGACAAAAAATACAGGCTTATTCCGTTTGCTATGAACGGCGGTGGAGATATGTACTGCTTTTTGTACGAAAAGGGTGCGGACGAGCCGAAAGTTATAATGTATGCCCATGACTGCTATGATCTGCCGGATATTATCGGCAACGATTTCGACGAGTTTCTGTATGTGATGATGATGTCCTGCGTGGCATATGCCGTTGATGAGGACGATTTTTCCGAACTTGATGGCGAACAATGGGAAAATAATCTCGGCTATCTTGCTGACGAGTACAGAAGTAAGATTCGATCAACCGACAGATACAAGCTTGCTGATATGTATTGGTCTCTTGATTATGAGGAAGCGGAGATTTTTGGTTAAATATAAAAAATATATCAGGATTCCCGATATTTTTATTCGGGAATCACTGGTTTTTGCCGAATTTCAGCGAAAAAATCAACTGTAAAATTTTTTTGAAGAAATTTCAAAAAAGCTCTTGACAAATCAAGAAAAGTATGATATAATTAATATCGTCGTCAGGGACAAGATGAAAACCAAGTACAGACGACAATAAATGGCTGTTTGGGGGTTTAGCTCAGCTGGGAGAGCATCTGCCTTACAAGCAGAGGGTCACAGGTTCGAGCCCTGTAGTCCCCACCAATGGCCCGGTAGTTCAGTTGGTTAGAACGCTAGCCTGTCACGCTAGAGGTCGTGAGTTCGAGCCTCATCCGGGTCGCCATTTATGCCTCTGTAGCTCAGTCGGTAGAGCAGAGGACTGAAAATCCTCGTGTCGTTGGTTCGATTCCGACCGGAGGCACCATAAAGAATGCTGTAGCGTGACTGCATTCTTTATAAAATGCGGATTTAGCTCATCTGGTAGAGCGCCACCTTGCCAAGGTGGAGGTAGCGAGTTCGAGCCTCGTAATCCGCTCCAAAAGTACCGTGGTAATAATTGCGGTATTAAAGGCAATCCCGAAGCAATAGTTTCGGGATTTTTATTTATATGTGAAAGCGGAGGAGCTTAAATGCCTACAACAAAGGAATATCATGATTTTGTAATGGAACAGCTTTCGGAACTCGATACTTCGAGCCTTAAAATGATGGGCGAATATGTGGTATACTTCAAGGGCAAGGTCATCGGCGGAATTTATGACGACAGATTCCTTGTAAAGCCTGTGAAATCGGCAATTGCCATGATGCCCAACGCGACCTATGAGCTGCCGTATGATGGCGCAAAGAAAATGCTGTTGGTGGAAAATATCGAGGACAGGAGTTTTCTTTCAGAGCTTTTTAATGCGATGTACGAGGAACTCCCCGAACCTAAAAAGAAAAGGAAAAAATAAATCAGAGGACAAAATAAATGTACCATAGGGGGAGAATTTTAAGGAGCTTTCTGTTGGGTTGTTGAAAAATGAGAAAACTTATTTTATTTATAATTTGCTCTGTTTTTATGACAGGCTGTTCGGCGAGGGAGTACAATATTGAACATCATCCCGAAAAAGTTGCCGAATCGGATTCAATCGACTATATACAGCGGAAATATGGCTTTACCCCTGAAATAATCCGCTCAGGTGATTTTGTCGATTTTGGCATAGCGGATTGGAATTGGTCATCTGATATAATAGTTCGGATGTCCCACGATGACAGGGAATTTTTTGTCGTCACAAATCCGCATGCCGAAAGAGAACGAACCATGTGTATGGACAATTACCAATACCCTGAAATAAAAGCTGAACTTGAAAATTATTTAAGTCAGAATATTGACGGCGTTGAGGGAGTTTATCTTACACAGGGAAGACATTATCCGCCCCATGTTCCTGTAGAGAGTATATTTCTCTATGAGAGCGATCTATTCGATGAGAATAATCATGAATTGAGGGATGTGCTGGAGAGAACTTGTGCGGAAATTGCTGTTTGGCTTGTGGACGAGGATATTTCCAATGACGAGGATTTTAGGTTTCTTGATACTTTCACCACAAATTTCAGTGTTGATTTTGTCTCTTTCAGGTCTGAAAAGCTTATGGACGAATTTTTGAACTCTGAATTTTTTGGCTATGACACGGAAGAAGAAATTTTATCAAAATATATAGACAGTTATAGGATCTGTGAGTGTATAAACGGCGGTAACGAGGACAAGTATAAAAAATTTGTATAAATTTATAAATATATAACAAGGAGGTGACCTATGGAAATAGAAATGCGATACGCTGTGCTGATAGATGCGGACAACGTTGCGCCGAAGTATACGAAAAATATTCTTGACGAGCTGTCGAACTACGGCATTGCTACATATAAAAGAGTTTACGGCGACTGGACAAGACCGAATCTTGCAGGCTGGAAAAATATGGCTTTGGACAACGCTATCACGCCTGTTCAGCAGTACAGCTATACTACGGGAAAAAATGCGACCGACTCGGCTATGATAATTGACGCTATGGATATTCTCTACTCGAATAATGTGGACGGGTTCTGCATTGTGTCCAGCGACAGCGATTTTACAAGACTTGCGATACGTCTGAGAGAGTCGGGCAAGCACGTTATCGGAATGGGCGAAAAGAAAACTCCGAAGCCGTTCAGCACCGCCTGCAATGCCTTTAAATATCTGGAGATCCTCGCTGAGGAGGAAGTCCAGACGAACGACGTCGATAAGGTTGAACTGAAAACTCTGGAATCTGCGATAATACGTATTATAGCGGAAAACGCCAACTTGGAGGAGGAGATCAACATCGGCGAGCTTGGCAGCCGTCTGCAAGGACGCTATCCCGATTTTGACGTAAGAAATTACGGATATTCTAAGTTTTCGCAGTTTTTGAAGGACTTCGACTGTCTGAGCTTCCGCAAGGTGGGCAGCAGTATTCTGGTTTCGCAAAAGTCTAAGGAAACTGATTTGCAGTCCGTGGAGAGCGTGTTGACGGCTATAGTGCGCACAAACGGCTCTAAAGGCTACAATCTGGGCGAACTCAAGAAACAGCTCTGTCTGAAAGTTCCCGATTTTAACCTGAAAACCTATGGGTATTCAAAATTCAGCCGGTTCGTGGAGAATCTACCTGATTTTAAAATAAAAAACAATATGGTCGTTATTGACAAAAAGGAAAATAATTAATTTTTGGCGGCTGTTTTCAGGTCGTTTACGACATTTTGAATATGAAGGATCTGCTCTGCGCTTAACCCTGATACGTCGAGGGTGCATTCGGCGGACAGTCCGAGAAGATAATCTGCACTTACCGAAAAGGTGGTGCAGATTTTTATTAGCATGTCAATGGACGGCTGTATATTGCCGTTTTCCCAATTGCTTATACACTGCTTTGTTACAAAAAGCTTTCTGCCGAACTGGACTTGATTCATTCCCAATGACGCTCTTAACTGTTTTATTCTTTCTTCAAACATAAAAACCTCCTAAGTCAATTATTTCAATACTATTGTAAATTACTACTTGACAAAACTGAAATACTATGGTATACTGATATTTGACAAGAATATTGTCAATATTTTGGAGGAGGTGAATTTATGGGATATTATATGCATTGTGCTTCTTGTTCTTATTATGAGGGAAGCCGCAATCCATCTATTATGGGGTTTTGTAATTTAAGACAAATTTCGGTTATGCCGAGCAAATCAGCTGAAGATTGTCCTTATTATGATGAAACACCCACTTTTGACGATGATGATTGGTGAATGAAGCACAGCAGAAATGCTGTGCTATTTATCGTTGGGTATAATCGCCAAAAAAACAACGAAAATGCGTAAAATCTTTTAGTTGACAAAAAGATAAAATCATGATATAATGATAAAGCTGTCGGACGGGGCGAGCGGAGAGCTTCTGAAAAAAAGTTTTGAAAAAAGCGAA
>CANQVK010000016.1 GCA_947627275.1 uncultured Ruminococcus sp. | reverse complement strand
CGCCTCTGGCAGGGTGTGGGACAGAGTCCCACATAGCGTTTAAGCGCTCCGCAAAGGGTGAATTTCAAAACAGTCCCATGGACTGTTTTGAAAGAGGGAACGCCCTGCAAGAGAGGGCGTTCCCTTAGTGCGGACACGGCACGCCGTGTCCCTACTAAAGTCCCACTGTTTAAGTTGTAATACAGTGATTATACTCGCCGCTATTGCAAAATGATCAATAGCGGCGAGTATAAAAAATATCCCGTCAAAGCCACGGTCTGCCGTGGTTATGACGGGATAATTTTTAGTTTTGTTATTCAGTAATTCCGCCGAGTACGTAAAATGCGTAGTAAATATCTTCCGTTTCGGTTTTAGCGTCTCTCGGGCTGAGAGCGAAGCTGTATTTACCGATTTTCGCACTCTTTGACGTGTTGAGGTCGGTGATGTAAGCTTCTGCTGTAAATTCGTTTGTCTCGGCGGTAAGCATTGTGATCGCCGATTTTACAACGGGGATAACAAGCGTGGGGGTGGAGATAGTGGAAACTTTGCCGTTTTTATCGGTAATAATGTAGTCAACGATATATCGTCCGTTTGCCTTTTCAGGGAACGGCAGTTTAAATGCTATTGCTTTTTCGGTCGATTTTCCGGGAACTATACAGCTAAAATCAACATCGGGAGGTTCAACGGGACCGTTTACGACCTTGACGGCAATTTCCGCCTTGACGGACGGACTGTCCGCGCTGAATACAGTGATCGTACATTCGCCCTCGCTCACGCCGTGGATCCAGCCGTACTTGTCAACCGTGGCAACGGAGGGCTTGGAGGTCGTCCAGATCTCGTCCTTGTTAGACGCTGTGGAAGGGAGCATAGTTACCCTTGAAATATCCGATTGACCTACGGAAATTGTTATATCGTATTTTGAAAGGAGAATTTCCGTAACTTCTCCTGCGTTCTTGACATTGACAAGTATATTTGCCTTTATTTCAGCGTTTTCCGCGCTGTTTACAGTGATTATGCAGCTTCCTTCGCCAACGGCTGTAATTTTTCCGAATTGGTCAACTGACGCAACGTTGCTGTTGGAGCTTGTCCAGTTCAGTTCCTTATTTGCGGCGTTTTCGGGGAGTATCTTGACGACAGTTTCTTTTTGCTCTCCGACAGTAAGATCAATTTCGTTCTCGTTGACCTGAATTTCCCGAACGGCTTCTGTAACGACAGGCGTTGTTGTGACAGGCGGTGTGTTGTTTGTAGTTACGGTGGACGTCTGGGCAGACTGCGGATCAACTACGGTCACAAGCACAAATGCAAATACTGCCGGATTATCAACGCTTTGTACGGTAATAACGGTATTTCCGGGTTTTTTGGCTGTTACCCAGCCTTCGCCGTCTACTTCTGCAACATCGGGCTGCGAGCTTGTCCATATTTCAGCTTTATTGACGGCAGTTTCGGGGAACATGGTAACTCTTGCCGCAAGATCGCCGTAGCCTGCCTGTAAAGTCATAGTCGTCCGTGAAAGGCGTATGTCTTTAACATTGCGGGTATTTATGACAGTCACCTTTATATCGGCTGATACTTCGGGATTATCAGCGCTCTTAACGGTTATGGTACATTCGCCCTCGCCGATGCCGGAGACCCAGCCCTCGGAATCTACTATGGCAACAGATTCGTCGGAGCTTGACCATATCTCGTCCTTGTTTGCTGCGTCAACGGGGAACATTGTGACATAAGCCGAAAGAGCGCCCTCGCCGACATTTACCGAAAACTCGCTGCGTGTTACTCCTATGCCTGTAACTCTGACAGCGCCCGTTGATATGGTCGTTACGGGCGGTTTGGTCGATGTAGAGGGTTTAGACGATGAAGCGGAAGTTTTTGTTGAAACTGCCGTAGTGGATACGGTTGTGGAAATCTTGGTTTTTACGGTAGCTTTGGTCGTTGTTTTCGGTTTTGTCTTGACAGTGGTTTTTGCAGTCGTTTTTAAAGATGTAGTCTTTGAAGAAATTCTGGCTGTAGTACGCGTTATTCTTTCAGCGGTCGTAGTGGTCGTCTGAGCGGTATTTTTTGTGGAAGCTGACGTAGTCGTAACTACAGGCGGCTTGCTCAGGGAGTAAAGGAAATCCTCTATCGAGAGTTTTCCGCCGATAGCGACATGCGCGTAATACATAAGTACCAGCGAAGCGTCCGAGGAGTTGATAACGCCGTCGAAATTCAGGTCAGCCAGTTTTTTCTGACCGGCTGTCATAGTGGAGGTTTTTCCTGTTAAGCTTGCCGAATATTCAATGAGGATATCCACAGCGTCAGAAGAGTCAATAATGCCGTCTCCGTTCACGTCGCCGATGAGTGAATTGACGCTTTCCGGAGCTTTTTCAGCAGCGGAAACGGTTTGGAATGCCATGGAATGCTGTGTCTTGCCGAATGGCAAAAGGGCTGAGCCGAAGCATACAGCGGTCGCCAGTACAGCGGCAAATAATTTCTTTGTCTTCATAATTTCTCCTTTTATATTAACTATTAACAATATATTGAAATAAAATGCTGACATCTAATAATTATATAAGATTTTTTTGGAAAAATCAAGGAATTTGGCGTAATTTCGTAGAAACACACAAAAAAAGCATATATGGATAGGCGGAGTTTTAAATTATGGATAAATAAATATTATTGAAAATGTTATTTGTATTTCTAAATAACAAAATGACCCGTCCCGAGCAGGAACGGATCATTTTAGTATCAAAATGAATTTCTTGCAGCCGCCGATGTCGGGGCTTCTGATTTTGTGCGCTGCACCGAGACTTTGGTATTGGTAGTGACCCATACGTCGTCAAAAGCGGGGCATGAGAAGGTGACGTTTTGGTTGAACTGGTCGGTGGTAATGCTTGTGTTCAGCAGATTTACTTCACCGATTATATCGTCGGCAGTTATCTGACTGATAGATTCCGACGGACCTATGACCGTAATATTCATCTGCTGCGTCAGTACATCATATTGGTAGCTGCTGTCAGGCGGATTGCTGATTTTAATATGGCTCTGGTCGAGGGTAAGGGAAACTTCGTCAAGACCGTCGCCCTCGAATGTAACAGTGACATCGTTCAGATCGGAAACGTTTATAAGCTCGCTTCCCTCAAGCCGTGTTGCAAGCGAGAAAGTTTTGGAGTATCCGGGCTTTATTTCATACAGCGGAACGTAGCCGATGTCAAGGGAATCGGGTATCTCTATCTGAGTATTGTTGCAGGCAAGAGTGACTTTATCTGAAGAAAGCTTGTATTTTATTATGTCCTGATTGAAATTTTCGGGAGCGTTGGCGATCGAAACGTACAGATCGACGGTTTTCTGACTTCGTACAGGAATCGTCAGACTGATGTTCATATCGCTGAATTTAAGGGATGATTGATCAATAAGCGCATTGTCCTTTGTATAGAGTTCTATCTTGTCGCACTGCACGTTATATGTGTTGGAGAGAGTTATTATCCTGTCCAGAACAGCGTAGCAGTATTGAATTTTGTCAAGCTGGGCGGACGAGCCTGTTATGGAGATCACCGATGGGGTGCAGACATATTTTTCAAGGTCTATCTCCTTGCCCTCCGCAAAGGTGACATTGGGGCTGCGAGGCAGGACTTCAAATTCCCTTGTTTCAATCTTATCGAAAACGACAGTCGCTTTAGCGGGGGAGATAGACTTGACATCGTAGATAAGGTCGCTGTCGTTGCTTTTCAGTTTAAGGGCAAGCTTTTTTGTACCTGTACCCGAAACGCTGTCGGCGTCGAAGTAAGCGGTAAGGCTTTCGTTGTTAAGATAGCCTATCTGAGTACGGCTGCCGAGAAGCTCGACCGTGACCTTCTCGACGTCGCAGGAGATAACGCTCAGACCGTTCTGACTTGCGGCAGAACCCGAAATATCAACGGTTACGGGAATATTCTCCACGGTTTTCTGCACGGTGGGGTATTGCGTCAGAGAAATGAAAAGCCAGATGATGACGGCGATGATACATGCCAGAACAGCAAGAGAAAGGTTGCTCGTCATATGCTTGTTCTTAAAGTTTTTAAGAAAATTCACTTATTTTTTCCTCCTTCCGAATAGAGAGGAAAATCCCTTTTTGTCGGTTTTTTCTTCGTCGGGGTCTTCGTAGAAGATCTCCTTTTCAAGTGTGGATTTCAGCCTTATGCGTGTGTAATCTCTTGTAAGCACGCCGTTTATGGCAATTGAGATCTGACCTGTTTCTTCCGAGACTACGACTACGACGGCATCGGAATTTTCGCTCATGCCGATAGCGGCCCGATGACGTGAACCGAGCCCTTTATCTATAAGAACATCGCTGTTGGGACGCGGAAGAAAACAGGCGGCGGCAAGGATAAGTCCGTCGCGCATAATGACTGCACCGTCGTGGAGGGGAGTTTTGGGGTAAAAAATATTGCCGAATACTTCTTTGCTGGGAATGGCGTTCATTTTCGTTCCGGTTTCTATCTGTTCTCCGAGACGTGTTTTGCGTTCAATGACTATCAAAGCGCCTGTACAGCTTGCGGAAAGCTCCACACAACTGTCGCAGATAGCTTCTATGGCAGTATTCCAACGCTGTTTAACGTCGTTGGACGGTATGCCGATGCCCATCAGCTTAATGCCGATCTTCGTCTGACCGAATTGCTCCAAAGCGCGCCGAAGCTCGGGCTGAAAGAGTATAAGCATGGCAAGAAGTCCGATGTCAAGGGCATGACCGAGTATATATTCCATGACGGTAAGTTCAAGAAGGCTGCTGATGAAATAAGCCGCCACAAGCAGAAGTATACCCTTGACGAGCTGTCCTGCGCGCGTCTCTCGTATAAGCTTCAGCAGCAGGTAAATTATGTAAGCCAGTACAGCCAGATCCATGATGTCTTTCAGTTCGATAGTAGTCATAAGGCTGAAAAAGGCGTATTTCATATCGTGAAAAGAAGGCATAAAAATATCACATCTCCCTTCGTCAAAAGCAGCCGGCAGCTGCAAGATTCCATAAAGCCTGTGCAGACACAAGCTTTCACACTTTCCTATATTATATTGTACCTCAAAATCGTTATTATTTCAATAGTTTTTTAATATTTTCCTAAAATTTTCACATTAACGTTGCCAACAAAGGGATTCGGAAAGCGCTATCCACAACTTAAGCGATTTTATTTCATTTTACTTTTTGTCAAAGGGTGCAGGGGGAAAGAGTCCCCCTGCTTAAGTTGCAGACAGTGATTGAAAATATGATTTGTACCTACCGGCGTTTTATATTACGTTAATTTTTTTATGATATGAGTTAGCTTTACTGCGTCCTCCTCTCTGCTGAAAATTGACGGTGAGAATCGGACAGTACCGTTTTCCGTACCGAGCTGGGAATGCGCCAAAGCAGAACAATGAAAGCCCGCACGCAGACAGAAGCCCTCCTTTGCAAGCTCCGCCGCCGCTTTTTCCGAGGTCATGCCGTCTATATTGAAAGAAACTATCGGTACATATTCCGCCATAGGTTCACGGTAGATCGTTATTTTTCGATCGGTTCTCAGTTCGTTCACAAAGCGGCGGCATATCCTGTCCTCATGGGCGAAAATTCTGTCTACGCCGATGCTTTCCACAAACTCGATGCCTGCCTTTACGGACATGATACCGACAGCTCCCACAGTGCCGCTTTCGAGAGCTTCGGGAAGCAGAGCAGGCTGAACGAGACTCCGCGAGCCGCTGCCCGTACCGCCCTGCATAATGGGGGATATTGGGAATTTTCCGTCGCTTATGAGCAGTCCCGTTCCCGTTATCCCGTACAGTCCCTTGTGACCTGCCGTACAGAGGATATTTATTCCATGAGAAAGCTTTACGTCTATTATGCCGCACGCCTGAGCGCCGTCTGCGATAAGGGGGATATTGTGTGAGCGGCAAAGCTCTCCGATCTCGCGTATCGGCAATATCTGTCCCGTAACGTTGCTTGCTATTGTACAGACTATGGCTTTTGTGTCGCTTCGGATAAGACTTCGGAAGCTTTCGACCGTTTTGGACGCTTCGGGGTAAACTCTTGCAACAGAAAGTTTTATGACTCCCGATTCGGCAAGCTTAGCGGCAGGACGTGCGGAGGAGTTATGCTCCATTCCGCTGATTATAAGATGACCTCCGCCGTTCATGACGCCCTGTATAGCCATATTCAGAGCATGAGTGCAATTCAGGGCGAAAACGACGTTTTCTGGTTCAGCGCCGAAAAAACGGGCGGCTGTTTCTCTTGCGGAGTACACCGCCTCGGAGGTACGAAGCCCCAAAGGATGACCGCCCCGACCGGGACTTGTAAGCCGCATAACAGCCGAATTTACAGATTTTTTTACGGCTGCCGGCTTTGGAAAGGTCGTAGCGGCATTGTCAAAATTTATTATCATGAAGCCCCCTCCTTTCCTTTAAGAGAATAGGGAATACCGTTTTTATCAAGAAGCCCGAGAGCTTCTGAGCTTCCATATAAATGAAGATCGTAGCCGCAGTCACCCTCTCTCCTTTTGAGTTCGCATTGATGCCCTGCCGACCTCAGCAGCTTAGCCGCTTTTTGTCCATAGGTATAGGAAGGCATTTGCAGTATATATTTCATTATAAGATCATTCCTTTTTTGTTGACCTGTCGGAACAGGATTATTAATAATGAGTTACTTATGAAAAATAACGCATTATTATTTATTATATGCGAAATTGAAATGATTTGCGAAAGTAAAGCCGGAATAGCGTCGATTATAAACACGCAAATCAATTTTTGAAATTTTATTTGTCAGGATTGTATATGTGTAGGGACACGGCACGCCGTGTCCCTACGAAAGCAGGTATATCCCAATTATTTTTCTCAAATTGATTTGCTTGACTTTGATTTAAAAATGTTATATAATAATATATGTATACTCACTTTCGGAATGGCAATAATAATAAAAATAGACTTCCGAGGAGGTCTGATAAAAAGAAAGCGAGGATCAATATGGCTACAGAAAACAAGGACGAGATAACAGATAACGGTATATCATCGGCTCAGAACTGTAAACACCTGATACACTGTCTGAATATTATCGGGCAGATAGAGGGGCACTACGTTCTCGGCGAGCAGAATAAGACCACCAAATACGAGCATATTATACCGGCTCTTGTGGCGGTCGAGCAGGACAGGAGCGTTGAGGGACTTATCATAATCCTGAATACCGTAGGCGGCGACGTTGAGGCAGGGCTTGCCATTGCGGAGCTTATATCGGGTATGAAAACGCCGACGGTCTCATTGGTAGTTGGCGGAGGACATTCTATCGGCGTACCGTTGGCGGTGTCGGCGAAGAAGTCGTTTATAGTACCGTCGGCGTCCATGACGATACACCCCGTCCGAATGAACGGAACGGTTCTGGGAGTTCCGCAGACCTTGAATTATTTTGATAAAATGCAGGACAGGATAGTGGGGTTTGTGACGAAAAACAGCGGTATCAGCGAAGATGTTTTCCGCAGCCTGATGATGAATACGGAGGAGCTTGTTCTTGACGTCGGTTCGGTAGTGGACGGAGAAAAGGCGGTTGAGATCGGTCTTATAGATCGTCTCGGCAGTCTTGGGGACGCTATGGACAGCCTTTATGAAATGATAGAAAATACAGATAGAAGATACGGCTGATCGTTGCACGCTGCTGAAAAACGCTGATTTGCTGTGATGATCGGTGCATAAAATGTGGAGGACAATATGGCGCAAAAAAGGAAAAAGATCCTTTTCGGAGCTGACTTTATAGACGAGGACGTTACACGAAAAGGCAGACCCAAAAAAGGAAATTCCGCTGACGACGACGAAAACACGCAGCAGCTTGATATGAGCGCAGCCTCGATGCCCGAAAACGAGCATACGGAGCTTATGGAAAAGATACAGCGTGCCGAAAAAAAAGCATCGGAAAAAAAATCAGCTGCGAAGGAAGCTCCGAAGCCGAGAAAAAAGAAGGCTGCCGAAGCCGTTGTGGAAAATAATGACGAATTTGACGAGGAAGCCGTCCGTGTTGCGTCCGTAGTGCTTTTCGGTATAGGTATACTGCTTGCTTTGGCGGTATTTATTCCGGGTTCGGACGGCTGGCGTTCGCTGCATAACATGATCCTCGGCTTTTTCGGCATGGTATCAATAGCCGTTCCGCCTGTTGTAATTTATTCGGCTGTTGTTGTGAGCAAACGGAAAAAAGGCTGCGGAAAAATCATAGGTTTAATGATCTTGTGGATCTTTCTTAGCTGTACTGCGGTTCAGGTCTTTTTTTCGGGAGCGACCGAGGAGATAAATGCAGGAGCGTTTATCTCAAAGCTCTGGAGGGACGGCGCGGAATTCAAGGGCGGAGGCGTGTTCTGTTTCCCTTTGGCTGCGCTTTTTCTTTGGGGACTGGGCAGAGTAGGCGCAATGATCGTTACTGTTGTAACGATTTTTTCCACTGCTCTTATATGCTCGGGAAAAGAGCTGGACGAATTTCTGCGTTCTGCCGCAAAGCCGTTTATAGTTATTCAGAAATGTATCGAGGGCGTGAGGAACGTTCTCATGGGCGGAGACTTTGAAGACGCATTTGACGACGATGAAGAAGATGACGAGGAAGATACGGACATATCGGAAGTCCGCCGCAGGGAAAGCTTCGGAGGTCTTGACGCGGCTGAGACCGCAAACAGCCGCCGCGAGGACGTTCAGGAGGAGGAAAGACCGCTCAGTCCGCAGGAACGGAGAGAACGTGATGAATTCAGCCGGATGTTCGATATACCGCTGCCGGGAGATAATATCGTCATACATAATACGGAGGAAAGAACTGCTTCGGAGGAGATCGCCGAAGTAACCGAAAAGGCTCAGACCGACCTTGACTTGATAATTTCAAAGGCTGTTGAAAAGAAAGCTATGCAGGACAGGCTTGCCGCAGGAGAGGTCATAGAGGAGAAAAAGCCCGAACCTCAGATGCCCTTGTACATACTTCCGGGACTCGATCTGCTTACGCTTCCCTCAACCAAGACCAACAGCACGGAAGCCGTTGCCGAAATGAACGAAAAGGCGAAAAAAATCGTAGACACGTTCAAAAGCTTCGGTGTTGAGGTGGCTATCAGAGATATTTACAGAGGTCCTTCGATCACCCGTTACGAGATACAGCCGGGCGTGGGCGTGAAGGTATCGAAGATAAGAGGACTGGAGGACGATATAGCCCTCAGTCTTGCGGCGCAGGGCGTTCGTCTTGAAGCGCCTGTTCCGGGAAAATCGGCGGTTGGAATAGAAGTGCCGAACATTAACAAGGATACCGTTACCCTCCGTGAGATACTTTCGACCCCCGAGTTCCGCAACGCTCAGAGCAAGCTTGCGTTCGCCGTCGGAAAGGATATTACAGGAAACGCTATTGTCGGCGATATTACGAAGATGCCCCACGTTATTATCGCAGGTACTACGGGTTCCGGTAAATCCGTCTGCACTCGTTCGATAATCATGAGCATTCTTTATAAAGCCAAACCCGACGAGGTCAAGATAATCCTTATCGACCCGAAGGTAGTCGAATTCAAGGTATTTGAGGGAATACCGCATCTTCTTATTCCCATAGTCACCGAAGCAAAAAAGGCGGCAGGCGCGCTTAACTGGGCTGTAAACGAAATGATGCGGCGTTACAATACCTTTGCCGACATAGGAGCAAACGACCTTAAATCCTACAATGAGCTTGCGGAGGAGGACGAGGATATACCGTTCATGCCGCAGATAGTTATATTTATTGACGAGCTGGCGGATATGATGCTCGTGGCAGGCAAGGAGGTAGAGGACTCTATATGCCGTCTTGCGCAAATGGGACGTGCGGCAGGAATGCACCTTGTGGTCGCTACTCAGCGTCCTACCACAGACGTTATCACGGGGCTTATCAAGGCGAATATCCCGAGCCGTATCGCACTTTCCGTTATGTCGCAGGTCGATTCGAGAACTATCATCGACATGGCGGGAGCTGATAAGCTGCTGGGAAACGGCGATATGCTGTACATGCCTATCGGTACGAGCAAGCCTATACGTATACAGGGCTGTTTTGCTTCGTCAAAGGATATAAATGAAACCTTGAACTTTATACGCTCTCAGGCAACGGGCGAGTACGACAGTCAGATCGTTGAAGCCGTTGAAAACTTTACGCCGCAGACAAAGGGAGATCACGGAACAGCGTCCGAAAGCGGCTATGAAACAGGTTCAGACGAGGATTACGTATTCCGCGGAGCAGAGGTTGCGGTCAATAACGGTCAGATCTCCACTACTCTTTTGCAGAGAAAGCTGAAACTTGGCTATGCGAGAGCCTCACGTATCATGGACGAGCTTGAGGAACGTGGAATCATAGGTCCTTCCGAGGGTTCAAAGCCCCGAAAGGTGCTTATGTCGAAATTGCAGTTTGACGAATGGAAAATAAGACAACTGGAGGATAAATAATATGTCAGAAAAATTAACTTTATTTGAACAGCTCGAAAGAGACGGTTATACCGAAGAAGCTGGATATCTTAAACAGTATTACAGAAATGCTGTCATACTGAAATGCCGTTTGGCAGAGGGAGAAGTACCGATAGGGGCAAGCAAGGGGGGCTGTCCCGATCTGCCGCCTGAAATAGAATTACCTGATATACCGTTGTTTGCGCAGATAAATCTTTATGAACTTGCTGAAAGCGGCGCGGACGTTGAAAATCTTCTGCCTAAAACAGGTATGCTTTATTTTTTCTGGAATGAAGAAATTGACGAATGCGACTATGATATTATCCATTGGGACGGCGATATGTCAACTTTAAGACGTTGCGGAAATCCCGACGAGAGAGAAGTCGTGATTGGATTTGAGGCGCACGAAGAATATGACGAATACTGCATAGATAAAGAACTTTACAAACTTATTTCAGATTATGGCTACGACCCTGACGAACTTGCTGTGAGGGCTGATAAACTTTTAGGCTATCCCACAGGCGGAAACAAGCCCGATTTTAATGAAGAAGATTTGCTTTTGTTTCAGTTTAATTATAATATTGGCTGTGTGTGGTCGGAATACTGGATAATGCGGAAAGAAGACCTGAAAAAAGGCGAGGTTTACGGTTGGTTTTATTATGATATGGATTAGGAGGCGTAAACTTGTACGATAAATTTATACTTTTAACCCAATAAATGGAAAACAAGACAAATGGAGGATAATTGAATGCCTGAATTTATTGATGAACTTAATTCAAAGGGCTACACCGAAATGGCTGAGAAACTGAAAAAATATTACCGCAACGCCATAGGCTGCTTTGATAAGGAGTACGACGGAGAAGTTCCCACAGGTGCAAGTAAAATAGGCGGATTTCCCGATCTGCCGCCTGAGATCGAATATCCCACAATGTCGGGATATACCGAAACATGGCTTAAAGGGCAGAACAAGGGAACGGTTGAGCATTATGAAAAATCAGCTATGCAGTTAGTCGCACAGATCAATTTATATGAGCTTGCAGAATCGGGTGACGATCTGGAAAATATTCTGCCGAAAACAGGTATGCTCTATATATTTTGGAGCGGTGAGGTACTGGAACGTGAAAGTGATGAATATTCTGAAATTATTGCAGAAGAACCAGATAATACCGCAATTCACAAAGTGATCTACTGGGACGGCGATATGTCGGAATTGAGACGTACTGAACCTCCGTGCGGATATTACAGCAAATACTTTGAAGAATGTCTGCCCGAAAAAGCTGTTGAATTCGGCTGGATGGACGAATTAGACGAGCAGGCTGCCTATGATATTGACGGACTTGAAGAAGCTCTTGAAATGGAAGCTTACGATTTTTCAGAGAGCTGCGACAAGCTTTTCGGTTTTCCGAAAGGCGGCAATAAGCCTTACATAGATGAAAATAGAGTAAATCTGTTCCAGTTTGATTATCAGGAGGGCTGTCTGTGGGCGGTATATTGGCTGATGAGCCGTGACGACCTGCTCAGGAGAGATTTCTCAAATGTTGCTATTGACTGTGACTGCGATTGATAAACGGTGAAAATATGTACGATAAGTTTATACCTTTAACCAAAAGAGAAATGGACGAACAGGGCATCGGGCAGTTCGATTTCATTTACATAACGGGGGACGCTTACGTTGACCACCCGAGCTTTGGTGCGGCAATAATAACACGTCTGATAGAGGCTATGGGCTTTACAGTGGGAATAATCTCACAGCCCGACTGGAGAACAGACCGTGACTTCAAACGTTTCGGCGCGCCTAAGTACGCCTTTCTCGTGACTGCCGGCAATATTGATTCTATGGTAGCTCATTATACTGCGGCAAAGCGCAAGCGTTCCGACGATGCGTACACGGCAGGCGGCGTGGCAGGAAAACGTCCCGACAGAGCCGTTATCGTCTACTGTCAGAAGCTTCGTGAATATTTCGGCGGCGTTCCCATAGCAATAGGCGGACTTGAAGCCTCCCTGCGCCGCTTCGCCCACTATGACTACTGGGACGATGCCGTGCGTCCGTCTATCCTGCCTGACAGCGGAGCAGACCTGCTCATGTACGGCATGGGCGAGCATCAGATACAGGAGCTTTGCACACGCCTTGCAGACGGCGAAAATATCCGTGATATTCACGATATTCGCGGAACATGCTACATGACCGAGCCTGTAAATACGCCGATCGGCGCGGCACAGTGTCCCTCTTTCGAGCAGGTCAGGGACAACAAGCGCGAATATGCAAAGGCAACGAAAATACAGTACGACTGGCAGGACGAGGTCTACGGAAAGACAATTATTCAGCGTCACGGAAATATGATGCTTGTGCAGAATCCTCCTGCAAAGAGCCTTACCACAGAGGAGCTTGACTATATCTACAGTCTGCCGTATACACGGCGCTATCACCCGTCCTACGAGGCTCTCGGGGGAGTTCCGGGGATCGAGGAGGTTCGCTTCTCCATAACCCACAACAGGGGCTGCTTCGGCTACTGCAACTTCTGTTCAATTGCGCTTCATCAGGGACGCAGAGTGACCGTCAGGAGCGAGGAGTCCGTTCTCGCCGAGGCGGAGCGTATCACAAAGATGCCCGATTTCAAGGGATATATCCATGATGTAGGCGGACCTACGGCGAATTTCCGTCATACCTCCTGCGAAAAGCAGCTTGACAAGGGTCTGTGCATGGGGAAAAAATGTCTTGCCCCCACGCCCTGTCCGGCTCTGAAAGCCGACCATGCGGAATATCTTGCACTGCTTCGGAAAATCCGTGCAGTCAAGGGCGTAAAGCGAGTTTTTATACGTTCGGGAATACGCTACGATTATCTCATGGAGGACAAGAATGACGAGTTTATCCGCGAGCTTATAAAATATCACGTCAGCGGTCAGCTAAAGGTCGCTCCCGAGCATTGCTCGGCGGCAGTCCTCGATAAAATGGGCAAGCCGCATATCGAAGCGTACAAGGCGTTTCAGAAGCGGTTTTACGAGATAACTAAAGGTATCGGCAAGGAGCAGTATCTCGTGCCGTACCTCATGTCCTCGCATCCGGGAAGCACGCTTAATGAAGCGATAGAGCTTGCCCTGTTTCTGAGGGACAACAAAATACGTCCCGAGCAGGTGCAGGATTTCTATCCCACCCCCGGTACTATCTCCACATGTATGTTCTATACGGAGCTTGATCCGTATACAATGAAGAGTGTATATGTCCCGAAAACTCCGAAGGAAAAGGCTATGCAGCGTGCATTGCTCCAGTATTTCCGACCGCAGAACAGGGAGCTTGTTCTGGAAGCTCTGAAAAAAGCGGGAAGATACGATCTCATAGGAAGCTCGCCGAATTGTCTCGTTGACGATATTTCGCCAAGATCTTCAAATAAAGGCGGTGGTAACGGATGGCACGGAGGAAAAAATCATACAAAACGAAATTCAGAACGTCCTCATCAGGCAAAAGACCGCATGTCAAAAGGCGATCGGTCAGCCGTTCGTCCGCAAAGGAAAAAAGGCGGAAAACTGAG
Source organism: uncultured Ruminococcus sp. (assembly GCA_947627275.1). Classification (GTDB taxonomy): domain Bacteria; phylum Bacillota; class Clostridia; order Oscillospirales; family Ruminococcaceae; genus Ruminococcus. Next base: position 54,977 of record CANQVK010000016.1, on the reverse strand, counting down.
AGCATAGGCGGTTTCGGGACTGTTGTCATCAGCCTTGCGATACTTTTAGGGCTGATGATCTACAGCAGTAATCGTGACGCATGGCACAAGTCCGCAGAAGAAACGCTGACCGTTCACTACATAGACGTGGGGCAGGGCGACTGTATCTGCATAACGTGCGGCGGCGAGACTATGCTCATTGACTGCGGAGAAGCGTCCGAAGCCGAAAACGTTCGTCACTATCTTAACAAGGCGGAGATCGAAGCTTTTGATTTTGTGGTTGCAACTCATCCTCATTCCGACCACATGGGCGGAATGGCGGAGATAGTGGAAAGCTACGATATAGGCGAATTTATAATGCCGTCCCTTGCCGAGAGCGACGTTCCGGCTACACGGTATTTTGAGGATTTCCTTGATGCGGCGGAGGAGAAAGGTCTGAATTTGACCTCAGCCGAGGCAGGCAGGAAAGGAAAATTGGGCGACGCCCGATGGGAAATAGTAGCTCCGATCTCAGATGAATGCTCCAACACAAATAATTATTCCGTGGGTATCGTTCTTTATCATGGTGAAAACAGCTTTATCTTCACGGGGGACGCCGAGGCTTCTGCGGAGGAGGAAATGGTGAACGCGGGACTTTTCGGGCATATCGACGTTTATAAGGTTGGTCATCACGGCAGTAAAACGTCAAGCTCCGAATTGTTTATGGATACAATTTCGCCCGACATAGCGGTGATCTCATGCGGCAGCGGAAATTCCTACGGACACCCCGACAATGAAGCGCTCAACAGGATACGTCGGTATACCGATGAAATTTACCGTACCGATATGTGCGGCAGCGTTGTGATAATATCAGACGGGGAAAGCTTAAAGGTTCGGAGCGAGAGGTGAAACTATGATAATAGACAGGTTTGAGGGCGATAACGCAGTCGTAGAGACAGACGGCGGAATGATCGTGATAAACGTTTCGGAGCTTCCCGAAAACGCACGTGAGGGAGACGTGCTTACGCTTGAAAACGGGCGGTATGCCGTTGACTGCAAGGCTTCGGAGGAACGGCGCAGAAAGGCTTCCGACAGACTTCGGAAGCTGTTTGAGAGGTGAAAAAATGACCGACACCATTATAGTAGGCGGCGGAGCGGCAGGCTGTACGGCGGCAGTATTTGCGGCTCGTTTCGGAAAATCCGTGCTGCTTTTCGAGAAAAACGCCAATATAGGCAGAAAGCTCCGCATTACGGGCAAGGGCAGATGCAATGTTACCAATAATTCTTCCACTCGCGAGCATATGGAGAATATATCGGTAAACAGCCGTTTTATGTACAGCTCTTTTTCCGTTTTCGGGGCGGAGGAGACAATGGCTTTTTTTGAGGAGCTTGGCGTTCCGCTGAAAACCGAGCGGGGAAACCGTGTTTTCCCTGTCAGCGACAAAGCGGAGGACATTGTTTCGGCTCTTGACGGTGAACTTAAACGTCTCGGCGTGAAGATCGTCAGAAAGGCTGTTGAGTCCCTTATTATAGAGGACGGCAGATGTACGGGAGTAATTGCAGGCGGCAAGGAGTACCGCAGCGGCAGCGTTCTTATTGCCTGCGGAGGAATGTCCTATCCTGCAACGGGTTCAACGGGGGACGGCTATATATTGGCAAAACAGGCAGGTCATACCATTACGGAGCTTAAACCGAGCCTTGTTCCGCTTGTTTCCCCCGATAAATTCTGCGGCGAGCTTATGGGACTTTCTCTGCGCAACGTCACATTAAAGCTCATGGACGGGGAAAAGACGATATACAGCGAAATGGGGGAGATGCTGTTCACTCATTTCGGTATCAGCGGACCGCTGACGCTTTCAGCAAGCAGTCATATCCGTAAAATGCAGCCTGATCGGTATAAAGCGATGATAGACCTTAAGCCTGCCCTGACCGCAGAACAGCTCGATGCAAGGATAAGACGGGATTTCGCTGATAATCTCAACCGCGACTTTATTAATGGCATACGAAAGCTTCTTCCCGCAAAGCTTATTCCCGTCATAGTGCGGCTGTCGGGAATCGCAGCCGACAGGAAGATAAACGGCGTCACCAAAGAGGAACGTCTGCGTTTCGGAGAGCTTATAAAGGCTTTTCCTGTGCGTATCTCGGGGTTTCGTCCAATTGATGAAGCTATAATCACCAGCGGCGGCGTGTCGGTAAAGGAAATAGACCCTAAGACCATGGGATCGAAGCTGACAGAGGGACTTTTCTTTGCAGGAGAGGTCATTGACGTTGATGCGTATACGGGAGGCTTCAATCTTCAGATCGCTTTTTCAACAGCATATTCAGCGGCGATGTGCCTGTAGATGCAGGAGGGTTCTTCATGAAAAAAGAATTTTCGAGAACAGCGTTCCGATACGTTTTTGAATTTATGCTCGCAGGCTTTATCGGTTGGCTGTACGAGGTTGCTACCGTATGGGTAATGTGGGGATATTTTGATAACCGCGGAATGCTTCATATGCCGATAGTACCGATATACGCCGTGGGAGCGTTCCTTTTATTAGCCGTGCTTCGTGAGAAAAAAAGAAATCCTGTTTTTGTTTTTCTGTTTTCTGCGGTCGTCACGACGATTTTTGAACTTGGAGCGTCTTATCTGCTGGAATTTATTTTCCACAAGCAGTTCTGGACGTACCGAAGCTGGAAGTTTTCTATCCTCGACAGATCGAGCCTTATCTCAAGCGGAATATTCGGGATATTTGCTCTGCTGTATTTCTTTCTCGTTCACCCGATGTCGGGAAAGCTCAGCGAAAAGCTGCCGAAATGGCTATGTATAACCTTTTCGGCAATATCGGCTGCGGCGGTTCTTACCGATCTTGTAATTTCCGTATCTGAATTGATTTAAAGGAGTAGTTTTTATGAATACGATCAATATAGCTATTGACGGACCTGCCGGAGCAGGAAAAAGCACTATAGCCAAAATGGTTTCCGCCGAAATGGGGTACATTTATGTGGACACGGGAGCGATGTACCGTGCCGTTGCCCTGTATATCACCGAAAATAATATTTCCGATGAGAACATCGAATCCGCTTTGAAAAATGCGGAAGTATCTCTCAGGTTCAAAGACGGAGTACAGCGCGTTTATCTCGGGGACAGAGACGTTTCCGAGCTTATCAGAACTCCCGAGATCTCTATGGCTGCCTCGCGTACCTCGGCGATACCGGCGGTCAGAGCGAGACTTTTCGATTTACAGCAAAAGCTTGCCCGCGAGAACAATATTATCATGGACGGCAGAGACATCGGCACGGTAGTTCTCCCAAATGCAGACGTTAAGATTTTCCTCACGGCTTCGGCTGAGGAACGTGCCAACCGCCGTTATAAAGAGCTTTCCGAGAAGCCCGGTTGTCCGTCCTACGAGGAGATACTCAGGGACATCAATGAACGCGACTATCAGGATATGCACCGAGAAACAGCTCCGCTCAGACAGGCGGAGGACGCCGTTCTTGTGGATACGACCGAGTTGACTTTAGAGCAGTCAGCGGCAAAGATCACAGAGATCATCAAGGAGAGGATTTAATGTATTACATTGCTAAAGTTCTTGTGTGGATAGCCTTTCATATCGCCTTTGACCTGAAATTCGAGGGCAGGAAAAATATACCTGTAAAAACTCCCGTGATATATGCTTCAAATCATCGTACCAACGCCGATCCGCCGCTTGTGGGCTGCGGCGCAAGGGGTACTTACGCATTTATGGCTAAGGAGGAGCTTTTCAGGAACAAGCTTTTCGCATGGCTTATACGCAGTCTCGGAGCGTTCCCGGTGTCTCGGGGAAAGGGCGATACGGCTGTGCTCGATACGGCGGTCGAAAGGCTTAACAAAGGCAAATGCCTTATGATCTTCCCCGAGGGTACGCGTTCAAAGGACGGCAAGGTACACAGAGGACACTCGGGAGCAGCGGTAATTGCAGCCCGATCGGGCAGGCAGATAATACCGGTAGGCATTGTTTTTGGAGAAAAGCTAAAATTCCGGACTAAGGTCACTGTAAAATACGGAGAACCCATAGACCCTGCGGAGTACGTTGAAGATCCCGACGACCCGAATCCCCGTCAGCTTGTCAAGCTGAAAAACCGCTATATGGCTGAAATAAAGAAGCTTGTGGAGGGTGAGGAGACTATGGAGAACGGCGGAAAGGAGCAGGAAAATGAGTAAAGTCACAGTCGCAAGATCGGCAGGCTTCTGCTTTGGGGTTGACAGAGCCGTAAAAATGGTGTATAATGAATTGGGAAGCAATACTAAGGTAGCTACTCTCGGACCTATAATCCACAATCAGGACGTTGTGAACGATATGAAAGCCAAGGGCGCAAGGGTAGTTGATTCGGTTGACGAGCTGCTTCCCGATGAAACGGTCGTTATCCGTTCTCATGGCGTAGGCAGGGCGGTTTACGACAGGATAGCGGAAAAGGGCTGCCGAATGCTTGATGCGACCTGTCCTTTTGTAGCGAAGATCCACAGGATAGTCGCCGAAAAGTCCGGAGAGGGCTATATGATACTCATAGCAGGCGATGTGAACCACCCCGAAGTCCAAGGGATCATTGGGCATTGTGAACAAAATTGCATCGTTTTTAGGGATAACGTTGAGCTAAAACACGTTTTTGAGAAAAACGGGAATTTTTTGAAAAAAAAGCTTGCATTCGTTGCGCAAACAACGTATAATATAATAGAATGGGAAGAATGTTTGAAGGTGATCCCAAAAGGCAATCCCGATATTGTCATATTCGATACCATATGCAGCGCTACCGATACAAGGCAGTCAGATGCGGCCGAGCTTGCTAAAAGCTCTGACGTCATGCTCGTTGTCGGAGGAAAACACAGCTCCAACACGGTCAAGCTTTACGAGGTGTGCAGCCGTTACTGCAAAACGTATCACATAGAAAATTCGGACGAGCTTTCATCTTTGATGCTGCCCTGTGCCGGCAAAATCGGCATAACAGCCGGGGCTTCAACGCCGGCATATATAATCAAGGAGGTACAAACCACTATGACAGAAAATGTTAATCTTACTGCAAATCAGGATGAGGAGATCGACTTCGCTGAGGCTCTCGATCAGTCATTCAAAAAAATACATACAGGTGAAAAAGTCAAGGGCATAGTTGTAGGCATAGATAATGCCGAGATCACTGTTGATTTGGGAACAAAACATACAGGCTACGTTAAGCTTGAGGATCTTACGGACGATTCTACAAAGAAGCCCGCCGACCTCGTTGCCATAGGCGATGAGATCGATCTTATCGTTATCAAGGTAAACGACAGCGAGGGCACCGTTGCTCTCTCCAAGAGAAAGGTCGACGAGCAGGCAGGCTACGACACGGTTGTCAAGGCTAAGGAAGAAGGTACGGTTCTCGAGGGTACTGTAAGCCGTATTGTAAATAAGGGCGTTACTCTTAATTACATGGGCGTAAGAGTTTTCATCCCCGCTTCACAGTCGGGACTCCCCAGAGGCGCTGAGCTTGATCAACTGAATAAGCAGAAGGTCCAGTTCAAGATAATCGAGGTGGACGAGGGCGGCAAAAAGAGAGCCGTTGGTTCTATAAAGGCTGTTGACGCTGCAAAGAAGGAAGAGGCGCGCGCCGCATTCTGGGCAGGAGCTGAAATCGGCAAGACATATGTGGGCAAGGTAAAGTCCCTTACAAGCTTCGGCGCATTCGTTGACCTTGGCGGTATCGACGGCATGGTTCATATTTCTGAGCTTTCATGGAAGAGGATCAAGCACCCCAACGAGGTAGTTTCCGTTGGCGATACTCTCGAAGTATATATCAAGGATCTCAACGCAGAGGAAAACAGAATTTCTCTCGGTTTCAAGAAGGCTGAGGACAATCCTTGGGAGATCTTCAAGTCCAGCTACAGCGTAGGCGATGTTGTTAAGGCTACTATCGTATCTATCACAAGCTTCGGAGCTTTCGCTCAGATCATTGATGGAGTTGACGGTCTTATCCATATTTCTCAGCTTGCTGACAAGAAGGTCGAGAATGTAAAGGATATTGTGTCTGTAGGCGATGTTGTTGACGTTAAGATCATTGACATTGACCCTGAGTCAAAGAGGATCAGCATTTCCATGCGCGCTCTTGCTGAGGACACTGCCGATGATGAAGAATACGATGACGAAGATTGATTTTTCGCTGTATTAATTTGATTTAAAAGGCTGTACTGTTAAGGTGCAGCCTTTTTCAGCAGAGGGAGAGGGGATTTTTGGTGAATAATTATGATGATCCGCACAGAAAAGCGTCCGACGACTACAATAACGGTACGATAGATGAAAAGATGTGTCCATTGTGCGGAACTATTCTTCCGGGGAACGTGAAATTCTGCACCGAATGCGGTCAGGATCTTTCGGAAAAAAAGAAAAAGGATACGTCGCCGTCCACTGTTATTGTAGTCGCAGCGGCTGTAATAATTGCATTAGCGACGGGTATTTTTTGTTTGATTTTTCAATTAAAGGACATGCTTAAGACGGATATTGAATCCTCGGAATCAAATATAATAAACAGCTCCTTTGTTTCGGAGCCGGCGAGTTCTGCAACTGAACCCGATAAAAATTACAGCCAAGGTCATTACGATGCCGGAGTTTACAAAATAGGCGAGGATATTCCGAAGGGTACATATATACTGACGGTGAACGACAGCGACTTTGTCGATATGCAGAGAGAGGCGTGTTATGCGATGTACAGCGACCCGGAATGCAATGATATTATAAGCGGCAAGTGGTTCGACAGTTCCGCAATAGTTGATCTTGAAACTGATGATTACATAGAATTGGTATGGTGCGAGGCTGTCGCGCTGGACGTTTTTGACGGCGTAAACAGTCCCTTTGAACATTCAGGAATGTTTCGCTGCGGAGTTGATTTTGAACCCGGAACATACAGACTTGTACCTACAACCGATCAGGGCTATCAGATGTATTACGTTCATGAGAACGTTAATGCCATAGACTATGACGCCATTTATAAGGAGGGCAGCCACGGCTTTTACGAGGGTACGGAGGTGACGGTCAAAGAGGGCGAGATACTTGAATTGAGTTGGTGCGTTCTTGAAAAATAAACATGAAAATCATCTTGACAAATCGAGAAAAATAGTGTATAGTAAAATTACGGATATTTCGTTGGTCTGCTGAAAGAAATATGGCGGACAATCTGATCGAGGGGGTAATTAATTTATGAAACTAAAAAAAATTACGGCGGCGCTGTCCGCTATGGCGGTTTCGGCAGGTATGCTTGCGGCTCTGCCTATGGCACAGTCCTCTGCGGCTGATGATGTCAACTACGCCGAGGCTTTGCAGAAGTCTCTTTTCTTCTATGAGGTTCAGCAGGCGGGTACGCTTCCCGAGTGGAACTCCGTTTCATGGAGGGCGGATTCAATGCTGAAAGAGGACGGAACTCCTGCGGATATTGTGGACGGCGGATGGTTCGACGCCGGAGATCACCTGAAATTTACACTGACAAATGCCTATTCTGCGTGGGTTCTCGGCTGGGGACTCTATTCGTACAAGGACGCTGTCAAAGAGGCTGGACTTTATGAAAACTATCTCAGAAACCTGAAATGGGGGCTGGATTACGTTTCACGATGCGATCTGGGAGACAAGGTTATCGGAACTATCGGCGAGGACGGCTTCGACCACGTATGGTGGGGAAGCTGCGAGGTCTACATGAGAAAGTTTACCTTGAAATCCGGCGAGACAGTCAGACCATACGACGAGATCGACGCAACTACAGTTGTTGCGGATATGGCGTCGGCTCTGGCTGTAGGTTCGCTGATACTGAAAGACGAAGACCCGGATACCGCTGCGAAATATTTGGAACAGGCAAAGAGCCTTTTCGAGCGTGCCGATAAGACGAGAAGCAACAAGAATCAGGGCATTGCCAAGGGCTATTACAACGCAGCACAGACAGGCTCCGACGACGACTGGTTCGACGAGCTGATGGTTGCCGCAAACTTCCTCTATATGGCGACGGGAGATCAGGCGTATCTGGACAAGTGCGAAAGCGACTATATACCGATGTTTGCCCTTGAAAATCAGTCAACTGAGAGAAAGTACACATGGGGTCTCTGCTGGGACGACGTTTCACAGGCAGCCGCTCTGCTCTATGCTCAGAATACGGGCAAGCAGGAGTGGATAGACCACGTCAAGCATCATCTTGGATACTGGACTGACGGTTACGGCGGAAAGAAGATAGAATACACTCCCGACGGTCTTGCATGGCTTTTCCAGTGGGGTTCTCTCCGTCATATGGCTAACACGGTAATGCTGGCGAAAATGGCTACAGATACTATTTTGAAGGACGACGCGGCTGCTGTTCAGAAGTATGATACATGGGCGAAGGAACAGTTCGACTATGCCTTTGGCAACAACGACCTCGGACTCTGCTACGTTCTTGGAATGGGCGACAAGAACCCTGTAAACGTCCACCACAGAACGACCTCCGGAATCCACGACGATCACTGGAATGAGCTCGGAAAGGAAGCCGGCGCTTCCACCGGCGGCGAGGAGTGGCAGACTGAATATGCCCACACCCTTTACGGCGCTCTTATCGGCGGCCCCGGTAAGGACGGTAGCTTCAAGGACGAGAACGCCGCATACGAGCATACAGAGGTCGCTATCGACTACAACGCCGGATTTACTTCGGCTCTCTGTGCGTTTATTGCCGAGGAGGGCGGCAAACCTCTTGCAGACTTCCCGCCTAAGGAGACTCCGAAGTGGGCTGAATGGAAAATGGCGGCTGTCCTCAACGGAAAGGGCGACAGCTATTCGGAAATAAAGGCATGGGCAATGAATCATACGGCATGGCCTACACGAGTATATGAGGATGTCAAGTACCGCTATTACTTTGACGTTTCGGAGGTTTTGGCTGCCGGACTTTCTGTGGATAACATTTCTTTGGAGGTCAAGTCTCAGCAGTATCCCGAGGGAGAAGCAGGACATGCGGTTTCCAACGGAATCCATAAGTATGAGGGCGATCCTACGGGAAATACCTATTATGCAGAAGTAGCTTTCGAGGACGGCAGAGCTATCATGCCTACGGGACAGAGCGAGCATCGTGACGAGGTTCAGTTCAGGATCTCCATTCCCGACGCTATCGACGGTCAATCCACAAAGGGCGCATGGGATCCCGCAAACGACTGGTCTTACGAGGGCATTGAGGACTGCGATAATATCAAGGTTTCCGCTGCCTACAACAGCCACATTACAATGTATGTAAATGACATTCTCGTTTGGGGAACCGAGCCTGACGGCACGACTGCCGTAGTCAGCGCAGAGATTGGCGGCACAGGCGGCGAAACTCCCACGCCCACAGAACCGCAGACGCCGCCTGCGACTTCGCAAACTTCTCCGACCGCACCTTCGGGCGAATATCTTGCAGGAGACGCCAACTGCGACGGCGTTGTGACTATCGCGGATTCTACAGCTATTCTCCAGCATCTCGGAAATCAGGATAAGTATGGCCTTTCCGAGCAGGGAGCAATAAACGGCGATGTAAACGGCGAACCCGGAATCACCCCTGATGACGCTCTTACAATTGCCAAAGTTGACGCTAAGATCATAAGAATAGAGGATCTTCCTTTAAAAAAATAACTTATTCACAGTATGAAAACAAAGAGGAGTTCGTTCCTCTTTGTTTTCATATACCTATTGTCAAAAATACACAAAAAAAACACATTGTTATTATAGGAATATACGAAATTTCAGAAAGCTATTTACTTTTTTCGAGTAATATACTATAATTAGGATAACGAGAAGTGGCAGGTGCAGGATATGCCGCTCGTTATGACGCACATATAATCGCGGCGTATGCACTGGCGCGGCGTTATAGAAACATATTTTAAAATTTTTTGGGAGGGTATACAAATGCACAAGAAAATTTCTAAGGCAATTGCCGGAAGTCTTATGTCTATGGCTATGCTCGCTACTGCCGTTACCGGCACGATCGCTCCTCTGAGCGCTTCGGCAGGTCAGGTACTTGGTGAGACGTCATTTACAAATAAGGCGCTGCCTTGGCACACATGTGAAACATCCCCTGCTAAGCAGGACTTCAGACTTGAAGACGAAGCATTCCACATCACAGTAAAGGTTCCGGAGGGCGGCGAAAAGTCCAAGTGGGATCTTCAGTTCCGTCACAGAAATCTTAACTTCAAGGCGAATCACGAATACGAGGTAAGCTTTAAGGTTAAGGCTAAGAGAGCCGGCATGGAGCTTTGCTCTAAGATCGGTGATATTTCTGGTAATGATGAATACTTCAGCCTTAAAGACGGTCAGTTCGTCATGGGTGTCAGCATGGGCGGTCAGTGGGGCAATGCTGTAAAGCTTACTACTGAATATCAGACATTTTCAGGCACATTCAAGCCTACAAAGGATCTTGAGGCTGCTGAATGGACATTCCACTATGCTAAGGATTCAAACGGCTATGGCGGCAACGCTCAGGAAGGCGACGAACTTTGGTTTGACGATATGTCCATCGTATGTAAGACTTGTAATGAATGCGATGCAGATCCAAACAAGTCCTACGGCGCTACAAACCGTGACTACGGCGCAACCTTCACAGACGAGATCGCAGAATATATGACAGTTGACGGAAAGTCCGTAAACTTTGTTTCTGTAAACCAGATCGGTTACTATCCGAACCTTGCCAAGGTTGCTGTTCTCGGCGATAACCAGGGCGACGTTCTGCCTAACGCAACAAAGATCTCTCTCAGCGGTACATACGGATTTGACGTGTGCGATGCTGCTACAGGCAAGGTTGTATGGTCAGGCACATCTACTTCTCCTGAGAAGGATGCGGACTCTGCCGACACCGTTTGTAAGCTCGATTTCTCTGAGTTCGATGTTCCCGGCAGATACTACATCAAGATCCAGGGACAGGACTGGAGATCTTTCGAGTTCAATATCGGCGATAATATCTACTATGATGAGTCGCACAACCTGCTCACAAATGCTATGAACTACTTCTATCAGAACCGTTCGGGTATTGATATTGAAGACGAGTACTGTACATCAGGCGGATCTGACGGCAAGGGTACAGGAATGGGTCACAAGGGCGGTCATAAGACCGATACAGCTTCTATCCAGAAGATCTGGAAGAATGAGTATGCCTCCAAGGAAGAAGCAACTTCAACATACAAGTCCGGTACACTTACCGCAAACGGCGGTTGGTATGATGCCGGCGACCACGGTAAGTACGTTGTAAACGGCGGTATCTCTATCTGGACGCTCCAGAATATGTATGAGAGAGCTATTCAGACAGAAGAGGGCAAGGCTAAGTTCGCTGACGGTTCAGGCACGGTTGTTGTTCCTGAGGCAGGCAACGGAGTTCCCGATGTTCTTGATGAAGCTGCTGTTGAACTTGACTGGATCGCACAGATGAAGGTTACTTCAAGCGATACTGCATGGGGTCAGTACGAAGGTCTGTACTATCACAAGCTCCACGACCATAAGTGGACTGGTCTTGCTACTAGACCTTGGGACTATGATAAGGAGACGATGGATAACGGTCAGAAGGGTTGGGGAACAACTCGTATCGTAAAGCCTCCGACGTTTGCTGCTACGCTTAACTATGCTGCTTGTGCCGGTCAGGCTGCAAGACTCTGGCAGGATTATGACAGCTCTAAGGCTGACACATACCTCAAGACTGCTGTTGAGGCATTCAAGGCATATGAGGCTTATTTCTATCCTTATGATAGCACACCTACTACACATCCGTCACTGAAGTGCGAGTGCCCGAAGGAAGAGATCAGAGAGGATTCTCTGTACGCTCCTATGTGGCAGGCAAAGGGCGGCGGACCTTACGGTGATAACAACGTTCTTGACGATGCTTACTGGGCAGCCTGCGAAATCTACCTTTCTGCAAAGGCAATGGGCGATGACGCTACAGCGGCTGAGTTCAAGAAGATCATTGACGAGTCTGAATACGCTTACACTTGTAACACAGCTATGGTAGGCGGTGAGAACAAGGACGGCTCATTCACATCATTCAACTGGGGAAATACTGCTTCCGCAGGTACGCTCTCACTGGCGCTCCACGACGATATGCTTGATGCTTCCGAGGTTACGAAGGTTCAGTCAGCTATCAAGAAGGCTGCTGACGACTATATCACTGAAGAAGGAAAGCAGGGTTACGGTATTCCTTATAGGGCTCCCTCAAAAGCTTACAACGACCCGAACAACCTCGATCCCGATGTTTGGATCAAGGGTTACGAGTGGGGTTCAAACTCCATGGTAATCAACAACTGTATCGTTATGGCTTATGCTTACGATATTGACAATGACATTAAGTACATGAACGGCGTATCAAAGGCTCTTGACTACCTCTTTGGTACAAACCCGCTTTCGTTCTCCTTTGTAACAGGCTATGGTTCTTACATGGAGAAGAATCCTCACCACAGATACTGGTCTTACGAGCTTGATAAGACTCTGCCTATGGCTCCCGATGGAATTCTTTCCGGCGGTCCTAACGCAGGCCTCCAGGATCCTTATGTACGCGCTCTTGCTTTCGTTCCCGGAGATCCTGAGAACCCGTCACAGAGATGCTTCGTTGACTCTATCGAGGCATGGTCTACAAACGAGGTAACGATCAACTGGAACGCTCCTCTTGCTTGGATCACTTCCTTTATGCAGGATGAGGCTGCAGAAGCTGACGGAGAGCCCGGTCCTAAGCCTACAGATCCTGTAGATCCTTCAAAGACACTTTGGGGCGATGCTAACTGCGACGGTCAGGTAACGATCGCTGACTCTACAGCTATCCTCCAGGCTCTCGGTAATCCCGACAAGTACGGTCTGTCAAAACAGGGCGCTATCAATGCTGACGTAATCGACAACGGTAGCGGTGTTACAACAGCTGACGCTCTCGCTATTCAGGCTGTTGACGCTAAGCTCATTCAGCAGACTCAGTTCCCCATGACACAGGCTGAGTACGATGCAGCTGCAAAGTAATCTGAATATTGCTAAAATTAAGGGACGCTTCGGCGTCCCTTTTTGTACGATTTAATATGCGGAAATACTTGCTTTTTTTTTCAATATGTGGTATAATAAAACAGTGTCTTTATGCGCAAACTTATACTGGAAAGAAGGCGATTTGGTGATAAAAAGCATGACAGGCTACGGCAGGTCGCAGAAAATACTCAACGGGCGTGATATTCTTGTGGAGATACGCTCCGTTAATCATAGATACTACGAGTATAGCTCGCGTATACCGAGAGCGTATAATTATATTGATGAAAAGCTTAAGACTCTGCTGAAATCGAGAATTTCACGCGGTAAGGTGGACGTTTCGGTAACTATCAACAATATAGAGGGCAGAGATACGGAGATCGTCATAAATAAGGGCGTTGCTGAGGGTTACGTCAACGCTCTGAGAAGCGTTGCAGAAGATCTGAATGTCGCCGATGACCTCACCCTTTCAAAGCTTATAAAGCTCCCTGATATTTTTAATGTTCAGAAAACTCCCGATAACGAGGAGGAAGTGTGGAACGATGTCTCAGAGGTCGCAGCGGAAGCTTTGGAGCGATTTGTTGCTATGCGTGAGACTGAGGGCGAAAAAATGCGGCTTGACGTTCTTGAAAAATCCGAGTGCATAATGGAAATGGTGGCAAAAGTCGAGGAGCTTTCACCTCAGACTGCTGAAAACTATCGTGAAAGGCTTTACAAAAAACTCAGCGAGGTTCTTGAAAGTCGGGATATTGACGAACAGAGAATCCTTACCGAAGCGGCTGTTTTTGCCGAGAAAATTGCGGTTGACGAAGAAACCGTCCGCCTGAGAAGCCATATCTCGCAGCTTCGGGAGCTTGTAAATTCAGATGAGTCTATCGGCAGAAAACTGGATTTTATTGTTCAGGAAATGAACCGTGAAGTAAACACAATTGGCTCAAAGGCTCAGGATCTCGGCATTACCAAGCTTGTGGTAGACATGAAAGCTGAGCTTGAAAAGATCCGTGAGCAGATACAGAATATCGAGTAAGCTATGAGAATGATAAATATTGGCTACGGAAATATGGTTTCCGCAGATAGGATAGTGACGGTCATCAGCCCTGATTCCGCTCCCATCAAGCGGCTTATTCAGGAGGCGAGGGACGACGGCAGAGCGATAGACGCTACATACGGCAGAAAAACAAGGGCGGTCATTGTGATGGACAGCGGACATATTGTCCTTTCGTCGCTTATAACCGATACCCTTGCTTCAAGAATCAATGAAAACGGAGGTGCATATGAGGATGAATAGGGGACGACTTATAGTTTTTTCCGCTCCCTCGGGCTGCGGAAAGGGTACTATGCTGGCGGAAATATTGAAAGATGAGCGTTTTTACTGCTCGATCTCCGCAACGACCCGCAAGCCTCGAGAGGGCGAAGCTGACGGCGTGAATTATTACTTCCTTGAAAAAGAGGACTTCGTTCAAAGAATCGACAGAAATGAATTTCTCGAACATGCCTGCTACTGCGGCAATTACTACGGTACGCTCGTTTCAGAGGTCGAATCCAAATTAGACGCAGGCGTAAATGTTATACTTGAGATCGAGGTTCAGGGAGCTATGAAGATAAAGGAACTTCGTCCCGACGCTCTGTTCGTGTTCATTGCGCCGCCGTCTGTAGGCGAACTCCGCAGACGTCTCAACAAAAGGGGTACGGAGACTCAGGAGGTGATCGACAAGCGCGTTGCTCAGGCAGCAGAGGAGCTTAAATATATGGAAAAGTACGATTACATCATTGTCAACGATGCTCTGGAGGACGCTGTAAACGACTTTTTTACAGTAATACGTGCAGAATCGCTGAAAACGTCCGCACAGGCTGAATTTATAGAGGAGGTTATCAAAAATGCTTAGACCCGCAGTAAACCAGATAATTTCAAAGAACGAGAGCTGTTATTCGCTTGTTATCGCTGTCGCAAAGCGTGCGAGAGAAATTTCCGACGAGCTTTACGCAAACGGCGAGACCCTTGAGGAGAAGCCCGTAAAGACAGCGGTGGAGGAGCTTGCAAGCGGAAAGTGCAAGATAGTCAGCACAGTCGGCGAGGGATGATCTTTGATTGCGGAAACTGCTGTCAGCGGTACTTCCTATTCCTTTGACATGCTTTTCAGCTATCGTGTCCCCAAGGGCATGACTCTGAAAAGAGGCTGTCGTGTTCTTGTTCCGTTTGGCAGAGGAAATCGGCGGCGTGTAGGAGTGGTCATGCGGCTCGCCGAGGGCGGTGAATCGTCTTTGAAGGCTGTCGCCGCTCAGATCGACAGCGAGCCTGTTCTGAACGAGGAAATGCTTCAATTGGCGGAGTTTCTTCACGACCGCACTTTCTGCACCTATTATGACGGTATAAAAACTATGCTCCCACCTGCGATGAGCGTCAGAGCTGATGAAAATTTTCGGCTTGTCAAGGGATTTTCCGATACAGCTTCTCTTTCGGAGAAAGCGGCGGAGCTGCTTGATGTGCTGGGTTCCGTTGAGGACGACAGTATCCTCACAGAACTGCTGAAAAATTATACAGCGGAAAACGGCAGGCTCTATGTAGATGAACTTCTGGAGGCGGGTGCGCTCAGTTCCGCAAATATATTCAAGCAGACCGTCGGCGATGCGTCGGTACGCATGATACGTCTTTCTGACAGGTATCTTGCCGATCCGGAAAGCTTCACTCTTACACCGAAGCAGAAAAAAGCGGCGGAGTTCCTTCGTGACTGGGGCAGCGCTTCGGTGAAAGAAGCGGCGTATATGTGCGGATTTACCGAATCTGTCATAAAACGTCTTGCGGCAAACGGTGCGGCGGAAGAATACGATATGGAAGTTCTTAGGGCTGTGGACGACGGTTCGGACGAACGCATCGACCCTGATTCCACTGTGCTTTCCGAGGAGCAGCAGAATGTCCATGACAGAGTTTTTTCCCGAATTTTTGAGAAGAAGCCTGCTGTGTTCCTGCTGCACGGAGTAACGGGCAGCGGCAAAACATCTGTTTTTGAGAAGCTTATCGGAAATACCGTTAAACTCGGCAGACGCGCAATGCTGCTTATACCAGAGATCGGACTTACGCCGCAGGTTCTGACGCGTTTCAGAGCGCTTTTCGGTGAGCGTGTGGCTGTTATCCACAGCGGACTCTCGCTCGGACAGCGGCTTGACGAGTACAAAAGAATAAAACGCGGCGAAGCGGACATCATAATCGGGACAAGAAGCGCAGTATTTGCGCCTGCTGAAAATCTCGGACTTATAATAATAGACGAGGAGGGCGAAAGGTCGTATAAATCCGACAGTTCCCCAAGGTATATGGCACACGATATTGCAAAACAGCGGTGCGCCCATCATGGCGCATGTCTGCTTTTAGCGTCCGCCACACCGTCGGTGGAAAGCTACTATCTGGCGGAAAAGGGAGTTTATAAGCTCCTTGAAATGAAAAAACGCTACAATGACGCATGTCTCCCTGAGACTGTGATAGTTGATATGAACGAGGAGCGCATGGAGGGTAATTCCTCGGAATTCAGCCAAAAGCTGATAGACGAGGTCAATTTGAACCTGAAAAACGGCGAGCAGAGCATACTTTTGCTGAACCGCCGAGGCTTTCATACTATTATGAGCTGCGTGGACTGCTATCAGCCGATCTACTGCCCGAACTGCTCTGTTCCGCTGACGTACCACAAGAAAAACGGCAAGCTTATGTGTCATTACTGCGGCTTTGCGCAAGACCCCGTGACGATCTGTCCCGTGTGCGGCTCGGACAGACTGAAAAGCATGGGCTTCGGAACTCAGCGGCTTGAGGAGGAGATTAACGCTCTGTTCCCCTCCGCACGTATACTGCGTATGGACGCGGATACGACTTTTTCCCGATATTCATACGAAAAAGGCTTTAAGGCATTCAAGGACGGGGAATACGACATTATGGTCGGAACGCAGATGATAGGCAAGGGGCTGGACTTTCCGAATGTCACTCTTGTTGGAGTGCTTTCGATAGATAAGGCGCTTTATGCAGGAGATTTCCGAAGCTATGAGCGGACTTTTTCCCTGATAACTCAAGTCGTGGGACGAGGAGGACGCGGAAACCGCAGAGGACGTGCGGTATTGCAGACCTTTATGCCCGATCATTACGTCATGAAGCTTGCCGCAGCACAGGATTACAAGGGATTTTACAATGAGGAGATCTCCATACGTCGAACCCTTATATTTCCGCCGCTATGCGATATGTGCGTGTTCTGCTTTGCAGGCGGAGACGAAGAATCGGTAAGATCGGGAACTGATGCGATAATTGCTTTGATGAACCGAAAGCTCGGAGCGCTTCAACCGAAAACGCCCGTGAGAGTGCTTGGCCCTGTAAGAGCGTCGTATGGCAGACTGAACGGAAAATTCCGCTGGCGGATAATCATGAAATTCAAGAATACCGCCGAAATGCGGAGCTTTATCAGCGACGTCCTTGTCGAAGGGGCAAAGCTGAAGGAAATGAAAAAAATAACATTCTACGCCGACATCAACGGCGACGTAGGTGTGTAAAGAGGATAAATCATTATGGCACTTAGAAGAATATTAACGGATAAGGACGAATCGCTTCATAAGGTTTGCAGACCCGTGGAGAAATTCGACAACAAATTGGCTCAACTTTTAGACGATATGCACGAAACGCTCGATAAGGCGGAGGGGCTTGGATTGGCTGCACCGCAGATTGGCATATGCAGGCGTATATTCATAATGCACCTTGACGAGGGAAATGTTGAGGCAATAAATCCGGAAATTACACTTAAAAAAGGCAAACAGCGTGTTCAGGAGGGATGCCTTTCATGTCCGAACGTGTGGGGATATGTGATACGTCCTGCCGTGGTAGTTCTAAAAGCGCAGGATCGCAGCGGAAACTGGTATGAACGCGAGTTCACCAAGCTCGGCGCACAATGCGCAAGTCATGAAAACGATCATCTTGACGGACATGTGTTTACCGAGATAGTAGAGGAATTTTTCGTACCCGAGGAGGAGTAGGTTTGAAGATCGTATTTATGGGAACTCCCGAATTTGCCGTGCCGTGCCTGAGAGCGCTGGCAGAGTCCGAACACGAGACAGCGGCGGTATTTACTCAGCCCGACAAACCGAAAGGACGAGGCTACAAGCTTATCCCAACGCCTGTTAAGGCGGCGGCGGAGGAATACGGCATTCCTGTGTATCAGCCGCTTTCCCTGAGAAAGGGCGACGACGCTGAACAGGCAATGAGGATTTTGAACGATATTGCTCCCGATCTGATAGCTGTGACGGCATACGGTCAGATACTTCCAAAGGAAATTCTGGAGCTTCCGAAGTACGGCTGCGTGAATATACACGCTTCTCTGCTTCCGAAATACCGTGGAGCTGCCCCGATAAACTGGGTGTTGCTGAACGGTGAAAAGGTCACAGGCGTTACCTCGATGCAGATGAGCGAAGGACTCGACACGGGAGATATGCTTATAAAGGAATCGGTCGATATAGGCGAAAACGAGACGTATTCCGAGCTATATAGCCGTCTTTCCGTTATTGGCGGAAGAGTTCTCATGGAAACGGTCAACGGGCTGGAGCAGGGGACGCTTATTCCCGAAAAGCAGGACGATTCTCTCAGTTGCTATTCGCCTATGATAAAAAAGGAAATGAGCAGTCTTGATTTCAGCAGAACCGCTGAGGAACTGCATAATATTATAAGGGGAGTTACAGGCTTCACCGTAATGGGCGGCAAGCGGCTGAAAGTGTTTTCTTCGGAAATTTCGCACGATATTGCTCGAGGCGAAGCGGGTACTATAGCTGATGCCGGCATTTTCGCAGTAAACTGCGGCGACGGTGTGATAATATTCAATGAGATTCAGCTTGAAGGAGGAAAACGCATGAAAACCGCCGACTTCCTTCGGGGCAGAAAACTTATAAAAGGCGAAAAGCTTGGATAAAAGGGGGAGAATCATATGATGTTCGATATTTTTTTGCTGATCTTAATGCTCGTTTTGCCGCTTATTGCACAGGCTGCTGTCACAGGTACGTTCAGTAAGTACAGCAAGGTGCGCAATTCCAGAGGACTTACAGCCGATCAGGTCGCAAGAATGATTCTGGACAGCAACGGTCTGAGCCATATACGCATAGAGCATACGCCGGGAAAGCTCAGCGACCATTTTTCACCGAAAGAGGATGTTGTAAGACTATCCGATTCGGTTTACGGTCAGACTTCTGTAGCGGCGATAGGCGTTGCAGCTCACGAGTGCGGTCATGCCTGTCAACATGCTGAGAATTATGCGCCGATCGTTTTGCGTTCGACGATCGTTCCGGCGGTAAACGTTTGTTCACGCCTTTGGTATATGGCGTTTGTACTCGGTATTATCTTATTCGATACCCTGCCGTTCCTCATATATGTGGGAATCGCAATGTTCGGAGCTGTAGTTTTGTTTCAGCTTGTCACCCTTCCTACGGAGCTTAACGCAAGCCGCAGAGCATTGCAGACCTTGGAGAACGACGGTATACTGGAGACGTCCGAAGTTCCTATGGCGAGAAAGGTGCTGACCGCAGCCGCCATGACTTACGTAACGGCTCTTGTGACATCCATAATGCAGTTGATACGCTTGCTGCTGAGGACAAGAAAATGACCGATCCTCGTTATCTTGCGGCAAAGCTTTTGGATAAGACCTTCAAAAGCGGCAGCTATTCAAATATTCAGCTTGGAAGCGGACTTGAACGCTCCGAACTTGACTCTCAGGGCAGGCGGCTCTGCACGGCGTTATATTACGGAGTTATTCAGCGCAGGATAACGCTCGATCATGTTTTAGCACGATATTGCTCTCGTCCTTTGGCAAAAATGGACGGCATAATTGTAACTATATTGCGCTGCGGACTGTATCAGATATTGTACATGGATAATGTTCCCGACAATGCGGCGGTCAACGAGAGCGTCAGGCTTGCCAAGCAGTTCGGAAAAACGAGCGCTTCGGGCATGGTCAATGCGGTACTGAGAAATTTTATAAGAGCCGGAAAAGTTATTATTTCTGAGCATGATGAAAAGAATATTTCCGAACTCGGGCGTATTTCGGTGATCTATTCGATTCCAGAGGAACTGGTGGAAAGTCTTATAGCGGACTATGGAGCGGATATTATCGAACGCTTTATAAGATTCACGGTTATGGACAGCGGCGAAACGTTTATCCGCAGAAATCCGCTGAAATGCACTCATGAGGAGCTTTTGAAGGCTCTGCACGGCGTGGAGCTTAAGACTGACGACCAACTCTGCTATCGGCTCGAAAAAGGCGGCGTCATCGGCACGGACGCCTTCAGATCGGGATTTTTTCACGTTCAGGATATTTCGTCTCAGCTATGCTGCATGGCTCTTGCTCCGACAGAAAACGACCGTGTTCTGGATATTTGCGCCGCTCCCGGCGGAAAGACGTTCACCATGGCGGAAATGATGAACGGCAAGGGAGAGATACATGCCTTTGATCTTCACGAAAAGCGAGTGAAGCTGATACGCGAAGGCGCTGAACGTCTGGGACTTACCAATATATCGGCAAAGGCAGGGGACGCTTCCGTGTTTTCCCCCGAACTTCCGAAGTTTACGAAAATTCTTTGCGATGTGCCGTGTTCGGGCTATGGGGTCATAGGTCACAAGCCTGAAATAAAGTATAAAAGGCTGTCGGAGTTTGAGAGACTTCCCGAAATTCAGTACGATATTGCTGACAACGCTTTGAACTATCTTGCGGTTGGCGGAGAAATGGTTTACTCGACCTGCACGGTGCGGAAAGCCGAAAATGAAGCTGTTGTACAGAGGCTTCTGGAAAATCACCCCGAAACAGAGCTTATGGAACTTCCCAAGCTTTACGGCAGATCATTCGATAATCCCAAAACTTTTTTCCCGTGCGATTTTTCGGGTGACGGGTTCTTTATAGCGAAATTTAAAAAGAAATTTTGATTCAAGAAGGTGAACCGTTGGAAAAAACAGACATTCTGAGCCTCGATCTGCACGAGCTTGAAGCCGTGCTTGTGAGAGCGGGCGAGAAAAAATTCAGAGCAAAACAAATTTTTCAATGGCTTCATATAAAGAAAGTTTTTGATTTCGACAAAATGACTGATCTTTCTGCCCAACTCAGAGGACGGTTGAAAGAAAATTTTTGTGTAAATGGACTATTTGTGCAGAAAAGACTTGAATCTTGTATAGATAATACTGTAAAATATCTGTATAGGCTTTGTGACGGGAACTTTGTGGAAACGGTCCTCATGGAGTACAGCTACGGTTACAGCCTTTGTATTTCCACTCAGGTGGGGTGTAAAATGGGGTGTCGGTTCTGTGCTTCGACTATCGCGGGTTTCGTCAGGAATTTAGAGCCTTCGGAAATGCTCATGCAGATATATGAGACTGAGAAAAACTCGGGTGTTAAGATCTCGGGGCTGGTGCTTATGGGTATTGGCGAACCGCTTGACAATTACGACAACGTGGTAAAGTTCCTGCGGCTTCTCTCACATAAGGACGGAAATAATTTCAGCCTGCGTCATGTTTCGCTTTCGACCTGCGGGATCGTTCCGAAGATATACGAGCTTGCGGAGCTGAAATTGGGGCTTACCCTGTGTATTTCCCTCCACAGCGCCGAAAATTCCGCGAGAAGTGAAATAATGCCGGTAAATCGGGCATATAATATACAGGAGCTTTTAGAGGCGTGCCGAACTTATATCGCCGAAACGGGGCGGCGCATTACCTTTGAGTACGCTGTCATGGACGGCGTAAATTCCTCGGAAAGGGATGCGGACAGGCTTGCCGCGCTTCTTAGGGGAATGAACTGCCATGTGAATCTCATCCCCGTAAACAAGGTCAAGGAAAGACATTACGCTACCGCAGGAACAGCCGTGGCGGACTTTGCTAAACGGCTCGAAAAGCGAGGTATCAACGCTACCGTGAGGAGGACTCTCGGCAGCGATATAGAAGCGGCGTGCGGACAGCTGAGACGCGACGCCATAAATAAAGTGGGAAACGGAGGTGCATAGGAATGAGGTTCAGATTCGGCACTGACATCGGACTTCGGCGCGAGGAAAATCAGGACGCTGTCAGATGCGAGTACTTCGGACATAATATTCTCGCCGTTGTCTGCGACGGCATGGGCGGCGAACGGGCAGGCAAGGAGGCAAGCGCTATTGCCATAAACGAATTTTTTCAGCGGTTTGCGGACGGCTACAGTGAAAGTCTTAGTGAGGACGATATACGAAAGCTGATGATCTCCTCGATTTCCGCCGCAAATTCCGTGATATATACCCGTGCAAGGCTGGATTTCAAGAACTTCGGCATGGGAACGACCTGTGTGGCTGCCTTTGTGACTGCTGACACGGCGTTTATCGCCAATGTGGGAGACAGCCGAGCGTACCTTATAACCGAAAACGGACTTTGCCCCATTACCACCGACCATAACGTGGCTTCTCTGCTTTACGAGCAGGGGAAGATCACTGAGGCGGAAATGGCGGTGCATCCGCAGAAGCATATGCTGACACGAGCGGTCGGCGTTGAAAAAACGGTGCTTACAGATACTTTTATATTGACCTATGAGGATAAGATAAGCCTGCTGCTTTGTTCGGACGGTTTGTCAGGCTATTGCAGCGACGAAGAAATATACGGCGTATTATCGGGTTCGGACTTCGATAATGCGGCGGAATCACTGATACAGCTTGCTTTGAACAAGGGCGGCAGAGATAATGTTACCGTGGCTGTTATCAGCGAATGATTTTTGTTTAATTTATTTTCAATAGACCTCCTCGGAAACTGGGAATTGCTGTATGGCGCAGGATTTTTTGTGCTCGGTAAAGTCAGATTTCCGCAGGAATACTGTATGTATTGCAAGGAAATCCGGCAAAGCCGAGAACAAAAAAACAAGTCAGACAGTGCTTCCAAGTTCCCGAGTAGGTCTAATATAATCCGGTTTGCCGAGTGCGATCGGCAGATCAGAAAAGGAAGGGTAAGGCAATGGATAAGTACATTGGCAAAAAGCTCGACGGCAGATATGAGATCACAGAGTTAATCGGCGTCGGCGGAATGGCTGAGGTTTATAAGGGCGTTGATGTTATCGACAATAAGCCTGTAGCCATTAAGATCCTTAAAAAGGAGTATGCGGAAAACGAAGAGTTCCTCCGCCGTTTCCGCAATGAATCTAAGGCAATAGCAGTTCTCTCTCACCCTAATATTGTCAAGATATATGATGTGGGCTTTTCCGATAAGCTCCAGTATATCGTCATGGAGTATATTGACGGCATTACGCTCAAAGAGTATATCGAGGAGGAGAAAGTCCTTACATGGAAGGATACGGTCCATTTCGTTATCCAGATACTGAGAGCGCTTCAGCATGCTCACGATAAGGGTATCGTACACAGAGACATAAAGCCTCAGAATATCATGATGTTCAGCGACGGTACGATCAAGGTCATGGACTTCGGCATTGCCAAATTCGCCCGCGAGGAGGGCAAGACGGCTACAGATCAGGCTATCGGCAGCGTACACTACATCAGTCCCGAGCAGGCAAGCGGCGCTGTTACCGATGCCAAGAGCGATATTTATTCCGTAGGCGCTATGATGTACGAGATGCTGTCGGGAAGAAAGCCCTTTGACAGCGATAATCCCGTTGCGATCGCCGTAATGCACATGCACGATATTCCCGAGCGTCCGAGAGCCGTCAACCCTGATATTCCCGACGGTCTTGAGGAGATAGTCCTCAAAGCTATGGAGAAAGCGCCCGAGGACAGATACCGCACTACGGGCGAAATGATCGCTGATATTGAAAGATTTAAGGCTGACCCGACAATGACCTTCGGCTACTACCGTGAGGAGGGCGTAGATGACGGCGAGGATACGCAGTACTATTCGGGCAGTATCGAACTTCCTCCGGCAGACGAACCCGTTCCCACAGGTCAGCATGCTTATGCAGCCGCTGCCGCAGGCGCAAGAGCGCCTCAGCGTAATCAGCCCTACGGAACGGTAGACGATTACTACGACGACGATGACGACGACGATGAGGACGAGGAGGAAGAACGTTCCTCACTTGTAGTTCCCGTACTTACAGCAGTAGTGGTTGTTGTAATTATAGTCGGAGTTATAATTATTTCTCTGTTGTTTACTGATATGCTCAAGGACTCCACTCAGAAGAACGACTGGAAAATGCCCGATGTTGTAGGAATGGACTTCAACGATGCGGTAAGCACGTACGGCAATAATATCCTGTTCCAGGAGGACGGACAAGAGTTCAATGAAGCTGAGCCCGGCATAATCATCGAGCAGGATATTGAACCGGGCAGCGAATTTAAGAAGGGCGATACCCTTAAAGTAAAGATAAGCAAGGGCATGGAGACTGAGGAAGTTCCCGATGTTACGGACAAAAACGCCGAACTTGCAAGGGATATGCTGGATCAGTTGGGTTTTGAAAGCGAGATAAGAAATTCTTCCAGCGCCGATGTAAAGAAAGGCAATGTTATAAAGACCGAACCTCCCGCAGGTGAAATGGCTCACAAGGGTACGACTATCATTCTTTACGTAAGTATCGGTGAGGACGCAGGACAGATAAAGGCTGATAACTGGGTCGGCAAGTCTATTGACGAAGCGGCGGCGCTTGCCGAATACAAGGGATTTAAGGTCAAGACCAAAGACGAGGCTTCATATGAGCCTGAGGGACAGGTCGTAAGACAGTCCATCGAGGAGGGCGAAAAGGTTGAAAAGGGTACTGAGATCACGCTTTTCTTCAGTAACGGAAAGAAGCCTGACGGCGAGGTAGAATTTAATCTTGACTTCCCGGCGGAAGCATTCGGACGTTTTGTTATCGCATTTATGGTACAGAAAGAGGACGGAACTATTGACACGCAGGAATCAGGCACTTTCTATTGTCCCGAGCATGCTTCGATCTCTCAGAAGATCCTCGGTTCGGGTGAAAATGTAAATGTAACGGTTGCACTTACAAACCTGAGCAATAATTCAAGGGCGCAGATAGGAACGTACAGCTTCAACTTTGCTGAGGGTACGTCAGTATGTATGTCGGGCGGAGACGCTTATGCCGCATTTGAGAATGTCGGAGGCTTCCCCGAGCCTGAGACAGAAGCTCCGCCGGAGCCTACGGATCCTCCTTATGTAGAGCCTCCTGTACCCACAGATCCGCCTTATGTTGACCCGAATCCACAGCCGACTCCCGAACCGGGCGTAAACGGAGAGTGGGTAAACGATCAATTCGTATATTATTCACCGGGCGTAAACGGCGATTGGGTATACGATGAAACAACAGGTATAACATCATGGCAGTGGTGGTGGTAAACACAACTAATGTCAGCGGAATAATATTAAAATGCTTAGGGGGACTCTATACCGTAGAGTCCCCTGACGGCATATTTGAGTGCAAGGCAAGGGGCATATTCCGCAGCAGAGGTATCAGTCCTGCCGCAGGGGACAGAGTTACCGTCAGCGGAGGCGTTATCTCGGAGATTGAAGAACGGAAAAATTTCCTTATAAGACCTCCTCTTGCAAACCTTGACCAGTTGATCTTTGTGGTTTCGACAGTAAGTCCGAATCCGAATTATCTGATACTGGATAAGTTCATAGCGATAGCCGAGTACAAGGGGATAGAGCCTGTTGTTGTGATAACAAAGACCGATCTCGGGGATTGCTCTGAGCTTAGGGAGGTCTATGAAAAAATCGGTATCAGAGTAATAACTGTAGATTACTCGGACAGCAGAACGGTCGATTCCGTCCGCGAGCTTCTGAAAGGCAGAATAAGCGCATTTACAGGAAATTCAGGAGCCGGAAAGTCTACCCTGCTGAACGCCGTTGACCCGAAGCTGAATATACCTACAGGAGAAATAAGCCAAAAGCTGGGCAGGGGAAGGCATACTACCCGTCACGCCGAGCTGTACAAGCTGGAGGACGGCGGTTATATCGCCGATACTCCGGGATTTTCCACATTTGAAACCGCACGTTACGATATAATCCGTAAAGAGGAGTTGTCGTCTTGTTTTCGGGAGTTTGAGGGACTTGCGGAGAACTGCCGTTTCAGGGATTGCTCTCATACCTGCGAAAAGGGCTGCGCTGTGCTTGAAGCTGTGAGAGTGGGAAAAATTCCGAAGATACGCCATGAAAGCTATTGCGCCATGTACGAGGAGGCAAAGCAGCTTAAGGAGTGGGAACTGAAATGAGGAAATGTGTGATTTTTGCAGGCGGACCTGTATCGGGTCTGAGCTTTATTGAACCCGAAAAAACGATCGGCGGCGATTTTGTCATATGTGCCGACAGCGGTTTGAAAATCGCCGAAAAACTGGGACTAAAGCCCGATCTTATTGTTGGGGACTTCGATTCCTATTCCGAAACGCTTCCCGAGGGTATAGAGACGATAAGATGCGTCCCAGAAAAGGACGATACCGATACGCTGGTAGCCTTAAAAGAGGCGATAAAGCGAGGATTCGGGGAGGTACGGCTCTACGGCGGTCTTGGGGCAAGATTCGACCATTCCTTTGCAAATATACAGGCGCTTGTCTACGCTTATGAACATGGATGCAATATGACTGTCTGCGACCCCGATAACGAATTAACGGTGTGCGGAGAGGGAGAGCATATTTTTTCAAAGCGTGAGGGCTGGTATTTTTCTCTGTTCGCGCTTACGGAAACAACTTTGATAGGACGTTACAGCGGAGTAAAATATCCTTTGGAGGCATACCCGATGACCATAGGCTATCCAATAGGCGTAAGCAACGAAATAACCGCTGAATCGGCGTTTTTGCGCATTGATTCGGGACTTGCGCTTGTAATAAGGTCAAGAAAATAATAAAATAAGAAAACGGACTAAGCTGTTACGCTTAGTCCGCTTTCTTAGCTTTGGATAAAGATCATACTTCGTCCTCTTTTTTGATCTTGAATATCGCTCTGAGCAGTCCTGAGAGTAGTTTTGGACTTTTGATTACAATGATCTTCATATGTAATCCCTCCTTTGCATACCATATTATATTCGCAAATGAGGATTATGTTACATCAGAATTTTTCACAGCTCCAAAAAAATTATAGATTTTAAAGTTATACAGTTCGTGGACTTAGGGGATTTTGTCTCTTTCGTGTAAATCGTCCCCCTGCTTAAGTTTATGAGTAAACAGGTCTTGATTTTTTTGAATTTCTCAAAAATACGAAAGAGAACAGCATTCCGGCAAGTCCGCCGCAGGTATCGAGAATAACGTCCGAGAACATGCAGGCTCGTTCGGGTACGAAATATTGATGAAGCTCATCGGTGCAGGCGTAAAAGAAACAGAACCCAAGAACTCCCAAAGAGCGCAGACTGATGATACGCCGCCGACCTGCCGTAAGAGAAGCAAACGTTCCTAAAGCGGCATATATGGTGAAATGGGCTGTCTTTCGGACGATGTGGCTGATATTATCCAGAAATTCCGATCGTTCAGCCGGGGACATGCTGTTGAACTTTTTTGAAAATATATCCGTGATAATATTGACGAAAAATCCGCTCGTATCCGAAGATTCCTCCGCATTTTCGCAGGAAAAGAGGAAAATGCAGACCATAACTGCGGCAGTAAGCAGAGCAAATATTATTCTTGACTTTGAAATTGATATATTGCGCATTGTTGAAAATCTCCTATTTAGTATACATTTATTATATCATATTTTGTAAGAGTTGTAAAGTGTTTGGAAATTGTA
The DNA here is from genome assembly GCA_947627275.1 of uncultured Ruminococcus sp. GTDB lineage: Bacteria > Bacillota > Clostridia > Oscillospirales > Ruminococcaceae > Ruminococcus. The sequence continues at coordinate 27,410 of CANQVK010000016.1, read as the reverse complement.
ACCAATTAGTAATAATTAATTGCAAAAATGACTTGTAACTTCACTTCAAAAATGATATAATATATTTATATGTGAGTAAAAGTAAAGCTCTGCCCTATGGCAATATTAAGGTGTTTAATTTTACGAACGCTGTAAAGCAGACTAAATATAGATATGACATTATCGGAGGTTCAAATGAAAGCTTTTTTCTCAAATGTATGGACGAAACGACTTGTATCGCTCATCGCCGCATTTTATACCGTAGCGGTGTGTTTTTTGTGTTACTACTCGATTTTTTACGATATTCACATTGAATCAAGGGCTTCTGTATGTATGATAGTTTCGGCGCTATCGGTCATTGCGCTGATCCTTATGCTGTATACGCGCAATCAGCTCGTTACAAAGATCTCAAGCTTTGTTATACTGACGGCTATGCTGCCGGTAGTCCTGCTGTATTTCGATGAAAAAGCCCTGCTGATACCGATAGTTGCCACAGGTATTATCATACTTCTTCTGTCTGGCGCAGGAGAGGGCAAAAAGACCTTGTTCGGTACGATAATCCTGCTTATGTACATTTTCGGTGCGCTGGGATATTTCCTGTTCACTTCGTTTTTCGTTACTCACGCCAAAACAGAAGTCGTTGAAAAAGGCGTTTCACCATCGGGCCGCTACCGCTACGAAATAATCAACACCGAAGATACTTCAGGAGGAAGTACGGCTATATACCTTGAACCGAACTACGCCGACGTTACTTATCCATTTGTGACCTTTACGCTCAAAGATATGGAGCATATCTGCTATCAGGAACGTCCTATTTGCGAGAATGTCCAGCTTGAATGGACTACTCAGGCAAGAACTGAGATAACGGAGCAGCTTAATAATGTCTCCGATAATATTATGATAACGCTTACTGACAGCGAACTTGAACGCTACGGAATTACAATTGACAACAGACTACAGCTTTCCGAAATAAATGTGTATAAGCTTATGGAGGTAGGCAAAACGGCTTCGGACGTTGACCCGTTTAAGCTTGATACTCTTGACGACGCTCAGCTTGCAGCCTTTGATATAGGCAAGGATGAGAAGGGCTATTACGTTCTCGAGCCTGATTCGGAATTTCTTGCAGCTATTGACAGAATGGAGGGCGAACGTATTTACCTCAGCGAGCTTGACGGCAAGGGCAGAGAGGCGTTCAATGAATCTCATCTTGACGAGCTTGGCTATACGCTGTTTGAGTTGAAAAAGGATAATGAAGTTCCTCTTTCAAGTCTCAGTGATGAACAGCTTGCGGAGCTTGGCGTTTCGGAGGAGGGCGATGTTCTGTCCTTCAACGGCAAGGTCTGCTTCCGTTTTTATGTTGCGGAACTTGAGGACTACTTTGATATTGATTCGAGGAAGTTTTCCGTTAATCTGCTGACTTAAGTTATGTTCGGGGTTAAATTAAGATATTATATTCAAAATTGCCGTTAAATCATTAACAGCAATTTCGGGTATACTAATGGGAGGGCTGTAAGGCTTTCCCGTTATAGCAATTCGGGAAAATACTACTTTTCTTGGATTGCTATAGTTTTATATTTTTTTGCGGATAGTATAATTAGTGGATTAAAATATTGTACGAATGGAGAAAAAATTATGTCATACGTTATCGGTGTGGACTGCGGTACAAGCGGAACAAAAACCGTACTTTTTGACGAGAAGGGCAGCGTTATAGCGTCCAAAACCATTGAATATCCACTGTATCAGCCGAAAAACGGCTATGCGGAGCAAGAGCCTTCCGATTGGGCGAACGCTATGGTAAATACCATAAAATCGGTCATGGCTCAGAGCGGCGTCAAAAAGGAGGACGTTAAGGGTATCGGAATTTCAGGGCAGATGCACGGACTTGTGTTGCTTGACAAGAATAACAATGTGCTGAGAAGATCCATTATATGGTGCGATCAGCGTACTGCTTACGAGGTCGAAGAAATGAACCGCATTGTGGGACGGGATAAGCTTGTGGAAATAACGGCAAATCCGGCTCTCACAGGCTGGACGGCTGCGAAAATTCTTTGGGTAAAAAACAATGAACCCGAAGTCTACAGCAGGATCGCTCACATTCTTCTTCCGAAGGATTACCTTAGATTTGTGCTTACCCATGAATACGCTGCGGAAGTTTCAGACGCTTCGGGTATGCAGCTTCTTGACGTTCCGAACAGAAAGTGGTCTGATGAACTGCTGTCCGCATTTGAGATTGACAAAAACTGGCTTGGCAGGGTTTACGAGTCCTGCGAGGTCACAGGAACGCTTACAAGAGCAATGGCGGAGGAGCTTGGTCTGTGCGAGGGAACTATTGTAGTCGGCGGTGCAGGCGATAATGCGGCTGCTGCGGTCGGTACAGGCGTTGTGGAGGACGGAAAGGCGTTCACAACTATCGGTACTTCGGGCGTGGTTTTCGCTCATACGTCAAGTATCTCCATTGATAAGCAGGGACGTGTGCATACCTGCTGTGCCGCTGTGCCGAATACGTGGCACGTCATGGGCGTTACTCAGGGGGCGGGTCTTTCCTTGAAGTGGTTCAGGGACAATTTCTGCATGACGGAAAAAGAGGCGGCAAGGCTCATGGGCGTTGACGAATACTATCTTATGGATAAGCAGGCGGAGGCTGTTCCCGTCGGAGCAAATCGTCTTTTGTATCTGCCTTATCTCATGGGTGAACGCACACCGCACCTTGACCCCGATGCAAGAGGAGTTTTCTTTGGACTTTCAGCGATACACACACGCCGCGACATGCTGCGCTCTGTTATGGAGGGCGTTACTTACTCGCTCAGGGACTGCGTTGAGGTTTTCCGTGAAATGGGCGTGAACGTAAGCGATATGATGGCGTGCGGCGGCGGAGGTTCATCGTCGCTGTGGAGAAGTATGCTTGCCGATCTGTTCAACAGCAGCGTTAAGACTGCGGCTTCAAAGGAAGGTCCTGCGCTCGGCGCAGGAATCCTTGCCGCAGTTGGTGCGGGACTTTACAGCAGCGTTCCCGAGGCTTGTGCGGAGATAGTCAAAACCGATAAGATACAGGCTCCAAATGAGAAAAACGTCGGCGAATACGAAAAGTATTATCAGCTTTACCGTGAGATCTATCCTGCTTTAAAGGATAAGTTTGCAAAGCTTGCGGCTCTTTAAATTTATGCTAATTCATCACTGTCTACAACTTTAGCAGGGGGACGCTGTCCCCCTGCACCCCCTGCCAAAGGGGTGACCCCTTTGGAATCTCAGTTTTCGTAACATTCTGCCCCGAACGGAGCAGAATGTTACGACATTGGTTCAAATAGTCTCCATTTGACAAGAAGTAAAGGGAGACAAATATCCGTTTAAGTTGCGGACAATGATCAATAATTCAAAAAAATTTCCATAGAACGCGAATAACATCTCCGAAAAAACTCATACTAATAGCGGAGGTGTTATACGTGAAAAAAATTTCAGATAACAAAAAAGGCTCAAAGGGCTTTTACGCCGCTTTGGGGATAAGTGCGGTAATGGTAGGCTCGGCATGTTATTTTGCTTACGATCAGGGCGAAAGGCTTACAGAAGATTTTACCGCCAAGAAAATACAGGAAGAATCAGAAGCGGCAGTTGACAGACGTGTAGACGACCTGCCCAAAGGAACGTCGCCGGCATATCGTGTTACTGCGCCGAATGTGACGTCTGCGCCAAAACCGGCGGCAACAGCTCCGCCTGTGGTCACTTTGCCTGCCGAGGCGATAATGATCGACCCTGCCGAGCCTGTTGTTGAGGAAGTTCCCGAGGACGCGGAACCCGCAGGCGTGACAAAAATGGAAAACGTTAAGCCGCCTCTTGCTGAAATGGGCGATGTTATAGGAATTTTCAGCGGAGGAGAGCTTGTAAAGAATCCGACTACAGGTTCATGGCAGACTCATAACGGTGCGGACATTGCCGCAGAGGTCGGAGCCGAGGTGTATGCCGTGTCAAACGGTGAGATAATGGAGGTCACAAATGACCCTGTATGGGGCGTAACTGTCGAGCTTGACCACCATAACGGATACGTTAGCCGTTACTGCGGACTTTCGAGCGGACTTTCGGTACAGGCAGGAGATATGCTTGTGAGCGGCGATATTATAGGTACGGTGGGCGATACAGCGGACATAGAATCTGCATTGTCTCCGCATCTTCATATCGAAATTCTCCACAATGGAAATTATATTGACCCGATGTCGGAGATCAATAAATAGCAAAAGCCCTCGCTTTCGAGGGTTACATACGGAGCGGATATTGTGAATACATCAGCGGAAGAAATAAGGAATACTACAGAAAAAGCGGAGCTTAGTCTGCGTAAGAAGTTCAAAAAGAGCATATGGTGCAAATTTACCAAAGGTATAAACGAGTACGAGCTTGTTCAGCCTGGGGATAAGATAGCCGTGTGTATTTCGGGCGGTAAGGATTCGATGCTTATGGCGAAGCTTTTTCAGGAGCTTAAGCGTCACGATAAGTTTCCGTTCGAGGTGGAATTTTTGGTGATGGATCCGGGGTATAATGCGGTAAATCGCCGTAAGATCGAAGAAAATGCGGAGAAGCTTTCAATACCCGTAAATATTTTTGAGTCGGACATATTCGGGTCGGTGGTACATATCGAGAAAAATCCCTGCTATATCTGCGCAAGAATGCGGCGTGGCTATCTCTACAGCAAGGCAAAGGAGCTGGGGTGCAATAAGATAGCTCTCGGTCATCATTTTGACGACGTTATCGAAACGATCCTCATGGGAATGTTATACGGCGGACAGGTTCAGACAATGATGCCGAAGCTGCACAGTACCAATTTTGAGGGCATGGAACTGATACGTCCCATGTATCTTGTACGAGAGGCTGATATAAAGCGCTGGTGCAGCTACAATGAACTTGATTTTATACAGTGCGCCTGCAAGTTTACCGAGACTTGCTCAGATGTCGGGGAGGACGGGCATTCGGCGTCAAAGCGAATGGAAACAAAGGCTCTTATCGCCGAACTGAAAAAAATCAATCCGCAGGTGGAGAAAAATATTTTCCGAAGCGTTGAAAACGTCAATCTGAACACTATTATAGCGTATAAAGATAACGAGGGAGTTCATAATTTTCTTGATAAATACAGTGAACCTGATACATAAAAAAGCCGCCATATAATTGGCGGCGATTTTTTATTCTGTTGTAACTGCTGTAGTTACCGTATCCGTTGATTTGGTCTTTTTTGATTTGCCTTTAGAAGTCGTGGTGGAAGTAGTTGTTTTAGCAGTAGTTCCGCCTCTGACTTCGGGAGGCATTTCCGCTGTGGGCTTAGAGCCGTTGATGCCGAAGCATTCGCTGTACGCATTGATTATATCTCTTATCATATATTTGGAATACTCGCCCCCCTCGATAACGCCTGCAAAAGCGATCTCGGGGTCTTCAGCCGGAGCGAAGCCGATAAATACGGAGTTCTGCTTGCTCAGATCGTTCATATCGGTCTGGGGAGTACCAGTTTTTATCGCTACGTTAAAGCCCAGTCCTGTGAGCGAATACGGAGCAGGGACGTTGTAAGAAGCGTCTATCATACCGCCGACGATGTAGTCGTAAACATAATCATTATTAAGCTCGATAGTTTCCGCAACCGTCGGCTTGGTTTTGGAGGTCATTTCCTTTGTACCATAGGTATAAAGGCTGTCCACCAGATAGGGCTTATAGCGCACGCCGCGGTTTGCGATAGTGTTTGCAACGGTCGCAAGCTGTAGGGGAGTGAAGCCGCAGTCCTGATTTCCGATACCTGCTTGTATAACGTAGCCGATATACCATGGCTGACCTCTCTCCGCAAATGTTTCGGGATTGCAGAGGAAACCCGAAGCGTCGCCGGTTTCCAGACCCAGTGACGAGCCGAGACCGTACAGCTCGGCGTATTTTGTAATATTGTCGATGCCAAGAAGCCTCGAAGTCTCATAAAAAAAGATGTTGCAGGAAACCTGAATTGCCTGTCTTACGGCAATACCGCTGTGAGTTCCTGTACAGCCATACGTACTTCCGTAGAAGTTGTAGCTTCTCGGGCCTGTGCAGTTGAAATATGTTCCGCCGTTGATAACGCCCTCGTTGAGTCCTGCTGTAGCGGTTACTGTTTTGAAAGTTGAGCCGGGGAGGTATTGACCCCATGTACAGCGGTTGAACATCGGTGAATTTTCGGCATTTAAAAGCTTGTCGTAGTCTTTCTCGAAGTCCTTTAAATTATATGTGGGAGCAGTTGCCATACCTCTTACAGCTCCGGTTTTTGCGTCAAGAACCACCAGCGCTCCCTTTTCGACCTTTCTGCCGTTGAAGTAGCCGAAACGGTCAAGGAAGTTATCAAGCACTCCCTGAAGCTTTACCTGAAAAGCTCCGTCAACGGTCAGCTTTACAGTCTGTCCCGGAACAGTTTCGTCGAGAGTGCGAATATCCACAATAGAGCCGTCAAGTATCGTTACTTCTTCTTCGCCGCTTTTGCCCCGAAGCTCGGATTCCATAGCGTATTCAATGCCGTTTTTTCCGACCTGATCGTTCATGGCGTAGCCCTTTTCTTTCAGCTCTTCGTATTCCTCGGCGTAAATAGGGCCTACCATACCGATCTCGTGGGGGAGAATATCGCCCCGTACTATTTCACGGTCAGCCGCTTCGACTGCCTCAACGCCTTTGAGAACGTTGCTAAGCTCTTTCAATTTTATAACGGTAAATCTATTAACATTTTTCGCAAGAATCAGATCGTTGTTGTAGGAAAAATCCTTGGCAAGCATAGCGTATCGCAGACCTGCGATAATTCTTTTTTCCTCCTGAGTGTAGTCGTCGGAGATCTTGTAGTCGGAAATAAGCTTATCAATGCAGTTTTCCGCAGTAGCGTAAACGTTGAGGTTCAGTCGTTCGGTAACGTCTGACGTATCGTCCTGAGTGTAAGCGTAGGGATAAGAAACGCTTATGGGGAGAACCTCCTCGAAAATATACTCTTTTTCCGCAAGCTCATTGTATATTCTGAGAAGTATCTCGTTGCCCTCCTGAAGATCCTCGGGAAAGAAAGCGTATTGCAGAACAATATCTATGCGGGAATTGTTTCCGATTATGACGTTGCCCTTGTAATCGAGAATTTCTCCTCTGGTAGGCGTGACCTCACGCTTGAAGGTGGTCGCTTTGCTGTCATATCTTGGAGACGCCGCCGCTTCATCGCCTTCGACTATCTGGAGCTTCATAAGCTTCATGGACGACAGAACGCCCAGACAAATGACAAGAGCCACAATAACGATAGATTTGATTGTATCGGAAATGGATTTCATTTATGCCCCCTGACTTGTGCGTATAACTTCTTCAATGGTCAGATGCTCTTTTGGCATAAGCCAATTGTTGATTATTTTAAACAATATATAGATAAAAACGGAGGAAATAACGGTATAGCCCCAGACCTTAAGAGTAGTGTTCCTGAATATCCGTTCAACGTCCGCAAATCCCCATATTTCGTAGAAGAACTTGTAATCGAGCCAGCACTGTAAAAACGCCGCCGCCGCCGAAATGACTATAAAGTTAATAAATTTTCTCCGAAGATACAGTTCAAAAATCAAAGTGGAGGCAACGCAGAAAACGGTCAGCAGTACCGCGTTATAACCCACAAGCCGTCCGCAGGCAACGTCTATAAGCAGTCCGCAGAACGCTCCCGTATACGCAGACGCCATTATATCGTTGTTTATGGCTATGCACAGAGCCACAGGGACTAAAAGCACGGGTTTTTTCCATGAACCCGAGGTCATAATGATAAAGCTTGAAAATATTATAAGATAATATATTATCCAGCGGAGCGCCGTTTTAAAGTAGAGGATCCGCTTTTCACGAGTTGTCTTTATCCTCATCGGTGTCCTCCTTATTTGAGTCGTTCTTGCCGTCGAAATCTGTGATAACGAATACCGAGCGCAGTCGGGAAATGTCGGCGCACGGCTCTATTTCAGCGTATGCAGAGAGACCGTTTGCCTCTATACCTGTTTTTGTAACTGTTCCGATAGCATGGTCTTTTGGGAAAAGTCCGCTGCTTCCCGAGGTTATCATAAGGTCGCCTTTTTTTATCTGGTGATTCTTGTCAAGGTGCGTAAGCTTTGTCATGCCGTTTTCCGCCGTAATTACCGTACCCTCGATAATTCCGAAGTCGGTGTTGGTGGACGAGCATATTGCCGCAATTGACAGATCGGGGGAAAGCAGAGTCCGTACAGTCGAGCTGTGCTGTGAAACGTCGATAACTATCCCAACGATGCCCTCGGGCGTGATAACGGGGGAATAAGGTTCGATGTCGTCGGCATATCCACGGTCGATAGTAAAGCCCTTAAACGGGTCGTTTGCAATATAACCCATTACCTCCGCAGGCTGAGAGAAAATATTATCGGGATGTTCTTCCTTGATCACCACAAGCTTGCGAAGCTCCTCGACTTCGGCAACAAGGTCGTCGTAGTCGGTAAGCTTTTTGTTAAGCTCTCCTATCTGTCTTTTAAGCTCCTGATTTTCCTCGTAGTAAGCGTCGGCATTGTTAATGCTGTCGGCGTTTTTTTCGATTTTCATGGAAATGCTGTTGGAAATGTACCGAAACGGCTTGGTTATCGTATTTATAAAGGAAACTCCCGACAGAGAGTAACCGCCCTTGGTGACGGAATATATCATAATTCCCACAAGAAAGGCGAGAAATGCAAGCAGGACTTTGAAACGTGTGCTTTTTAAAAATTCGCCCATTAAGCAGCCTCCTTAGTAATACTTGACGTTTTCGGTAAGAGCGTCCTGATAATCGCTGATGTTTTCGAGGATTTTTCCTGTTCCCTCCGCAACGCAGTCAAGGGGATATTCGGCGATATATACGGGCATTCCCGTTTCTCTTGAAATAAGCTTATCAAGACCCCTTAAAAGCGCTCCGCCGCCTGCAAGCGTAATTCCGTGGTCTATGATGTCCGCAGAAAGCTCAGGCGGAGTTTCCTCCAGAGTAGCCTTTACAGCGTCAATGACTTTGGCAAGCGGTTCTACAAGGGCGTCTCTTATTTCGGCAGAGTTCACGGTGACGTTTTCGGGGAGACCGTTGAGAAGATTTCTTCCCTTTATTTCCATTGTGTCCTCTTTTTCTCCCGGGAAAGCCGAGCCTATCTCTATTTTGATATTTTCGGCAGTCCTTTCGCCGATAAGAAGATTGTATTTTTTCTTGATGTAGTTGATTATCGAGGCGTCGAACTCGTCTCCGGCACATCTTATAGAGCGTGACGAAACTATTCCGCCGAGTGAAATGACCGCCACTTCGCTTGTTCCTCCTCCGATGTCGATTATCATGCTGCCGGAGGGGGTATTTGTCGGCAGACCTGCGCCTATTGCCGCCGCCATAGGTTCTTCGATAATAAGGACGTTGTTCGCGCCCGCTTTTTTGCAGGATTCACGGACAGCGCGTCTTTCTACGGCGGTAACGCCCGAGGGAATACATATTATAACATTAGCCTTTGTGAGTATTGTACCCCTTAAAGCCTTTTTTATGAATTCCTGAAGCATAGTTGTGGCAATGTCAAAATCTGCTATTACGCCGTCCTTCAAGGGACGTACTGCAACGATAGAGCCGGGCGTGCGTCCGATGACCTCTTTCGCCTCCATGCCGACGTATCTGGTTTTGTCGGTTCTGGTATTAACGGCGACAACGGACGGTTCTCTTATGATGATACCTTTGCCGCGAAGGTATACAAGGGTGTTTGCTGTTCCTAAATCTATACCAATATCTTTTGTAAACATTACGAAGCTCCTTAAAATAATCTATAGTTATTATATCACCAATAAAGGGATTAGACAATGGAATTTTCAGAAAAATATTTCCTGCAAATCAACTGGTGAAAATTTTAGGAGCTGTCTTGGTGTAAATGATTATTGCGGCGATTATAAGTATAAGCTGGGCGATATTTATGGAAAAATGGAATCCGAAGGTTACGTTGAACACATCAAAAAAATCAAAGGTTCCCGGATCGAAACCGAATTTTTTTGAATAGCTGAGCCAGTTCAAGCCTTCCGTACCTATAACCATATTTCCCAGAAGGTTGCCTAAAATTGAAGCGCAGCCTATAAGAAAGATCATGTAGATCGCTCGTTTCATTGTTTATCTCCTTTATTTTTTCTTGTCTAAGAAATTATTATATTCCCGATGAGCCGAAACCTCTGCTGCCTCGTTCGGTTTCGGTAAGCGTATCGCTGACCTCAATTTCGGGGAAAAGCGCCTTAGTCGGGATAAGCTGAGCTATCCTCATTCCGTTTTCCACGGTAAACGTCTGTTTTCCGTGATTGATAAGCGGAATGAACCATGCTCCCCTGTAGTCGCTGTCAACTACGCCAACGCAGTTTGCCAAGGATACGCCGTATTTTGAGGAAAGTCCCGAACGGGGATAGATCAGCATAACAACATCGTCGCTGTCAGCCATTGCGGATAAGCCCGTAGGTATCATTTTTATTTCACCCGGAGCAATATCAGCGGGTTCGTCAAGACATGCGTAAATATCGAGACCTGCGCTTGACGGAGTTGCCCGTGTCGGAATAACGGCGTTTTCGTTTATCTTTTTAAATGTAAGCTTCATATGTTTACAAAACTCCTCTGTAATAAAGTCCGCGGGTAATGGCGGAATCGGGTTTCTTGCAGGAAACCGCCGACTTTGTTTCCGCTGCGTTTTCCTCGTTGAGCAGAACTGCGCCGAATGATATGTTTTTCATTTCCGAAAGCCGATCGCCCATATAGAGAATATCGGAGTTCAGCGTTTCAACATAGTCTTTGGAGCAGGCAACGGGGAAACTTCTTGTCGTTCTGTCGGTAAGACGTCCCGTGCAGTTCCGGCAGCCGACCTCATTTTTTATAGGGCAGTTTCGGGTGAGCATAAGCGGAAGCCGACCGTATATAACTGCCCCGACAGGCATATCCGTTGAAAGTGCATTGAGCTGGGTTACGGTCATTTCCGTAGAAGCAATGCAGTCCTCAAAGCCGAGCTTACGCAGACATTCCGCCGAAAACGAGTTGAACATGTTCATTGTGAAGCTGCCGTGGAGCTTAAATCCGAGAGCTTTTCCTATTGCGGCAGTATCGAGCGTATGGCACAAAAGCCGCTCAAAGCCGAGTTCCCTTAGCTCCGAAAGGCGTGAAACGGTTTTTTCCTCGTCTGCAATAAATCTCGGAGGGGAAATAATTATGCGGCTTTGGGGAATGCGCTCCGTGGTCTGAAGGGTTATAACGCTTTCGGGAACGATCACATATTCCGAAAGCTCAGCCGCCGCTTCTGCCTGTTCCTCAGTGCGGCAGAATGTGCGGATCGGGAGCGTATCAAAGGTTCGGCGGATATTTTTTCCCGATATTTCGGGAGTATAAGAGCTTATTTCATATTCGGGTTTATTTGCCTGAATGATCTTTTCGGTAAGCTTATCTGCGGCAAGTCGTCTGAGTTCGTTAAGTCTGCCTGTAGGGACGAAAAGACCATTGTCAATATTGACTGTGATATTTCCGCACTTAAAAACCGTATCGCCGAGCTTTGAAAGCTGTTTTTTTACGGTTTCGGCATCAGTCGGAGCGTTTCTTGCCATATCTGGGATATTTCCTGTGACTTCTGCGGAAATATCGCCGATACGCGCCGTTATTTTCATGGGCTTGTCCGTGAGTATCTCGGCATGGAAGTCAACGGTGAAAACTGTTTTTTCACGGCGGTAAAGCTCATGGAGTTTCGGGATCATCTCACGTGCGGCAATTACGTCGTCTTTTTCCCGAACTCCGAACATATCCTGCCTTTTACCCGAAAAATAGCCGTCTGTGAAGCCGCTTCGGGAAAAAATACCACGAAGCGTCTGCATATCGGGAGAATTGCCGTCAAGAGCCTTTTGCAGTTCCGTAACGGCAGCGGCGATGTATTCGGGACGTTTCATGCGACCCTCGATTTTCAGCGAATCAATGCCGATACGGCACAGTTCGTCCGTACTTCCGAGAAGCGACAGGTCTTTAAGGGAAAGCGCCGAATAACTTTTGTTTTCCGCAGCAGAGAAAGGCAGACGACATGCCTGACCGCAGCAGCCTCGGTTTGCCGACCGCGAGCCAATCATGGCGGACATGTAGCATTGTCCCGAAACGGACATGCACAATGCGCCATGTACAAAGACCTCGACCTCTATATCTTCCCGACAGATCTTTTTCAGCGTATCTGCGGACAGCTCACGGGCTGGGACGGCACGTTCAAATCCCATGCTTTTCAGAAGTCTCACTCCCGAAACCGTATGTACGGAGAGCTGGGTAGAGCCGTGCAGTACAGCGTTCGGAACGGCTGAACGTATAATGTGCGCCGCCCCTATATCCTGTACTATGTAGCCGTCTACGCCTGTTTCGGCTGCAAATTTTATGAAGCGGCAGAATCCCTCCGCTTCTGTGTCTGATATTATTGTATTTACCGCAAGGTACAGCTTGGCGTTATGGATATGGCAGAGCCGTACTGCTTCCGCAAGCTCTTCATTGCTGAAATTTGCGGCGTTGTTTCTTGCCGAGAAATTTTTTCCGCCTGCATAAACGGCGTCTGCGCCTGTTCTAAGGGCGGCGGTCAGAGCTTCCATGCCGCCTGCGGGAGCAAGTATCTCGGGTCGTTTCATTCAATGCTTTCCTTGAGCTGTTTCAGCTTTACCATATTTTCCAGCTGAACTATTTTCGCTTTAAGGGCTTCTATTTCTTTTTGTGCGGAATCGCGCTCGATACGGTTTTTGCCTGCTTCGTCAACGTATTCTTTAGTCTGAGTGCGAATGTTTTCAAGCCGCTGATTGGCTTTGTTGAGATCGTCGAGTACGCTGAGAGCGACCATGATAGCTGCCGTATACGGAGAAGTTCCGCTGCCAGAATTCATATGCTCGCTTATCTTTGCTTCTAAAGAACGGGCGAGGGAAAACACGTAGTTGGGGGATTCGGCAGTGCGGAGCTTGTATTCCTTTCCGCAGATTATAACTTTTACATCGTTAAGCATTTTTGTTTCCTTTCTTTTTATTTATTTATCTTTATTATTTATTATTTTTCCGAAAGCTTTTTAAGGATCATTTTAGCTATCTTATAGGCGTCGCCGCAGCCGAGAGTTATTACGAGATCGCCCGATCGGGCGTTTTCGCATACGTGATCGCATATCTGTCCGAAGTTAAAGTATTTTCGTTCGTCCGTCCATTCGGCAGTCTCGTCCTGCGGAAACCAGATACAGCCGGGTATTTTTTCCGCCAAATGACGTGTGAAAATGCCGTAGGTATTTTTTTCACGGCTTCCCATAATATCGGTGAGCAGGGTATAGTCGGGGATCTGCAGAACTCGTGCGAAGTCGTCGAGGAGCAGGCTTGTGCGGCTGAAAGTAAAGGGCTGGAATATCGCCCATACCTTGCGGAAATTCATTTCCATAGCCGCATTGAGGGTGGCTTCGAGTTCGGTCGGGTGGTGGGCGTAATCGTCCACGACGGTAATTCCGTTGACTTCGCCAAGCTTATCGAAACGGCGTTTTGCGCCCCTGAATCCTTCAAGTCCCTTAGCGATATATTCAAAGTCAACGCCGCAGTATCTTGCGGCAGCAACAGCCGCCAAAGAGTTCATTACATTGTGGATACCCGCTACATGGAGCGTTATCCTGCCAAGATTTTCGCCTTTATATACGGCGTCATACGAGGTAAGCAGACCGTTGTGGCTGATATTTTCGGGGTAGTAGTCGCAGTCCGCCGTGCTGCCGAAGGTAATTATTTCCTTGCCTCCAACGCCTTCCAATGATCTCATGGAATTTTCGTCCGAACCGTTGATGATAATACATTTTGAAGTTTTTTGATTAAATTTATTAAATGATTTGACGATGTTTTCGAGAGTTCCGAAGTAGTCAAGATGATCGGCGTCAATGTTGAGAACTACCGAAATATCGGGGGAAAATTTGAGAAAGTGATCTTCAAATTCGCAGGATTCACAAACGAGTATATCGCTTGTTCCCGCTTTTCCGCTTCCGCCTATGCAGGGGAGTTTTCCGCCAATATACGCAGAAATGTCGATGCCTGCGGTACACATTATCTGAGTTATCATCGACGTAGTGGAGGTCTTGCCGTGAGTTCCTGAAACGCAGATCGCCCTGTCGTATCGGTCGGTCACGATACCGAGCAGGTCAGCACGTTCAAGTACAGGCACGCCGCTTGCTTTTGCGGCGATAAGCTCGGGATTGTCAGCCATGATGGCGGCGGTGTGGACTATTAAGTCCGCACCCTCTATATTTTCCGCTCTCTGTCCGATAAACACGGGAATACCCATGCTTCTTACCGCATCGAGAGTTTCAGTTTCGTTATTGTCCGAGCCCGTAAGATAGAAGCCCTGACCGTGAAGTATCTGAGCGAGTGGGTACATTCCCGAGCCGCCGATACCGATGAAATGGATATGTTTTTTTCCGTTCAGTATATTTCTGTCCAATTATATCACCGTTCCTTTTATTGCTGATGCCGTTTTTCAGGATTGCAAGATATACTCGCCGCTGTTGTAAACAGCGCATAATAATCCTATTCTATTATTATACTATATTTTTCAAATTATTTCAATAGGGAAAAAGGAAAAATATGACGGAAATTAACGAGTTTTTTGCAATTATTTTTACCTTTAAGGCTGAATCGAGCGACAATTTGCAAAATACGTGAATTTTTTGAAAAAATGTATTGATTTTTTCCGAAATATGAGTTATAATATAATTTAGGCATATATGTGGAGTAAGGTCGTTTTTGGAGCGATCGAGAAATTGGAGTATTATAATATATGTCAAGTCATAAGGAGGTTTTTCATAATGCAGATCACAGACGTAAAAATCAGAAAGCTGATGTCAGGAGGCAGACTTCGCGCCGTAGTGTCGATAACAATTGACGATATGCTTGCGGTACATGACATCAAAGTAGTTCAGGGCGATGAAAGATTATTTGTTGCAATGCCCAGCAGAAGGGATGAAAACGGAATTTTCCGTGACATCGTTCATCCTATTTCACCCGATGCAAGAAAGATTATTGAGGAGAGTATTCTTGAGGCTTATGAGCGTCAGGCGGCTCTTATGGCGGCCGAGGATGAAGCGGCAAACGCTTACGAGGCAGCTGTAGAGGCTACATATGCTGCGACAATTGAATCGGCAGAGGCTTCTGACGTTAAAGAGGCTGAATAATTAAACTTGTTACCAAAAAGACCTGCTCCATTATTTGGGAGCAGGTCTTTTATTATCACTGTCAACAACTTAAGAGAATTTTGTTACCGTTCATTCTTGCCAGAGAGGTAGCTCTTAGAACCCAATATCGTAAATTTACCTGTATAAAGCCATGTGAACTTAAATTTACAAATAAATAAGGCGGCTTTATACAGGTAAATTTACGACAACTGAGATTCCAAAGGGGTCACCCCTTTGGCAGGGGGTGCAGGGGGACGGAGTCCCCCTGCTTAAGCTGACGACATTTGGCAGACTGAAGTGTATATTTTAAACGTTAAGCATTCTTGCGGCTTTAAGGACGGCGATCTGTGTTTTTCCGTCGCGGATAGTTCCGTCCATAACAAGCTTTACAGCGTCGGCAAGGGGAATTTTCTCCACATCGAGAAATTCGTCCGGGTCGAGGTTCTGACGGCTGAATTTCAAACCTTTGGCAAGGTACATGTAGGTTATTTCGGAATTGTACGCAGGGGTGGGCAGCATTTCGCCGAGGTATATCATTTCCTCGCAGATATAGCCCGTTTCCTCCATAAGCTCACGTTTTCCGCATTCGAGGTGGTTTTCTCCCTTTTCGAGCTTGCCGGCAGGAACTTCTCTTGTAACAGTGTGAAATGGATAGCGGTACTGCTTTACAAGGAAAATTTCGTTTTCCTCCGTCACGGGAATTACGCATACTCCGCCGTGGTGCAGGAGAATGTCACGGACAGCCGTACTGCCGTTTTCGAGCAGAGCCGTATCGTGGGTTATGGTGAATATCTTTCCCTCGTATATAACTTCGCTTTTGATTGTTTTTTCGTCAAGGTGCATTTACTTTTCCTCCTTATTCTTTGCGCAGCTTCGGGTGTAAACCTCTGCGGCTGTTATCTTTTGGCATGAATCATAATCATAGCTGTGGGATATTTTGTTGAATTTTTGTTTCTTGTCGGTAAAACGGCATATTATCAGCAGAACGATAAGCGCTGTAAGTCCGCCTGCTGAAATTATAAGACCTGTTTTAAGTCCGGGGGTCGTGTAATGGAAAGCGATAGCGTTCGTACCCGCCTCGGCTTTTACTGCCATAAAGCCGTATGATACCCGTTCAACATCGGCGGACTGACCGTTGACCTCGGCTGTCCAGCCCTTGCTGTAGGGAACGCTGAAAAATACGAGCTGCGGCTTATCGAGAGTTATTTTGGACTGGAATCCCTTTGAATCGAATGTGAAGCTGTCGGAACAGTTCCTGCGCTTTTGCAGACATGCTCTGATGTAGTCGTCTTTATTTGAGCCGAAGATCGTCGGGTCTGCTTCCGTCATAATATCGGAATATTTCTCTATCTGTTCATCGTTAAGGATAAGCGCCTTCATGAGGACTTTTTCACGGGTATTTTTTCCCTTTTCCTCGGCATTTTTTTCGGAAACGAACGTATCGTATCCGAATCCCATGGGGATATACAGAGTATTTTCGTAGATCTCAAATTTGTCGTTTGAGCCGACGTATTCAAAGCCGGGAAGTTCCTTGGTAATGTCTATCCGTGAAGCCTTAACGCCGTTTTTATCGGAGGTTTCGCTGTCGTCCGATGCGACCTTTCCCGACTTAAGCTCCTCATAGGTATACCCGTCAACCTTTTCGCGGTAAAAATATTTTACGGAGAAAAGACCTCTGAGGGTGTAGTGGGTAACGTCCGCACGTGACGCAACGTCCCGCTGAACGCCTATTGAATCGTAAAAATCCATTATAGAGGTCGTCACAACGCTCTGAAACGCCCTCATATTGGGAAGCTTCCACAGCATGGGATAGTTGTCGCAGTTTTCGGATATATCTATCCGGAAAAAATTATCCTCCGAAACTTCTTCATAAACGCCGTCACCGCCGTTTATAGCTTTGTCAATATAATCATGGGCGGACTCAGGAGTTACTGCGCCGTAAAGTACCGTACACAGCACGCAAACAAGGCTTGCGGCGGCTGTTGAGAAAACCATGAGCTTTTCGTAGAAAAGCCCTTTTTTCTTTCGGTGCAGGATATATACGGCAAAGAAAAGCATTGCTGCGGCGATCCCGAATGTCAGCCAGAAATAGCCGAAATCATACGGCAGAGTGAACCAGCTTAGCTTGTCGTCCTTTTTTTCAGGAATGAACGATATAAGACCGAAAAATACCATAACGGCGGCAGTAATGATAACGGCGGGCTTGAAGTCGGCGTCCTCGTCGTCAAGTGTCTGTGCGGTCATCATAGCAAAAATCAGGATCGGCATGTAAAACCACCGTGCGTAGTATGAGGAATTGAACGTGTAGAACATGCTGTTGAGGATCGGGATAAACGAGCAGAATATACATATCCACGACAGCCTTGCCGCCCAGTGTTTTTTTCTTGTCCGCATGAACGTTATAACGCCCAGCATTGAGAAAAGCGGCATATATCCGCCTACGGACGACCATTTTGCGCCGTCGCTCTTGAAAAGGTTCGGACGTGCAGGAATGTCGGACGGCAGGAAGAATGTCTGTATTATCCTCATGACACGGGAATCCTCGCTGTAGAAAATATACCTGTCACCGTACAGACGCTGACTTACACGGTAATTTTCCAAAATTCCGAGAGCCGAGGGGAGCAGGATAAATCCCGCTATAGCCGTACCGATGACGGCTTCGGCAAACAGACCGAGAAATTTTCTGAAGGTAACGGGGAAATCGCGGCACGGCATTCTCATGAAGAAATAGAGAATGAGGAAAACGGCTTGTCCCGTGAAAAAATAGTAATTAAGAGCCGCCATAAACGCCACGATAACGGCGAACCAACCTCTGCGGCGGTTGCAGATGTTTTCCTCCATAGCAATGAGCATAAGGGGGAAGAAAGCGGTCACGTCCTGAAAGTGATTGAAAAAGATGTTGAAAACCTGAAATCCCGAATAGGCGTAAAGCATTGCGCCTGTGAGAGCCGCTTCTTTGGAGCGTACAAATCTTCTGATGTAAATATATGCGGTCAAAGAAGCAAATCCGTGTTTCAGCGCAAGAAGTACGGGCAGGGAGTAGCTGACCAACACACGGGGAAGTATCGTTGTAAGCCAAAAAAACGGACTTGCTATAAGATAGAATGAATAGGAGATCATAAGATCGGAGCCGAGATCGGTGTACCAGTTCCAGCCGAATTGTCCGTTTCGGACGGCGTCGTTTGCAAGGTTGTAGAAAGGTATCTGCTGTGCGTTGAAGTCGCCGTAATAGATGAAATAGCCTTTATCGCATATCATTACGGGTATCATCACTGTCAGCAGGGTCACAAAGCCGAGAAGAAAGGCGGTGAGATATTTTTCTTTTGAATATTGCGTATATCTGAGTTGTTGATTTTTCATTTCAACCTCCCGAAAAATTATTATTATTTAAGTAAACTAACATTGGGATTCCAAAGGGACGGTGTCCCTTTGGCGGAGTCCAGAGGCAGCGCCTCTGGCAGGGTGTGGGACAGCGTCCCACAAATCGTTTAAGCGCTCCGCAAAGGGTGAATTTCAAAACAGTCCAACGTACTGTTTTGAAAGAGGGAACGCCCTGCAAGAGAGGGCGTTCCCTTATTAAGAACATGGTACACCGTGCCTTTAATAAAGGAAAAATAATACCTTAAGTTGTAAACTGTGAATATATTATATCATATTATTGAAAAAAATAAAAGGGGTTTTTTAACTTTTTGTCTGCGATATACATATTATATAAAAGCAGCGGAAAAGCTGCAATTGATCTACGTTAGGGGGACTGAATATGGCAGTCTTTTATAATCAGGCTACGCTTTCCTATAACGGAAACGTGACCGGTTCAAATATAACGGCAGGCGAGATAGTTGCGACCCTGTCAGCAGATAAAAATGCCGTTTCCGATACCTATACGGGTACGGGAGATATAACTTATGTCATAAGTATGGTAAACAGCGGCGATACCGATTTTACAGACCTTACGGTCACGGACGATTTAGGCAGATATACCCTGCCAAACAGTGCAACGGAGGTAGTTCCGCTGACTTATGTTGCAGGCACGGTGAATTATTATGTAAACGGCGTTAAGCAGACCGACCCCGAGGTCTCGGCGGAAGAACCGCTCACCTTTGAGGGAATACGAGTTCCGGCAAACGGCAACGCCATAATTATCTATACTGCCCGTCCGAACCAGTTTGCGCCTGTGGGCGGAACTTCTTCAATTACGAATACAGCAACAGTAACGGGCGGCGGTCTTGTAAATCCTGTTACCGCCGAGGAAACCATTAATCACAATACGGACGCAAATCTTACTATCAGCAAATCTCTCGATCCGCTGGTAGTGTCCGAAAACGGAACTGTCACTTATACCTTTACTATCCAGAATTACGGCAGTACGGCGGCGGACGCAGGCGACAACGTAATATTCAGAGATACCTTTGACCCTGTGCTGAATATTTCTTCCGTAACGTTCAACGGCGCTCCGTGGGTAAGCGGTACTGATTACACGTACAGCGCAGCAAACGGCGAGTTCACATCGTTAGACGGACGTATCACCGTCCCTGCCGCAACGTTCAGTCAGGACGAAACAACAGGCGCATGGGCGGTACAGCCCGGAACAAGTACGCTTGTTATAACAGGTACTATTTCTTCTTCGGCTGATCAATAAAATCAAGGGAACGCCCTGCAAGTTAGGGCGTTCTCTTATTTTATAAAATATCCGTGATTATTTTTTCTGCCGCTTCACGCCTTGTGCAGCGGTTGTTCATTGCCTGCTTTTCGATATAACGGTGCGCCTGCGGTTCGGTAAAGCGAAGATACTTCATAAGAGCCGATTTCGCCTTGTTTATCAGCCTGATGTCGCCTATTCTGCGGAGTACCTCGTCTGATTCCTCAATATCGGAAAACGGCGCAGCATCGGCTTCAAGCAGACGTATTCCGCTGCGAAGAACGTCACGGTCAACGGGCTTTGAAAGGACGAGAACGTCATATGCCGAAAGCCTGTCCGAAAGTTCGTCGGCAATATTTCCGCTGCAAAGAAGTATTGTTTTGGCATTTGCTTCGGCGGCGGCTTCGGCAAGCTCTATCCCGAATTCATCGGGCAGAGGGGCGTTGATTATGATAAGTTCGGGAGGATTTTCGCTTCTTATGATACGCCGCGCTTCACCGCCTGCGGAGGCTTCGGATATGCTGTCAAAGCCGAGACTTTGCAGAGTTCGGCGGACAGTATCGGCGGTCTGATCGGGACGGGAAATGATAAAAGCTCTGTACATGGCTGCCCCTTAAATATACGGAAAGTAGACCGTATCTTCAAACTCCTCGGGCGAGCGGCTTTTCTCCAAGCGGCGGAGCTGAAGATCAAGGCGTTCAAGGATACCGTCCGTGACCTTTTCAGGCAGGGTACGTCTGATAAATTCGCTGTTTTTCGCAGTTCCGATAGCTTCTGCGAGACTTTGAGGAAGCTTGTTCGGAGCATCGCCGCAGCTTTCAAGGAGGGTATGATCGCCGCTGACGATACCCTCTATTCCCGCCGCTAAGATAAGCTTAAAGGCGATATACGGGTTGCATGCGGCATCTGCGGAACGAAGCTCGATACGAGGCGGAGTTCCCGAAGCGGTGGGTATACGTACAAGAGGTGAAAGGCTGTGATCGGACAGGTTCGCATACTGCGGAGCGTACCCAACGCCGAAACGTCTGTAGGAGTTTGACGTAGGGTTCAGAAACGCCGTCATTTCGCCGATTCTGCGCAGTATTCCCGATATAAAGCATTTTCCCTCGCGAGATATGTTTTCAAGAGAGCTGCCGAAAATGTGTTCGCCGTTTTTCTTAACGCTCAGAGAAATATTCAGTGCGCTTCCATGTCCGTCTTTAAGGGGCATAGGCATAAAGGACGCCAAAAGTCCGCATTGTGCGGCGATAGATTTTACAACGGTCTTGTAATGTACCATATCATCGGCGGCGTTTACGGGGTCGTTGGCGCGAAAATCTATCTCGTTCTGACCCGGTCCGTGCTTATGGCAGGAGCTTTTCGGGTTCAGCCCCATTTCTTCAAGGGAAAGGCAGATCTCCCGGCGGATGTTCTCGCATTTATCCAATGGCGCAACGTCAAGATAGCCGCCGTTATCGTGGGGGAGCTTTGTGGGAGCGCCTTTATCGTCCAGATCAAAAAGGTAAAATTCGCAGCGTGTGCTTACTTCGCAGGAAAAACCTCTGAGGCGGAGATCGTTTATAAAGTTGACGAGGTCTGTGCGCATGTCGGCGGAGTAATCCGAGCCGTCGGGGGACTTGAGCGAACAGAAAAAGCGCACGACTCTGCCCGACTTTGGTCGCCATGGCAGAACCGAGAGGGTGGAGACGTCCGGAACGAGAAGAAGCTCCGGACAGGAGCTGTCAAATTTTACGGCGTCAAAGGGTATTCCGTATGAGAATGCCTGTTCGAGTTCGTTTGGCATAACGGCGATATTTTTAAGGTTGCCGAAAATATCGCAGAAAGTAAGGCGTATAAATTTAACATCGTTTTCTTCGACGAATCGAAGTATCTCTTTTGGCGAATTATTCATGGCGTACCCCCTGAAAAATATATCGAACTTATTATAGCATATTTTGTTTAAAAAGTAAAGACTTGCAGAAAAATAAACACGCAAATCAATTTTTATAGTAATCCTACTTGAGATTTGGACAAAAGGAACTGAATAAAAACTTTTCATAGCAAGGCGGAGGAGGAAAGCGTACTGTCGTACGGCGACAATGACAACGCAGCTATGGATAATTTTTATCAGTGAACTTGTTCTAATTTCAAGTAGGATTACTATAGTTTCCGAGGAGGTCTGATGTCAAAAAAAGCAGCTCAAAAGAGCTGCTTTTTGTGGTCATTCTTTTTTGTGTTCGCCGCTGCATTTTCCGCTGCATTTCTTGGCATACGGACAGCCGATACATGTTTCGTCACGCTTTTTTGCACGTACAAGGTAGGCAACGATAGCTGCGATGATCGCCGCCGCTATTAAAATAATTATAATATCTTCCATAACTTATTTTACCGCAGATAATGCGTATTCTGACTTAATGCTCTTGTTGGATCTCGCAATAAGCGTTCCAATAATAGATACCATTACGATAACGGCGGCAAGTCCTGCCAGAGCTGCGCCGACATTGAGAGTTGACGGAGCTGTGATAAGCGTACCGATCGTGTATACAAGGTATGCGACGGTATATCCGACGCTGAGCTGAAGTCCGATTCCGCCCAAAAGCCATTTTGCGCTCTTCATTTCAGCGTTCATAGCGCCGATAGCCGCAAAGCAGGGCGGCGAATAAAGGTTGAACATAAGGTATGCCAGCGCCGCAACTTTTGTGATAGCCATTACCGATGCAACGCTTTCGCCTGCGCCCTCCATAAGTGCAAGTTCTTCGGTATCAATGAGATTGTCAAGTCCTACAAAGCATACTGCAAGCGTGCCGACAACGTTTTCTTTAGCGATAAAGCCCGTGACTGCCGCAGCCGCCAACTGCCAGCTGAGTACGCCTACTATCGGTACAAGGAGGTATGCGAACGGACTTGCGATAGATGCGAGGATAGATTGATCGGCTTCCTCGGCAACATGGAATGACCAGTCAAACGTCTGCATTATCTGTACCGCCGTGTTGCAGAGAAGAATGATAGTTGCGGCTTTAACTATGTAAGCCCATCCTCTGCCGCACATGGACTTGAAAGCTCCCCAAATGGAGGGGAATTTATATTCGGGAAGTTCTATTATGAAGAATGATTTTCTTGCCCTGTAGCCGGTCACAAGGTTGACAAGAAGTGCGCCGAGGAAAATAAGGGCGATTCCTGAAAGGTACATTACCCAGCTCACCCAGCCTGCATTGTCAAAGAAAGCTCCGGCAAAAAGAGCTATTACGGGAATTTTTGCTCCGCAGGGCATGAACGGAGAAAGCATGGCGGTCGCTCGTCTTTCACGCTCGTTGCGGATAGTACGGCTTGCCATGATTCCGGGAACGGCACAGCCGACGGTAATAACAAAGGGGATAACGGATTTTCCCGAAAGTCCGACTTTTTTGAATATAGGGTCAAGTACGACTGCCGCTCTTGACATATATCCGCAATCCTCGAGAATGGCGATAAGGAAGTACATTATCATAACGAGCGGGAGGAATCCCAGAACTGCGATAACACCGCCGATTATTCCGTCAACAAGAAGCGCGGAGAGCAGGGGAGAGGCGTTTTCAAGAAGTCCGCCGACCCAACTCTGAAAGGTCTCGAGCCATGCAACGAGAGTATCGGCAATAAACGGACCTACCCAGACCTGAGAGATCTGGAAAACGAGCCACATTACTGCGGCGAAGATCGGTATTCCTACGATTTTATTGGTAATAACGGCGTCGATAGCGTCTCCTGTATTTTTATCCTTTGTAAGTATCTTGCGCTTTTCGACCTCCTTGACGATATTATTTACAAATTCATATCGTTTGCGGTCGGCGGCTTCAACTGCGGATTTGTTTGTGAGATCAATATTGCCCTGAACGTAAGGCGCGCTCTGGCGATGACCTGTCCTTTCAACGGCTGCGTTTATTACAGCGGAAAGTCCGTCAGCCGAGGTCGAAACGGTGTCGATAACGGGACAGCCGAGCTTCTCGGAGAGCTTTTTGGAATCAATAACTGTTTCCTTTTTCTTGTTGATGTCGGACTTGTTAAGCGCGACTACCATAGGTATGCCAAGCTCTAACAGTTGAGTTGTAAAGAAAAGGCTTCGGCTCAGGTTCGTTGCGTCCACGATATTGACGATAACGTCGGGATTTTCTTTTTTTACATATGAGCTTGTTACGCTTTCTTCGCTGGTGAAAGGCGACATTGAGTACGCTCCGGGAAGATCGACAGCGATAAGCTCTTTATTTCCTTTGTAATAGGACTTTTTAATGGTATGCTCCTTTTTGTCAACGGTAACGCCCGCCCAGTTTCCGACCTTTTCGCTTCGTCCTGTGAGAGCGTTGTACATAGTTGTTTTACCCGAATTCGGGTTGCCTGTCAAGGCGATTCTCATATGATTTTCCTCCTCCGTGAAGTATTATAGACTTCGTTGTTTTATCAGAATTGTCTAACGCTTTATTAAACAGTTCCTTAATAATCAAGAGCTGTCTCCTAATTATATGTTACTATTAGCTAACATATTCTCAAAAAACACAGGCAGCTTTCTGCCTGTATTACATGATGATCAGCGAACGGAAATAGCTTCTGCGAGCTGATTGTCTATGCTGTATCTGCCGTCTTTTATTGAAACTACGCAGCTGCTTTTTTTACGTGACACGACTGTTATGGTTTCGCCGCTGTAGCAGCCCAATGAAAACAGAAAAGAATTAAGCTCCTCATCGTTGCTGTTTATTTCCTTGATGATATATTCCCGTCCTTCAATAGCTTCTCTCAATGACATACAAATCACCACACTTTTTTAATATGCAGTTACAGTTATTGCTTGCTAACTAAATATATTATACACGTTTGCAGCTTTTTTGTCAAGAGGTTGACGAAAAAAATGTCAATTATCGTCATTTAAAACAAAAAAAGTTAGAGATAGGAAACTATATTAGTATTATATAACGTTTCAGCTTGACCAAACGACTTTTACATACGTGTAGTTTATAGAAACACAAGAACTATCCATAACTTGTGCAGGGGACAGAGTCCTACCTCTAAAGTTGTGGACAGAGGTTATGAAAGGAATATTTTACATGAAAAAAATTGTTTATTTAATTGCTGCCGCCATGCTGCTGACAGGTTGTTCGGACGCTCCGTCGGCTCCGGCAGAGGAAAGCTCCGAGCAGCCGTCTTTATCTGAGACAGAGGCAGACGAACATACTGACAGTCCGGAAAACGAACAGTATGAACAAGTCACTCTTAAAATGGGGATATTTTACGAGGAGAACGACTTTTCGTCGTTCATTTCACAGCAGAACGGTTCTGAAAGCTATGTTAAGATAGAGCCGATATATTACACTCAATATGATGTTTACGACAAGGCGGCGGATAAGCAGAAATCGACAGGACTTGATCAGCTGAATCTCGACCTTGTTTCGGGAAATGCTCCCGATATGGCGGTATTTATGAATACGCCGCAGTATATAGCCAATAAGTCCGTTTTCGCCGACCTTTATACTCTTATGGACGACGATCTTAGCCGTGACGATTTTATGCCGAACGTTCTGGAAGCATGTGAGATCAACGGAAAACTCTGCTCGCTTCCCACTTCGTACACGATATGGACTATGATATGTCATGACAGGTTCTCTCCCGTGAAAGATCAGACATTTGACGATATGCTTGCTGTTATGGAAAACGCACCCGAGGGGACAGAGTTTATGGCTATGACTAATCGCTTGGATTTTTTTTACAATGTTCTGAATTTTTCCGACTTTGCCGCAAGCAGCAACGACGGCGTTTTCAGCGTCAACAGGGACAATATACAGCGTTTGATGGAGTTCTGCGAACGGCTGCCGGACATTTTGGAGTATGATGAAAATTACGATTACAGAGCCGCCATGAACAACGCTGCGTACAATAATTTTGCCGCAAGCAGCTTCGGGGATTTTAAGCAGGTCTATGATATGCTCGATGAAAGCGTGACGTTTACGGGCTATCCCACTGAAAGCGGAAACGGTACGGTAATTGATCCTGTGCATACAGTTGCCGTATTTGAAAGCTGCGAAAATAAAGAAGCGGCATGGGATCTGATAAAGTGCATGTACAATTCCACAAACATTATAAAAGGCATAAATTCGGGATTTCCTGTGATAAGCGACACATTTTATAAATGGGCTGACTCTGCGGAAAACAGTCTCGGAGAGGAAAAATGCGCTCAGGCTGTGGAGACTGTGACTTCCGCCAAAAGTCTGGGCAGCGGCATTGACCATGCTCTTTTCAGAATAATCACGGAGGAGTCTGAACGTTATTTCGCAGGGGAGTACACTGCTGAACATGCGGCGGACTTCATCAAAAACCGCACGGATATTTTTGTTAGTGAACGCTCATGAATATTAGACTTCAAAAAGATAATCGCCCTCGGGAACTCCAAGGGCGATTTTTATCGGTCTTAATTGATCAGACACCGTACTTTGTTGTAGCAACGGGAACTCCGGGACCCATTGTGGAAGTTACTGTGCAGCTCTTGAGGTAAGTACCTTTAGCGGCAGCAGGCTTAGCCTTAACGATAGCTTCCATGAGTGTGGAGAAGTTTTCCTCGAGCTTAGCAGCGCCGAAGGAAGCCTTTCCGATAGGGCAGTGGATAATATTTGTCTTGTCAAGACGGTACTCGATCTTACCTGCCTTAGCCTCGGTTACAGCCTTGGCAACGTCGGGAGTTACAGTACCCGCCTTCGGGTTAGGCATAAGTCCGCGAGGTCCGAGAACCTTACCGAGACGACCTACAAGACCCATCATATCGGGAGAAGCAACAACAACGTCGAAGTCCATCCAGTTTTCCTTCTGGATCTTCTCAACGTAATCCATACCGCCAACGTAGTCGGCGCCTGCTGCCTGAGCAGCCTCGTACTTATCCTCTTTGCAGAAAACGAGAACTTTAACGTTCTTACCTGTACCGTTGGGGAGAACTACAGCGCCTCTTACCTGCTGATCGGCATGACGGGAGTCAACGCCGAGACGGATATGAGCTTCAACTGTCTCATCGAACTTTGCCTTTGCATTCTGGCAAACCAATTCAAGAGCCTCTGTGGACTCGTAAAGCTTTGCATAATCGACAGCCTTTGCACTGTCAACATATTTCTTGCCGTGTTTCATTATATTTCCTCCTATTTAAGTGGTAATACCGAACGCCTATAGCTATTCGGTTAGCGGAATTTTCCTCCCACCAATAGAACTCTGAACGGGGAAATGCCCCGAATCATCATTCAGTTAATTAAAAATTAGTCAACAACTACAACGCCCATTGAACGTGCTGTACCTGCGATCATGCTCATTGCCGCTTCAAGAGAACCTGCGTTGAGATCGGGCATCTTCTGCTCCGCGATCTTCTGGACCTGCTCCTTGGTGATGTTAGCGACCTTTGTCTTGTTGGGAACTCCCGAACCACTGTTGATGTTGCAAGCCTTCTTGATGAGGACGGCTGCGGGGGGAGTTTTAGTGATAAATGAGAACGAACGGTCTGCATAAACAGTAATAACAACAGGAATGATCATTCCGATGTCGTTCTTGGTTCTCTCATTGAATTCCTTAGTGAATGCCATGATATTAACGCCGTGCTGACCGAGTGCAGGTCCAACAGGCGGTGCAGGAGTAGCCTTTCCTGCTGCGAT
>CANQVK010000015.1 GCA_947627275.1 uncultured Ruminococcus sp. | reverse complement strand
GAGAAAGGATGCATAACCGCTTGGTTACGCAACCTTATCTTAAAATCTTAAATACTTCTTTATCGGCGCTCCTCTAATGAGCTGCCCGAATTTTTTATGAAGTCTTTAAGGGAAGGTCGCTTATTGAAAGAAGCTTTGCATCTATCATCTGTATCGTCAACGCGTCTTCGGTAGTAACACCCGCTCTTCCGTCAACATCGGCATTTTCTTTGCCCTGTGCGGAAAGTCCGTATTTATCCTCGTTTCCGAGATGCTGAAGAATCGCCGTAGAATCGGCTATAGTTACCTTGCCGTCGCAGTTGGCGTCGCCGTAGATGATATTGCCTTTCGGAGCTGCGCCGAGCGAGACAAAACGTCGGCTGTATTTTTCGGCGTAAGCCTGAGCCGTGGAGTTATCGTAACCGTAAATTGTGCCGTTGAAGAAAGCCTTGCCGTTATCGTCCTTGATATTGTAAATCGTATATCTGCTGTCAAAAATTTCACAGTCAGGGTTTTCTATGGTAATCTTGTCAAGTGCATAACATTCCGAAAACGCAGAATCCCCGATACTTTTCACATTGAACGGCACCGTAATTTCCGTAAGAGCGAAACAGTCGAAAAATGCTCTTTCGCCGATCTCCAATATGGGCTTACCGTTGATTTCCGAAGGTATTGCGGCTGTTTCAGCCGTTTCGTCACAGTCAACAATTTTAATGTATTCGTCATCGTTTTCGTAGAAGTAAGAAAGCGCTCCGTATTTTTCTATGTGGCGCATTGTTTTGAAACCATGAGCAACAGCGTATTTATAAGCCTCTGAATCTTTGGAAAAATACTCAATAGTCCCCTGAAAATCCGAACTGAAAGCATCATCGGCTATCAAGACAACGCTGTCGGGGATAGTAACAGTTTCCAAAGCAGGGCAGAAGGAGAAAGTGCCGCTGTTTACCGCCTTAACGCCGTCTCTGATTTCAACAAACCGCAGATTGCTAAGTTTACTGAACGCATCTTTGGGGACTGCATACAGCGAACCTGCAATGCTTATTTGTACAATATAAGCTTTATTGCTGAAAATGTCCATATCCTTTACCGGTATGCCATTAATATCATCGGGAATATAAATGTTGTTGCTGCTTCCCATATAATCGTTGAGTTTTATTGTGCCATCGTACAAAACCTCATATGAGAAATTTGTGGAATCGGGTTCGCCCGGTTCAAGGCTTGTTACCGTAAACGTTACGCTGTCTGCTTTTGTTTCTGAATAAAAATATTTGCTGGAGACCGTTGCGATTATCGTTACTTCACCCGCACCTCTAAGCGTCACCTTTCCTTCATTGTCAACTTCGGCAATATTTGCATTGCTTGATTCCCATGTAATATCTTTGTAATGATCGGCATAGTAGCTGATTTTAAAGCTGTCTCCAACAAAAAGCTGTTCTTGGGGTTCAGTCAGCATTATAAATGCAGAGGGCATAGAAGGTTGGATAGTAGGGGCTTCAGTGGAATAAGAATATTCTGCATTGGAATAAGAATATGCTGCATTTGACGATGTTTCATTGGATATTAACCGCTGAGCCGCCACAATAAACAGAAATGTAATGCAAGTAAGAATTACTGATAGAAACTTTTGCTTAATCATATTAAAACCCCCAAAATATTTTAATTATACTAAACGCATTAGCATATATCTAAATTATATCAAGTAAAATCGTGCAAGTAAACAGAAAAATATTAATAAATCAACAAATAATACAAAGACCCGTCCTTTTTCAGACGAGCCTTTGTATAGTTAGAGGTGTATATATCGGAGGTATGAGATTTTTTGATCTGATTAAAACTCGCAGGGGATAGAATTGATCTCGCCGAGTATGAAGCGAACCATAACTTTAGCGTCAGCCTCAGTAACGATACCGTCGCGGAAGCAGTCTGCTGTTTCGAGCTGAGCTTCGTTGAAGTGAACGGGGATGCCCTTGCTCATTTTGTCGAGGTAACCTGTGAGCGCCAGATAATCGAAAGTATCAACAACGCCGTCGCCTGTGATGTCGCCCTCAGCCTGAGGAACGATCTCGTTTTCAGCGGGGATATACTGCTCTGCGAACATCTGATCTGTGGAAACCATTGTAAGCTGCCAGTAGTAGCCGTACTCTGTATCTTCGTCGTAAACTGCGCCGATTCCGATGTGTGTCATTTCAGCCGTCATCATTGCGCCGTTTGCTGCGAACTCTGCGAAAGCCTCTTCAGCTGTCTCGCAACCTGCTGCGAGAGCCTCGGCTGCCATTGTGAACGTAACCATTTCTGTGTCGATAGCCGTTTCAAAGCCGTAACCGTTTTTTCTTCTGTGGTCGTAGTTTATAGCTGTTTCGATAGCTCTTATCTCTGCTACTTCGTTGAGGTAAGGAAGAACGTAAACCTTTTCAAGACCCGCTTCGGTTCTTGCTTCGTTTACCATGAGAGCGATCTCGCTGATCATTGTATCGGGGTTGAATTCCTCAGCAGCCTTAGCTGTTGTAACGTTAGCAGCCATAACAGCCATCATAACGATCGTAGATATTAAGCTAACCATTCTGTTAAACATTCTCTTAGTAGTCATCATACTACACACCTCCGAAGATTTTTGTTCTATTTTAACTTTGTTTTTTACTTTTTATGAGCTTTTGTTCTGCTCTCTTTCTATGATTAGATTATACCATGGATATTGCGTTTTTAATACCCTAAAATTCGGAACAAATCCCTCAAAAATACGACATGTATATTTAAGGGCAGCATTAAAAAGATTTTTCGGAAGAATACGGGTTTATTTCCAGTATAATTATACTATCCGTTTATTTATATAGACGGAGTGTGCGAGGCGATTAAAATCAAATTTGATTTGCATAATTATTTTATAATTTGCCCTTGAAAAAGAATAAAATATATGCTAAAATAGTAGCAGAGATTTTTACCTTATTCTTTAAGTAATCAAAAGTCTCTTACACTTTATAAAAGGAGCTGATATTATTGGACGCTTCACAGTATAAATGTCCCAACTGCGGTGCGGAGCTTGTGTTTGACCCGTCCACACAGCAGATCAACTGTGAATTCTGCCGAAGCAAGTTCACCATTGAAAAAATCAAGGAAATATATGCAGCGATAAAACCCGACTCGCCGGAGGAAACGGCTCGCAAAAAAGATTTTGAGTCTCATACAAATTTATATCATTGCAGCGCCTGCGGTGCGGAGATAATGGCTGACGACGATACTACCGCAACGTTCTGTTATTACTGTCACAGTCCGGTAATACTCTCGGGACGGCTCACAGGCGATTTTAAGCCGAGCAAAATAATCGGATTCCATATAGAACGGGAGCAGGCTGTACAGTCCTTCAAGAATTGGTGCAGCAAGAAAAAATATATCCCGTCGGATTTCAAGTCTCAGCAGCAATTGGAGAAAATGACGGGACTTTATGTGCCGTTCTGGGTGACCGACTGCGATGTTACCGCCGATTACCATGCGATCGGCAAGCATATACGCAGCTGGAGTTCGGGCAGCTATCGGTATACCGAGACTAAGGAATATTCAGTAGAACGTGTTGCCGAAATACACACCGAGGGCGTGCCTGCCGACGGTCAGAGCAAGATAGAGGATATTCTCATGGAATCTATCGAGCCATTTGACTACACAGCCTTAAAGCCCTTTGATATGTCGTATTTCAGCGGATTTTTCGCCGATAAATATGATGTTGACAAGGCGGCGGTCTTCCCCCGTATACGGGACAGGGTAACTCTGGCGAGCCGAAACATCATAAACAACAGCGTAAGCGGCTATTCCTCCGTATCGGTACGGAATCAGAGCTATCAAATAAACAAGACAAAATGGGATTACATCATGCTGCCCGTGTGGTTCATGACCTACCGCTACAAAGACAAGATATACGAATTTGCCATAAACGGTCAGACAGGCAAATTAGCCGGAACTCCTCCCCTCGATAAGAAAAGGCTTGCTATTTCTTCTGTGATATTCGGGGCGATCGTCGCCGCAGTTACATTTTTGGGAGGACAGTTTTTTTATGAAAAAATTTACTATCGCAGTAATTTCGCTGCTAATGATCTCTGCGCTGCTCCCTGCGCTTTCCGTGACTGCCTTTGCGGAGAATTACGTTAAGGGCTGGAACGGCGATGTAAGCGGCTCTTGTTTTTTTGACGGCGCAGACATTTTTTCTGATGAGCAGGAAGCCGAGCTTACCGAAAAGATACGTGAAACGGCTCAGCGGCTCGAAATGAATATTCTCGTTTTTGCAGCCGGTCCCTCTTACTCCATGAGCGACGGCGAAACGGAACGTTTTGCGGACGGATTTTACGATGAAGCGTTCGGAAAGGATACGGATGGCGTATTCTTTTTCATGGATCTTACAGGGGACGTTCCGGCATACGACTACATATCCACCAGCGGCAAGGCGGTTCTGAATTATCAGGATCATATTTCTGATATGTTTGAGGAGATAAACGCCTATCTTCCGTCCTCGGGTTCGGACTATTCCCTGCATACCGATGATTTTGCCAACGCTGTCGTATGCTTCCTCGGGCAGCTTTCAGAATATAACGGTAAAAAGTCCTATTATTATGACGACGATTCGGGAAAATATTTTTACTATAAAAACGGCGAGCTTGTGATAAGCAAAGAGCCGCCGCTTCGTAAACGTTTGACGATTCTGCTCTTTGCTCTGCCCGCGGGAGCTGTCGCAGCGATAATATATTATTTCAGCATAAAGAGTACGTATAAATTCAAAGCGTCCATGAATCCAAATGTGTACGTTTCCTCGGAAGATACGAGGTTTGTACGCCGTGAGGACAGATTTATACGCACATATACAACTAAGACGAAAATCGAAACAAGCAGCGGCGGCGGTCACGGCGGCGGTGGCGGCGGCGGAGGAGGCGGCCACGGTGGCGGCGGAAGCCACAGGTAACTATTACACTGTCAACAGCTTAATGTTTTTTGTTTCTTAATAGGGACACGGCGTGCCGTGTCTGCACTAAGGGAACGCCCTCTCTTGCAAGGCGGAGGACGCAGGCATACTGTCGTATGGCAAGGACGACAACGACGCTGTGTGTAAAATATGCTGTCAGATATGCGTGATTTGCTATAGCGTTTAGTATAGTTCACTTAAATTGTGAATAGCGATCGGGTATATGTAAAACTGCACAAATAAGCAGCGACGTTTTGCACGTATTCTACAAATTAAAGCCATTTTCTTGACAAATCCGCCGGATTATGATAAACTGTAAGTAAACCTGTGAAGAAGTGTAAGTAACCGTATTATTTTCAGCGCAGAGAATCGGCGTATGGTGCGAGCCGATGTGAGATATTACAGAGAATGGGCTTCCGAGGGCGAACTGAACGGCGTATCTGCACAGTAGGCGAGCCGCAGCGGTACTGCGTTATCAAAGCCTTAGAGTGGACGGTTATTCCGTCAAGCGGGGTGGCACCGCAGAAGCATTGATATTATGCTCCTGTCCCGGCATTAGTTCTATAATGCCGAGGCAGGAGCTTTTGTTTTCCGCCAAGGCGATTCCCGAAAGGAGAAATTACTATGTCAAATGAAAAGATCCCTTATAAAATCTACCTCTCCGAGGATGAACTTCCGAAGCAATGGTACAATGTCCGCGCGGATATGAAGAAAAAGCCTGCTCCCCTGCTCAATCCCGGAACAGGTATGCCCGTAACTGCCGAAGAACTGGGACATGTGTTCTGCGACGAGCTTGTTAAGCAGGAGCTTGACGAAACTACGCCGTATATAGACATTCCCGAGGAGATACTCGGCTTTTACAAGATGTATCGTCCTTCGCCGCTTGTACGGGCTTACTGTCTTGAAAAGGCTCTGGACACTCCGGCAAAAATTTACTACAAATTCGAGGGAAACAACACCAGCGGAAGCCATAAGCTCAATTCTGCCATCGCACAGGCTTACTACGCCAAAAAACAGGGCTTGAAAGGCGTTACGACTGAAACGGGCGCAGGTCAGTGGGGAACGGCTCTTTCAATGGCTTGTTCATATTTCGGCTTAGACTGCAAGGTCTACATGGTAAAGGTATCCTATGAGCAGAAGCCCTTCCGCCGTGAAGTAATGCGAACATATGGCGCAAGCGTAACTCCCTCACCCTCAATGACTACGGAAGTCGGCAAAAAGATCTTGGCTGAATTTCCCGATACAAACGGAAGCCTCGGCTGCGCTATATCCGAAGCCGTTGAAGCCGCAACTTCTCAGGAGGGCTACCGTTACGTTCTCGGCAGCGTGCTTTCACAAGTCCTGCTCCACCAGACCGTTATCGGTCTTGAAACCAAAACGGCTATGGATAAATACGGCATAAAGCCCGATATTATCATAGGCTGCGCAGGCGGCGGCTCGAATCTCGGCGGACTTATAGCTCCCTTTATGGGCGAAAAGCTGAAAGGAAAAGCTGATTACCGCATTATTGCCGTAGAGCCTGCTTCATGCCCGAGCCTTACAAGAGGAGTTTACGCTTACGACTTCTGCGATACGGGCAAGGTTTGTCCGCTCCAGAAAATGTACACCCTCGGCAGCGGCTTTATGCCCTCTGCAAACCATGCGGGCGGACTTAGATACCACGGCATGAGCGCTATACTTTCAGAGCTTTACGATCAGGGTCTTATGGAGGCTGTTTCCGTAGAACAGACCGCCGTATTTGAAGCCGCACAGAAGTTCGCACGGGTCGAGGGAATACTTCCCGCTCCCGAGAGCAGCCACGCTATCAAGGCGGCTGTGGACGAGGCTCTTAAGTGCAAGGAAACAGGCGAGGAGAAAACTATTCTCTTTGGTCTGACGGGTACGGGATATTTTGATATGTACGCCTACGCCGCATATAACGACGGCAAAATGAGCGACTATATCCCCACTGATGAGGAATTGCAGAGATCCTTTGATACGCTCCCCAAAATAAATAAATAAAAACCCATTGAAAGAGGGAACGTTCTTCATGAGAACGTTCCCTCAAAATTATTTATGAACTGACACGGTACGCCGTGTCCATGCAGAAAACAAGCAATGTTATCCAGTCGTATGCAGTAATTAAATTTGCTGTATACGGCTGTTCTTTATGTCACAAGGATTGATTTTCATGATTTTATGTATTAAAACCTTGATTTATCAGCCAAAAGCTGATATAATATAAGTGAATAATATAATTTCGGAGGATAAAAATGGATCTACAGCAGCTTCGCAATAATATAGACGATATAGACGAACAGATACTCGGACTCTTCATGAAACGCATGGAGTTTTGCCGAGGAGTTGCAGACTATAAAAAGGAACATGATATGCCCGTATTTCAGGGCGATCGTGAAAAACAGGTCATTGACCGTATAAAGGCTCTGACAAATGATAAGGAGCTTGAAGCCGGTACGGCGGCTCTTTTTACCTCTATAATGGATATAAGCAAGATATTGCAGAACAGAAAGCTCCTTTCGGCAGCCGAGGAGACCGTCTATGACGTTCCCGACTTTGAAAACGCAGAGCATATCGGATGTCAGGGAACGTCCGGCGCTAATTCCGAAACTGCGGCAAGGCTTATTTTCGGCGATAAACAGCCGATATTCTATAAGACATTCGAGGACGTTTTCGCTGCCGTGCAGTCGGGGGAGCTTGATTACGGAGTGATCCCCGTACATAATTCAACGGCAGGCTCGGTCAGCAGCACATACGACCTTATGGCGAAATACAGCGTTTATACGGTAAAGGAGGTGTGCGTTGAGATAAATCACTGCATAGCTTCAAAAAACGCCGCTTCAATTGATGAGATAACGACCGTTTATTCGCATCCGCAGGCGATCGCCCAGTGCTGCAATTATCTCACCGCACACGGTCTGAAAACATCTGAATACGGCAATACCGCAACCGCCGCCGCTATGGTGTCGGAAAGCTGTGAGAAGATCGCCGCTATCTGCTCCGTGGACTGCGCACAGCGTCTCGGACTTAACATTCTTGCAAAAAACGTAGCGGACTGCGAACTGAACCGCACTCGCTTCATATGTATTTCAAGGGACATGCAGATAGCTCCCGAAGCCGATTCTATCTCGGTAATGCTGAAGATCCCCGATACAGAGGGAAGCCTTTACCGGCTTCTGACGAAATTCTGCGTCAACGGCATGAACCTTCAAAAGATAGAAAGCCGCCCCCTAAAGGACGGAAGCTTCAACGTAATGTTTTACCTTGATTTCGACGGACGTATCGACGATCCGGGCGTAAAGGCGCTTATGAACGATTTAGCCGAAAATCTCGAATATTTCAGGTTTCTTGGAACATTTAAAAACGAATAGGAGGCGGAGTGGATTTGTTTAACGCACTACATGACTATGACGGCGCAAAAACGGCGGCGGACGATTTTTACAGTCTCCTTGACCGCAGCGGATTTGTATTTCTGGACGGCGGTATGGGAACTATGCTGCAATCGGCAGGCGTCGGAACGGAGCATATCCCCGAGCTGCTGAATATCACGTCCCCCGACACTCTGATAAACATACACAGGCAGTATGTGGAAAGCGGCGCGGATATTATCTACGCAAATACCTTCGGGGCAAACCGCTTGAAGCTGAAAAACAGCGGATATACAGTGTCGCAGGTGGTTTCGTCAGGCGTGGAAAACGCAAGGAACGCCGCATCGGGACAAGCTCTGACCGCCCTTGACATAGGTCCGATAGGTCAGCTCCTCGAACCGGCAGGCACGCTGAAATTCGAGGAAGCCTACGATATTTACAAGGAAGTGATACTCGCAGGTTCGGCAGCCGATATTATAGTTATCGAAACTATGACCGACCTGTACGAGGTCAAGGCGGCGCTTCTGGCGGCTAAGGAAAACTCCGGCAAGCCCGTGCTGGTAACTATGACCTTTGAGGAAAATATGCGCACCTTTACGGGCGTTTCTCCCGAGTGCATGGCGTCAGTCCTTGAGGGTCTCGGAGCGGACGCAATAGGCGTAAACTGCTCCCTTGGACCCGACGAGCTTATTCCTGTTCTTGATAAGCTGTGCAGTCTTACGAATCTGCCTGTGATAGCAAAACCAAACGCAGGTCTGCCCGACCCCGTTACGAACAAATTTAACGTAACGCCCGAGGAGTTCGCCGAAAGCGCATTAAAGCTCGCCGAACTTGGCGTGAAGATATTCGGCGGCTGCTGCGGAACTACTCCGGCGCACATCGCAGCCCTTGTAAACGCTCTTGCGGATAGGGAATACATGCCTCGCGCCGCCGTTCCGCACAGCGTCGTATGCTCGGCGGTATGCTGCGTTGAGATTGACCGACCGAGAGTTATCGGCGAACGCATCAATCCCACGGGAAAAAAACGCTTCAAGCAGGCGTTGGCTGAGCATGATATTGATTATATACTTGCGCAGGCGGTAGAGCAGATACATGCAGGGGCGGAGATTCTGGACGTCAACGTCGGTCTGCCCGAAATAGACGAAGCGGAAATGATGGTCGCCGCAGTTAAGGCGATACAGGGCGTATGCGACGCTCCGCTTCAGCTCGATTCCACGCGTCCCGAGGTTCTCGAAGCGGGACTAAGGGCGTACAACGGCAAGCCCATAGTCAATTCGGTAAACGGCGAGGACGATTCGTTGAATACTATCCTCCCCCTTGTAAAAAAATACGGAGCGGCAGTCGTGGGACTTACTCTGGATAAGAACGGTATTCCGAAAACCGCAGAGGGACGCTTTGCCCTTGCAGAAAAGATACTGCGAAAGGCAATGGAATACGGCATTCCGAAAGAGGACGTGTATATCGACTGCCTGACGCTCACGGCTTCTGCGGAGCAGGAGGGCGCGCTTGTTACCCTCGCCGCCCTGAATCGTGTTAAGCGCGAGCTGGGACTTAAAACAGTTCTGGGCGTTTCAAATATCTCCTTCGGACTGCCAAACAGAGAGACTATTACGGGAACGTTCCTTACAATGGCTCTGCACAGCGGACTTGACCTCCCCATTATAAATCCGAACATCGACTCTATAATCGGGGCTGTACGCGCATATCGTCTGCTTGCCGGCTTTGACAAAAATTCCGCCGAATTTATTGCGGCATACGGACAGGATGCGCACGAAAAAAAGCCTGTCACCGCCGAAAGGGGAACTCCCGATCTTAAATATTCCGTGGAAAACGGCTTGAAATCGGACGCTGTAAAAGCCGTAAAGGAGCTTCTCAATACCTCCGACCCGATGGAGATAATCAACGGCAGTCTCATTCCGGCTCTTGACAGCGTGGGAGAAAAATTTGAAAAGGGAACTATTTTCCTGCCGCAGCTTATTATGTCCGCCGAAGCCGCCCAGTCATGCTTTGAGGAGATAAAGGGACAGCTTGCGTTCTCGGGCGGCGAAACAGTTTCAAAGGGCAAGGTGGTACTTGCGACGGTTCACGGAGATATACACGATATTGGCAAAAACATTGTCAAGGTGCTTCTGGAAAGCTACGGTTTTACAGTCATAGACCTCGGCAGGGACGTCCCTCCCGAAACGGTGGTGTCGGCGGCGATAGAGCATAACGTTAAGCTTGTGGGACTTTCCGCACTTATGACCACAACTCTCGGCGCAATGGCGAAAACTATCGCCCTGCTGAACGAAAAGTACCCCGAGTGCAGAACCGTGGTAGGCGGAGCTGTTCTTACTAAGGATTACGCTGAAAAAATAAATGCCGACTACTATGCAAAGGACGCTAAACAAACGGTGGATATTGCCGCAGATCTGCTTTGCAGTTAATCAGGTTAGACAGGGGGACTCTGTCCCCCTGCACCCCCTGCCAAAGGGGTGACCCCTTTGGAATCTCTGTTGTCGTAAATTGGACTGTGGAAATCCTCAAATTAATACGAAACTGTCAGTCAACATAATTTCCACATTCCAATTTACGAGGACGGACGACAAGTGTTACCTTTTGACAAGAGGTAGAGGGAAACAAAATCTGCTGCATATGCAGTGAATTTCAGCATTCGGGCGATAAGAAGGAGCGATATTATGGAAGCTAACAAGGAAACACTTATTTATTTGGGACTGATAGCCATATTTTTCTTTTTTCTTATCACGCTTATTCCGGGCGGAAAAAAAACTGCTCCCGACCCCGACGAGGATAAGCAGCGTGAGTTTGCCAAGGATATGCTCCGGGGAAACGTTACCCCCGAGGAGATCGCCGAAAAAGAGGGTTACGATCTCGAACACGTTAAAAAGTGGAAGGACGATTATACCGAGCTTTGCATAAAATACGCCCTTGATTCCGAAAAGTACGCCGCGCAGGTCAGGCTGCTCGAGGAGGACATCGCATGGTTCACATCTATCTGCCGAAAATATATCGGAGACGACTGGGAAGCTAAAACCGGCTTTGCCGACCATAACGTCACTAAGTATAAGGGACAGTGAACGATTAAAGATTGTATATAGTGCTTTAATTTAGCTTGCGCTAACTGTGCATAATGACAAAATTCAAAAAAATCTCGTCTTTTTGGGGCTTGAAATACACTTCTTAACAGAAGAAAAAATTTCAGACAAAAAGGGGAGATTTTTTTATGAAAAAAATGTTATTGTTATTATCGGTAATTCTCATTGCCGCCGTTTCCTGTTCGCCGAAGTCTGAGAGCAGCTCGGAAATTTCGCTGACTGAGCCGAAATTCAGCGAAAACGGCAAGCCCGTAGTGGTTGTGGGAACATTCGGCTACCACGATCCGCTTTTTAGCGATCAGAACAACAAACCCACGGATATTGAAATAGAGATAGTCAATTATTCTAAAGGTATTGAAGCCGATTATTCTACAAAAGAAAAGGAAAACGCCTACTATGACGCGATAATGCACGAGCTTGACATGGCTCTTATTTCGGGTAACGCTCCCGATCTGCTGTTTATGTCGCCCGAGGACGTTGAACGCCTGAACGGTCTCGGTGCGCTGACTGATCTTTACGGTCTTATGGACGAGCAGGACGAGCTTAAAAGGGACGATTTTCTGCCATGCGTACTTGACGGCATGACAATTGACGGAAAGCTGCCTGCGCTTATGGACGGCTATGACATTTACACCGCTGTGGCGAAAACTAAGTTCGTCCCAAAGGAATACGAAAACTGGACTGCTGCGGAAGCTATGGAATTTTACAATAAATTTCATGACGAAATGGATTTCTGCGACAGAAATGAAGAATCATCGCTTGCCGACTATATGCTTATGGTGGAGGGCATGAACTGTATCGACAGAAATAATTCAAAATGCGATTTCAGCGGAACGTTTACGGAGCTGCTTGAATTTTGCAGGGAAAATCCGGTGCAGGTCGTTCCGACGCTTGATTTTTCAAAGGCAACCCAAGAACAGCAGCGTGAATATTTCGTTGATTTAGAAAGTAAGGGCATCAACGATGTTCAGTTGGTTTTTCCTATCAGGATAACCGGATTTACTTCAGGCCTCGGACAGGATACATACGGATATTTCAACAAGGAGGATATTACCTTTGTGGGCTATCCCTCTGAAAACGGCAACGGTACGTACATTTACCCGTCGTCCTCGCTGTTCGGTATATGCAGCCAAAGCGGAAACAAGGAGAACGCATGGAAGCTTTTATGCCTTATGCTCAGACATCAGCCCATTCTGGAAAAAAGCACGCACGACGGTACAAGAGGTATTCCCGTTCTTAAAGTGCAGCTTCAGCGCGACTACGACCGACCGGCTGATTATCACCAGTCGATCAATAACGATGATATATTGTATAATGCAGTTGAACAAGAGGGCGGCTATATAACTCAGGAATACAAGGATATGCTGTATGAGTATATCCTCAGCGTTCCGGCGAATCCGTATCGTGCGCATATGCTCCAATATATCATAGACGAGGAGATCGACCCCGTTATTCTTGATGACCGCACAGCTGAACAGGCGGCAGAGATATTAAAGAGCCGTATAGAAATATATCTGAGCGAACGTTCATGATTAAATATTGTTAATTTAATTCTTATTTTATGCAGTATGACTAAATATAGACAGGAAAATTCTACAGCAAAATCAACTAAAACTATTGAATATTTTTTGGCAATATGTTAAAATTAAATTGGCTGAGAATTTCGGCACTGATTTTTTGGTCAAAAATATACTGCAAAAACAAGAACGGCAAAATCAAAAAATATCTTTTGTTTCTTGCAGGGGAGGGTAATTAATATGGTTTTAAAAACAAAGATCACTCGCATCATAAGCGTTGCCGCTGCGGCGCTGTGTCTTACCTCGGGGATCAATTTCGTCCCTGTTGAAATCGACATAGACGCAGCCGACACTCTGACGGCTTTCGAGATAACCGAGGAAATGCAGATCGGCTGGAATATCGGTAACTCGTTAGACGCTTATAATTCCGAATTAAGCAATATCGGTCTTGCTTCCGAAACATGCTGGGGCAACCCGAAAACTACGCAGGAAATGATAAACGCTGTAAAAGCTAAAGGCTTCAATACAGTCCGCGTACCTGTAACGTGGTTCCAGCACGTAGACGTAAACAACGGCTACAAGATCGACGACGCATGGCTTGCCCGTGTAAAGGAAGTCGTTGATTACTGCTACAATAATGATATGTACGTCATTCTCAATCTTCACCACGAAGAACCGTATCAGAACCGTTCAACACTTGGCGCTGACTACGAGGAGATCTCGGGATTCGTTACTTCTCTCTGGAAGCAGATCGCTGCCGCTTTTGCCGACTACGATCAGCGTCTGATATTCGAGACTATGAACGAACCCCGCGCAACGGGTACGGATCACGAATGGTGGGGTCCTACACAGGAGGAAGTAGATACCATTAACAAGATAAACGCAGACGCCCTTAAAGTTATCAGAGATACAGAATCGCCCTACAGCGCAACACGTCTTGTTATGATGCCCGGCTACTGCGCTTCGAGCGATACGTCTATGATGTCGAAGGTAGTTATTCCCGACGACGATTACGTTGCAGCCTCAGTTCACGCTTATTCCCCCTACAGCTTTACAATGGACGCTAAAGTTAAAGACCATTCGACATTTACAGATGCAAACAAGAACGAGCTTATCAATATATTGGACGGAATAAGAAAAACTTTCAGCGATAAGGATATTCCCGTTGTTCTCGGCGAATTCAGCGCCTCGAACTTCGATAACACCGAAGCGCGTACAGAATGGGCTGAGACTTATATCTCAACGACAAAGGCTTACGGAATCCCGTGCGTACTCTGGGATAATAATGTAGAGGCAAACGGCGGCGGAGAAGCTCACGGCTACCTCAACAGAAGCGACTGCTCATGGTATGCGCCCTCCGAACCCGTTGTTGACGCAATGTTCAAGGTTCTGAAAGACGATTCCATCAAGTGGGGCAGCGAGAGAAAGTCCCCCGTTGTCATACACGAAGATATTACAACAGGCAAGCAACTGCTCGATACTCCCTGCGACCTTGACGCTTCTGTTGAAAACGGCAACTGCACGCCCGGTCTGAACGTTACATGGGCTGATATGAAGGACGGAGAGGTCGCCGTACAGTTTACAGGAGACGCTCCCGTTATCGCAGTATGCGACGGCGAATGGAAGAACTGGACTGAGATAAAACCCTATGACATCGACGAGGAAAAGGGCATTGCATACTACTCCTCCGAACATATCGCGGCTGCATGGGGAGCGGATAAGGTAGATTCTATCGAGCATATTTTCGCCCGTACAAACAGCACCACTACCGTAAAGGCTATGGCTGTTATCGGCGCTGCACAAGGCGAGATAGTTGATCCCCCCGTTGACGAAACAAAGAAATACCCCGTTGACCTTACAACAAAGAAAGACGGCAACGACCTTCTTATCCTGAACTTTGAGGGTGCGGCAGGTTCTGTTATCAACGGCTGTTTAGGCTATATGAACGGCGCTGACTGGGAGGCTATCGAATGGGAAGGCAAGATAGGCGCTGACGGCAAATTCTCCGCATATATTGATACGTTAAAGATCCCGGCAGACGTAAAAAATGCAGAGGCGCAGATGTGGTGGTGCGACGATAAAAACGCTGAAATGACAAGCTATGAATTTACATGGTTTACTGTCGAGCCTATTGATCCCCCTACTACCGAGCCTTCGGGTGATGTAGTTTACGGCGACGCAAACTGCGACGGAAGCGTAACTATAGCAGATTCGACCGCTATTCTTCAGCATCTCGGAAACGAGGATAAATACGGTCTTTCCGAGCAGGGTCTTAAGAATGCCGATGTTGACGGAAGCTCAGGCGTTACGACTGAAGATGCGCTGACGATACAGATGATAGACGCTAAACTTCTCACAGTCAAGGAGCTTCCTTTAAAGTCTTCATAAAAATTATGGGACTATTAAAAAGTCTCTGAAACTCCAAATCATGATAAATCCCGTCGGAGCAGCGGTAAATTGCAGCTCTGACGGGATATGTTTTTATAAAAATCAGGTGTCTCTTAAATTTGCATTATCAATTATATATTATCGGTCTGAGCTGGATACCCTTGAACGCCGCAATTATCGCCTCGGGAATAAGCTCGAATCGAGATACGAGCGACGCCGGCTTTTTATTTATGTCGTCCTGTAACATAGGCACAAAGTAGTAATTTTTCCTGTTGAAAAGCTCTCCGATATTTTTCGCCGAACCAAGAAGCGAATCGTTGGAGGCTATGGCAAGCACTACGGGCTTTCCACTCCTTAAATGCGACTTTACAGCCATAGTCACCGCCGTATCGGTTATGCCGTTTGCAAGCTTTGCCGCCGTATTGGACGTACACGGCGCGATAACCATTATATCCGTCATGGACTTAGGCCCTATCGGCTCGGCGTCGTTTATTGTAGAAATAACCTCTCTGCCGCATATATTTTTTAAACGCTCGGAGTTTTCAACACCGCTGCCAAAACGTGTTGAAAACTCCGAAGCATTTTCCGACATTATCGGGATAAGCTCCGCGCCTCGCTTCACAAGTTCCTCCGCCTGTCTGAAACATCTGTCAAAGGTACAAAAAGAGCCTGTCATGGCAAAGCCTATCCGCACGCCCTTTAAATCATCGGTCATAAAAAATCACCTTCTCCGTTAATAAATCACACTTTCCGTCATTTCGATAATTGTCTCGGCAACCGCTGTTCCTGCGGTTTTCGGGGCGTTTTTTCCGGGAACTCCCAGCGCCCATATAACACGCCGTCCCATTTTTTCCGACGCCTTGAAATCAAAGCCGCCCGGACGCGACGCAAGGTCGATAAACAGCGTCTCCACGGGAAACCTCGCCAATACGTCCTCCGTGAAAACAACACTCGGAACTGTGTTGAAAACAAGCCCGTACTTTCCGTCTATTTTTTCGGTATACACCGATTTTACGCCGAGAAGTCCAGCCTTTGCCGCTCCCCTTGAATTATGGACAGCTATGGTTATATCCGCCCCGAAGCCCTTTAATATTATCGCAAGGGACGTTCCTATCCTGCCCGCACCGGCAATAAGGACGGGCAGACCGTTCAGGGTTACGGGAAGCTCCTCCAAAGCAAGCATGACTGCGCCCTCTGCCGTCGGAACGGCGTTTCTTACTGCAAGCTCCTCCCTGTCCATATATGAAAATATAAGATGATTCGGAAAAAAATCGGCTGTTCTCCGGCTGCTTATTCCCGTAAAAACAACAGCGTCGCTTTTCAGCAGCTTTTTTACATAAGCAGCGTTAAGAGTTCCCGAAAACAGCGGCGTGAAGATATTTCCCGATTCATCGGGCGGAGTTACGGGAAGGACTGCGCAACTGAATTTGCCTGCCATAGTCTCGTCAGCCTCGGGCAGATTCAGAGCGTCGGAAAAATGCTCCCTGTCTATGCCTATTGCGTATATGTCGTACTCCCTGCAAAGCCTTTCGCCGCAGTATATCTGCCGCATATCGCCGCCTGCTATAAGTACTTTTTTTCTTTTATCCATATAATGCTCCTTTATCGGTTATACTGATAAGCGCCGCCTCGTCATATTATATGGTATACCGCAGATTTCGGTGAATTATTGCCTTGAATTATACTATACGCTATGGCGTTTAGTATAAAAACAGCGGACTTCAAGTCCGCCGTTTAACTGTTATTGACCGTATATATACTAAACGCTATAGCGTTTCCTTTGGCAGGGGGACAGAGTCCACCCGCTTAAGTTGACACTATATCGCTGAATTTTCCGTTTATCGCCTTGACGAGCTGTGTAGGAGAAAGCCTTATCTGCGTGCCGATACGTCCGCCGCTG
Organism: uncultured Ruminococcus sp.; assembly: GCA_947627275.1. Classification (GTDB taxonomy): domain Bacteria; phylum Bacillota; class Clostridia; order Oscillospirales; family Ruminococcaceae; genus Ruminococcus. Next base: position 51,977 of record CANQVK010000015.1, on the reverse strand, counting down.
ATGTAGAAAAGCTCCATATTTTCGGCGGAGCTGTGTACGACGGTCATAAACTGTTTTTTCATGCCGATAGGCGTACAGCCGCCCCGAACATATCCTGTGACTTTGGTAATGTCCTTTACGGGTATAAGCTCAACGGATTTTTCGTTCACGCTCACGGCGGCTTTTTTCAGGTCAAGCTCCTCTGCTACGGGCAGTTGAAAGCAGTAATAAGCTCCCGATTTTCCGTGAGCGACAAGGGTCTTGAAAGTCTCCTCCAACGGCTGACCAAGTTTTTCGGCAGTATGTATGCCGTCAATAAACTCAGCGCACTCGTATGTCTGCACCGTGTAACCGATACCGCATTTCTCCAGAAAACGCATTGCGTTCGTTTTCGCTTCTTTAGCCATTTTCGCTCGCCCTCCTGCTGAAAATACAGCCGCAGTAATTCTGACGGTATAAATTATATTTCCGTGATAATTCTATCGAATGCTTATAGCCGTCATGCTTCTTAAAGTCCGAAAAAAGGTAAGGTACTCCGATCTCCCCGGAAAGTCTGCCGCCGCATTCGTTTATGTACTCGCAGTCCTTGTGCGGACTTATCGTAAGGGTCGTGGTAAAAAAATCCATATTCAGCTTTTTTGCAAGCTCCCCCGACCGCCGCAAACGGTACTCTATGCACCTGCGGCATCGTTCGCCACGCTCGGGAAGCTCCTCCAAGCCCCGTGCAAGGGCGTAAAAGGGCTGCGGATCGTAGTCCTCGTCGATCGTCCTTACCGAAAGCCGAAGCTCCGAAATAAGCCGTTTAAGCTCGCTTTTGCGGAACTCGTATTCTTCCTCGGGGGCGATATTGGGGTTGCAGAAATAAACGGTGATCTCAAAATATTCATACAGGTAAAGCAGCGTATGGCTGCTGCAAGGCGCACAGCAGGCATGAAGCAGCAGACTCGGCTTTTCACCCGATTTTTTCAGTTCGGCAAGCTTTTCATCAAGAAGTCTGCCATAATTTATTTTCCGCATTATTTGTCCTCGAGATTTTTCAGCGCACGAAGCTCGTCTTTATTCAGCTTTATCTCGGCGTCCTTTAAAAGCTTGACCTCTCCACGGTCGAGCGTAAGGGGAACTTCCGATTTTTCGGTCTTTACACGGAGTTTTCCCGTTATAAGGTTAGCGTCCACTACCTTTCCTTTATCGCCGTCGGGGGTCACTACAAGCGCGCCTATCTTTGGCGTTATTTTCAACAAAGACTCATACGCCGCCTGCTCGTTTTTAAGGCAGCACATTAGGCGTCCGCATGTACCCGAAATTTTTGTCGGATTAAGGGAAAGTCCCTGTTCCTTAGCCATTTTTATTGAAACGGGGTTGAAGTCGCCCATATGAGCCTTACAGCAGAATTCACGTCCGCATATACCAAGACCGCCGAGTATTTTAGCCTCGTCACGCACGCCTATCTGTCTGAGTTCGATACGCGTGCGGAAGATCGCCGCAAGATCCTTGACAAGCTCACGGAAATCAATACGGTTCTCGGCTGTGAAATAGAAAAGAAGCTTATTGTTGTCGAAGGTGCATTCAACGTCCACGAGATTCATTTTCAGCTTTCTTGCCGCAATTTTTTCCTGACAGATGCGGAACGCTTCATGCTCCCTTATTTTATTTTTTTCAACTGTTTTAAGGTCGTTTGCGTCTGCCCTGCGGATTATCGGTTTCAGCGGAGCTGTAACGGCGCTGTCGTCAAGCTCACGGTTGCCGAGGACTACTTCTCCGCATTCGATCCCCCTTACAGTTTCTACTATTGCATGGTCGCCCGTATCGAGCTTAATGCTCCCGGGTGAAAAATAATATATCTTACCCGCTTTTTTAAAGCGTATACCTACGATCTCTTTCATTTTCCGCTCCTTGTGTGATCTTGACGAATATATACTCACCGCTATTATAAACACTCTTTACAACTTAAGGCGTTCTTTTTCTTTATTAAAGTCACAGCGTACCATGTTCTTTATAAGGGAACGCCCTCTCTTGCAGGGCGTTCCCTCTTTCCAAACAATCCTACGGACTGTTTGGAAATTCACCCTTTGCGGAGCGCTTAACGCTTTGTGGGGCGTTGCCCCACACCCCACCAAAGGCGCTGCCTCTGGACTCCGCCAAAGGGACACCGTCCCTTTGGAATCCCGATATTAATTCGCTTAAGTTGTTGACAGTGCTATTACAAATCATTCGATAATTCCGACAGAAAATTTGTCTTTCTTGACATACGAATTTTCTGTTCTGCATTCTTTGTGTATTTTGCAATAGCGGCGAGTATAATTATCCGATTATTTCCATTATTTCGGCGCATATACCTGCCATTACGAGAGGTGCGCCGACGTTTGCTTCTACTGCGCGCCATGCGCGTTCTATAACGTCATGTATATTCATCGCCTGATATACCGTTATCATGCCCGAAAGCTTCTCCGCCGCATCTCTGAAACAGCCGATGGTCTTAGCTTTACTGTCGCGTCCGAGTACAGCCGCATCACGCACCAGCCTGTCTATCATGGTCAAGACCTCACGAATATCGCCTCGTCCGCTTCCGACGGCAAAAAACGCCGCATTAAGTCCGTACTCGTCCCTTCTTATTATACTATTTGCAATGCGTTTTGTCAAATCCACCTGATCGCGAAGCTTCTCATTGACTATATAATCGGTGCATCTGCCTATATTTCCGTGAAAACAGCTTACCGCCCCTGCGACCTCCTCCCGACTGAATCCGTTTTCAAGCAGAGAAGTTTCAGCCTCCTCCTCAGTGCAGACGGATACTCCGAAGCACACGCACCTTGAAATGATAGTCGGCAGAAATTCGGTTTTGGATTCCGCCGTGAAAATAAAGTAAGCGTAGGAGGGCGGTTCCTCGATAAGCTTCAAAAGAGCGTTCTGAGCCTGCGTATTCATATTTCGGCAGTCCCGGAAAATATAGACCTTCCTCGCTGTATTATTATTTGGCTTTATGCTTGCGTCGCTGTTTACCGCACGCGCAATTCGGACGGAATAGCCTTCAAGCTTGCCCTCAGTCGGCACGTAGGTAACGTCGGGGTGAAAGCCTGCCGCCACGTTTCTGCACGCCGCACATTTTCCGCAGGGAGCGCCGTGTACAGGAGCTTCGCAAAGGAGCTGCGAGGTATAATAGTCCGCCATGAGCTTTTTTCCGCTGCCCTTTTCGCCGTAGAATATCACGGATTGGGCGCTCCGCCCGCTTTCGCGCATATTATTGAGAGTACCCAGCAGGTATTGATTTCCGTAAATTTTCTTCATAAAATTTTACCTCATTATGAGCTTAGAGCATGTTTAAAACATGTACTTATTTTATTTTACCACATTTACTCTTGAAATGCCATAGCTTTTGAAAATATTTATGCAGTTTTCGTCAATTATTTCTCCGCTTGCGGCTATCGGGACGGCAGGCGGACAGGGTACTTTCACCGAAGCGCATATTCTCCCCTCTGCGTTTTCCACGGGTATCTCCTCGAATGGAGCAAATGCGGCGTCCCTTATGCTCATAGCCCTTTTGGGAAGTATCGGGTGGATATTTACAGGTCGGCGAACCTTTCTTTCCGCTGAATCAAGGACGTTTTTCAGCTTTTCACCGAGCTTTGAGAAATCTTCCGCTCTGCTGACGGGCGACATAAGAAGTATCAGCGTATCGCTGTCGGAGTATTCGCATTCCACGCCGTTTTTCCGCAGGAGTTCGGCAAGCTCGTTGCCGTTATAACCGCTTTCAGCCGCTTTTACGGTAATGTGGAACGGTTCTCCCTCGGCGAAAACAAGGCGGTCGGAAAGGCTCAGGCGCAGATCGTGGATATATCGCAGATCCACGTCTATATCACGTCTTATGCGTTCTTCTATGTATACATTGCACAGGTCGAGAGACGTCATGACAAGATAAGACGGACTTGTAGACGCAAACATGCTCATGGTCTGCTTAATGACAGGTCTGTATTTTTCGTCCGCCATATGGAGGACTGCCGCTCCTGTAAGCGCAGGCAGCATTTTATGTGCGGAGTCGCAGCACATATCAGCTCCGAGAGCGATAGGATGAAGGCTTTTCGGGAAAAAGTGAAGATGTGCGCCGTGAGCGTTGTCAACCAAAAGAATTGCGCCGTATCTGCGGCATATTTCCGAAAGAGCCGATATGTCGGCAAGTCTGCCCGTATAGTCGGGAGAAGTTACATAGAGACAGGCGTTCGGCGTTTCGGCAAGAACGGTTTCAACTGCGCAAATATCGAGAGTTCCCGATAAAATGCCGCTTGTGTAGTCGGGCATTATCCACTCAACTTCAAGGTCAAGGAGAGCGCAGGCGTTGAGAAAGGCACGGTGGACATTGCGGACGGCGATAATACGGCGTTTTTCAAGCTTCATAGCTCCGAGCATAGCCTGAATGCAGTTTGTCGAACCGCCTGCCGAGAATACCGCCGCTCCCGAGCCGTAAAGACGGGCGGCGTTGCTTTCGCTTTCGAGGATAATGCCCTCCGCCTCGAAAAGGCTGTCCGCACCGCTTATTTCGGTAATGTCGTACTTGTACACGCTCCCAAGCTCATCCGTCATCCGCTCAAAGGGAGGCATTCCCTTATGACCCGGCATATGTCCTCTTAAAATGCCCGAATTTCCGTAATACCGCAGAAAATTATAAACAGGCGCATTCATGATATTCCCCCTCTTATGTAATATTTCATAAATCTGAAAATTCTTTTTCTCGCTCTTGCCATGACCGCCGAGACTGCCTGCGGAGTTACTCCGCACCGTTCGGCTATTTCCTTTATGTCAAGCTCCTTAAAATAGTATAGCATAATTATTTCGGTTTGTCTCGCTGTCAGCTCGTTTTTAATAATATTTAACAATATGTCCCGCCGTCTGCCGCCGGAGCTTTCCCCCAGCAGACAGCGTATGCCTTCGTCGGCAGCTCCGGTGCTTGTGTCGCAGTAGCTCTTTCGTCTTGCCAATATATCCCCTCCCTTTTCCTATAACTGCTCGCTTAAGGTATTTTTTCTTTTGCGAGCCCGATATTAGTTGACTTTAAGTTTGTAATTTTTGCAGCGCTTTTGAAAGCATGGTGAGGTGAACTATTATCTCTCGCATATCGGTGTATTCGGTATAAAGCAGACGTATACGGCGGTCAAGGTCAAGCTCCTTGATAACGTCGCTTTTCCCCTGAGATCTCAGCGTCCGCCTTTGGATAAGCAGCTCCCCTATACGTTCTCTCGCCATTTTACAGCTTTTTTTATAGCCGTTTATTAGCTTGGTCATAAAACGCAGCCCCCTTTATATCAGACTCAGTTGAAATATCTTCTACTATTATTGTAGAATAAAAATCAACGAAAGTCAATAGTCAGCAATATATTTTTATCTTTTAATCATTTAATATAAATTTCCATAATTCGTATTAAAAAATCCACTTATTCTGCAAAAAATCCATTGACAAGACGGAAGAAAAATGTTAAAATATACTTGAAGGAAATTAAGCATATTATTTAATTAAATATTAAATATCTGTAAATAAATCAACTCATGTAATCAACACCCTCAACTCTCACATAATCGACAATGCCGTACATAGGCTGTACGATATTGTCTGAGAGTCTGTTTAATATTTCGCCGAAAATACGTATGCAGGGAGATACTAAACAAACTCTGATATAAACTAAGGAATCATAAGGGAATAAGTTTTGCGTTTATGCGCAGGCTGATCTGTTCTGCGCAAGGAACACGCCCGCAGGAATACTGTCTATTGCAAGGTCGTGCAACGCTGCACAGGGAAAATCAGACAAGCAGAAACGTGTAACTTATTTCTTTATGATCCCTAAATCCAACAGGAGGAAACACAAATGATAACTCTCAAAAAAACGGCAGCAGGCGCTCTTGCGCTCTGTCTCGGTATTGCCTGCATAGCACCGGGCAGTATCGTTTCTGTCAATCAGGCGTCGGCTGCCGACCTTACAGCCGATATGGAATGGGACGCTGTAAAAATAGGCGGTGCAGGTTTCGTTTCCGGAATCGTTACAGGTCAGAAGGAAATGTATCTGCGTACCGATGTAGGCGGCGCATACAAGTGGAATTACGAAACAAGCGAGTGGGAACAGCTCCTTGCCTTTATCAACGAGGCGGACAGAGGTCTGCTTTCCGTTAAGGGCATAGCTATCGACCCCAACGACGACGATACGGTATACTTCCTCTGCGGCTGCGCGTATTTCTCGGACGCAAGAACGGTCATCTTCAAGACCACCGACGGCGGCAAGACGTTTACGCAGTCGGACGTTACGGAGCATATCCAGATACACGGAAACGGCGACGGACGAGAATGTATCGAGCCTATCGCTATCGACCCGGACAATACCGATACTATCTACGCAGGCGGCGATGTTACCGCAGGCAAATCGGCTCTTATAAAGTCTACGGACGGCGGCAAAACATGGGAGCCCGTTATTGGCTACGATGACCTCGGTCTTTTCTCGGGAGAGCTTAAATACCCTATGTGGACCGACAACATGGTAAGAGGCACGGAGCCGTCAAAGGAATACAATCAGCAGAACGGTATCGCTTCTATACATATCGAGGGCGGCAAGGTATATGTCGGAACTTCCGTTACGGGTCAGGCAAATATCCATGTGGCAAGCGTTAAGGACGATAAGTTTACGGTTCTCAGCAAGGATCTGCCTACCGCAAATTATCCCTGCTCTATTACGAACGACGGTCACGGAAACCTGTTCTTCACATATATCGCAGGTCTTGCATTTTCGGGAACTGCCGGCGGAGCATACAAGTACAATATCGCAAGCGGAGAAGTCAAGAAGCTTTCCGTTACCGATAATGCGGTCGGCATGATCGAGGTAGATAAAAACGACCCCAATAAAATGGTTGCCCGTACCTGCGGCGTATGGTCTGATCAGTGGTACGAAAAAGAATGGACTGATACAAGCATCGCTTGGGGCGACCACTTCTTCCGCTCGACAGACGGCGGCGAAACATGGCAGGATATTACTCCCGGTCAGGGCGAGACTATTTACGGTCAGGGCGACCCCTATAAGGAATTTGTCTCGCTGCCGATGTCTACAGGCGGTTATGACTGGGTATACGGCAAGGCATGTCACTGGGGCAGCGGAATCCTCATCGACCCCAGAAATCCCGACAGGGTGCTTATGACCTCGGGAAACGGCGTATTTGCCTGCGATAACGTATGGGACGAAATGGGCGTTCAGTTCTACTTCCAGCCCGACGGCGTTGAGGAGGTCGTTGCGCTTGACTTCGTAAGCGTTCCCGGAGGTGAAAACTTCTCGGCTATCGGCGACTACGACGGATTCATCCACACCGACATCAACAAGATCCCACAGCAGTATCAGCCGAATATCGGTTCTACGTCCGCCATCGCTTACTGTCCGTCCAACACCAAGGTCATGGCTCGTGTAGGCGAACATGAAGCAAAGGGCTTCTATTCTCTTGACGGCGGTGAAACATGGACTGACCTCAAAGTCCCTAACGGCGGCGGAAAAATGGCTATAACCGAACTCAAAGACGGTTCTTACAGATTTATAAAAGCAAGCGCCGATAATGCTTCTATGAGCTACACTGACAATTTCGGCGAAACATGGAACAACTGTACAGGTCTTGACGGCTCAAAAACAACGTATCCTCTCGTTGACCTCAACAACCCTGCGATCGTATACGGTTCAGGCATCAAGCACAACGATTACTGGGCTTCCGATCCCAATAAAAAAGAACCGACCCTTGAGGAATCACACTATTCTTTCTATATCAGCACAGACTACGGCGCAACGTTTAAAGAAACTGTTGTAAGCAAGTACGATATGTGCGACCACACAGGCGACCCGGCTTACGTTACAAGCGGTACTGTTGCCATGGCAGCAGGCTGGAACGGTCTTTACATCATAACAGACGAGGGCAAGAACATCGAAAAGCTCGACAACGTGTTCTACTGCAAAACCATTGGATACGGCGCTCCCGAAAAGGAGGGCGGCGTTAATACCCTGTTTATGTACGGCAGACCTGCCGAGAGCGATCCCGAGGGAATCTACCGTTCAACAGACGGCGGTAAATCATGGGACTGCATAAATACCGATAAGCTTTACGGCGGCACAGGAAACGGAAACTTCATCGTAGGCGATATGAATGAGTTCGGAACAGTATTCATGTCAACTGTCGGCACAGGAATCGTATGCGGAAAGCTTTCCGACGGCGATACTCCCAAACCCACTGATCCTACTGCTCCTACCGATCCCACCGGTCCTACCGCTACAGACACCGAGATTAAAGTAACTATCCTTGGCGATGCAAACTGCGACGGAAAGGTAACTATCGCCGACTCAACAGCTATCTTGCAGGCTCTCGGAAATCCCGATAAATACGGACTTTCTGCGCAGGGTGCGGTAAACGCAGACTGCTGCGATCCCGGAGACGGCGTTCTGCCCTCCGATGCGCTTGCAATCCAGAAGATCGACGCTAAGGTGTTAACTAAACTGCCTGAAATAAGTAAATAAGCGGACAGCGGTCTATCAATAAATGCTAAACAGCGGACTTGAAATTTCTTAAGTCCGCTGTTTTTCAATTCATACCGATCTTCTGAATTCCCCCTTTACATTTTCCGGAAAATATGCTAAAATATACTTAACAATAAAATAGTTCTTATAAGGAGAAGTAAAATGGACGAAATAATAAATCCCGATGAGCACAGCGCAGAGGTCGCTGCGCTTCAGCATGAGATATATCGGCTCAACCGTGAGCTTGACCAAAAAAATTCGGAGATCATAAAAACTCTGACTGCCGACAAGGACGTTCCCTTTGAAAACCCAACTGACTTCAAGGATTACAGCGGAAGCTATGCGAACGTTCAGCCACGGCTCGGCGAACCCGGCTATAAGCTCCCTTTAGAACCCGACCCTCCCGAACGGCGGAATCTCCGCAGATTTTATTCGATCGGCGGTTGGTGCATGATATTCCAGTTTGCCGCGTCTTTTTTGGCTTCTGTGGGATTGGTGAACGTTATTCAGCTTGTAATGAAGTTTCTCCACCCCGAAACAGACAGCGTGACGCTGTATAACTATCTATACGGCTCGTCCGTGCTGGTTGCGCTGAATATGGTGATCTACCTGACATGCAACGTGTCCTTTACCTTTATCGGCATGAAATGGTCGGGTTTTAAGAACGCGAGCCTGATACGAACGAGAGATTATTCCTTCGGCAAAGCGGCGCAGTACTGTCTTATAGCTCTGTTTATATGGACGGTTTCGGTGTACTCGGGGACGTTTGTGGAAACGGTGCTGAACAAATTCGATCTTACAAGCATAACAAATCAGGACGGACTCGGTGAATCTCCTTTGGGGGTTGCTCTCGGAACTATGTACACCTGCATCATTGCCCCTATTACCGAGGAAATGCTGTTCAGGGGAATGCTGCTCAAAGTCTTTTCAAAGGCGAACCAAAGGTTTGCGATATTTGCTTCGGCGTTTTTCTTCGGACTGGCGCACGGCAATATCCCACAGTTCATACTGGCTTTTCTTCTGGGCATTTTCATGGCGCATATCACTATGCGGCACAATTCGATAATCCCCTCGATAACGGTCCATATATTCATAAACAGCTTTTCAACGATATTCAGTTCTTTCTCCGATAAGGGGCATCTGGCATCGTACCTTGCAACGATCGTGCTTTTTGCAGCGTCTATTTTAGGAATGGTAATGCTGTTCGTTTTTCGTTCGGAAGGAAACGTACTGCCGTCTCCCACTCCGTATCAGAGCCGCCGAGGAGCTTCGACAGCTCTTTCCTCCCTGCCGTTCTGTACAGCGGCGGCAATGCAGATCGTCTACATGGCGTACAAATTGTTAAGGTCTTAAGGTAACCTCTAAAAAATGTTTTATTAAAAATCAGTAACGTAGAATAGCCGAAAACTTAGTAATCATAAGGGAATAAATTGTGCGTTTATGCGCAGGATGATCTGTTCTGTGCAAGGCACACGACCGCAGGAATACTTGTCGTATTGCAAGGTCGTGCAACGCTGCACAGGGCAAATCAGACAAGCAGAAACGTGTAACTTATTTCTTTATGATTACTTAGTGCTTCATCACCAAAATCAGAGGTTTTTAGAGGTTGCCATAACATTTTACAATATAATTCAAAAGCGCCCTGAATCGGGCGCTTTCGTTTTTATTAGACCTCCTCGAAAACTAAGGTGCAGCCGTATGACTAAAGATTTTGTCATATGGTAAGGCAGACGACGAAAGCGGGCTGACGCCCTCTGAGGAGGATAACGCAGCCATATGGCAAAAGATTTGACAGACGGTGTGCGTTAGTTTCCGAGGAGGTCTATTATATACCTGCCTGCTGCTTTGCGGCAGTAAGGGTATTCTTCATAAGCATAGCGATAGTCATAGGACCTACGCCGCCGGGAACAGGCGTTATCCAGCCGGCAGCTTTTTCGGCTGTCTCAAAATCAACGTCGCCGCAAAGCTTGCCGTTCTCATCTCTGTCCATGCCGACGTCTATAACGACTGCGCCCTCTTTTATCATATCGCCGGTAATGAATTTAGCCCGTCCTATGGCAACCACCAGTATATCGGCGGAAAGACAGATCTCCTTAAGATTTTTCGTTTTGGAGTGGCAGATAGTCACCGTGCCGTTTTTCTGCAAAAGCAGCATAGCCTGCGGCTTACCCACGATGTTTGAACGTCCGATAACAACGCACTGCTTGCCTGTGATGTCAAAGCCTGTGCTTTCAATAAGTCTCATAACGCCTGCCGGAGTACACGGCAGGAAAGAATATTCCCCTATCATTATCTTGCCAACGTTTACGGGGTGGAAAGCGTCAACGTCCTTATCGGGGGATATAGCGTTGATAACTGCCTTTTCGTCAATGTGCTTCGGCAGGGGAAGCTGCACAAGGATACCGTTCACCCTGTTGTCACGGTTCAGAACGTTCACAAGGTCGAGAAGCTGCTCCTGAGTAGTGCTTTCGTCCAGAGCGTATTCGAACGACTGGAAACCTACCGCTTCGCATGCTTTTTTCTTATTGTTTACATAAACTCTCGAAGCGGGATCGTTTCCCACGATAACCACTGCAAGTCCTACTTTAAGACCGTTTTCCTCTTTGAGCTTAGCCGCTTCGGCGGCTACCTCTGCTTTTACATCTGCGGAAACTGCTTTTCCGTCAATGATCTGCGCCATTTTAATCTTCCTCCTTTTTTTCGTCAGCCGGGAGCTCGTCCGCAGCTTCATCGGTTTCATCTTCGGTTTCGTCGTCTTCCTCGTCGTCAAGTATTCCTATTTCATCGTCCTCATCTGAATAATATGCGTCTACGCCCTTCATTCCCATGTTCTTTCTTCTCGATTCCTCGATAAAAAGCCGTGATTCTTCCGTTGAAGCGTACAGCACGAAGCTTTCGGGATCTCTTTTTACCTTGAATCCGATAACTATCTGGAGTATCACGGAGACAATAAATATAACCGCCGATACAAGCTGAGATATGCGTATGCTGCCAACCATAAGGCTGTCCGTGCGAAGTCCCTCAACTACAAATCTTTCCGCTCCGTACCAAGTCATGTACATAAGTATAAGCTGTCCGTCGTACTTTCTTCTCTTAGACCAGAACGCAAGCAGCACAAATCCGAGCAGACACCATACGGATTCGTAAAAGAAACAGGGGTGAACAGGTTTTTCCCACATCATTTCAAGTCCGTTTTCGTACATACTTCCGCCTATCTGCATGTTGTCGTTTATAAAATGCTGTATTCTGCCGCCTGTCATGCCGAGAACGAAATCGGTATTTGTGCCGAACGCCTCCTGATTTACAAAATTTCCCCAGCGTCCGACGCCCTGACCGATAAGCAGACCGATACCGAAAATATCAAGCATGGGTAATAATTTAAGCTTTCGTATTTTGCAGATGATCAGCCCGACTACCAATGCGCCGATAATTCCGCCGTATATGGCAAGACCGCCGTTCCGGGTGTTGATAACGGCAAGAAACGTATCCTTGAAGCTGTCTTTTTTAAAGTCCTCCCAGCTTGTAAGCACGAAGTACAGCCTTGCGCCGATAATTCCGCCGATAACGCCGCCAAGCACCGCATCGACCGCACGGTCGGAGTCAATTCCGAACCTTTTCATTCTCGGGAAGCAATACAGCACCGCAAGAGCAAGTCCCAAAGCGATAATAATACCGTACCACTGTATCCTGACGCCGCCGATAGTAAAGGCGGTCGGGTCAATATGAAACTCCCAGCCAAGCTTCGGGAACCGTATTTCGTTATAATCGCTTATCATTTCTGTCTGATTCAATTATTTTACCGTCCTTTCTGCTATTTTTCGTCAACTTAAGCGGGGGACGCTGTCCCCCGCACCCCCTGCCAAAGGGGTGACCCCTTTGGAATCTCAATTTTCGTAACATTCTGCCCCGAACGGAGCAGAATGTTACGACACTGGTTCAAAGAGTCACTCCTTAACAGAAAGTAAAGGGTAACAAAATCCTCTTAAGTTGTATACATTGCTAACATATTACATTTTTTCAATTACGGACAAAACTATCTTATCTTCCGTAAGCTCGTTTCTGATAAATTCCAAAGCGTCTGCGGAGGTCAGCTCCGAAACTATATCAACAGGGTCAAAAGGCTTGCAGCCTGCCATATGAGCGTTTATCATAATGCTTGCAAAAGCGGTCACGTTGTTGAGCTGCCGCACATAGCTTCCGTAGAGAGCCTTTTTTATCCTGCTGAACACACGTTCGTCAATGCCCTCTGCAAGAATACGCCTTACCTCGGCGGCAACAGCGTCTCTCACCTTTTCGGGCGATTCGGATTCGCCGCTGAAAATAGCCGAGAAAAACCCGTCCCCTGCAAAGATCTCTCCGCCGAAGGTATTGTTGATGATACCCTCCGACAAAAGTCTCAAATACATATCGGAGGACGCGTCGCTGATGTATGACATCGCAAGCGTAGCGGTCATTTCCTTTTTAAAGAAATTTTCCTTGCACGGAGCGCACTTGTAGCCCATCTGGAAAATAGACGCGCCCACAGGCTGTTTTTCATGTATTTCCGCCTGAACTATATCCGCAGGTTCATCGGGGAAAACAGTTTCCAGCCCCTTGTCCGCACACGGACGCAGCATTTCATCGCAAATAGCAAGAACTTCCTCTGCGCTGATATTTCCGGCAATGGAAAGCGTCATATTGTTAAGATTGTAGAAGGTATCGTAGCACTTATAGAGCAGGTCGGCGTCTATCTGAGCGATACTTTCCTCTGTTCCTGCAATGTCTATCTGTACGGGATGATTATGATACATACATCTGAGCATGTTAAAAAGCACGCGCCACTCGGGATTATCGTTAGTCATGCGTATCTCCTGACCGATAATACCCTGCTCCTTATCCACGTTTTCCTTGGTAAAATACGGCTTCTGGACGAAATCAAGGAGAATGCGCAGATTTTCCGTGTAATTCTTCGTACAGGAGAAAAGATAGCAGGTCTTATCGAACGAAGTATACGCATTGCACTGTGCGCCCGTCCGTGCGAAAAGCTCGAAAACTCCGCAATCCTCGTTCTCGAACAGCTTATGCTCCAGAAAATGTGCGATACCGTTGGGAACTTCGGTGTATTCCTTGTCTGCGGCAAGCTTGAAAGTAGTATTTATAGAGCCGTATTTCGTCCCGAAAAGAGCGTAGACCGAGCTGAATCCGGGCATTTCCCGTATCAGAATATCGAGTCCGCTTTTGTGTTTTACATAGACGCAGGTATCTCCCGTGCGTCTGCATGTGATGATCTCCCTTGTACTCATTATTCAGCCTCCTTGTTGAGCATACGGTATACGCTGTCGAGCTTGACTGTTTTAGCCGCTTCAACTATACGTTCCTTGGTAACGGCAAAAAGGTCTTTCATATGCTCGATTGGAGTGATATACCTGTTTTTGCAGATACAGTCAAAGTACCATGAAACGTATGAGCCGGGAGTGTCGCCGAATGAGCTGTAGGAGTTTTCAAGGGCGAGCAGAGCACTTTGCAGTTCTTCATCGGTGATATTGCCGTTTTTTATCTCGTCAAGCTGACGCATTATCTCAGCCTCAGCCTTTTCGATATTGGACTTTTCAACGCCGCAGTCTACCATAACGGAATTTTTATATTCGTTCATGCGGCAGGCGCAGTAGTAACAAAGGCTGAGCTTTTCACGGACGTTCATAAAGAGCTTGGAAACGGGAGTTCCGCCGAAAATAATGCACATAAGGTGCATGGCGTCGGTATCGCTGCTGTCATATTTGAAGTTAATGGCTATCTTTGCCTGTCTTACGTCAAATTCCTCCGCAAGAAGCTCGGGAGAGGGTTTAAGCGGACTGGGCGCATAAAAGCCGTAAGCCTTGGAATGCCTTGCAATACGGGCAAACCTTTCACGGAAAAGCTCCGAAACTCTCGGGTCGTCATCGGGCGAAACATACATTATCTCGATCTGAGCCGTTTCCATAAGCCGTTTGTACGCTTCCCTTGCCGAATCGACGGTAACCGCTTCGGCGGATTCCCTCGTGCCGCAGCTCGAATTTTCCGCAGGCTCGCCTTTAAAGGCTATACTGCGCGCCTTTCTTATTGTATATTCTCTTTTATCGTTAAATTCCGCGTCGATACAGTCGAGAATATTCTTTTTGCTGAGCTTGAAAATATCCTCGTCAAAGAGAGGTTCAAACAGGCAGTCCGTAATTATTTCAAGCATTTTTTCTGTAATATCCTCGCCTTCTATGGCAAATCGGTTTGAAAGCCATGAACCCGAGAGAGTAAGGAACTGAATATCCCCTCTCCTGTTGGCATAGGAATCGAGATGTGCGCCGTAAAGCTCGGAAAGCTGCTCGTTCATAGCCGCTATCGTTCTTATACGAGAATTGACCGTTGACGTTATGCTGTTTGCCACGGCATAGTCGGAAACGGTTTCCTTGTTCATTTCCGTTATCATATAGATACAGAGAAAACAGGTATTGAATTTTTTGTCGGCAAACGAGGTGAAACCTATATTTTCGCCGAGTTCGGTTCTTTTGTAATCCATTTAAATGCTGCACTCCTATTAAAAAAAAGATACAATATATTATAACATACAAAGACGAAAATTACCATATCTTTTTGATATTTTAAAATTTTTTAATAAAAACAGTGCTGTGATCTTAATTAAACCAATATTGGGATTCCAAAGGGACGGTGTCCCTTTGGCGGAGTCCAGAGGCAGCGCCTCTGGTAGGGTGTGGGACAAAGTCCCACAAAAGCGTTAAGCGCTCCGCAAAGGGTGAATTTTCAACCAGTCCTTCGGACTGGTTGAAAAGAGGGAACGCCCTGCAAGAGAGGGCGTTCCCTATATAGCGACACGATGTTGCCTTTAATGTTCAGAAAAAAGCTTTTTAAAATCCGACGGCGTACAGTGCTTTATCTCCTTGAATATCCTGTTAAAAGTGGTCAGGCTCTTGAAGCCTGCCTGCATAGCCACGTCCGTAATACTAAGCTCGGGGCAAAGCAGAAGATGCTCCGCCGCTTTAGTCCGCCGAGCATTTATATACTGCAAATAGGACATGGAATTATACTGCTTGAATATCCTCGAAAAATGATACTTGCTGTAGCCTGCCACGTCCGCAAGACGGTCGAGCGAAATATCGTACATGTAGTTTGCGTCGATATACTTCATGACCGCATTGAATTTTTCGCTGTACTCCTCAAGCTTCGCATCATCGCAGTCAAGGAGATTTTTATTGCGTTCAAGCTGAAACTCCCTTACCGCAGCAAGAAGATTCACCAAAGCAATGTATATCTTCACATCCGCAAGCTCGTCTTTCTTTTCGTTCAGAGAATAAATGTCAAGAAGCGTTTTCTTCGCAAGGCTGTGAAGCTCCTTGTCAAGCTCTTTATTTATAACGATCGGTGCGGAAAGTCCGCGCATGACCGTCTCGATAGCCGTAACTCCGCTCAGGACGCTGTTGTCGCATTGAAGTATGAGCCTGTGTCCCGGAACCGCCGGCATTCTATGCAGCTCTCCGGGCGGAATTATCAGCACATCGTGAACGGGAATGTCATATTCCGTTTCCCCCGCAAATACAATGTAATGATTTTCTAATGGCATAAGCAGCTCGACAGCGTCGTGCCAATGAACGGGATACGCTTCGTTATCATGGTTATCGTGAAGCAGGAACGACCGCTTGCTGTCGTATTCAACAGTTTCAAAATCGCCCGAAAGATGCTTTATCATAATGCGATCCTTTCTGAAAGACTGAGAATTTTCAACGTTTTTGTTAATAAAAATTTTTTCGGTCTTATTTTCCGACCGTTTATCTTATATTATTATACACGATTAAGACTTATTTGTAAATAGAAACAATAAAATTTTATGCAATTCATACAAATGGCAACTGCTTCTTTTGGTTAAAAACAATTGCGAGTATAAATATTACAAATTGTTACAATTATCGAAAGCTCTTGAAATTTGTGACAATTACGTGTAAAATAGAATGTGAGGTATTTTTAATTTTAATAATGTATAATTATTGTGTAGACGGTTTACGCCGTATCCGCGTCAGATATAAAAGCGGACAAAAGAACAAAAATCGTTTCGACGCTGTATGAGCTTCTGAACGATTCTGGTGACAAAGGGTGGTAGAATGGTTTTCAGCAGCTTGGAGTTTATATTTTTATTCCTTCCTGCATTCCTGTTGATTTACGGATGTGTTCCGACAAAATACAAAAATGCGGTTATTTTTATAGGCAGTATTTTTTTCTACAGCATGGGCTTTTCCGATTTGGGCAAAGAAAAAAGATTTCTGTACACTTCTCTTTTCCTGCTTACCGTGCTGTTCAACTTCATTATCGGGGAGTTTATTTCCAATTTCCGGAAGGCGTCGAAGGTTTGGCTTATTATCGGAATCGCCTTTAACTTCTGGTGGCTTTTGTTCTTCAAATATACGGGCTTTGCCGTTGAAAATATAAACGGTCTTTTCGGTGCGGACTTTACAGTCAAAAATATTATTCTTCCTATCGGTATCAGCTTCTATACTTTCCAGAATGTTTCGTACATAATCGACGTTTACAGGAAAAAGGCTGCGTCGGAGGAAAGCTTCATAAATTACGGCGCATATATCAGCATGTTCCCTCAGCTTATCGCAGGTCCTATAGTTACATACAACACGGTCGCCGAACAGCTTAAAAACCGTACTCACAACATCAAAAAGGTCGAAAACGGCTTAAAGACCTTTACTATCGGTCTTGGCTACAAGGTACTCATCGCCAATCAGCTCGGCGGACTGTGGAGCGATCTTCAGATGATAGGCTATGAGAGTATTTCCACACCTCTTGCATGGATGGGAATAATCGCTTATTCTTTCCAGCTTTACTTCGACTTTATGGGTTATTCCTTCATGGCTATTGGACTGGGTGAGATCATGGGCTTCACTATCCCGAAAAACTTCGATTACCCTTATCTCTCCGTTACCATGACGGAGTTCTGGCGGCGTTGGCATATCACTCTCGGCACTTGGTTCAGAGAATATATCTATATACCGCTCGGCGGAAACCGCAAGGGTACGGCTAAGCTTATACGCAATTCCTTTATCGTATGGCTTTTCACGGGACTCTGGCACGGCGCAAGCTGGAATTTCGTTCTGTGGGGACTTGTACTTTTCGGACTTATTATACTCGAAAAATTCGTTATCGGCGATTTTCTCAACAAACACCGATTTGTCGGTCATCTTTATATGATACTTATAATTCCGTTGACGTGGCTGCTTTTCGCCGTTACGGATTTCGGCGCTCTCGGACAGTATTTCAGCAGACTTTTCGGCTCTGCCGCCGACAGCGAGATAATTGTCAACGGAAAGGATTACGTGAAATACTGGGGAATTTACGGTAAATTCTTCATTGCGGGTCTGATATTCTCAACGAGAATACCTGAGCTTATATATAAAAAGATCAAAAGCTCGCCTTTCTGTGCAATACTGCTGTTAGCCGTATTCTGGGCTTCGGTTTACTGCATGTACAAGGGCATGAACGACCCGTTCCTGTATTTCAGATTTTGATTTTAAGCAATTAATGTGTGAACAAAACAGCGGAATAACCTTTTGCTTTAACATTCCGCAGAGAGCAAAGGAGACAAATTAGTGCAATGAAAAAATTTAAGCAAAACACCTACACCTGTCTGCTTCTGGCGACCTGTTTCGTAGCTTCTCCTTTCATATTCCACAGAATATGGAAAACAAGCTCCGAAGCTAAGAAAAAGGTGGAAATCCCGCCGCCGTCGATAGGAACTTCGGAAACTGTCCCGGGGGAAGCTCCCTCCGACGTTCCGGACGAGACTTCGGCAGTTCAGCCAACTCCGGACGGAACGCCGATCGACCCGTCTTTAGCTCCGCCCACTCCTACAGCCGCCCCCGAACCCGTGTATACTTTCGTGACAGGCGATGCGTCCTACTTTGACGACGCCCTGTTTATCGGCGATTCAAGGACGGTCGGCATACAGGAATACGGAACTCTCACAAACGCCGATTACTTCTGCTCCGTGGGAATGATGTCCTGCAAGATAGACGAGGAATACATAAACGGTATGAATTTCGACCAGCTTATAGATTCAAAGCAGTACGGCAAGATATATCTTATGCTGGGCATCAACGAGGTCGGCAACGATTTTCAGTACACGCTCACTCAGTACAGAGCAGTCGTTGAACGTCTGAAAGCTCATCAGCCGAACGCTATCATTTACGTTCAGGGAAATCTCCATGTTTCAGCGTCTGCGGAAACAAGCGTTATCAGCAACGAGAAGATAAACTACCTGAACAGCCTTATCGCAGGTCTTGCGGACAATAAAAAAGTGTTTTACATTGATATAAACGAGGTCTACGATGATGAATACGGCTATCTGACAGAAGCCTACACTTCCGACGGCGTTCACCCTCTTGCCATGTACTATAAGCAGTGGTGCGACTGGCTTTGCACAAAGACTATTAACGCTGAAACCTCTGCGCCTGTAGCAGACGTTATTTTTACTCCCACTGAACAGGGCGCGTTATCATAAAAAATAAAAGCGGTCAATTCTGAATTGACCGCTTTTAATATTTTATGATGATTTTGCTTCTTTTTTGATGCAGCTTTCGTTTTCCTGTTTCTCGATAAGCTGTTCCAGAAATTGTTCCAAACGCCCTTTGTTACGCTCGCTGAGGGAATCGAACTTTTCCGCAATATCGAGCTGGTCCTTGCTAAGGCGGATATTGCCTGTACCGTTCTTGAAATTGGTTCTGCCCGCAACGTAATCAAGACTGACGTTGTAGAAGTCGGCAAGAGTAACGGCAAAATCAAGGGGAACGGTGTGCTTGCCCTGTTCGTAGTTGGTGTATGTTGTTTTGTGCATATACAATTTTCTGCATAAAGCCTCCTGAGTGAGGTCGCTGTCCTCTCTTAAATCTCGGATCCTTTGATAATATTGCATAATAATTCAAACTCCTTTTCGTTGTAATTCAACAAGATTATACCACAAACTATGTTTTAGTATTGACAAAAAACAACGTTCGTGGTATAATGTGAATGCAATACATCGTTTGTTGTATTTGACTTTATTATTTATAAAGGGGTCGATCATATGAAAATGAAAAAGTTAATCGCAGGCATGACGGCTTTTCTGCTCATTTGCGGCGCAGCACCTGTTACTGAATTTACAGACATAAACCTCGGACATTCGCTATCCGCTTCGGCGGCGGAATCATGCGTTGTTGGAAGCGGCGTAACCTCTGCCGGCTTTGCATATGACATTCACGGAACAAGAGAATGGGACGAAGAAACAAAAGATTACGTAATTCTTACACGGGACTTCGTTGTCATTACAGGATATGATGGAGATAAAACGAATGTAACCGTCCCCTCTGAAATAGGCGGTATAACTGTTACAACGGTAGGAGAGGATGCGTTCAATGGAAACGATAAGCTTACTGCTATAACATTGCCTGAAACAATAACATCTATTAAAGCCGGTGCTTTTAAGGAAGATAATAATCTCAGTATTGTCAATCTTCCTAAATCATTAACATCAATTGGTGATTCGGCTTTTCATAGTTGCTCAGGTCTTTCTTCTATTGAAATTCCTGATAGTGTCACTTCTATTGACAATTGGGCTTTTTACGGTTGTTCGTCACTTACAAAATTGACACTTTCAAATAGCTTAACCGCAATAAATAAATTTTCTTTTGCAAATTGCAACAAACTCACTTCAGTTGACATTCCGAAAGATGTTATGGTTATTCAAAACTATGCTTTTTGTTCGTGTTCCTCTATTACGAAACTATCAATACCTGACACTGTTATGCTTATAGGCGATTCAGCTTTTGAAGGTTGTAGTGGACTGACATCTGTTGTACTCCCTTCAAAATTAACAAGTATTGCACCACGTTCTTTTGCTAATTGTACTGGTATACGAAAAATTACTATTCCTGACGAAGTTACAGTTATTGGAGAATACGCATTTGACCACTGTACTTCCTTATGCAGTGTTGATTTTCCAAGTTCATTGTCTGTTATTGAAAATTCTGCATTTGGAACATGTGGATTTACAGAGATTGCAATTCCTGACAGCATTAGTATAATCAATGAATATGCTTTTGCTAAATGCGATAAACTTAAAAAAGTTACTATTCCTGATAGTGTAGTAAAAATTTCTTATCGTGCGTTTGGTGGTTGTTTCTCGCTCCGTGAAGTCACAATTCCCACAAGTGTTGAGGTAATAGAAGCAGAAAACTTTAGACACGATTATGATAATATAGGATATGGTCAAGCTTTTGACTTCGACTTCACAATATACGGACATAAGGGTACGGCTGCCGAAACATACGCCAACGAAAACGATTGTACATTCGTTGACCTTGACGCTCCGCAAAAAATAGCCGGCGACATAAACTCGGACGGCAAAGCGGACATAGCCGACGCAGTTATTCTGCAAAAATATCTTCTTGCCGCCGGAAAGCTGACGAAAGAGCAGTATGAAGCCGCCGACCTCAACGATGATGGTTCTGTCGATGTATTTGACATGGTGTCAATGAGAAAAACTATCACAAAAAAATGATTCATTCTGCTGCAATCTGCACTTGCGGTATTATGAAATAATGGGATTATTCCTAAAAGGACAAATCAAAAAAGGTACTGATGCACATATATGCAGCAGTACCTTTTGCACGCTTATAGTTTTTTCTCGGATATTCAGATAAATGACTTTCAAGAATATTCTCTTTATTCGCCTCATATCATAAAACAAGAGGTGAATGCCATGAATGAAGAAAAAAAAGAATTTACCATAGCTCTTGCAGGGAATCCGAACGTCGGAAAATCCACGGTTTTCAACGCTCTTACGGGGTTGAAGCAGCACACGGGAAACTGGGCAGGAAAAACAGTTTCCTGCGCCGAGGGAAAATTCGAGTATGAGGGACTGACCTTCACATTAGCCGATATACCGGGGGCTTACTCCCTGCGCGCCGCCTCGGCGGAGGAAGAAGCCGCGCGGCAGTTTATTATCTCGGGTAAGGCGGACGGCGCGGTAGTTGTCTGCGACGGAACATGTCTTGAACGAAATTTGTATCTCGCCTTGCAGATGATCGAAGCCGTTCCGAAAACTGTTATCTGCGTAAATCTCATTGACGAGGCTGAAAAAAAGGGTATCACCGTAAATGCGGAAAAGTTAAGCGAGCTTACGGGAGTTCCCGTAGTTCTGACCTCCGCAAGAAGCAGCAAGGGACTTGACGAGCTTTGCAGCGTTCTGAAAGAGCTTATGACTGCCGAAAGACCGTCCGAACGCCCCGAAGCCTATCCCGAAACTGCCGGAACGGACGATGAGCAGATAGATATTATTTCCGAAAGGGCTGCTGAAATTGCCCGTGAATCGGTTGTGTGCAGAACCTCCGAGCCGCATAGGTTCGACCGCCGGCTTGACAAGATATTCCTGAAACCGCTTACGGGTATTCCCGTAATGCTTCTGCTTTTCGGAGTAGTCATGTGGATAACGGCGGTAGGCGCAAATTATCCCTCGGAGCTTCTCAGCAAGGGGCTTTTCGCTCTCGGCGACCTGATGTCTGAGGGACTTTTCAGTATCGGCGCACCCGAGTGGCTGGAGGGAGTTCTGATACAGGGCGTTTATAAGGTGCTGGCGTGGGTCGTTTCGGTCATGCTGCCGCCTATGGCAATATTCTTCCCCCTATTCACACTCCTCGAAGATTTCGGCTACCTGCCTCGTATCGCATTCAACCTCGACCGCTGCTTCAAATGCTCGGGAGCGTGCGGAAAACAATCCATTACCATGATAATGGGACTTGGCTGCAACGCCTGCGGAGTTACAGGCTGCCGTGTGATCGACTCGCCGAGAGAACGTCTTATTGCAGTCATGACCAATGTTTTCATGCCCTGCAACGGCAGATTCCCAACGATAATAGCCATAATCTCAATGTTCTTCGTGACCTTTAAAGGGTTTTGGAGTTCGGCATTATCGGGAGCGGCGCTTCTGGGAACTATTGTTTTCGGAGTTCTTATGACGCTCTTAGTCTCTTTCGTTCTGTCTAAAACGATACTCAGGGGAACGCCGTCGTCATACACGCTGGAGCTTCCCCCTTACCGTAAACCTCAGATAGGCAAGGTACTGATACGTTCTCTGCTTGACAGGACGATATTTGTACTTGGCAGAGCATGTACAGCCGCTATCCCCTGCGGACTTCTTATATGGCTGGCGGCGAATATACATATCGGCGGAGAAACCGTTTTATCTGCAATATCAAGCTTTTTCGACCCGTTAGGACAGCTTGTCGGGCTTGACGGAGTTATAATAATGGCGTTTATCTTCGGCTTTCCTGCCAACGAAATAGTCGTACCGATAATACTTATGGCGTACCTCTCGCAGGGAAGTCTCGTGGAAATGGGCGATACTGCGTCGCTTCGTGAGCTTCTCACGGCAAACGGCTGGACTCTGAGGACTGCGGTCTGCATGGTGATAATGACATTATGCCACTTTCCATGCGCAACTACGTGTCTCACAATAAAAAAGGAAACAGGCAGTCTGAAATGGACGCTGCTGAGTATGGCTCTGCCGACCGCTGTCGGATTGCTGTTGTGTATGGCTGTAAATCTGATATGGACATAAATAATCAGCGGAAATACCCCGATAAAATTATCAGGAATATTTCCGCTGTTTTCGTTATATCAGTTTTGAACCGCTCTTACCTCGGTATCAAGTCTTGAAAAATACTGTTCCGAATACGCCTTGAATTCACGTCTGAACTTCTCGTCGTTTTCCTTTACATCGCTGAGATAAGCGTGGATATTCGTCTTTTCGTCGGTTTCGATCAGGCAGCCGGCAATGTTGGAGCAATGATCGGAGATCCTCTCCAGATTTGTAAGCACGTCCTGAAAAATATATCCAAGCTCAACGGTGCATTCATCGTTCTGAAGGCGGCGTATATGGCGGTTTTTCAGCTCGGTGCTGAGATTATCGACTACCTCCTCAAGCGGCTCAACTTTGTGGGCGGCGACAAGATCGTCCTCCACATATGCGTCAAACGCTATGCGGATATTTTCTTCTATGGCGTCGGTAATTACAGTAATTTCGTTGATACACTCGGGAGAAAATGCGATCCCTTTCTCTTTCATTTCCTGCACGGACTCGATAAGGTTGACCGCATGGTCGGAAATTCGCTCAAAGTTGCCTACACAGTGCATCATTTTGGACATGGTACGGCTGTCTCTGCCCGTGATACTGTGCTTCGCCACTCTTACAAGATAGCTGTTTATCTTATCCTCGTATTTATCAATAAAGTCCTCCAGATCAATAACGCTCTGAACCGTCTTTTCATCATATTCAGCCGTAAGAAGTCCGAGAGCCATGTCTATAGCGTTTTTCGTGTGCTTTGCCATGTCTAACGAAACTCCTCTGCAAGCCTCCACGGCAACGCTTGGGGTAGGCATAAAGCGGTCGTCCAGAGCGGCAAAGGCGTTTTTCTTTTCCTCTGTTTCGCCCTTTTTATCACGTACAATAAACTGAGAAAGCTTGACCAGTTGCTTTGAAAACGGCATAAGCATTATAGTCGCGGCAACGTTGAAAGCCGTGTGCATTACCGCTATACCCATATATCCGGTCGGCTGAGCCATAAAGTCCCCCAAAGGCGTGACCGCCTGCAATATCATGACTATAGGCAGAAAAACCACCGTACTTACGGTATTTATAAGCACATGTATAACGGCAACGCGCTTGGCGTCCCTGCTTACGCCGATAGAGGAGATCAGAGCCGTCACACATGTTCCTATATTAAGTCCCATGATGATCGGCAGAGCCATTCCGTAGGTAAGGCTGTTTCCGACGGAAAATGTCATAAGAATACCGACGGACGCCGCAGAACTCTGGATAATTCCCGTAAAGACAGCTCCCACAATAACGCCGAGAAGCGGATTGTTAAAGGCTGTAAGCACCCTCTGAAATTCAGGGGAATTAGCCAGCGGGTCGATAGATTCCTTCATCAGATCCATACCCGTCATAAGAACTGCAAAGCCGACAAGGATGCGACCCACATCCTTTTTCTTAGCCTTCTTGCAGGTCATTATCATAAGTATGCCTACAAGGGCAAGAAGCGGAGAGAACGACTCGGGCTTTAAAAGCTGCATGAGAAAGCTGCCTATCCCCTCGCTGCCTTTGCTGTCGATACCGTTAAGACAGAGCAGCCATGCGGTAAAGGTAGTACCGATATTTGCGCCAAAGCTGACGGCTACCGTGTCGAGAAGCGCCATTATTCCCGAATTTACAAAGCCTACGGTCATTACCGTCATAGCGGAGGACGACTGTATGGCAATGGTTATGACTGTGCCGAGAGTAAGCGCCATAAAAGGATTGGAGGTCATTTTTTTCAGAGCGACTTCCATTTTTCCGCCCGCAAGCTTTTCAAGTCCTGTGGACATTACGTTCATACCATAGAGAAAGAACGCAAGTCCTCCGAGCATGGTAAATATGTTGAATACCGAGAATCCGTCCATAAATCACACCTCATTATTTTATTAAGTTCGGAATAAAGGCTGTCCGAACAAACATAATTATACTTTACACAGGCGTTCCCGTCAATATCGTTTTGCAATATTTTACACAGATTTTACATTAGATACAACGCCATGCAAGTGAGGGCGTTCATAAATAAGGACACGGCACGCCGTGTCCCTACACCATAACAAAGCAGGCAACATTGAAATCCTTTACTAATAAGGCAACTTGAATTTGCCGACTCTCCATACGCCGTCGCTGTCCCTGACTACCGTAAATTCGGTATCTTCCTTATATGCTCCGCCGCCGAAACCGTCGTCGCTGTAACTGTTCTCGACCCTGAAACATATTTCGCCGTCCGTTCTGCCCGTTATTTCAGCGACCTCCGAGCCTTCGTAAAAAACGTCCAAACCTCTTGCTCCGTTCAGACAGTACGCCCTGCCGTTCTCCTCCATGAATACCTCGTCAAGGTTATCCTCGTAATTTTCGCTGAAAACCTCGTGATAATCCGCCCTCACATCGTCAAGGGAATCAACGCCGTCCTCAGTGATAAGGAAAAACTGCCAGCCGTACTCGTTGCTGATATACTGCGACGTATCGAGACTGTACGGCGAACCTACGGTAAAACTCCACTCGGTTTCGCATGCCTTGTTAAAAAGCTCCTGCGCAGCCGCTAAAACATCTGTTTCAAGCTGTTCCTCAAACTCCTCGCCGCCCTCGGGATAATGCAGATCGCCCCCAGAAGCAGACGTCGGCATTGTCAGGGAAGCTTCCCCTGTCACGGCGGCAGTACCGCTTTCGGGAACTGTAACGACCGCCTCAGCCGAAGTCTGCTCTCCGGTCGCAGCTTCATCGGCGGCAGAAGTTCCGCTTACGCTTTCGGGAACGTCGCTTTCGCTGTTTTTCTTGCCACCGCACGACGCAAGGGTCAGAACGCACGTCAGAACGGTCAAAAACGGCAGTATCTTCCTCATTACTGTTCCTCCTCGTCAAGTACGAAATCAATGTTTCCCTCGCCGACGTTCACCGAAGCGCAAAGCGCCCTCACCGTATCGCCAAGCTCATAGGAAACGCCGCTGAATTTCTCGGTAAGCGCAACAGGCTCGCTGTAATCGTATTCGCCCTCGGGCAGCGTGCGAATGTGTACAAGTCCCTCGACCGAATTCGGTAACTGCACGTAAAATCCAAATTCCGCCACGCTTGAAATTTTCGCTGTAAAGCTTTCGCCGATATGCCGCTTCATATACTCCGCCTTATAGCAGTCCTCACACGCCCTTTCAGCCGTGACCGCACGCACCTCCGCCGCAGTAGAGCTTTCTGCCGCTTTGACCGCAAATCCGCCGTAACGCTTTGCGAGCCACGTATCGCCGTAGCCTGCCAGAACGTCCGTAATAATGCGGTGTATCGCCAGATCGGGGTATCTTCTGATAGGACTTGTAAAGTGAGCGTAATCCTTCAGAGCCAGTCCGAAATGTCCGAGAGGTTCTTCGGAATATTTCGCCTTTGCCATAGAGCGGAGAACCATCATATTCACCGCCTCAAACTTATCCGTTCCCCTTACGTTTTCAAGTATCTGCGCCGCATGAGCGGGCTTGAACTCCTGAAAATGAGGATATTCCACATTAAGCTTAGTCAGCGTCTCGCAAAGAGCCGCCGTTTTCTCCTCCGGCGGAACTTCATGAATACGATAAACAAAGGGTATTTTTCGCTCGCGGGCAAGCCTTGCCGCCGCCTCGTTGGCACATAGCATAAATTCTTCGATAATACGCTCGGACTTGCCCCTTTCACGGGGAACTATGTCGCAGCAGACGCCGTCGCTGTCTATGATAAGCTTGCTTTCGGACGTTTCAAGCTCGGGTGCATGACGCTGTTTTCTCCGCTCGATAAGAATATCCGCCAGTTCGTCCATAAGAAATATCTCGCTTGATACGCACTCGTATTTTGCCGATATTCCGTCGTCCGCCGAGCCGTCAAGAATGCCGTTTATCTCGGAATAAACGCCTTTCACCCTCGATCTTATCACCGACTTGCAGAAACGGTAGCTTTTCATTTCACCGTCTGTGCCAAGCTCCATAAATGCCGTAAGGGTAAGCCTGTCCTCATTGGGATTGAGGGAGCATATGCCGTTGGAAAGCTCTTTGGGCAGCATGGGAATGACCTTATCCGCATAGTAAACGCTCGTTCCGCGCCGGATAGCTTCTTTGTCCAGCGCGCTGTTTCCCTTGACATAGTGGGAAACATCGGCAATGTGAACGCCTAAAAGCCAGCCCTCCGGCGTTTTTTCAACGGAAACGGCATCGTCCAGATCCTTTGATTCTGCGCTGTCTATGGTGAATATGGGCAGTTCCCTGAGATCCTCACGGTTGTTGAAGCTGTATTCCTGAACGCCGCCCTCGGAAATTTTACGGGCTTCTTTCAGAGCGTCCTCCGAAAATTCAGAAACGATCCCGCTTGAAGCGATTATAGACTCTGCGCATGCCGACGCAAGCTCGGAGCTGCCGAAAACGGAAGTTATCCTGACCTTATGCTCGGCATGACGCTTGCCCCTGTAGACGATTTCCGCCATGACCTTATCGCCCTCCGCAAAGGGAACGCTCTCGGACTTTGAAATTATCATATGATTGCGAGAAGCTATATCGGGAACAAGGTAAAGGCTGCCCTCGTCATACTCGATAACGCCCGTGAGGACGGAGCTTCCGAAGCTGAGAATATCCTGCACCTCTCCCTCGGGTTCTCCCGAACGTGACGGAATATCGGCAATAAGCACACGGTCACGGGGCATAGCGCCCATCATGCACTTTCCGGGGATAAAGTATTCCGTTCCGTCATCGGTAACGGCAAAGCCGAACGTGCGGCTAAGCCGTGTTATCTCGGCGCATTTTAATCCGAGCTTTGAGCATAACGCGACTTTCATGCCCTTGCGGACGGTAATAACGCCCTCATTGCGCAGTTCCGTAAATGCCTGAACAAAATTTTCCTGTCCCGATTTTTTTGTACGGCACTTGGTTTCAAGTTCGCTCAACGGCATAAGCCTTTTGTTGCAGTTCCTCAAAAAGGTAACTATTTTATTTCTATAACTTTCGACGCTTACCTCTGCGCCGTTCTTTTTCTTTTTTTCTGCCATTTATTTTCTCCCTGTAAAATCAACTTAAAAAGCCCCATGACCATTCAAGTCACGGGGCAATCAATTACTTTTCGGTAAATATCGGAATAATGTTTACTGCAAGCGTGATCACAAAAAGGATAATACCTGCCGTTCTTGTGATCTTAGCGAGGATAGCCTCACGGCTCCTGCCCTCGTTTTTACCGTAGAAAGAATCGGAACTTGCTCCTGTAAAGGCGGCTGTCATGCTGTCCTGCGACTTTGATTCCTGTGCAAGGCACAAAATAATGATAGCGATACATGTAACGAGCAGAACCGCTCCGCCGACGATCTCAAGAATGCTCATAATTTATTTACCTCCGTGTATTCAAGGTTAAATACTCTCCTCTGCGGAAAGTATAAAACCTGTATTTTCAATTAGCTTTTTAATTATACCACATATAAAAGTTTTTTTCAAGTGTCTCAACGAAAAATGCGCAAAAATTTTTTGCGGCTTTTTTGTGCAATTTCAACAACGGTTTTAAATCCATTATCTGCAACTTAGCGGATAGTGTTTCCTTTACCTTTTGTCAGGGGGTGCAGGGGGACGGCGTCCCCCTGCTTAAGTTGCAGACAGCGGTTATAAATCCGCAGCAAGGCGAATATAAATTTTAAAGAAAAAATACCGAACGCTGTACGAGTACAGCAATATGAAAAGGAGAGTATTATGAAGGACAAGAATATGCAAACTCAGCCGACAAACCATTCAATAATAATCGAAAACCGCCGTTCCATGACGATCTCGGGCATAACCGATGTGGACAGCTTCGATGAAAAAGCGATATGTCTTTACACTCAGCTCGGCGAACTTACTATCAAGGGCAGAGAACTGCACATTGATTCCATGAGCGTGGAAACAGGCGACATGGTCATTACGGGCGACATATGGTCGGCGGTATACGGCGACCGCGACAAAAAAGCTCCTGTATCGGCTCTCGGGAGACTTTTCCGATGAACGTTCCCGAAACATTTTTTTCTATAGAGGAGGAGCTTTGGCTCTTCCTTCTTTCCTGCATTGCGGGAGCTGTTTTCGGCATATACTATGACGTTTTCAGAACGCTGCGGCTTGCCGTTCCTCATCACAGCTTTTTCATTGCGCTTGAGGACATTGTTTTTCTTGGAACTTATGCGGTATTTCTGTCCGCATTCGCCTCCGCCGCCGCAAGAGGCGAACTGAGGGCATATTACGCGCTTGGCGGAATACTGGGCTTTGTACTTTATTATTTTACCGTAGGAAAGTTCGTTATACGCCTTATGCAGAAGATAACAGGGATCATAAAATGGATTTTTGCCATTGCCGTCAAGCCGTTCAAAGCTGCCGCACGTAAATTTGTCGGAAATGCCCAAAGTGTTGTTAAAACAAATAAAAATAGCTCCGACCACTTGAAAAACAAACGCCGTTTGTAGTATAATAAAGTATGACTATATAACGGAAAGAAAGTGAGCAATTTGCCCGAAAAAGATAAAAAAAAGAAAAAGGCAAAAAAAAGCAAAAAACAGGCTGCAAATAAAAAAGGACTGTTTAACAAAGGGCTTTTTAAGCTTGCTGCGGCGGCTGTTATCGTGGGATGCGGAGTTCTGCTCGTAACTACGGAAAGCGACTGCGGCGATAAGGAGGACGAACTTGCGGCTATTCAGGCCCAGATAGACGCTTACAACATAGAAAACGCCGAGCTTCAGCGTACTCTCGACAGCGATGATCTTTCAGCTTACATGGAGCGTATCGCTCTTGAAGAAAGGGGCTACGCTTACCCCGACGAACGCAGGTTCTACGATACGTCAAGAGACTGAGCCTGTTCCTCTCAAAACAATGCTAAGTTAATATATTTAAGGAGTTAAAAATACATATGCAGCTTGAAATCGGAAAAATCTATACCGGAAAAGTCAAGGGAATCGCACAGTACGGCGCATTTATCGACATCGAGGGCGGCGGCACGGGAATGGTGCATATTTCCGAAATATCCAACACCTTTGTCAACGAAGTCAGAGAGTTCCTGACTATCGGTCAGGAAGTCAGGGTAAAGGTCATCGGGATAAACGAACAGGGCAAGGTCAGCCTTTCAATAAAGAAAGCGGACGATGGCAGCGCTCCCGTTCCCGAGAAAAAACCTGTCAAAAAGGAACGCCGTCCCAAACCCAATATTTACGAACCGAAGAGATCCGTACCCCAGTCGGAAATGACTTTCGACGATATGCTCGCTCACTTCAAGCAGTCCAGCGAAGAACGGATCGGCGACCTCAAACGCAGTACCGACCGAAAAAACGGTACAAGAAGAAAATAACCCTCATATTCCCTTGGCTTTTGTCAAGGGAATATTTTGTTTATTATGACGTATTTTAACATATGTTTTTGTATTTCTTAACAAAACTATTGACATATTTTTTCGTTTTTGCTATAATTAACATACATATAAAAAAATCAAAAGAAAATTCTGGAATTGTATGAGAAGAGATAAATTTAAACGGCTTATTTCATTTGCGCTCGCTATCATTCTGCTGGCTGTTCTTACAGGAGGATTTGCGGCTGTATGGTACGTTTACTACAGCGATACCATCGTCCTCCCTTATTACCGTCGGGGAAACTGGGTGCTTATCGGCATTTACTGCATGCTTGTGTGGATATTCTTCAAGGCTTACGGCGGCTTCAAGCTGGGATACCTCAAAAAAACGGATATGCTCTACTCTCAGCTGATCTCCATAGCATGTGTGGATTTCGTCAGCTACTTCCTTATCAGCCTTATAGGACGCGATTTCATGCGGCCTTCTCCCATGCTGATGCTCACCCTTGCGGACTTCGGCTTTATCGCCCTCTGGACGCTCGTTACAGGCAAACTGTACTTTATCATATACCCCCCGAGAAAGCTCATCATTCTCTACGGCAGCCGTCAGGCGGCTTCGCTTGTGCTGAAAATGAGCAGGCGTGTGGATAAGTACATGATCTGCGAATCTATCAGCATAACCGAGGACTCCGAAAAAATAAGGGAGCTTATTCTGAAGTACGAGGGCGTTATAATCTGCGATATTCCCGCAGACCTCCGAAACGACTATCTGAAATTCTGCTACGAAAATTCAATACGTTCGTATATTGCGCCAAAAATTTCCGATATTATTATCAGAGGAGCGGACGATATACGGCTTTTCGATACCCCCCTGCTGCTCAGCCGAAACTACGGTCTTGACTTTGAACAGCGGCTTTTCAAGCGTATTTTCGATATTGTTTTTTCATTGGTATGCCTTATCCTGCTTTCGCCCTTTATGCTCGCTGCCGCTGCCGCAGTCAAAATATATGACGGCGGAACCGTTTTCTATAAGCAGAAACGGCTGACTGTCGGCGGCAAGGCGTTCAATATATATAAATTCCGCAGCATGATAGCCGATGCGGAAAAGGTCGGCGGCGCTCAGCTTGCTTCCGACGACGACCCGAGAATAACTCCTGTGGGCAGATTCCTGCGCAAGATACGCATGGACGAGCTCCCCCAGCTTCTGAACATTCTTAAAGGCGAAATGTCGGTCGTAGGTCCAAGACCAGAACGTCCCGAGCTTTCGGAGCTTTACAAAAAAGAAATGCCGGAATTTGAGTTCCGTCTTAAGGTCAAGGCAGGACTGACCGGTTATGCGCAGGTAACGGGAGTTTACGATACGTCGCCATACGACAAGCTGAAAATGGATCTGATGTATATTGAAAACTACTCCTTCCGAATGGATCTGCAAATAATTCTTATGACCGTTAAAACCATGCTTTTTCCGCCGAAATCCAACGCCTCAGCCGAAGAAGGCGTCCTGACGGGAAACGATAACAAAAAGAAAAGAGGATAACATGAAAACTACAGCTGTAATTATGGCAGGTGGACGGGGCGAACGATTCTGGCCCAAAAGCCGCGTCTCGCGCCCGAAGCAATTCCTTTCGCTGACTGCCGACGGCGAAACTATGATACAGAAAACCGTCAAAAGACTTCTTCCCCTTGTGGCTGAGGAGGACATCTATATTTCCACCAATGAAATGTACCGGCATTTAGCGGAGGAACAGCTCCCGAACATACCTAAGGAAAACATTCTGTGCGAGCCTGCGCCGAGAAATACAGCTCCCTGTATCGCATTTGCGGCGGCAGTCATAAACAGAAAATATGAGGATGCGGTAATGATCGTGCTTCCCTCGGATCACCTCATCGGCATCGAGGATATTTACGTAAATACGCTGAAAAAAGCTATTGCAACTGCCGAAAGCGGCAATAATCTCGTCACGATTGGCATTACTCCGACTTACCCCGAAACAGGCTACGGCTACATCAATTTCGGCAGCGAATGCAACGGCGCCTACAACGTTGAGCGATTTGTGGAAAAGCCCGATCTTCCCACAGCGGAAAGCTATCTCGCTTCGGGGAAATACCTCTGGAACAGCGGCATGTTTATCTGGAAAATTTCCACGATCATGGGAAATATCAGACGGTTTATGCCCGAGGTGTACAACGGAGCCGTTAAGATAGGAGAGGCTTACGGCGCTCCTGAGTTCAACGAAGTGCTGGAAAGGGAGTTTACCGCCATGCCGAGCGAATCCGTGGACTTCGGCATCATGGAAAAGGCGGAAAATATTTTCACAGTTCCCGGAAGCTTCGGCTGGGACGATGTGGGCAGTTGGCTCGCTGTCGAACGCGTCAACGAGGTGGACGAAAACAACAATTATATCGAGGGAAACGTTAGCTTCTGCGATATAAAAAATACCACCGTATGCGGAGGGAAACGGCTTGTGGCGGCGGTCGGCGTGGAAAACGTCATAATAGTCGATACCGACGACGCCGTTCTTGTATGCTCCAAAAACAGCACGCAGGACGTAAAGAAGATCATAGCTCAACTCAAAGAGCAAGGAAAAAAAGATTTGATATAATACCGCTGTCCACGTCTTTAGCAGGGAGTAATATTATCCTAAAGTTATGGACAGTAATCAATAAAATTATCAGGAGTTATTATGAAAAACGCACTTATAACAGGAATCACAGGGCAGGACGGCTCTTATCTTGCTGAACTGCTCCTTGAAAAAGGATACAACGTTTACGGTATATGGCGCAGAAAGTCTACCGTAGACTATGGCAACATCGCGCATCTCAAGGACAAGGTAACGCTCATTTACGCCGATATGACCGACCCCGTATCGCTGGTCACAGCTATGAGGATCTCTCAGGCGGACGAGGTGTACAACCTTGCGGCGCAGTCGTTCGTGTCCACAAGCTGGGATACGCCTATCGGTACGGCGGATATAAACGCTGTCGGCGTTGTGAACATGCTCGAGGCTATACGTATCGTCAAGCCCGAAGCTCGTTTCTATCAGGCTTCTACCTCTGAAATGTTCGGCAAGGTGCAGGAAATCCCCCAAAAGGAGACTACGCCGTTCTACCCTCGCAGTCCATACGGCGTGGCTAAGCTTTACGGTCATTGGATAACAAAAAATTATCGTGAAAGCTACGGCATGTTCGCCTGCTCGGGCATTCTTTTCAACCATGAAAGCGAGCGGAGGGGACTTGAATTCGTTACAAGAAAAATCACCGACGCCGCAGTACGCATCAGTCTCGGCAGACAGGAATACGTAGAGCTGGGAAATCTTGACGCTAAGCGCGACTGGGGTCACTCAAAAGACTACGTGCGCGCAATGTGGCTCATGCTCCAGCAGGATAACCCCGACGACTACGTTATCGCCACCAACGAAACACGTACCGTCCGTGAATTTGCCGAAACAGCGTTCCGTCATGTTGGTATCGACATCGAATGGCAGGGCGAGGGCGTTGACAAGATCGGCATAAATAAGGCAAACGGCAAGACTATTGTCAAGATAAACAAGAAATTCTTCCGCCCTGCCGAAGTGGATTTTCTTCTCGGCGACCCCTCAAAGGCGGAAAATGTTCTCGGCTGGAAACGTGAAATTTCGTTCTCCGAACTGGTCGAGCGTATGGTCAAGAACGATATGGAGAAAGAACTCAATGGTTAAATATAAGGGGATTTATTTATGGAAAATAAAATACTCCGCACATCTTTTAGGGGTTACAAAAAAGAAGATGTGCTTACGCGCTTAAATGCACTGAACGTGCTTATACTGGCTATTGAAGATAATAGCATTTCAAAAGCAGATGCAGAAAAAGAAATTGAAAAAATTATTTCAATGGAAATGCGCACGGCTTTTCAGGGCTTCAACAAGGAAGATACAGACAAATATATTAACGAAATGGTTGAGCAGATAAGAAATTACAGATGAAAATAGTAGTTATTATATCCACTTTTATATTTTTCGGATTTACAATTATCACGGCAAAAAATCTGATAAATTATATCATTACGAAATACAGCAACAGAATATGGAAAGATTACAGCAAGGATTATCTTCTGTCAAAATCGCTGTTGTACTATATACTTGAATTTTCCGTATCATTATGGGTATTTATTGGACTTTTAACATCATTGTGGGAGGCGGTTAATTGAATATAGCATTTGACGCACTGCCGCTGATAAGCGGAAACATGACGGGTATCGGCTGGTGCGAGGTCGGTCAGACTACCGCAATGGCGCGTCTGCACCCCGAGGATAATTTCTATTACAGTTTCTTTTCACGCAAAGACGACCATATAAAAATCGAACGGCTTGCCCCGTTCTCGGAACATATCAAGCCGATGATCGCTCATGCTTCGGGGTATGTATACCGTGCCGCAAGCACGTATCTTCCGATACCGTACAAGCGTTTTTTCGGCAAATGCGCCGATGTTACGCACTTTTTCAACTACATCGCTCCCCCCGGAGTTCACGGAAAAACAGTTATCACCGTCCATGACATGGTATACAAGGCGTTCCCCGAAACTGTTCGGGGACGTACCAAATGGATGCTTATTTCGGGACTTAAACCGTCCATGAACAGGGCGGATATTATCGTTACAGATTCGGAGTTCTCAAAATCGGAGATACTTAAATATTTTCCGAAATATGCCGAAAAAATCCGTGTCGTACCCTGCGGCGTGGATTTGGAAAAATTCAAACCCTGCAACACTCCCGAACGTATTCCAGAGGTGAAAAAATCTCTCGGCATAGAAGGTGAATATTTCCTCTACCTCGGAACTATCGAACCAAGAAAAAATCTCGAACGGCTTATTTCTGCGTATCATATTTTTACTCAACGTATAAAAGATGCTCCGAAGCTTGTTCTTGCAGGCGGCAAGGGCTGGCTTTACGACAGCATTTTTCAGAAGGTTACAGACCTGAAACTTGCCGACAAAGTGATCTTTACAAAATACGTTCCCTCCGAGGACATGAATCCCCTTATGTGCGGCGCTCTGGCATTTGTTTTCCCCTCCATATACGAGGGATTCGGTATGCCGCCTCTTGAAGCTATGGCGTGTGGAGTTCCCGTTCTCGTTTCTGACGCCGCTTCACTTCCCGAGGTCACGGGAGACTGCGGCGTGATATGCGACGCTTACTCTGAGGAGAACATTGCAGACGGTTTGTACAAACTGTATACGGATACCGCACTGAGAGCCGATCTGAGTATACGGGGTCGAAAACGAGCCGAAGGATTCTCATGGGACAAATCGGCGGAGATCCTATATAAAGTTTACAAGGAATAATTATACTTGCCTTCATTGCAAAATATCCAGCAATATCGACACAAAATCCGTCTGTCTGCGTCATCTTCCTCACCATACAACAAGTATGCTTTCGTCATCTTCCTTGACATACGAATTTTCTGTTCGGCATTCTTTGGACATTTTGCAATGGAGGCGAGTATAAATGAAAAAACTTAAAATTCTTGAAGTCAACAAAGCGTATTTTCCCCATATAGGCGGAATCGAAAGCCTTGTGAGACAGTATTCCGAGGAGCTTGGACAATACGGCGCAGTTGTACGCACCCTTGTATGCCGTGACGGCAGAGGTAAAACGGTTACTGAAAAAATCAACGGCGCAACGGTCGTCCGTGCCGGCAGCTTCGGAACTTATTTTTCATGTCCCCTGTCGGCGTCGTTTATCGCAAAGTTCCGCCAAATGGCAAAGCAGGCTGACATCGTACACATAAACGTACCTTTCCCCCTCGCCGACGCCGCCCTGCTTTTGTCGGGATACAGGGGAAAGGTCGCCGTTTCATGGCACAGCGACATCGTTAAGCAGAAAAAGCTCATGCTCCTCTACAAGCCCCTGCTGAAATATCTTCTGAGACGCGCGGACGTTATATTCGCCGCAACGGAGGGGCATATCAACGGTTCGGACTTTCTGCCAGAATACAGGGAAAAATGCCGCATTCTGCCCTACGGCATAACGATAGAGGACTACCTTGATATCGACCGCAGACCTGTTCTGACGGAGACGCTTACGGATAAAAACAGCGTCAAGATATTTTTCACGGGCAGACTTGTATACTATAAGGGCGTTGACGTCCTGTTAAAGGCGTTTGCAAAGGTCAGGAACTGCGAGCTTTTTAT
Source organism: uncultured Ruminococcus sp. (assembly GCA_947627275.1). Classification (GTDB taxonomy): domain Bacteria; phylum Bacillota; class Clostridia; order Oscillospirales; family Ruminococcaceae; genus Ruminococcus. Next base: position 15,392 of record CANQVK010000015.1, on the reverse strand, counting down.
CGCAGGCACGGGAGAGCTTGAAAATAAGCTTAAAGCCTTCGCCAAATCGCACGGACTTGAAAAAAAAGTCCATTTTCTCGGATTTTTGCCCGATAACACGCTGAAGCAAGCCTATGCCGACTGCGATATTTTCGTGCTGCCCTCGGTTGCAAAAAGCGAAGCGTTCGGCATTGTTCAGTTGGAAGCTATGGTCTACGGCAAGCCTGTTATCAACACTCGACTGCCCTCGGGAGTTCCCCATGTAAGCATTCACGGCGAAACGGGGATAACCGTCCCACCGTCCGACACGAACATGCTTGCAAAAGCGATAAACCGCCTTGCGTCGGACAAAAGTCTGCGTGAACGGCTGGGACGAAACGCCGCCCTGAGAGTTCGTGAAAGATTCGATGAAAAGAACGTTATTCGCAAATTATACGGTTATTTTGAGGAGGCGACCGAAAAATGAAAGCTTTGATAATCGGCGGCGGCGGTTTTGCAGGCGGTTATCTCATTAATGAACTGTCAGATAACGGCTATGACGTCTTTGCAACGTGCCTTGAGGGAGAAAATATCGAGGGGGACTGCTCCGAATACGCCCTCGACATTACCCGAAAGGACGATATATCGGTAATTCTGAATGACGTACAGCCCGATCTCATCTTTCACCTTGCGGCTCAAAGCTCCGTGGCGGTCTCATGGAAAGATCCGCAGTTGACTGCCGAAATAAACGTGATCGGGGCGATAAACGTCCTTGAAGCAGTACGTGAGTACGGCGGAAAAAATCGGCTCATAGTTATTGGCTCGGGCGAGGAATACGGCTATATACGGGAAAACGCCTGTCCGCTCAAAGAGACCGAGCCGCTTCACCCCGGTAACATTTACGCCGCCACAAAGGTCTGTCAGGAAATGACTGCCGAAATATACGCAAGGGCGTACAAAATGGATATTGTAATGGTACGCGCCTTTAACCATTCGGGTCCGGGGCAGGACAGTACCTTCGTTATTTCCGATTTCTGCCGTCAGATAGCCGAGATAGAAAAGGGAGGAAGACCGCCCGTTATAAGAGTCGGGAATCTCTCTGCGATGCGTGATTTCACCGACGTTCGGGACATCGCAAGAGGCTACCGTCTGCTCGCCGAAAAGGGCGTAAGCGGACAGATATACAACATTGGCAGGGGAAGAGCCGTAAGCATACAATATATCCTCGATACGGCTCTCAGCCTTTCAAATGCCGATATATCAGTAGAAAAAGACCCTGAACGTTTAAGAGCTTCGGATATTCCCATAATAGAACCCGACATATCGAAAATTACTGCGGATACGGGCTGGACTGCGGAAATATCGGTCGGACAGACTATCGGAGACACCCTTAATTACTGGCGAAAAAGGAGCTGAGATAAATGGAAAAGCTTACCAATGAAAAAATGCGGACTTTCAGCGGTCATGAGCGTATCGGCATGTTCAACGCAGGAGAAAAGATAACGGAATTCGGAGAAAAGCAAAATTCCGCCAACGAAGCTCTTGCGGCGAACGTCAACGACCTTATCAAGCGCGTCTGCGCTCTGGAGGACAAGGCGGAGAAGCATGAGGAGGTCATGAAAACTCTTGCCCGCGAACTTAACTCTTTTAAAAAGGAACTTGACCGTCTGAGGCTTTCAGAAAAACTCAATTCGGGCGCGATTGAACGTCTCGATAAAGCGATAAACCTTACTCAGGACGGGGAAGATCAACCCGAATAAGCAGTTGTGCGTTCTTGTGCAGGATTTAGAAAAACCTCGGGTTTAAACGTAGGTTCTTGTAAAAAATTTTCCATGTTAAACTCTTGACAATTTATGATTTTTGATGTATTATTAGAGTATCGACAAAACAGATAAATTAGACCTCCTCTGGAACTGGGAAGCGCTGTATGGCGCAGGATTTTTTGCGTTCGGCAAGATCAGATCTCCGCAGGAATACTTTGTGTATTGCAAGGAAAGCTGACAAAGGCGAACACAAAAAAGACAAGTCAGACAGCGCTTTTCAGTTTCCGAGAAGGTCGGTTGAAACCAACGGAGATTCTGCTATTTGCCGGCTCCGTTTTTCTTTTGCCGACAATACGGCGGAAAACGAACAGCCCCCGCCAACAGAAGGAAGGTGTTATAATGAATGATCTTTCCGAAAAACTTGCGGAAGAGCTTGGGAACAAAACGGCGTTTACAATACCGATCTTCGGCGGTATTCCCGTTCCCGATTCCTGCGTTGTAACATGGATAATTATGGGAGTTATCGTTATTCTCTCCATATTTCTCACCCATAATCTGAAAAAAGTCCCCACTGGCAAGCAATGCCTGCTGGAGATCGGCATTACCTGGATGAACAATTTCTTCCTCGACGCGCTCGGACCTAAGGGTAAAAAATATCTGCCGATACTGGAAACGTTTCTTATTTATATAGGCTTTTCCAATATAATCGGCATTTTCGGCTTTGTTCCGCCGACCAAGGATATAAACGTAACTGCGGCGCTTGCCGTTATGGCTGCAATACTTATTCAGGTCACGACTATCATTGAAAAGGGCGGCAAGGGCTGGCTTAAAAGCTTCGTACAGCCTATGCCGATAATGCTCCCCATGAATCTGCTGGAGCTTGTCACGCGTCCGCTTTCAATGTGTATGCGACTTTTCGGCAACGTACTCGGCGCATTCGTCGTCATGGAGCTTATCAAAATGTGCATACCCGGCGGTCTGCCCGTACCGTTCAGCCTGTATTTCGATATTTTCGACGGCTGTATTCAGGCGTATGTTTTCGTTTTCCTCACCTCTCTCTTTATGTCCGAGGCTATGGAGGACTAATTACGTAAATTCACTGTTTACAACTTTACCACTAAGTTGCAGACAATAACTGTAAATTATAAAACGGAGGTTATTATTATGGGATCAATCGCTTTAGGCGCTGCCGTTGCAGTTCTGACAGGCGCAGGCGCAGGTGTTGGTATAGGTATCGCTACCGCTAAGGCTACGGAGGCTATCGCCCGTCAGCCCGAGGCTAAGGGCGACATCAGAGGCGCTATGCTTCTCGGCTGCGTTCTTGCAGAAGCTACCGCTATTTACGGTTTCGTTATCGCTCTGCTTATCATCATCATGCTCGGAGGAAAATAATAGACCTCCTCGGAAACTAAGGTGCAGCCGTATGACTAAAGATTTTGTCATATGGCAAGGCAGACGACGAAAGCGGGCTGACGCCCTCTGAGGAGGATAACGCAGCCATATGGCAAAAGATTTGACAGACGGTGTGCGTTAGTTTCCGAGGAGGTCTAATAATTCGCGAACAATAACAGACCTACTCAGAAATCGGCGATTCGGAGGTTTCCGGGGAGGTCTTATAAACGGGGGTTAGAAATGCTTGATTTTTCATTCTGGAGTATCTTCTGGGCGGTTTTTAACGTTATCCTTCTTTTTGTGCTGCTCAGGATATTCCTGTTTAAACCTATCAATAAAATGCTTGACGACCGCACGCAGTCCGTTCAGAAAGACATCGACGACGCCGAGCGCGCCAAAAAAGAAGCTGAGGAGCTGAAAGCACAATACTCCGCATCGCTCAGCGAAGCCAAGGAGGAAGCCGGAAAACTCCTCCGCAAAGCGCATGACGAGGCTGAAACGGAGCGTGAAGCGATAATCCGCAAATCACACGAAGAAGCGGAAAGCATTGTCAGCGCAGCCGGTGAGACTATCGAAAACGAGCGCAGACGAGTTATCCGTCAGGCGCATTCTCAGATAGCCGACCTTGCTATCGAAGCGGCTTCAAAGGTAGTCGGAGCTAATCTTGACGATGAAAAGAACCGCCGTCTCGTTGATGAATTTCTTTCCGAGGAGGAGGCCGACAGCAAATGAGAGACACCGCCAAGGAATTTTTAAACGAGCTTATCCGCCTGAACATTACCCGTGAGGACATAGAAACTTCAAAGGGTATATTTTCCGCATGTCCCGACGTCAAGGATACTCTGGGCAATCCACTTGTGACCCTTGACGAGAAAAGGGCTGTCATCAAGCGGATCTTTCCGAAGGCTCTTGAAAGACCTCTTGCAAACGCCGCAAAATCAGGTCTTATCGAGGAGCTTGACGAGATATTCGAGGCTTATCAGGACGTTCTGCTGGAAAAGCAGGGCAGCATCAAGGCTGTCGTCCGCTATGTTACGCCGCTTACCGAAAGTCAGCAGGCGGAGCTTCGCAAGTTTATCATGGAAAAGTTCACCCGAGACGAGGTGGACATTGAATATAAACATGACCCCGACATAATCGGCGGCTTTATCCTCAATGCCGGAGACGTGGAATTTGACCGCAGTTACCGCACAAGTCTGCGAGCTATCCGTGAAACGCTCCGCAAAAAAGCGAACGATACCTCCGAAATAAGCGGTAAAGGCATAAGATCGGGAGACATTATATCCGTCCTAAAAACCGAAGTCAGGGATTTCGAGGTGCGCTCGGGAGCTTCCGAAACAGGCTTCATTGTCCGTCTCGGAGACGGTATCGCCCGAGTCCACGGCATGAGCGGCGTTATGTACGGAGAGCTTGTGGAATTTGAAACGGGAGTACGAGGAATCGTTCAGAACCTTGAAGAAAACTATGTCGGAGTCGTTCTTCTGGGCGACGACCACGGTCTTACGGAAGGCTCTACAGCCGTCAGAACGGGAAAGCGTGCAGGTATCGGCGTAAGCGACGAACTGCTCGGACGTGTTGTGGACGCTCTCGGTTCGCCTATAGACGGTCTCGGTCAGATACATGCCGAGGACTACTTCCCTATCGAAAGAGAAGCCCCCGGAGTTATCGAGAGAAAGCCCGTAAGCGTCCCCTTGCAGACAGGCATACTTGCCATTGACTCCATGTTCCCTATCGGCAGAGGTCAGCGCGAGCTTATCATCGGCGACAGGCAGACAGGCAAGACCTCTATCGCTATCGACACTATCATAAATCAGAAGGGACAGGACGTTATCTGCGTTTATGCCGCTATAGGTCAGAAGTCCTCTACCGTTGCTCAGGTAGTAAACACGCTGAAAAAATACGGAGCTATGGATTATTCCGTTGTCGTTGCTGCGTCCGCTTCCGAGCCTGCGCCTTTCCAGTACATTGCGCCGTATTCAGCTACGGCTGTTGCAGAGTATTTCATGTCAAAGGGAAAGGACGTTCTTATCGTATATGACGACCTTTCCAAACATGCCGTGGCGTACCGTGCCATGTCCCTGCTGCTCCACCGTCCGCCCGGACGAGAAGCGTACCCCGGAGACGTTTTCTATCTGCATTCAAGACTTCTGGAGCGTTCAAGCCGTCTTGACGATGAACACGGCGGCGGCTCTCTTACGGCTCTGCCGATAATCGAGACGCTTGCAGGCGATATTTCGGCATATATCCCCACAAACGTAATTTCCATCACAGACGGTCAGATATTCCTTGAAAGCGAGCTTTTCAATTCGGGTCAAAGACCTGCGGTAAACTACGGTCTGTCCGTATCTCGTGTAGGCGGAGCGGCTCAGACAAAGGCTATGAAAAAGGCTGCCGGAAATCTCCGTATCGACTTGGCGCAGTTCAAGGAAATGGAGATATTCACTCAGTTTTCTTCCGAGCTTGACCCTGCTACGGCAGAACTTCTCGCACACGGTCATATGCTTACGGAGCTGTTGAAACAGCCCCTTTACAATCCGCATCCGCATTACGAGCAGGTAATACTCCTCTATGCGGCTCAACACGGACTTTTCAGCCGTTTATCGCCCAAAGAGCTTAAAACATACGTTTCCGAGCTTATGAGCTACATCAACAGCTTCGGTCAGGATATTATAGCGGAACTTGAAGAAAAACGAGTTCTCACCGACGATCTGGCGGAACGTATCGAAAAAATCATCGCCGCATTTGAGGAATAAGGTGACACTATGCCCAATATCAGAGAAATACGCGAAAGAATAGAGAGCATAAAGCAGATACTCAAGATAACCAATGCAATGTATCTTATTTCTTCTTCAAAGCTTAAAAAGGCACGAAAGGCTCTTGATTCCACCGAGCCTTACTTCTATAAGCTTCAGGAGACTGTCGAAAGCGTTCTCGAGCATACGCCTCACATGCGTCAGCTTTACTTTGACAAGCGTTCAAATATTCCCGAAGAACAGCGAAAAAAAGGCTATATCGTCATCACGGGCGATAAGGGACTTTGCGGCAGCTACAATCACAATATTCTGAAATATACCGAAGAAAAACTTGACGCAGCCGCCGACCCCGGCAACTGCTACCTCTTTGTAATGGGACAGGTCGGACGCATGTACTTCCACCGCAGGATAAAATCGGGCAGAAAGACTTACGTTGACGGCGAATTTCTCTATACAACGCAGAATCCGACGCTTTACCGCGCCGGAGAGATCGCCGATATTGTCCTTGAAAAATTCAAGAACGGCGAGCTTGACGAAGTCAGCCTGCTGTATACGGATATGGTGACTTCGGGTACGCAGGAAGTCCGCACCGTCCGTCTGCTGCCATTTGAGCGCAGACACTTCGGCAAGGCTGAGGACGGAACAATGAAAAAGCTCCCGAAAGCTTCTTTCGTGCCGTCCCCCGAAAAGGTAATGGACTATCTTATACCGAACTACGCCAAGGGTATCATTTACGGCGCTATGGTCGAGGCGTTCTGCTGCGAGCAGCATTCGAGAATGACCGCCATGGACGCCGCAACTACAAGCGCAAAAGACATGATACGGGAGCTGTCACTATTGTACAACCGTGCAAGACAGGCGGCGATAACTCAGGAGATCACCGAGGTCTGCGGCGGCGCGGTTTCTGTTGATAAATAATTTTTCTTAATAATGTTAGTTTAGCGGGGGACTCTGTCCCCCTGCACCCCCTGCCAAAGGGGTGACCCCTTTGGCATCTCTGTTGTCGTAAATGGAACTGTAAAAAGCTTTCTGTATAATTTTTAACCTATAATAATTACGTGCTTTTTACAGTTCCATTTACGATATTGGGTTCTAAGAGTTACCTCTCTGACAAGAAATATAGAGAAACAAAATCTCCGATAAGTTAATATTATTAAGAAACCAATCTTCCCATGCAGAAAGGATAGATATAAGTATGGAGAAAGGAAGAATCACTCAGGTTATCGGACCTGTTATAGATGTGGAATTTCCGTCGGGAAAGCTCCCCATGATAAAGGACGCCCTGACCGTTGAGATAGACGGCAGACAGCGTGTTATGGAAGTTGCCCAGCATATGGGCAACCGCACGGTCCGCTGCATTATGCTTGCGGCAAGCGAGGGACTGAGCAAAAACACCGAAGTCACGGCTACGGGAGCGTGTATAAAAGTCCCCGTCGGAGAAAAAACTCTCGGACGTATGTTTAACGTTCTCGGCGAACCGATCGACAAAAAGGGCGATGTGAACGCCGAGGAAAAATGGGAGATACACCGCAAAGCTCCCTCGTTTCAGGATCAAAGCCCTGTCGTAGAGATTCTCGAAACGGGCATTAAAGTGATCGACCTTATCGCACCCTACGCAAAGGGCGGAAAAATAGGTCTTTTCGGCGGCGCAGGCGTGGGAAAAACCGTCCTGATACAGGAGCTTATCCGAAATATTGCCACGGAACACGGCGGCTACTCGATCTTTACAGGCGTAGGAGAGCGTTCAAGAGAGGGTAACGACCTCTGGAACGAAATGCAGGAATCGGGCGTTATCAACAAGACCGCTCTTGTTTTCGGTCAGATGAACGAACCGCCCGGCTCTCGTATGCGCGTCGCTCAGACTGGTCTTACGATGGCTGAATATTTCCGTGACCGTGAACATAAGGACGTACTGCTGTTTATAGACAATATTTTCCGTTACGTGCAGGCAGGCTCGGAGGTCTCGGCGCTTTTGGGAAGAATGCCTTCCGCCGTCGGCTATCAGCCTACGCTCGCTACGGAAGTCGGCGAATTGCAGGAACGTATCACCTCCACGAAAAACGGCTCTATTACGTCGGTTCAGGCAGTTTATGTGCCTGCGGACGACCTTACCGACCCTGCGCCGGCAATAACGTTCGCTCACCTTGACGCAACTACCGTTCTTTCAAGAAAGATCGTTGAACAGGGTATTTATCCGGCAGTCGATCCGCTCGAATCGAACTCGCGTATCCTTGAACCCGACGTTGTGGGCGAGGAGCATTATTCCGTTGCAAGACGCACTCAGGAGCTTTTGCAGAAATACAAGGAATTGCAGGACATCATCGCCATTCTCGGCATGGAGGAGCTTGACGAGGAGGATAAGCTTGCCGTATACCGTGCAAGAAAGATACAGAAATTCCTCTCGCAGCCTTTCAACGTGGCGGAAAACTTCACGGGACTGAAAGGCAAGTACGTTCCTGTAAAGGACACTATCGAGGGCTTCAAGGCTATCATTGACGGCGATATGGATAAGTATCCGGAAGCGGCGTTCCTTATGGCAGGTACGATAGACGACGTACTCGCCAAGGCAAAAGAGATCGAAAGCGGTGGCTGATATGGCTAAAACCTTTTACCTTGAAATAATCGCCTCCGACCGCATCTTCTTTCAGGGGGACTGCGAGCATCTCGTAATAACCGCAATAGACGGCTTGCTTGGCATACTTGCGGGACATGAGCCGCTTGTTACTTCGCTGCCTACGGGCGAGCTGAAATACATGGTTGACGGCGAATGGAAACACGCCGCAATATCCGAGGGATTTATAGAGGTAATGCCCGACAAGGCGGTAATTCTTGCGGATTCCTGCGAGCTTCCCGAGGAGATAGACATAAAACGCGCGGAGGAGGCTCGTCAGCGCGCCGAGGAAATGCTCCGTCAGCAGCAAAGCATCCGTGAATATTACGAAACTCAGGCGGCTCTGAACCGTGCCATGAACCGCCTTAAAATATCACAGAAGCATTTTCGCTGATCTGTAATTCCCGATACTTGCGATCAATAAGCTATCGGGAATTAGGCATTATGTATCAAAATTACGCTTTAATTTGTGCAATATCTCAAAATATACGCATTCACTATTGTTATACTTGACTTTTTTCTTAAAATATTGTAAAATAATAGTAATTGTCACAGACAAAAAATAAAGGTCGTCAGACCGAAATATTTAGGAGGCAAAAGACGTGAAAAAGATTCACAAATCAACTTTCTTCATTGTCGTTGCTTTTATTGCGTTGTTCGCAGTCTCCGCTGTTACAGGCTTTGATTACTTTTACGGCGATAAAAATACGACCGTCGTAAAAGGCGTTGACGATATCCGTCTCGGTATTGATATACAGGGCGGCGTTGACGTTACCTTCGCCCCTGCGGACGACTACGATGCTACCGACGATCAGCTTGACGCTGCCACAGAGACTATCAAAACACGTCTCAGTTCCCTCGGTATAAACGACAACGAGATATACAGCGACCACAAATCAGACCGTATCATCGTCCGTTTCCCATGGCAGGCAGGCGAAAGCGAATACGATGCCGGAGCTGCCGTAAAGGAACTCGGCGAAATGGCTGAACTTACCTTCCGCAAGGGTACGGATTCCGAAACCGATGCGGACGGAAACGTTACCCCGACAGGCGAACTCGTCCTCAGCGGCGCAGACATTGAAAGAGCGGACTATATTCAGCAGCCCGACAGCAACGGCGATCTGGAATGGGTAGTCAGCCTTAAACTCAGCCAGAATAACGGCGAGGAGAAAAGCGGCTCACAGAAGTTTGCCGAGGCAACTGCCGAACTTGCAGGAACAAACACTCCGATCTCTATCTGGATGGACAATACCATGATCTCCTATCCTACGGTCAACAATGCGATAACGGACGGAAACGCTGTTATTACCGGTAATTTCACCAGCGAATCCGCAAAGAAGCTTGCCGACCAGATAAACTCGGGTGCGCTTCCCTTTAAAATGGAAACGACAAGCTTCAAGACCATATCCGCTACTATGGGCGAAGGTTCTCTTGACGCTATTATACTTGCCGCATTCATTGCTTTCGCTTTTATTGCGGTATACATGATCGTCCTTTACAAGCTGCCCGGCTTTGTGGCTGTTATCGCCATTGTCGGACAGATCGCAGGTACTCTTGCGGCTGTTACGGGCTGGTTCGGCTTTATGCCCGGCTCAACGCTTACTATCCCCGGTATCGCAGGTATCATTCTTTCGATCGGTATGGGCGTTGACGCCAATATCATCACGGGCGAACGTATCAAGGAAGAACTGCGTTCGGGCAAGTCCCTCGATTCAGCTATCCGAGTTGCCTATAAGCGCGCGTTCTCCGCTATCCTTGACGGTAACATTACAAACGTTATCATCGCTATCATTCTTATGGGTGCGTTCGGAGTTCCTTCAAGCTTCTTCTCGAAGATACTCAACAGTACGGTATTCCGTATGTTCGGCGCAACCACCGAGGGCGTTGTTTACTCATTCGGCTTCACGCTCCTTGTAGGCGTTGTCTGCAACTTCGTTTTTGGCGTATTCGCCTCAAGACTTATGGTCACGGCGCTTTCAAGGTTCAAGGCGTTCCAGAACAGAAAGCTTTACGGAGGTGATGTCAAGTGAGTCAGAACAATAAAAAGACCACAGCTCCGGCAGCTCCTGCCGTAACGGGAAAAATCTACAACTTCTGCTCAAAGAAAAAGCTTATCCTCATAGTTGCGGTATGCGTCGTCTTAGCTCTCCTTGCAGGTATCGTCATCAGAGGAGTTAATCTCGCAATTGAATTTAAGGGCGGCACAATGCTGACTTATTCATACGCCGGCGACATTGACACAAATCTGTTAAAATCTACGGCTGAGGAGATCGTAAGCGTTCCCGTCAATATACGAACGGGCGAAAGCCTTGATGACAACGGCTATCAGGTGACCCTGTCGTTCACATCAAAAGACGGTCTTAACGCCGACAGACAGTTTGAACTTAACGAAGCCCTTACAGAGAAGTTCCCCGACAATCAGCTTGAGCTTTTCGATTCCAACGATGTAAGCCCCGCTTCGGGACGCGAATTTCTCTTGAAATGCCTTGTAGCTATGATTTTGGCTGCCCTGCTCATTATCATCTACATTGCGCTGCGATTCAAGAAGATCGGCGGCTGGTCGGCAGGCGTATGCTCTATTTTCGCTCTCTGTCACGACCTTGCGGCGGCTCTTGCAGCTTCAATAATCTTCGGATTTGAGTTCAACGCAAATATCGTTGCGGTAATTCTTACGATTCTTGGTTATTCTATCAACAATACCATCGTTATTTACGACAGAATCAGAGAAAACAGGACGCTTTATCCCAAGGCTTCCCTTAATGAACTTATCAACATGGGCTGCTCGCAGTCCCTCAAACGTTCGATAAGAACTTCCGTCACAACGATCGGTACAATGGTCGTAATATCTGTAGTTGTTCTCATAAGCGGCTACACTTCGCTGCTCAGCTTCTCTGTTCCGCTTATCTTCGGTCTTATTTCGGGTACTTATTCATCTATCTTTGTTGCTCCCGTAACATGGTCATGGTGGAAAGGCAGAAAACCCGCCCAGAACGATAAGAAAAATTAATTCGCTCCCGTCAGAGCTTCGGTTTGCCGCAGCTTTGACGGGACTTTTTTTGTGGAGAGCAACAAAATCCTCTTAGATTGTATAGTATGGAATAATCTGAAATTTCATAGTTTTCATAAAATGCAACTAATTTTAACACCGATGTTACTTTTTATTGGTTGACGTTACATTTTCTCTGTGATATAATCTAAACATAACATTAAAGGACGTGATAATAATGGCGGCAGAATTCAGCAGGCTTAAAATGTTCCGCAGACAAAGCGGCTTTACACAAGAGGACATTGCCGAAAAACTCGGAGTTTCCCGACAAGCCGTTGCAAAATGGGAACGTGGCGAAAGTATGCCCGACATAGAAAGCTGCATTAAATTGGCGGATATTTATCAGACTACAGTCGATATGCTTGTGCGGAACATTGGCACGGAAGATCACACCGACGACGGAAAGCATATTTTCGGCTTAACAAGGCTGAACTCAAAAGGACAGATAACGCTCCCAGCCAACTGCCGAAAGACATTTGGTCTTAAGGAGGGCGATACTCTGCTTGTTCTCGGAGACGAGGACAGGGGCATCGCTATCGTGAATATCGGTAGCATAGCCGACGGTATCACAGACGCCGCAAAAAATATGGGAAGCAAAATAAAAAACCGCATAAAGGAAGGCAAGTAACATGACCGCTGTTGAAGCAAAAGCTCTTGTTAAAAAATATAAAAACAAAACCGCCGTTGACTCGGTAAGCCTCACCGTGGAAAAAGGAAAGCTTTTCGCACTTTTAGGGGTGAACGGCGCAGGAAAAACCACGACTATACGTATGCTTTCCTGTTTAAGCGCTCCGACCTCAGGTGAAGCGTTTATCAATGGTCACAGTTGTATTTCCGAAACGGAGACGGTCAAGACGGAAATAGGTATCTCACCGCAGGAGACATCCGTTGCGGAAAATCTCACCGTCCGTGAGAATCTTGAATTTATGGCGGCTGTCTACGGCTTTGACAAGGCAAAAATCAAAAAACGTTCCGATGATATGATAAATCTTTTCAGCATGGTAGAAGTGGAGAACGCCCGCGCAAAAACGCTTTCGGGCGGCTGGAAACGCAAGCTTTCCATTGCAATGGCTCTTATCAGCGAACCAAAGGTACTTTTTCTTGACGAGCCTACCCTTGGTCTTGACGTTCTCGCACGCCGTGAGCTGTGGTCGGCTATAGAAACGCTGAAAGGCAAGATCACCGTAATACTCACAACCCACTACATGGAGGAAGCCGAACGGCTTTCCGACAGGATCGCCATTATGGTAAACGGCAGGATCGCAGCAACAGGCAGTTTAACCGAACTCGAAAAAATTTCGGGCAGAACCGGTCTTGAGGAAGTATTCGTTGAGATCGCCGAAAGGAGCAGCCAAAATGTTTAAGGTAAAAGCATTCGCCGTGCGAAATATCAAGGAGCTTATGCGCGATCCGCTAAGCTATATTTTCTGTCTCGGCTTTCCCATCGTTATGCTTGTCGTTATGACGCTGGTCAACGAGAGCATTCCCGAAGAAGCAGGAATGACGATTTTTCGCATAGATAATTTAGCCGGAGGTATAGCCGTTTTCGGTCAGACGTTTATCATGCTTTTTACTGCGCTGACCGTCTCAAAAGACCGCAGCGGTGCTTTCCTTATCAGAATGTACGCTTCTCCCATGAGGTCGGCGGACTTTATAGGCGGCTATATTCTCCCTATGACAGCAGTCTCAGCCGTTCAGACGGCGGCGGCATTTGCGGCAGCGTTGATTATTTCACTTATCACAAAAACCTCTCTTAATATTTTGGGACTTCTTGCCGCTGTTTTTTTTACGCTCCCCTCGGCTGTCATGTTCATAGGCTTCGGACTTCTTTTCGGCTCTCTGTTCAGCGAAAAATCAGCTCCCGGACTTTGCGCCCTGATAATTTCACTCGGCTCGTTTCTCGGAGGAATATGGTTCGACGCGGAGGCGACAGGCGGCGTTATGCTTAAGCTCTGCAAAGCTCTCCCCTTCTGGTACTGCACCAGAACTGCCCGTTCTGCTATCACTCTCGATTTCAGCTTTGACGAGTTCCTGCTTCCGCTTATTATCGTGCTTATCTGCGGAACGGCTGTTACGGCTTTGGCGGCGATTTCTTTCAAATCCAAAATGAAAGCTGACCTTTCTTAAGCAGGGAGTGGGGAAATGTTGCAAAGCGACAAAGGGGACGGCACATAGTGCGCCCTGCAAAAAAATGCTAAGTTGTTGACATTGGTTATTAAACAGCGGACTTCGGGTTCGCTGTTTTTGATTTACGGTGTTGATGTGTGAAAAATTTATCATAATTCATAACCTTTGAGGAAATTTTTGACAAAAAAATCAATAACAATTTGTTATTTTCGCTGAAAATTAAATTCTTAGTATAAATTTACTATTTAATTATTAAAAAACTGTTGATTTTTTTTGTAGAATGAGTTATAATAGAAGATGATAGAATCGTGGAGTATACACAAATTAGAAAATTGGCGTCCCGCTGCCGAAAAGCGGGGGCAGAAAGTCCACCCGTTTTTCCGACTTCTGCAAATGGAGATGGTTATGAATATTACACTTATAACAACTTCCTTTAACGACGAGGTTCACGGAACCTTCAACGACAAAAAAACAGGCTGCGGAATCAATCTGCTTAAGCCCGAAAACGTAACGCGCTACCGTCGGGGCGGAAAAATGACCGATCTCGGCGAGATCACCTGCGAACGCTGCAAAACCAAGATCGCTAAGGAAATGATAAAGTCCGATCAGAAGGAAATGAAGGCGATACTTAAAGAAGAACGTATGAAAGCCAAAAAAGGCATCGAGGACGAAGGCATTGTGCCGCTCGGAAATACTACCGCTAAGATCACGTCCGCTCAGAACGTTCCCGAACCCGAGCCGGAGCCTGTTCCTGAGCCGCCAAAGCCTGCATTTCAGCCTAACGGCGCACCTGTTCTTGATAACGATCTGGCTAAATTCGCTATTAAAAAGCCCGATGAACAGCCCGAAGCTCCCTCTAAGAACGAGTTTGTGCCTGAGCCTCCGAAGCTTTTCGATGATGAACTCGTTCCCTCTCCTCAGCCCGAGCCCGAGCCGACCCCTGCCGCCGAGGAGGACGATTTCTTAGCGCAGTTCGCAATACAGAAGCCCGATGAAGCCGAAGTCCCCAACGAGGAACCCGAGGAGGAGGATTTCTTAGCTCAGTTTGCTATTTCTGCGCCCCACAAGCAAGAACCTCAACAGGAAGAGCCGGAAACGCCTCCTGTACTGGACGATATTTCGGCTGCTTTGGCGGCAATGGAACGGTCGCCGATAAATTCAGCGCCCAAAGCTCCCGAACCGACGCCCGAGCCTGCTCCTGCTCCGACCATGGCAGACGAGGACGATATAATGAAGATGTTCGCTATCGGCGCACCCTCTCAGTCGGAAGAACCCGACGAGATCGCCATTGAGGAGAAGGACATTGCTCCTGCCGAACTTGAACCCGAGCCTGTTGAAGAAGCTCCCGCACGGGATTTTTCAAGTGAATGGGATATTATAGCAAATCAGCTTTTCGGCGGAGCGTCCGATCTTTCTTCCGAAACCGACGCTGCCCCTGATGATATTGCACCCGTTGAAGCTCCCAAAGCTCCTGCTCTGGACGATATTGCTACCATAAAAGAAACTGACGAAGCTCCGAAAGCTCCCGTTATCGAGGACATTTCTGCTCCCGTGCTTGACGATATTGCTCCTGTTGAACCACCAAAAGCTCCTGTTCTGGACGATATTGCTACCATAAAAGAAACTGACGAAGCTCCGAAAGCTCCCGTTATCGAGGACGTTTCCGCTCCCGTGCTTGACGATATTGCTCCTGTTGAACCACCAAAAGCTCCTGTTCTGGACGATATTGCTACCATAAAAGA
>CANQVK010000014.1 GCA_947627275.1 uncultured Ruminococcus sp. | reverse complement strand
AAAACTGAGATTCCAAAGGGGTCACCCCTTTGGCAGGGGGTGTGGGGGACAGAGTCCCCCACTTAAGTTGTTGACAGTGATTAAAATAGCGTTGATTATAAAAACAGGGGAGTTAAAAATGCCGATACAATCAAATTTTCAGCTTACGCCTATCCAGCGTGAGCGAATAAAAAGCAGCCTGTTGTCAGACGAATTTCTCGACCTCGCAAAGGAAAAAGCCCTTCCGATCGAAACACTTATGACCTACTACCGCTGCGTTATTATGGAGATAGAAACGAAATTCTGCGTGCTTAACGAGGAGCTTTCGCTTGAGGACGACCGAAATCCCATAGAAACCATAAAGACCCGTCTTAAATCATGGGACAGCGTTATCAAAAAAATGCGCGACAAACAACTGCCTATGACCCTTGCTTCTTTAGAGGAAAATATCTGCGACGTTGCCGGAATACGTGTAATATGCTCGTTTCAGGAGGATATTTACCGTCTTGCCGAAAGCTTTCTCAGACAGGACGACGTAAAGCTTATAAGACGTAAGGATTACATAAAAAATCCCAAACCCAACGGCTATCGAAGTCTGCACCTCATCGTAGAAGTCCCGATATTCCTCAAAAACGAAACGCGGCACATGAAAGCCGAGGTACAGTTCCGCACGATAGCGATGGATTTCTGGGCAAGTCTTGAACATAAACTCCGCTATAAGAAAAATATTTCCGAAGCCGATGCGGAGCTTCTTGCCGGAGAACTGCTGCTCTGCTCGGAAATGAGCGCAGAACTGGATAAAAGAATGCAGACGGTAAAAAACAGGATCTCCAAAGCGGAGAATAAAAACTCCGGCTCTGAATAATTTTCCCATATATGCAAAAAGACGACCGCAGATGTATTCGGCGGTCATCTTTTTTATAGTGTATGTGTGTGTTATCCTTTTACTCCTCCAAGCGCTACGCCTGCTATGATATGCTTTGACAATAAGAAGTATATCACAAGCACTGGGAGAACGGTCAGGAGAAGTCCCAGATATATCGCTCCGAACTCCGTGCGGTAAATATCGCCGTTAAGCTGACTTACCATTATAGGCAGAGTGTGTTTATCGTTGTCAATAAGAAGTATCTGCGGCAGAAACAGGCTGTTCCAGCTCGTTACAAAAGCAAAGATCGCCTGTGTTGCCATTGCAGGCTTCATCATGGGCAGGACTATCTGATTAAATATCCTGAACTCCCCTGCGCCGTCTATTCTCGCCGACTGAAGTATTTCCATGGGCAGGGAGGGGATCATATACTGCCTCATGAAAAATACCGTTGTCGGAGATGCGATCGCCGGAAGAATAAGTGCAAGAAAATTGTTAGTCATCCCGATCTTGTACATAAACTGATAAAAACCGATACTCGTTACCTGCGCAGGTATCATGAGAATGCACATAATAAGTGTAAAAAACGGTTTTTTCAGCTTCCAGCTGTAGGCTGTCAGCGCATATGCTGTCATGGTGGAAAAATACACCGTGCAAATGGTGGAAAACGTTGAAATTATAAGAGAATTAAGAAATCCCTTGAACGGGTCAAAAGATTTGCCCGTCAGCACGTCAAAATTGCTCTTTAAGAATGTAGACGGAACAAAGGATATAGCGTGCTGCTGTATCTGAGTCGTGCTTCTCGTGGCATTGATAATCATGATAACAAAGGGAAGAAGGCTTATTACTGTCAGAAGTATGCAGAAAATATACGCCGTGGCTTTGAATATCACAGAGGAGGCTTTTTTATTTGCTACCGCTGCCATTACCTCATCCCCCCTTTTATTTTTGCGTCATGTTTTGCCCTCCGCATTTCCTTTTGCAGCTTGGCTTCGTCTTTATCACGCATAACGTAGAACAATACCGCCGAACACACCGCTATGATAGCAAACATTATCATGCTTGCCGCCGCAGCCCTGTTAAACAGATAGCTTCCGCTGAATGCCTGATTATAGATGAATACGCTGGTCGTCAGCGTAGCGTTATCCGGTCCTCCGTTCAGGAAAAGCTTGGGAATATCATACATATTAAGTCCTCCTACAAGGCTTGTTATAAGCGTGTACAGAAGAACCGTTTTAAGATTAGGGATCGTTATTTTAAAGAACGTCTGAATGCCGTTTGCGCCGTCGATCTCCGCCGCCTCGTAAATGTCCGGACTGATGCCGAGTACGCCCGAAATAAGTACTATCATAGTGTTTCCGTACCATGTAAGGAACTGTATAAACGCCACGATACACTTTGAAGCAAAGCCGTTCACAAAGAAGTTATACGACTCGTCACGGATCCCCCACGACACCAGAAGATCATTTACAGGACCTACGGGATAGCTGAAAAGAGCGTTGAAAAGTATCGCAACGGACGCAGCCGTTATGATATTCGGCATGTAGAAAACTACCTTAAAAAAGCCCTTTCCCTTTATTTCGTTATGATGAGACGTAAACCACGCCGTCAGCAAAAGCGCTATCGTTATCTGAGGAATGAAATTCATCATCCAGATCACTACAGTATTCCGCAGAGACGTTGTAAAGGACTTGTTATGAATTACAGAATCAAAATTGGCAAACGGTTCATCAAGAAAATGCCACTCGCTGTTATTCAGACCCACACAGTCCGTAAAACCCAGTACTGCGGTGTATATAGTCGGGTACAGCGAAAAAATAAGAAATATAAGTATAAACGGTATACTGAAAATATATCCCCATTTCGCATAGCTGACGCCCTTTAATGGTTTTTTCAATTTTTGTCACACTCCTTTTACCATCAATGCCGACAACTTTAGTGGGGAACACTGTACCCCACTAAAGCTGAGGATCTTATTCTGCTTCGATAGCAAGGTTATCGGATACCTGACGCTTGAAGTCCTCGAGAGCGTCCTCGCGTGACTTTTGTCCCGAAGTATACATACGAACCTGATCTCTCCAAAGAATATTGATGGATTCATCATACTGCGTGAGGTTCTTTCCGTTTGCATACTGGTTAGCCGGTACGAATACATCGAACATATCCTGTCCGCCGAGGAAATCTACCGTGCCGTCCGACATTTCCATTACAGTTCCCGAAGCGACGCAGTCTTTGGTAGGCTTGTCGGGATTGTATGTGCCGTTCGCCCACATATACTGCAATCCGTTCTCTGAGCAGTCAAGGGTTATCCAGTCGATAAGCTCTCCTACGCCTTCCTTCTGATCGGTATCCTTATTGGCAAGCACCCATGTGCCGCCCCAGAAGAAGCCTACAGGCGGTTCGCATACAGCCCAGTCGCCGTATGTTCCCTCTCCTACTGTTTTTCCGCCGCAGTTGTCAGCCATTGTATAGTTGATGAGCCATGCAGGACCGAAGAAGCCGAATATACCCTTTGCTCCCTCGCCTTTCATATCGGCAAACCATGCGTCGCCCCAGTCCTCGGTATCGTTGTGATAACCGTTATCCATGAGGGACATGGAAAGATCAAGAAATTCCTCTCTCTTGGGGTCGATATGAAGCTTGTTGTCAACTATCCAGCCCTTATCGGAGCTGTTTTCAACAGCGTGCCATATGTCACCGTCACCTGAAACTATACCGTAGCCGCTGCCTTTCAGCTCCTCTGCTGCATCGTAGAATTTATCCCAGCCCGGACCTATCTCACTCTGGATAGCAGCCGGATCGTCCGTACCGAAAACGTCCTTTGCAATAGAACGGCGATAGATAAATGCGCCGCCCGTAGCCTGATAGCCCAGTCCTACAACGTCGCCCGAGGGATTTGTACCGATGTCTACGGAATACTGAGCAATGTCCGCTGCCTTTATCTCGTTTTCAACGTCAATTCCCAGATCCTTGTATGCGCCGGCGTACTGTGAAGCCGCACCCTGCGTATATTTCAGGACGAAAGCCGCTTCTGCGCAGTATATATCGGGAGCGTCATTTCCGCCCGCCGACAAAGCCTGATCGAGAGCAGGCTGGTAGTTGCCGTCCGTTGTCGGGATAATAGTTTCCTTGATAGTGTACTTTTCGGCAAATTCGGGATGAAGCTCCATGTACTTCTTTATCATTCCGGGAACTTCATCTGTAAACGACCATACGTTTATAGTTTCCTTGCCGCCTTTTTTGCCTGAGCTGCCGCTGTCAGAATTTGAACTGCTGTCGTTTCCGCATGCCGCCATTGACACGAGCATCGCCATTGCAGCGATAGTGGATAAAACCTTCTTCATAATAAAACCTCCATAAATTATAATTAGAATATATTACAATACTATTTCTACGGAAACACATTTGTTTCCCGTCAATTTTTCGCTTAAAGCGTCAGGCTGTGAAGTTCCGCAGTAAAGCGTGAATCGTTTTCCCTCACGAACCCTTTCGCCTTTTTCGTTTACCGATTCAAATGCAGAATCGGCAATTTTCAGCGAAACTGTCCTGCTTTCGCCCCGTTTCAGCGAAACTCTCCCGAATCCGCAAAGGCTGTGATTCGGCACGGCATTTTCGCTGTACCCCTTGATATAGAGTTGTACAACGTCCTCCGTTTCAACGTTGCCCTCGTTTGTAACGGTAACCTCCGCCGTTCCATCGGCAAATCTCAAATTGCTGCATTTTACCTTTGAATAAGTAAGACCGTAGCCAAAAGGATACAGAACGTTTTCGCCGTTCTGAACGTAACGATAGGTGCGGTTCTTCATGCTGTAATCCCCGAAATCGGGCAGCTTATCGGCACATTCATAAAACGTCACGGGCAGTTTTCCCGAGGGGGATACCTTTCCGAAAAGTATTTCCGCAAGAGCCTTTCCGCCGCTCTGCCCCGGATACCACGCATATATCAGAGCGTCGCAGTCAGCCTCGGTATTTATTGCGCTTCCGGCAGCCGTTACAATAATTACGGGCTTTCCTTTGCTCATGACCGCCTTTACAAGCTTACGCTGAGATTCGGGAAGTCTCAGGTCGTTTTTATCACCTGAGGAGAACTCGTTTCCTGCGTCGCCCTCCTCGCCCTCGATACCGGCGTCAAGTCCGACGCAGAGGATAACAACGTCCGAATGCTCGGCAACTATTTCAGCCTCGGCAATACGGTCGTCAGCCATTGCAAGCCCCATAACTCTGTCCTTGTACAAATGGCTGCCCTGAGAATACATCACCCTGCCCTCAAATTCGTCCTGAATGCCCTCAAGAAACGTGATATACCTATCCGCCGTACCGTTGTAGTTGCCCTCGAGAGCCGCCCTGCTGTCCGCATT
The DNA here is from genome assembly GCA_947627275.1 of uncultured Ruminococcus sp. Lineage (GTDB taxonomy): Bacteria > Bacillota > Clostridia > Oscillospirales > Ruminococcaceae > Ruminococcus. Next base: position 66,252 of record CANQVK010000014.1, on the reverse strand, counting down.
CGGTCCGATGACCCCTATGGTTTTCAGCTTTGACTTATCGAGAGGAAGAATACCGTTGTTTTTCAGCAGAACCATTGAACGTCTTGCGCATTCAAGGGAAACCGTTTTATTCTCGTCGCATGCGACTATACTGCTGTCGAGCTTATCAAATTCCGTTTCCTTATCAAACATACCCAGACGAACCCTCGTTCTCATGAGCTTTACGCAGGCTTTTCGTATATCCTCCTCGGTAATAAGCCCCTCTTTAAGAGCTATCAGAAGATGAATGTACGTACTTCCGCAGTTCAGATCGCAGCCTGCCTTTAGAGCCATTGCCGCCGACTCGGGAGCGGACTTCGTTACCTTATGATTCGTATGAAAGTCTTTCAACGCCCAGCAGTCGGAAACAAAATATCCGTCAAATCCCCATTCTTCAAGCTTCTTCATAAGTATGCCGCTGGCGCAGGCAGGTTCGCCGAGAACTCTGTTATATGCGCCCATTACGCTTTCGACCTTAGCTTCTTTCACAAGAGCCTCAAAAGCCGGAAGATAAGTCTCTGCCATATCCTTTTCCGAAACGACCGCGTCAAACTCATGACGCATCGCTTCTGGACCGCTGTGTACCGCAAAATGCTTTGCACATGCGGCTGTTTTCAGCGTCTTGCCGTCCCCCTGAAGTCCCTTTGTAAAGGCAACTCCAAGACGTGCCGTAAGGTAGGGGTCCTCGCCGAAAGTCTCCTGTCCCCTGCCCCAGCGAGGGTCTCTGAAAATGTTGATATTCGGCGACCAAAGCGTAAGTCCTTTGAAAATATCCCTGTCGCCGTGAGCGGAATATTCGTTGTATTTTGCCCTCGCCTCATCGGAAATAATGTCCGCCGCCTTTTTCAGAAGCTCCTCGTCAAACATTGCCGCCAATCCGATAGATTGGGGAAACATGGTCGCCACCCCTGCCCGGGCTACACCGTGAAGCCCTTCGCTCCACCAGTTATACGCAGGTATACCGAGAGCTTCAACGGACGGCGCGTCATATTTCAACTGCGACGCCGCCTCCTCAACAGTAAGCCTCTCGACTATCGCCTCCGCCCTTTCCTGCGGGGTCAATTCTTCGTTTTTGTACTTTTCCACTATGTCCTCCTGTTGCTGAACAATATCATTTGCTAAGAGCCTGTTCGGTATTGTGGAGCAGCTCCCATTTTTCACGGATCTCCGCTGTTTCACCCGATTCGTAAGCTCTCATTTCCCCCAATATTTCGCATTCAAGAAACAATCCGTTGGCATATGTCTCAAAATTGCAGCAGAAATCGGGGTATTCAGCCTTTTTATAACCGTCAAATGTCACCCTCAAGGTCTGTTTGTTTCTTTTGTACTCCACATATCCGTCTGTTACGTTAAAACCGACTTTAAACGGCTTTTCAGTCTTTGGGTCATGGTGCAGGGCAGCATATTTATCCGTCAGCTCAAAGCGTTTGTCCCGCACGTCCGAATAGCTCCATAACGCCATCGCCCTGTTCGGGAGGAATCCGTTATCTTCGCTGCACAAAGGAATATATTCCGTCCCTCCTGCCGCAAGTCCCGTGATAGACCACGGCGCAAACACCGCAGGCTTTCCCGAGCAGTTTTCGATTTTGTTGACTATTGCAGCGCCGCTGCCCTCGTCCATGGTTATTTCCATGCTTATTTTCTTCCCAAAAATTGTCAGGGGAGAAGTCAGGGTCAGCACATCGCCGCAAAATTCGACCGTAACCCCCGAGTTATCGGGAAGATAAGTTTCGGGCATGGTCTCGGGCGCTGTCCATATCCTGTGTCCGCCGTAAGCGTACCATACTCCGTAGCCTCGGTTTATCTCATAGAAATTGCGGTCGTTATCCTCAAAAAGAATATTTTCGCCGTCGATAAATCCAAAATAAACTATTCTCGGCCCGACATCGGCGGTAGCTATAAGCTTCACCGTGCCGTTTTCAAGGCAGACGCAGCTACCGAATCCGTTGTAATTTATTTCAGAAAACTTCACTGCCATTTACATACCTTCCTCGTTTTGTACTGTTATCTACGTTATGAATCAATTATATATCTTTTTGAACAATATCACTAACCAAAAATTGCGGTGCTTCGGTCATGAATTGCTGAATTTTAACAAATTGTTCAAACACTATTTACAAAATATATCACTTTGGTGTATAATTTAGATATAAGAAACGGCTTTCCTCTTGCAAAATTTATCTTTCAAGAAGGTGAATAAAATGATAAAAAATTTAACGGGAGTGTATGAAACCGTTGAATACGAGAACAAGCGCGTCGTTATGCTTTATGATAACGATGAAACAGAAGCATATCCCACTCACTGGCACAATGCGGTGGAAATAATTATTCCACTTACAAATGATTTTTCCGTTATTTCCGGCGACAGGGAGTATGTGCTTAAGGAAAAGGAGATCCTCATAATTCCGCCGGGCGAGCTTCACTCAATGCCGGCAAGAGAGGGACGGCGCATTATTTTTCAATGCGACAACACCCAACTCGGCGGCAACGTTATCCTTGACTCCCTGCTGCCTGTATTCAGTTCCGCAGTATACATTACTCCCGAACCCGATAGAGAGCTTTACCTGATCGCGCGAAAAGGCATCCTCGATATTTATTCCGATTACTATTCAAAGTCGCCCGTTGCCGACGCACGAATTTATATGAATCTGCTCAGCATTCTTACCGCCGTTCGCGAGGCTCAGCTCAGACAGACGGGCGACGCTCCCGAGGACGGCGAACTCAGCTCCGATGACAGCATGAAGCTGAAATATGTTATGAACTACATAAATCACAACTTTACCGAGGAGCTTTCCCTCGATACGCTGGCGGCGATAGCTGGGTACAGCAAATTTCATTTTTCACGGCTTTTTAAAAAGTATAACAACATGTCCTGCATTCAATACATCAACTGCAAGCGCATAAAAATGGCTGAACAACTGCTTTGCGACCCCGAAATTTCAGTCACCGATATAGCTATGCGTTCCGGATTTTCCAGTATAACGACCTTCAACAGGATATTTAAAGCTCACAAAAACTGCACGCCCTCGGAGTTCAGAAAGCTTTTCAAAAACTCGGACAACAATTGATACATCATTGACTTAACAGTTTATTAAAATTTCCGCAAATTACGTTTCATAAAAAGCAAGATTTGATTAGTCATTTTTTAGCAATAATGCTATAATTTAATTGTTCTCAGGTTTTCTGATAGACCTGTTAAATTTATATTTTCGGAGGTTATTATGAAAGAATATTTCAGCAACATCGGCAAAATTCCCTACGAGGGAAAAAACTCGAGCAACCCTCTCTCGTTCAAGTACTACGCTCCCGATGAGGTGATAGCCGGAAAGACGATGAAAGAGCATCTTAAGTTTGCCCTTTCATGGTGGCACACAATGGGCGGCGACGGAACAGACATGTTCGGCTGCGGAACTGCCGACAAAACATGGGGCGAAACCGATCCAACGGCTCGTGCAAAAGCAAAGGTGGACGCCGCTTTCGAGATCATGGAAAAGCTGTCTATCGGATACTTCTGCTTCCATGACCGCGATCTCTCCCCCGAGTACGGAACGCTCGCCGAGTCTAACGAAAAGCTTGACGAGATCACCGATTACATCAAAGAAAAACAGGCTCAGACCGGTATAAAATGTCTTTGGGGAACCGCAAAATGCTTCGACCACCCCCGTTATATGCACGGCGCCGGAACGTCCCCCTCTGCCGACGTTTTTGCGTATACGGCAGCTCAGATAAAAAAAGCTATCGACTCGACTGTGAAATTAGGCGGTCAGGGCTACGTTTTCTGGGGCGGACGCGAGGGCTACGAAACGCTCCTCAACACCAACATGGGACTGGAGCTTGACAACATGGCGCGTCTTATGAAAATGGCTGTTGAGTATGCACGTTCTATTGGCTATACGGGCGATTTCTACATAGAGCCGAAGCCGAAAGAGCCTACCAAGCATCAGTACGACTTCGATACCGCAACAGTGTTGGGCTTCCTGAGAAAATACGGTCTTGAAAAAGATTTCAAAATGAACATCGAGGCAAATCACGCAACATTGGCGCAGCACACGTTCCAGCACGAACTGAGAGTTGCCCGTGAAAACGGAGCTTTCGGCTCGATAGACGCAAATCAGGGAGATACGCTCCTCGGCTGGGATACCGACCAGTTCCCCACGAACGTATACGAAGCGGCTATGTGCATGTACGAAGTGCTGAAAGCAGGCGGATTTACAAACGGCGGTCTGAACTTCGATTCAAAGGCAAGGAGAGGTTCGTTTACTCCCGAGGACATTTTCCATAGCTACATTGCGGGTATGGACACATTCGCTCTCGGACTTCGCATTGCAGTTAAGCTCATCGAGGACGGCAGAATAGACAAATTCGTTGAGGAACGCTATTCTTCGTGGGATTCGGGAATCGGCAAGGACATCATCGACGGTAAGGTCGGATTTGCCGAGCTTGAAAAATACGCTCTTGAAAAGGGCGAAGTGACCGACTCCCTCACCAGCGGCAGACAGGAAATGCTTGAAGCTATCGTGAACAACGTTATGTTCGGACTTTAAAAATAACCGTCCATAGCTGAAAAACCGTTGCAGTACCGATAATACTGCAACGGTTTTTTATTCAATATTATTTTTCGGTGATCTCAGGAAGTTTAGTAATTACTTTTGCGTCTATTTTCTGAATTGCAAGCGCATCGCTTGGCAGAACGCCGTCTCCGGGATTGCAGCAGTCAGCATTGGCTGCTCCCTGCACTGAAAGTCCATACTTGTCAGGATTTCCGAGAGCCTGAAGAATTGCGGTGGAATCGGCAATCGTTACATCTCCGTCACAGTTTGCGTCGCCAAGGAGACTTACCTCGGAAGATGTGGGATCAGTGGCTTCGTCTGTCGGAACGGGGTCTGTCGGCTTAACGTCTGTAGTAACAGGGTCGGTAGGCTTTACATCGGGAACTTTATGTCCCTCGATAATGGAGTAAAACGCCGGCTTAGCCTTGTATTCCGCATCAAAGAGAAGCGGATACTGCTTCGCTCTCCAACTGCCGTCATCGGTGATACCCCAGAGTACAACAGCGGAAATATTGTCCTTATGAGCGTAGATAGAATCCCAAATGCCCTTATAATAATCTGCCTGCACCTTGAAGTCCGCTTCGGTAGGGTTTTCGGGAGTTGTAACGTCAAGCTCGGTTACCTGAATATCGAGTCCAAGCTCAGCGTATTTATCAAGCGCCTTGTTATACATGCTGACAGAGGGGAAAGCTGCGTCGAGGCTCTGACGCGCGTCAAGGTGAGACTGCATTCCGATACCGTCGATAATGCCCTTTTCCTTGAAGTCCTTTGCCATTTCGATAATAGCGTTCATCTTGCCGTCCATGTATTCGTTGTAATCATTATAGTAAAGCTTGCAGCCCTCGGGAGCATACTTTCTTGCAAATGTAAAGGCAGGCTCAATAAAGGAATTATCGCCGAAAACCTGTACCCATGCGGACTTCGCAGAGCCGCCGCTGCCCTGTTCGCCGGGCTGACGGGGATTTCCGTCCTCCAGCCATGCCTCGTTCACAACGTCGCAGGCGTAGAAGTCAATAGTGGGGTAAAGCTCTGTAAGCGTCTCGAAGTAAGCCTTGATGTAGTTCTCCATACGCTTAAGCATTATCTCCTTGGAGACCCATTCGCCGTCATTGGTATAGCCCTCCTTGAAGAACCAGTCGGGCGTCTGACTGTGCCATACGAGAGTATGGATCCTTACGGGAATATTATTGTCGCGGCAGTAGTTAAGAAGCGGCTTGGCAGCAGAAAAAGAGATCTGCGGAACTGTATCGTCTCCTGTTTCCTCATAATAAGCCTGACAGGCAGCCTGATTAAGAACGGAATCGGGCTTCATTTCATTGCCTGCCGTAATACTTCCGCTGAAATGCTTTTCGACCAGCGAGGTAGTAGGTTTTGAACTCAGATCGCCGGGAGTCATCGCCGTTCCGATCTTGAAATCGTTGGCAAAAACGTCCTTAAGACCGGGTATATCCTGTTCTATCTCAACAGAAGGAACTTCTACCACGGTAAAATCATCTATGAAAATGTCGTCCTGACCGCCCTCAAAGTACACGTAAACATCTGTCATTTCATCGGTAAAGCTTACCTTTACATTTTCAACGGACATCCAATCGCTGCCATTGAGATTCTGAACAAGATTGGAATACTTTGTTTCGCCGTCGGAATTTGTATACTGGAAACTGAAAGTAGCTCCCGTATAATATCTGCCCTTTATCTTTGCGCTGATATAGTACTCTGTGTAAGGTTCAAGCTTGTCGTCAAGACGGAAAGCAGGACCGTTCCAATCCTTAGAGCGTCCGCTTGCCAGAAGCGATTTCTTGCCGCTTACAAACGCTTCATCGGAAGCCGAAATCTCTGTAGTATCGTTCTCACCTCTGTTGCAGAAAGCGGAAACATCGCCGTCCTCGAAATCGAAGCTGTATACGACCTTGCCTGTTGCGGCGGACAAGTCTCCGTCAGCCGCATAAACAGCCGGCGCTGCGGAAACAGTCATTGCAGCAGCAAGAACAGCCGCCGCATATCGTGTGAATTTTGAATTCTTCATTGTGATCATCCCTCCATAGATAAATGCTTCATTACATCTCTCGGCAATAAAAAATCACCTATTTTATTTTAACACAAAAGGACAAAGTTGTCAAATATGAATATCAAATGAGCAATTTTTGGCTAAACCAAAAACGAAAAACGCAATTTTTGGCTGATCAACAATGTCATCAACTTAATCTAACTATAGTAATCCTACTTGAGATTTGGACAAAATGAACTGAATAAAAACTTTTCATAGCAAGGCGGAGGAGGAAAGCGTACTGTCGTACGGTGACGACGACAACGCAGCTATGGATAATTTTTATCAGTGAACTTGTTCTAATTTCAAGTAGGATTACTATCAATATCGGGATTCCAAAGGGACGGTGTCCCACATAGCGTTTAAGCGCTCCGCAAAGGGTGAATTTCAAAACAGTTCCGTGGACTGTTTTGAAAGAGGGAATGCCCTGCAAGAGAGGGTGTTCCCTCAAGATGGACACGGCTGTGGCAAACATGGATACTAACAGCAAAAAATATCCCGTCAGAGCTGCGGTAAATGCGCTCTGACGGGATAAATTTTATAAGATCATATTTTTAAATCATCCAATAGTTATCCGCTTTTAGTTCGGAAGCTTCTTAACAGGAAGATCGCTTGCCTTCAGGATCGAAGCATCGACCATCTGAATTGCAAGAGCGTCGCTTGACATAACGCCGTCGCCGTTATTGCAGACGTCCGCATTAGCAAGACCCTGAGCGGAAAGACCGTACTTATCCTGATTTCCGAGATGCTGGAGGATAGCTGTTGAATCTGCGATAGTTACCTTGCCGTCGCAGTTTGCGTCGCCGTAAAGCGATACGTTGCCTGTGGGAGGATTGGTCGCAGGGGGATTTGTTGCGGGAGGATTTGTGGGTGTAACGGTGCTTGAACCGTCTGTATAAACCTTGATAGAATCAATTGTAAACTGCTTGCAGTCGATCCACCAGATACCGAACTTAAGCTCACCGCCGTACTGAGTCTGAATGATCTTTGCAGTAGCCGAGTCGATATTCCATGTGATAGTACCCTTGTTTCCGCTGAACGTCTGCTCCATCTCGTCTGTCTGAGTCCAGTAATCGGGAGAAACCTTTGTGGACGAGCCGAATGCGCCCTGCCATTTGCCGATATTTCCGTTTGCGGAGATATTTATCTCGACCTTTTTGATCGTTTCATTTGCGCCGATTCCGAAATCAGCCCATTCCCAACCGATCATCTTATCGTTCTCGGGGAGCTTATTGTAATCGACCGATTGATTGAGCTTGTTCTCATACTGTCCGTTTCCGCTTGATGTAGGAGGAGTTGTTGTGGGGGGATTTGTAGGAGTAGGCGTAGGTGTGCTGCTGCTTCCTGTGTGGAGAACTATCTTGTCGATAACAACATTGTCGCCGTGAGGCCAGAATACCATCGCCTTAACTGTTGAACCAACTTTTGAAGGGATCGTATAGTCGATAGCGACGGTCTTGTCTGCACCTACTTTAACGCCCGTGAAGTCTTCCTGATCCCATGTTCCTGTCCATGTACCGAATGCACCTGATACCTCTGTATCGTTGGACTTTACTGTAAGGTAAAGTGTAGCCGACTTAGCGCCCTTGGGGCTGAATTCAGCGTAGTTGTTAATCTCTCCGTCGTCGCCCTTTTCAGTTCCAACCTTCATATCGCTGGGAGTAAGAACAATATCTCCGCCGGAGGGCTGAACAGGTGTAGTAGTAATAGTACTTGGATTTTGATTTGCTGTTGTTGTGGGAGGTGTCACAGAAGGCTCTGTAGGAGTGGGAGTGGGTGTAACACTGCCGCTGTAGATCTTGTCAACACCCTCGATAGAGGAAACCGTCCTACCCGTCTTCTTGAAGTGATAAAGACCGGCAGCAGCGCCAACAAGACCTGCGTTATAGTCGATAGCAACCTCGTTAGCAACGTAGTCGTTCATATCGTCCACATATCCGCCGCCTGAAGCGTCAGTAGGACCGCCGACAAGCGCACCGATAAGGCTGTGACCGTTGGGGCTTATAGACTGAGGATGATTCTCGCCGTTGAATTCGTTGTAGGAATTAAATCCGGAAGCTGCTCTGTGATGAGGATTCTTAGCGGAGTTAGCAGCATATCCGATAACCAAGCAGGTGTTTGCAGGATTCTGTCCGAGAATGAAATCCATTTGACCCTGACACCATGAAGTATAGTCGGCGTTGGAGTGCTTTGAAGCTATAAGAGCTGAAAGCTGCATTGAGCAGTTGATTCTTGCGCTGCCCCACTTATCGAGGAAGAAGTAGCCGTTGCCGTTAGCCTTACTGCCGATCCAGTCGTTCACCTTGCTCCAGTCGCCTGTGATCTCTGCATAAACAGTAGCTGCGCCAAGCTCTCTGTTCTCCCAGCCGTCTACCCAGCCGAGGTACTGAGCCTGTTTGCCCGCACAATCGTTCTTGTACTTTTCATTCTTCGTAGCAATGTAAAGCCAGCCGGCAGCATTTGCCTGTTCATCCTGACAACTGCTTGATTTGTAGAATGGGATAGTACCTTCTACAGCAACCTGATTGTACTGAGTGGAGAAGTTATAAAGAGCTTCTGCGTACTTAAGATCCTCGGTATTGCCGAAGTTGAGGTAGTTAAGAGCGAGAGCGGCAGCATAATCAGCAGCTATATCGCTTGCTCCGTTGGAAGTCCAGAACATTCTTCTTGAACCTCCCTGTTTTTCGGGAGGACCCCAATAGCTGTGGTCTTCGTCACCGTCGCCCTTCTGATAGAGGAAGTTTGAAACTCTGTTGCCGTCGAGCTTTGTGGAACGCTTGAAGAAATCGCAGAAATGATCTGTGACGACTTTAAGGTGCTCGCCCTGACCTGTTGCATCGTAAGCGTCCTTGAATTCGTAGTAGCTTACGCCGAGAACAGAAGCTGCAAATCCCTGAGGAAGACCGAACATAGCGTGGTCGCCGGCATCGTGGAAGCCGCCGTTCACCTCATCGGAGGTATGGCAGTTACCTCTCCATGTCATTCCCGATTTCTGCCCTACCTCATCGCCGCACATATTCGCATCGTAAAAATAGAGAGAGTACTGAAGGAGTTTTGCATAGTCGTCAGAGCCGGCAGCAGCCGCATTAAGAGAGGGAGCAGCTGAGACAAACGAACCTGCCACAGAAGCGACAGCCATCATTCCGCTGAGAACGACCGATTTAACTTTCTTAAAATTGATCATTGATCTCACACTTCTTTCTAAAAAGATTTGTGCCTATAATACGTTGTACATTTATTATACATAATTTCTCCGCATTTTTGGTTACATTTCGGTTACATACAGATTACATTATGGTTAAAACAGCTCGTTTTCCGCTATTTTCTCCGTATTGAACATAAAAGCTTTGTTAATTTTATACATAATCACGGTAAAAAAACTATGCACTTCAACAAACTGTTTAATTTTATGTATTTTAAATGAATTTATTATGTATTTCCTCATTATAAGTTTTATATTATTTGTTATATTCAAAAATGGTTTTATTATTTAAGTTAAATTAAATAACGCTGCATGATTTTCACCACGCAGCGTTATAAATAATTACTTTAAAGGAATCTGATCAATAGTCAGAAGCTTAGCGTCTATCATCTGTATCGTCAGCGAGTCTTCTGTAGTAACGCCTGATTTTCCGTCAATATCGGCATTTTTAAGACCCTGTTCGGAAAGTCCGTATTTGTCCTGATTGCCGAGATGCTGAAGAATAGCAGTGGAATCGGCGATAGATACCGTTCCGTCGCAGTTTGCGTCACCGTATACAATGTCCTCCGATTCAGCCTTGATACTGTTAAGAACCATTATCTGATCTCCCTTATAGTCAAGGAAATTAACTGTAACCGTTTTTCCTGTGCCGATCGCTCTGAACTTCTCTAAATCCTCTGAACGAGCAACTGTGAATCTGCCCTTATCCTTGAAAACTACATAATCGTTTCCGATCTCGGAAATTACATCGGTAAACTCCTGTTCCTTCTGGTCGCCGCCCGGAACTGTGGTAACAACGGTAGTCGGCTGTGTTACGGGAACTGTAGTCACAGTCGTAGTCTCAGGAGGTACGGGAGGCTTAGGATCGCCTTCAGCAAATTTGAAGCTGTCGTTTATTTCGTCTGCCGATTTCTTTACAGCGTCAAATGTCGCCGCGTCGCCGCCATACAAAGCAGCCGCAAACGAACACGCAATAGCAAAGCAGCCGTTGTAATCCAGCGCGCCCTCGGTATACTGGTATCTGTCAGCATGATCTTCATAGCCGCTGCCGTCAAGTCCGCCGACAAGCATACCGTAGTTAGTGTATTTAGCTTCCGGATTCTGTGCGGAAGTTACACCGTCGCCGCCCGGATTTGCCGCGCGGTGATGAATATGCGTAGGCCAACTGTCTCCGAAACCGATAAGGAAACTGTAGCCCGTGGAATTATCGCCGAGAATCGTATCTATCTGATACTTTGCACCCTTTGCATAGCTTGACGACGGGTCGCCGTCTGCAATAAGATAAGAGTTCATCTGTTTTGCGCAGTTGTACCTTGAAGCGCCCCAGCCGTTCGCATTGTAAGTACCCTCGCTCAGACCGCCTTGATTATTGAGTTCAAATTTAAGCTCATCAACAAATACGCTGTCCCCTGTTGCCTTATACATAAGTGCGGCGTATCCCTGCCATACTTTGTCCCAACTGTACAAATAGTAATCGTAGACGCCGTTGTATTGTCCCGCATTCGGTTCGAGGGCAGGCTTGTCGCCCTCCCCAAGAACGTAGAGCCATGCGGACGCAAGAGCCATTTCATCCTCACACATTGAATCTGTGCTGTAGAAGCTCATACCGTCGCAGTTGTTGCCCTTGTTCTTTGTGCCGAAATCAATAAGCGCCTTTGCATACTTCACGCACTCCGCGGAATAAGCAGGGTCGCTATCCTTGAGAACATAAGCGGAGGCGAGAAGTCCGCAAGCCATTTCGCCGCATACAGCAGAGTTATTCTTTGAAGCCGTAAGCCAGTAAACAGGTCTGTCATAAGTCTGCACTTCGGGCGAACTCCAGATACCGTGGTCAACGTTGCCGTCTGCGACAGTTCCTGCAATTGCGGCAACATTGCCCGAATCATCAAGAAAAGTTGTTTTCATGAGATAGTCGGCTCCCCAGCGAAGCTCATATTCGAGGTGATCTCGGCAGCCTGCCTTTTCGTAAATGCCCGGGTTGAAGTACTCGGACATACCGAGACTCGACATTGCGAAGCCAATAGTGAGGTTAAACTTTATGTGGTCGCCTGCATCGTGCCAGCCGCCTGAAACATCGACCTTGCCGTCGCCGTCGGGGTCTACCGCAGATTTAAGAGAGCCGTCGAGAGAGCCGACCGAAGCTTCGGCGTCATAAGTATGGCAGTCGCCTCTCCATGTAAGAGGTCCGTCCGTAATACCCTTGCCGCAGGCGTTTGAATCATAGAAATACAGCGACATCGCAAGAGCTTCCATGTAGTTATGATCTGCGGCGGAAACGCTGAGATCAGCCACAGGTATCGAAGACGCCGCCAATACAGCCGAAGCAGCCACGGCTGTAAGCTTTTTGGTGAACTTCATAACGATCATCCTTTCAATATCAGAAAATGTTTTATAGGCAAATACGCACATATCAAGTATTCGGAACAAAACCGAATTTCATGTCATTTTATAAACGTATTATATCACAAAATGATACAACAATTGTGAATATTTTATGTACATTTAGATGATTGGAAAAAATTTGGAGAAATTGTCAAAATTCATGTTTCTGAATTGTGCAAATCGCTTAGATCATCAGACCTTCTCGGAAACAGTTGACATGCACTATAAAATAATGATATAATAAATCACATAAAAAGTGAAACGGAGCGGTAAAAATGCCAAGATTTTTTGTAAACGATATAACAGAAAACGATATTTTTCTGACAGGAGAAAACGCCCGTCATATCGGACGTTCCCTGAGAATGCGTCCGGGCGAAGAACTGACGATATGCTGCGGCGGAATCGACTACGACTGCCAAATACGCCGGATCACCGAAGATTCGGTATATCTTGACCTTATAAAAAAACATCCCTGCGAAGCCGAGCCGTCCGTTGAAGTCACGCTGTTCCAAGCCGTACCGAAGCTCGACAAGCTGGAATACGTCATTCAAAAAGCCACGGAATTAGGAGCGGCAAGAGTAGTCCCCATGCTTACAAAACGCTGCATATCGCGTCCCTCTGAAAAAGATTTTACAAAAAAACTCCCCCGTCTCGCAAAAATAGCGGAAGAAGCCGCAAAGCAGTCGGGACGGGGCATAATTCCCGAAATAACGTCCATATCGAGCTTCTCTCAATGTCTCGAAACGATAAAGGAGATCGACAAGACCGTGATACTGTACGAAGGAGAGGGAGGAAAGTCTTTCGGAACTGTTGATTTCGACGGAATAAAGTCCGCAGGAATAATCATAGGCAGCGAAGGCGGATTCGATATTTCGGAAGTCGAAAAAGCCGTTTTTGCAGGCGCAGAACGTGTATGGCTTGGAAAAAGGATCCTCCGTTGTGAAACAGCACCAATTTCAGCCCTTTCAATTTTGATGTTTTTAACAAAAAATATGTAAACCCTTGAAATTATTAAAAGAATGTGTTATAATAAATAATATGATTATCGAGGGCGGCCGCAAGCGTGTCGGTAAGCTAAGATTACTTGCGGAGAAATGAGGATTATTATGAGCAAACTTTTAACAGGTCTTCTCGTTGCGGGCGCAGCTGTAGCTGTAGGCGTAGTAGCGGCAAAGGTATTGAAGGGCAAGGAATCAAATAACGATTACGATAACGATATGTACGATTACCCCGATCCTTACGATACAGACGAGGATATTGATTTCGATATTGACGAGGTTCTCGACGAAGCTAATGCTGCTGCCGAGGAAGCGGACAAGACCGACAATGCTGAAGAAGCCGCCGAAGAAGCTGCTGACGACGCAAAGGAAGATACAGCTGAATGATTCATGATAATTACGGGACGGTCTTTGCGCCGTCCCGTGTTTTTGTTTAATCTGTACAATATCAAATTGTTGGATTTGTGCAGTTATACAATTTCCAAAAAAGCTATTGACATTTCCGCAAAGTTCTGATATAATATAAAAGCTGTCAAGGACAGTAAAGATTGTCCGAGGCGTAGCTCAGTTTGGTAGAGTGCTTGGTTTGGGACCAAGATGCCGCAGGTTCGAGTCCTGTCGCCTCGACCATAAAAATTTTTTGAAAAAATTTCAAAAAAAGCTTGACAAATTTAAAAGCTTGTGGTATAATTATTAAGTCAGTTAAGCTGGTGTAGCTCAGTTGGTAGAGCAGCTGATTTGTAATCAGCAGGTCGGGGGTTCGAGTCCGTCCACCAGCTCCATTTATCGGTCAAAGCCGATAAACAAAAATTGTATGGGAGAGTTCCCGAGTGGCCAAAGGGGGCAGACTGTAAATCTGTTGCTTTTCAGCTTCGATGGTCCGAATCCATCCTCTCCCACCAATTTTTATAACATTGTTGCTCCGCTTTAAGCGGATTTTTTTATGCCCGGAAAAAAAGAGCATTTGTACGGAAATACGCCTATATTGTGCATAAATATATAAATTCTGCAACAGGAGACTGCTATGATAAAAGCCGATGTAAAATATACAATCGAACACTTTAAAGCGTTGAGAGCGGACGTTATGCCCCTCAAGCAAAGAATAATATGGCTTGTGACGACTGCTGCAACTACTGCTTTCGCTGTATTTTGTGTCCTGACAGGCAAAAATTTTTTCAATCTTTTTACTGTGCTTGCCATACCTCTTTGGGGCGTAACGCTTTTTTATATAATATTGTATTATATTCTTCTTAATCCGAAGAAAATGCTCAAAAAATACAACGAAACTCAGCCCGACGGTCATATTATTTTTGAGTTCAGCGATATTTCACTTAAAATAACCAACGAGTCCCGAATGACAAACGGCGTAAATGAACACCGCTACGAGATGTTGGAGTTCGCATGGGAAAACGGCGATTTTTTTGTGATACAGATAAAAAATATCGGACAGGTCGCTATCAGAAGTTCCGAAATAATCGAGGGAACTCCCGAAGAACTGAGACAGCTTTTAAAAGACAAGCTCGGTGAAAATTTTATCGAAAAATAGGGGAAAATTTATGATAAAGGCTAACGTAAAATACACCGGCGAACATATGTGGGCTTTCTATAAGGCGTATTCCAGATTCGACTGGAAGTTCGTCACGAACATCATTTTATATTTGGCACTTAGCGTAATGAGCGTCGGTATGCTTTGCTATCTGCTGCCTTTTTTCGGCAAAGCGGAATGGGTAACAAAATATATCCTGATTTATGCTTTGTTATTCGCAGTAAATATATTTTTTACCGTTTACGAAATTTTGAAAAAGTTCAAGGTAAAAAAAGAAACAAAAGCCAATGTTCCCGAGCAGTTCGTCAATAACATCACATTTGACGATAAGGAATTTCTCCATGAGTACAAATCCGATGAAGAATGGGGATTCAGACGGTGCGGCTACGATACGCTTCAATCGGCAATGGAAACGGAACAATTTTTCCTTGTGCGAATTGATAAAACCAAAGTCTGCGTTATAGGAAAATACGAGATAACGGAGGGTACTTCCGGGGAACTGTCAGTTCTCCTTGCGGAAAAGCTCGGAAAAAAATTCAGGAGGAAGTGCAGATGATAACAGCCGAAAACACCTACACAAAAGAATATCTTGAAGCCAACCGCAGCTATTACAGAACGTCAAAATCTTTCAAAAGCTACAAACAGGGGCTTATCCTGAAACTTATCATCTACACGACATTTTTCATATGGCTGTTCGGCAACACTTCGTCAGCGCCGATCTATAAAATTATATACTGCATTTTAGTCGTTTATTTTGACAGCCGTCTTATAACCTGTCTCGTTGAAATTTGGAATGTCTTTTTTTCAAAAAAAAGCCTTACTCCCGATAAATTCCGCCGCCGATTTATTTTCTCTGACGATTCTTTCGGTATGATCTCTCAGTCCGAGAACTATTCCGCCGAACGTTACAAGCGTTATGCTTCTATACATTCCGCCGTGGAATGGGGAGACTGGTTTTTCATTTACTTTAACGCCTCCGAGGTCTGCATTGTCAAAAACAGCAATCTTACAGTCGGCACTACCGATGAACTGAGACAGCTTTTAAAAGACAAGCTCGGCAGCCGGTTTAAACAATGTAAAGGAGCAAATGTATGATAAAGGCAACTGTAAGATATACGGTAAGACATATAAGACAAATGCTGTGGAGCGGTCGGAACCTTATTGCAATGATCTTTTTTTATGCTGTATATATTGTAAATTTGGTATTGACAGGCTTGCTGCTGATTGCAAAAATATTCGGAGCAGATATAAACCTGATGTTCCATATAGTATTTCTGGCTGTTTTCAGCGCATATCTTGTTTACCGCACATTCTTTTACGAGAATACTGTTTTCAAACGGCATCAACATCAGTTTCCGAATACTGTCATCTGCTACAGTTTTGGAGAAAACAGCTTTATAACCGAGGAAATTGGGGATACTCACAACGCCCGTCAGGAAGTCGGCTACGACAACCTTTTTAAAGTCATTGAAAAGAAAGAATGGTTTCTGATGTACATAACCCCGACATCGGTGTATATTATCAACAAATCCGAAATAACCGAGGGTACGGCAGACGATTTGCGCCGCCTCCTGAAAGAAAAACTGGGCAATAAATTCCGCCAACGATAAGGAGATCAACTATATGACCATAAGCAGGATCGACGATGCCGATAACTTACACGTTACATATCAGCAAAAGGTGACAAGCGTTGTCTGGAAAAAGGTCGCTGTTTCCGTTGTCGTATTATTCCTCGGTATCTTCGCTTACGGATTTGCCGCAATGGAAACGGAAACGGATTCATACGATATAGTATGGCTTATAACATTTGTTATTATTGCGTTGCTGATACTGTCGGGCTATCTTAAAATGAACCGCAACAGCAATTACTTTGCAGCTTATGTATTTGACGAAAACACACTGTACCGCGTTGACCTCGCCGAGGCTTTCGGCAACGACACCCTGCTGGGAAAGTCGTACAGCATAAACCACCGAAACGGTGTGTTCCAGCGTATGAAAGTGACAGCCAATATGCAGAAGGTACGTGAAACAGCTCACCTCGATGCGTTTATATGCAATAAAGAGGTTATCAGCTACAGCGGATATGCAATTGAAAACGTTTTTGACATAAGCGAGAGCAGGGAATTTCTGCGTGTAAAGGCGCAGTTGAAAGGCTTTCGCCCGTTCACTTCATATTCCCGTAAAAAAACCATTTATATCCCGAAAAGCTTTACCAACTTCGACGCTCTGCGCTATGAACTGGAAAAACTTATGTAAATCTTTATATTTTTGGAGGAAAGATAAATATGATCAGAGAAGATTTGAGAAACATCGCTATTATCGCTCACGTTGACCACGGAAAGACAACGTTGGTCGATGAAATGCTCAAACAGGGCGGCGTATTCCGTGAAAATCAGGCTGTAGCCGAGAGAGTTATGGATTCCAACGACATCGAGCGTGAACGCGGGATCACTATCCTTGCAAAAAACACGTCCGTAATGTATAACGATATAAAAATCAATATCATTGATACTCCCGGACATGCCGATTTCGGCGGCGAGGTGGAGCGCGTTCTGGAAATGGTAGACGGCGTTCTGCTGCTCGTTGACGCTGCGGAGGGTCCTATGCCGCAGACACGTTTCGTTCTTTCAAAAGCCCTTGAAATGGGTCATAAAATAATCGTTGTCGTAAACAAGATAGACCGTCCCGATGCACGTCTCGACGAGATCGGCGACGAAGTACTCGAGCTTCTCCTCGACCTTGACGCAAACGACGAACAGCTCGAATCGCCTATCCTTTTCTGCTCGGGACGAAGCGGTACTGCTTCCCTCAGTCAGTATGAAGCAGGAACCGACCTGAAACCGCTTTTCGATACTATTATCAACTATATAGACCCTCCCAAAGGCGAAGAAGAAGAACCCTTGCAGATGCTTATTTCCTCTATCGACTATAACGAATATGTCGGACGTATCGGCATAGGACGTATAGTCCGTGGAAACATCAAGGTCAATCAGCAGGTGACAGTCTGCGACTATACAGGCTCAAAGAAAAATTACAACTCGAAGATCGTTTCCCTGCTTCAGATACAAGGCTTGCAGAGAGTTCCCGCAGAATCGGCAAAGGTGGGAGATATTGTGTGGATCTCGGGTATCGACGGCATAACTATCGGCGATACTATCTGTTCAACGGACGCTCCCGAGCCTCTGCCCTTCGTAAAGATCTCAGAGCCTACCGTTGAAATGACATTCTCTGTAAACGACAGCCCCTTTGCAGGAAAAGAGGGCAAATTCGTTACTTCAAGACAGCTTCGCGAACGTCTTTTCAAGGAGCTTCTCAAGGACGTTTCTCTCCGTGTTGAGGAAACCGAGTCCACCGACTCATTCAGAGTAGCAGGCAGAGGCGAGATGCACCTTTCGATCCTCATTGAAAATATGCGCCGCGAGGGCTACGAGCTTGCTGTTTCCACCCCGAGAGTGCTTTTCAAAGAGGGCGAAAACGGCAGAAAATTAGAGCCTATCGAGAGACTTGTTATAGACGTTCCCGAGGACTGCGTCGGCTCTGTTATGGAGAAAATGGGCAGTCGCAAGGGCGAGCTTGTTTCCATGCACCCTCAGGGCAGCCGTATGCGCATCGAATTTCTTGTGCCTGCAAGAGGACTTTTCGGCTATAAAAGCGAATTTCTTACCGATACAAAGGGCGAAGGCATTATGAGCCACGTCTTTGAAGATTATCAGCCATATAAGGGCGACATCGACCGCCGCAGCACAGGTTCTCTCGTTTCATTTGAAACGGGCGAAGCTGTGACCTACGGTCTGTTCAACGCACAGGAGCGAGGTCAGCTATTTATACCTGCCGGTACGCCCGTTTACGAGGGAATGATAGTCGGCGCTTCCCCCAAGAACGACGACCTTGTTGTAAACGTCTGCAAGAGAAAGCACCTTACAAATACCCGTGCAAGCGGAAGCGACGATGCGCTCCGCCTTGTTCCGCACAGAATACTCAGCCTTGAAGATTGTCTGGAATTTCTGGCGGACGACGAGCTTCTCGAGGTAACGCCCAAGAGCCTTCGCATACGCAAGAGAATACTCAGCAACTCTCAAAGAGCTAAGATCAAAGCAAAGAACTAAGGGATCATAAAGAAATAAGTTACATGTTTATGCTTGTCTGATTTGCACTTTGCTGTGTTGCACAGAACATATCATCCTGAGCATAAACGCACAACTTATTCCCTTATGATTCCTGACGTCTTAACGCCCTACGAAAATCACAGAACTTTCATCTAAAGACCATATTATATGTGAGATTTGGAGATATAATATTATTATCAACAACTTATACCCGCCGATTAAGTTGCAGATAGTGATAATAAAACCGAACGGAGATCTATATGAAATTCAAAAAAATTATTGCGGTTCTTACCGCTATGGCATGTCTTATCTGTCTTGCTTCATGCGAAAAGGACTCCGCTTCTTCTGTTTCTGTCGGAGAAAACGGCGTCGGCGAGATTATAACTCCCGATGAGGACAGCGAAGAATACGATCTCGGCACGTACCGTATCGACCGAAACGGGATAAAGCTCTACTATGACGACACAGCCATACCTGCCGAACTGATGCTTGCTCTCGAAAATTACTTTCTTTCCTTTCAAAACGGCGATTTCGATGCGTATAAAAATGCTCTTTTTCCCGACTACGCCGAAAGATACGACAAATATCTCCGTGAAAACTACAGCGATTCTTCTGAAAACAACGGCGAATATACGTTACAGAACTCTTTTGAGGCTCAGTGCAGCAATCTCAGAGAATGTATGCTTGCCGAGATATACGCCGATTCGGAATCGGAAAATGACAAAGGCTACAGCGGTAAATTTGAAATAACCCGCATACGAGGCGAACGTCCGTCACTCACCGAGGACGAAACCGAAGAAAGCCGCATCAAGAATTTCTTCTCTTATCTTGACGATATTTTCGATATGGACTACTACAACTTCGCTGCCGAACAGGCGGACGGCTTTGAGTACCTTACATTCTTTATATTTGCAAAAGGCGAGGACGGCGAAGAACACCGCATTATAAGCGAAACGGATATTGTTTTCGCTGAAAAAGACGGAAAATACTATACATTCGGATAGGAGCATTTATATGAAGAAAATAGTATGTACTGCTTTGGCTGTCGTTATGACCGCCGCTTCAACAGTCGGCTGCGGCGGAAAAAGCTCCGGAGGATCGGGTAAAAACATGGTGGGCGATTTCGATACGGACGGCAAGGGAACCATTGCTCAGGAGGATATGCCCTACGGCTCGCATATGAGCGAACGCAGCCACGACTTCGATGAAAAAATAACCTACAAGATTTGCTACGACTCGCGATATTTTGCAAACGACGATGCCGACGACCAGAATTTCACGGAAATATACAAGCTCCACGACTTTATCGCCGCGCTGAATACCAAGGACGCCGAGCTTCTTAAAAGCCTGTATTATCCCGGATTTCTGGAATATGTATGCGAACATAACGGCTATTCCGATACGGACGATTATTTCAACAGCCTTTACAATTCTGTTGAAACCTCCCTCGGCAAAAATTTCACAATAAATTATATCTGCGTTTCAGACTGTCTTGACGAAACTGATGAAACGGCGGCGGCGTATTTTCAAAAAGTTTCGGGACAGCTTGCCACAGTAGACAGCGGCGCCGCAGATAAGATCTCCTCCAGAAAGCTGGTGGAGATCGGCGGTGATACGTGCTATGAGACAGATGAGGGAAGTTTTCTTCTTACCAAGCATATGAATCCATTTGTCATTGCCGTTTATGAAATAGACGGCGAAGTATATCTTTTCTGAGGAGGAAATATTTATGCCTTTTATAAATGTTAAAACAAACGTTCCTGTTTCAAAGGACGCTGAAATCAAGCTGAAATCAGATTTTGGAAAAGCGATCTCAGCTATCCCCGGAAAGTCCGAAGCGTGGCTCATGGTCGGTATCGAACCAGAGCATATACTCTATTTCAAAGGCAACGACTCCCCTGCCGCCATGGTCGAGGTCAGCGTTTACGGCAAAGCCGACCCTGCGGCGTTCAATAAGCTGACTGCCGGAATATGCGGCATACTTCAGGATAGGCTCTCTATCGACCCGTCGCGGATATATGTGAAATATGCCGCAACCGCCGACTGGGGCTGGAACGGCGGAAACTTTTAGTCTGCTTCTCAGCCGCAGCGTCTTTTCCTTACAGCAATTCCAGTTGAGATAAAAAGGAGTTCCCCGATGATATTGTTTCGACTGCTCAGCTTGCTGAGCAGTTATATTTGTTACAATGTTAGTATTTGCTAATTCAATCTTATTGCATTTTGTATCGGAAAGTGATATAATTAAAAACAGAGCGGTGTTCGGGAACATCTCAGTTTCCCGAGTCCGCCGTTAAATGAGGGAAAATATGAAAAGAATTACAGTTATTACCGGTCACTACGGCTGCGGAAAAACCAATCTCTCCGTGAACCTCGCCGTTGAAGCGGCTAAGGAATGGAAGTCTGTTACCGTTGTCGATCTCGATCTGGTCAATCCGTATTTCCGAACTGCGGATTTTAAACAGCTTTTTGCGGAAAACGGCATTGAGTTGATCGCTCCCGACTTCGCAAACAGCAATCTCGACGTACCCTCGGTGCAGTTCGATATTGAACAGCTTGCCTCGGGAGACGGCTGCCTTATTATAGATGTCGGCGGAGACGATGCAGGCGCTTTCGCTTTGGGCAGGTATGCGCAGGCTCTTAACGGTTTCCGTGACGAGCTCGATATGTTTTACGTTATCAACCAGCGGCGCAATCTTACGGAAACTGCCGAAGCTGCCGCAGAGCTTATGTTTGAAATAGAAGAAGCGTCCCGTATGAAGCATACGGCGGTCGTCAACAATACTAATTTAGGCTGCGAGACTACGGCTGAGATCATCGCACAGTCAAGGGATTTTGCGGACAGGGTCGCAGAAATAACAGGTCTGCCGCTTAAATTCACAACATATCCCGAGGAATTATGCGCTGTTGACGGAATCGGAAACGTCCGTCCTGTAAAAATATATGTAAAGCCTATTTGGGATTTGTAAATAACAACTATTATACTGCCTACAACTAAGCGAGATATTGTTACCTGTATTCTCTGTTAAAAGGAGACTATTTGAATCCTATATCGTAAATTTTCCTGTATAAAGCCATGTGAGATAAAGTTTCAAATACGTAACGTGGCTTTATACAGGGAAATTTACGACAACTGAGATTCCAAAGGGGTGACTCCCCACGGGTGGTGAGACGCCCAAGGGCAGAGGGGACGGGGCGATAAGCCGGCGTTCCTCCGCTTAAGTTGCAGATAGCGTTACTATTAAAGGTGGTGAGTATTTTGGCAAAAATGACTGTTATAACTGAGCGCTGCAAGGGCTGCGGACTTTGCGCTACCGCCTGCCCCAAGAAAATTGTGGAGCTTCAAAAAGAAAAGCGTAATAAAAAGGGCTATTTCTATGCAATATGCACTAACGACGCCGCTTGCATCGGCTGCGCTATGTGCGCTATGATGTGTCCTGATTGCGCCATCAAGGTTGAAAAATAAATGAAAGGGGCTGTAAAAGCTTTGGAAAGAAATCTTATGAAGGGCAACGAAGCTCTCGCCGAAGCCGCTATAAGAGCAGGCTGCAAGTGTTTCTTCGGTTACCCTATAACTCCCCAGACAGAGCTTGCCGCTTACATGGCTAAGCGTATGAATAAGGCAGGGGGCGTATTTTTACAGGCAGAATCCGAGATCGCAGCTATCAATATGGTTCTCGGCGCCGCTTCAACGGGCGTTCGCGCTATGACGTCGTCTTCTTCTCCGGGACTTTCTCTGAAAAGTGAGGGAATCTCCTATATTGCCGGTTCGGACGTTCCGGCGGTCATCATCAACGTTCAGAGAGGCGGTCCGGGTCTTGGCGGTATCCAGCCTTCGCAGGCGGACTACTGGCAGGCTACGAAGGCTCTCGGTCACGGCGATTTCCACCTTCTCGTATTTGCGCCCGCTTCCGTTCAGGAAATGGTTGACATGGTAGTCAGAGCTTTCGATAAAGCCGACGAATACCGTATGCCCGCTATGATCCTTGCGGACGGACTTCTCGGTCAGATGATGGAGCCTGTTTCGTTCCCCGAGATCAAGGCAAATTCCGTTGATAAGAGCGGCTGGGCTGCCGACGGTCACAAGGGCAAGAGAGCGCATCATATCATCAACTCGCTCTACCTGAAGCCCGATGAGCTTGAAAGATCCGTTTCCGACCGTTTCGCAAGATATGATATTATCAAGGCTAAAGAAACGGACGCCGAGCTTTATCTTACCGAGGACTGCGATATACTTCTCTGCGCTTTCGGCGCAACTGCAAGAGTTGTAAAGTCCGCTGTAAACGAGGCAAGAGCGCAGGGCATTAAAGCTGGACTTTTCCGCCCCAAGACACTCTGGCCGTTCCCTGTTAAGGAGATAAACGAGGCTGCAAAGAGCGCAAAGAAGCTCCTCAGCGTTGAGATGTCAATGGGTCAGATGATAGATGACATCAAACTTGCGATAAACTGCTCCAAGCCCGTAGAGTTCTACGGACGTACAGGCGGCGTTATCCCCACTCCTGCCGAAGTTCTGGCAGAGATAAAGAAAGTCGGAGGTGCTGAGTAATGTCTGTTGTATTTGAAAGACCAAAGTCACTTCTTGATGTGACGTTCCATTACTGCCCCGGCTGTACTCACGGTATCGTACACAGACTCGTTGCAGAGGTTATGGACGAAATGGGTATAGAGGGCGATACTATAGGCGTATGTCCCGTTGGATGCTCTGTAATGGCATACGACTACTTCGGCTGCGATATGATCGAAGCTCCCCACGGACGCGCTCCGGCAGTCGCTACAGGCGTAAAGCGTACAAATCCCGATAAATTTGTATTTACATATCAGGGCGACGGCGACCTTGCCGCTATAGGTACGGCTGAGACCGTTCATGTGGCTACAAGAGGCGAAAATATCGTCGTTATCTTTATAAACAACACTATCTACGGCATGACGGGCGGACAAATGGCTCCCACAACTCTTCCCGGACAGGTAACGCAGACAACTCCGTTCGGACGCGATCCTCAGCTTGCAGGCTACCCCGTAAGAGTATGCGAAATGCTTTCCACGCTTACCGGAACTGCCTACGCTCATCGTGTAGCGGTAGACAGCGTTCCTCATATCCGTGACGCAAAGAAGGCTATCAGAAAGGCTTTTGAAACTCAGAAGGCTAAAAAAGGCTTCTCTATCATCGAAGTTCTTTCCACCTGCCCCACTAACTGGGGACTTACGCCTACAGAGGCGCTCAAGAGACTTCAGGATGAAATGATCCCATACTATCCCCTTGGCGTATACAAGGACACTACATCAGAGGAGGGCGGAAAGTAATGGCAACTACTGAAATACTTTTGGCAGGCTTCGGCGGACAGGGAGTGCTTTTTGCCGGAAAAATACTTGCCTACTGCGGTCTTATGGATAACAAGGAGCTTTCATGGCTCCCCTCATACGGTCCGGAAATGCGCGGAGGTACGGCGAATTGTTCCGTATGTATCTCCGATGAGCCGATCGGCTCGCCTTTGGTTCTTGCTCCCGATATTCTCATCGCAATGAACCAGCCCTCGTTCGATAAATTTGTAAACGATGTAAAGCCCGGCGGAAAAGTTTTCTACGACAGCACCCTTATCGAGAACGAGTGTACACGCACGGATATAGATATATATGCCGTTCCCTCGTCTCAGCTTGCGGACGACAACGAACTTAAGGGCGGCTCGAATATCGTTCTTCTTGGCAAGGTTCTTAAAGAAACTGAGCTGTTTACCGTTGACGTCTTTAAAAAGGCTATCGAGAAGATCGTTCCCCCTGCAAAGGCGCAGCTTATTACCAATAACTTCAAGGCTTTCGAGCTTGGAATGAACGCATAAAAATATGACGGCTGAAATAAATTTTCAGCCGTCTTTTTTAACTCTAATAATTTTACCCCCGACTTTTCATCGGGGGTCTTTTTGATACTGAAATTATTCAGTCTCTGTGTTGTTCTCAATGTAGCTTACAATGTCGCCTACGGTCTTGATGCCCTCTACAGCCTCGTCTGGAATAGAAAGGTCATACTCGTCCTCGATAGTCTGAATGAGGTCTACAATATCAAGAGAATCCGCACCCAGATCGTCCTGAATGCTTGCCTCTGCCGTTACCTTTTCTTCCTCAACTCCGAGCTGCTCTACGATAAGCTCCTTAACCTTGTCAAATACCATAATTTTTTCCTCCATTTTCAATTATTCTTATTAATTTTTCTAAAATCGGTTTATTCCATGAACTCGCCAATCTTTCTAAACTTAGTATACCTTGCTTTTAGCAATTCGTCAATATCTTTTTCGCATTTTTCTGTAATTTTGAGTGACAAATATTCTTTAATATTTTCGGAAATTTTGTCTAAATCGTTATGTGCCCCTCCGAGGGGTTCTTCAATGACGGTTTCCGCCACTCCGAGACGCACCATATCGTCCGCTGTGACCTGCATTATATTGCACGCTTCCTCCTCACGGGATGCGTCCTTCCATAATATGCTCGCAAAGCCTCTCGGCGATACTACGGAGTACTGAGCGTTCTCCAGCATAGCAAGCTCGTCGCATACGCCTAACGCCAAAGCTCCGCCGCTGCCGCCCTCTCCCAGCACTATGGATATAATGGGCGTGCGCAGCGTCATAAACTCGGCTATATTCTTTGCGATAGCTTCGCCCTGTCCCCTTTCCTCAGCCGCCATACCAGCATAAGCTCCGGGGGTATCTATAAAGCATATCACAGGACGGTGGAACTTCTCAGCCTGTTTCGCAAGCCGCAGAGCCTTTCTGTAGCCCTCGGGAAGCGGCATAGCGAAGTTGCAATCCTTGTTTTCGTTGAGATTTCTTCCCTTTACCTGAGCTATAATAGTTACAGGTCTGCCGTCAAGACGTGCGATACCGCCTATGACAGCATGATCGTCTCCGAAAAGACGGTCGCCGTGCATTTCGTAAAAATCCGTAAAAATAAGCGGTATATAGTCCCTTATGGTAGGTCTGCCCTTTGTATGGACGAGCGCAAGACGCTCCCATGCAGTTTTATTGTTCTCCAAAGCTCAGACCTCCTTTTCTCCGCAGCCGTGCAATGCCAAAATATTGGCAAGAACAGAACGCATTTTCTTTCTTTCGACTATCATATCCACGAAGCCCTTATCCTGCATAAATTCAGCAAGCTGAAAATCCTCGGGCAGACGCTGTTTCATGGTGCTTTCGATAACGCGTCTGCCTGCAAAGCCGATAAGTATTTTCGGCTCGGCGATAATAATGTCCCCCAAAGAGGCGAAGCTTGCCGTAACGCCGCCTGTAGTCGGATCTGTGAGAACCGTTACATACAGTCCGCCCTTGTCGCTGTGAAGCTTTACAGCGCCCGAGGTCTTTGCCATCTGCATGAGCGAAACTATTCCCTCCTGCATTCTTGCGCCGCCCGAAGCCGTGAACATGATAACGGGCAGGTCGTTTTCCGTAGCATACTCAAAGGCACGCGTGATCTTCTCCCCTACTACGCTGCCCATAGACGCCATCATATATCTGGAATCCATAACGCCCACAACGGTTTTGATCCCCTTTAACAATGCTGTTCCCGTGATAATGGCGTCGTTCAGACCTGTAGATCTGCGAAGCTCCTCCTGCTTCTGCGGATAATCCGGAAAGCTTATCGGGTCGCAGCTTATCATATTGCCGTCAAACTCCTCGAAGCTGCCCTTATCAAAGGTAAGAGCAATACGTTCGGGTGCGGAAAGTCTGCCATGATAGCCGCATGCGGGGCATACCCTGTGCAACTCCTCATATCTGCTCAGCGCATAAGTACTCTGACATCTCGGACACTTGAACATCGGCACGGAATCTTCATCGGAAGTTCCGTTGAAACGTGTTTTTACAACGTTAAAAAAGTCATTAAACATCTATATCACCGCCTTACTTCTTGGCTTCCATATAGCGTGTAAGGAAGCCGTTATCGTAATCGCCGCCGATAAATTCCGGCTGTTTGATGATCTCAAGCTGGAAGTCGATATTCGTATCAACGCCGTCTACAATAAACTCGGACAGCGCCCACCTCATCTTGCGGATAGCCTCGTCTCTGTCCGAGCCGTGAACGATAAGCTTGCTTATCATGGAATCATAGTATGGCGTAATGGTGTAGCCCTGATAAACTGCGCCGTCAATGCGTATTCCCGGCCCTCCGGGAACGTACAGGGCGTTTATAGTGCCGGGTGAGGGACGGAAATTAAGCTTTGGATTTTCCGCATTTATACGGCACTCAATGGCGTGACCCGTAAGCCTTACGTCCTCCTGAGTAATGCGCAGCGGCAGATCTGCGGCGACCTCTATCTGCGCCTTGACAAGATCAAAGCCTGTCACTTCCTCGGTTATGGGATGTTCTACCTGTATCCTCGTATTCATCTCCATAAAATAGAAGTCACGGTTTGCGTCCACAAGGAACTCTATAGTACCTGCGTTGTAATAGCCGCACTCCTTGGCTGCCGTAACAGCCGCCATGCCCATTTTCTTACGAAGCTCCGGACTTACGATAGGACTGGGGCATTCTTCAAGTATCTTCTGATTACGTCTCTGCATCGAGCAGTCGCGTTCGCCGAGATATATAACATTGCCCTTTTTGTCAGCCATTATCTGTATTTCAACATGATGCGGATTTACGAGAAATTTCTCGATATACACCGTATCGTCGCCGAAAAAGCTTAACGCCTCCTGCTGAGCGGCGATGATCTGAGGCTCCAGCTCCTCGGGGGAATCAACACGGCGTATACCTCGTCCACCGCCGCCGGCAGACGCCTTTACAAGCACGGGATAACCGCATTTCTCCGCAATTTCCTTTGCCTCTGCGATGCTCCTGACAGCTCCCTTTGAACCGGGTATAACAGGAACTCCGGCAGCCGCCATAGTCTCCTTGGCAGCCGCCTTGTCGCCCAGCATCTCAATAGATTTATACGAAGGCCCGATGAATACTATTCCGTTTTTTTCGCAGAGACGGGCAAATTCTGCGTTTTCGGACAAAAATCCGAAGCCGGGATGTATCGCCTCCGCCCCCACGTTCACCGCCGCCTGTATAACGGCGTTCATATTGAGGTAGCTGTCTTTTGTTGCGGGAGGTCCTATACATACCGCTTCGTCGGCTATCTGAGCATGGAGAGAAGTCCTGTCCGCAGTTGAATATACAGCGGCACAGCGAACGCCTAACTCGCGGCATGCACGGATAATACGCACCGCAATTTCTCCTCTGTTGGCAATCAATATTTTTTTAAACATTTAATTGAACTCCTTTGTGTGGGTCTTAGGAATTGCTGTCCGCAACAACAAAGGTTATTTCACAGGAAACCGCTTTTTCGCCGTCTACCGATGCAAGAGCCTTTCCCGTTCCTACAGGACCTCGCTGACGTATGATCTCAACCTCAAGGTCGAGAACGTCACCGGGGACTACCTGTCTGCGGAACTTAGCCTTGTCGATACCGCCGAAAAGACCTATCTTGCCCTTAAATTCGGGCTTTGACAGCATACATACCGCGCCTGCCTGCGCAAGCATCTCTACCATGAGAACTCCGGGCGTCACGGGATAATTCGGAAAATGTCCCTTGAACCAGAAATCGTCCTCCTTTATATATTTTCTTGCCTTTACCCTTACGCCCACTTCCATTTCGATTATCTCATCAATGAGAAGAAAAGGATCTCTATGGGGTATTATTTCCATTATCTGTTCTTTATTCATTAAAACTTCCGACATGTTTTCTCCAATCCTTTTATGCCAATTCTTCTTCGGCAAAGTTTATCCATTTGCCTTTTTCTGATTTATAATACAGTGCAATACTGTCCATTCCATTTGCCTTTACTTCTTCCCATGGCATAGTTTTGCCGTTAAGAAGTATACATCTGCCGTTTTCATCAAAATCATAATCGTCCTTTTCATCGTCAAAATCAATTCCATAAAAAAATTCTATTTTGATTTTTGACGGCGGTATATCAAGCTTTTTCAGCGGACGGTTTTCAATTTGTTCTTTTGTAAAGCTTTCGCAGAACATTGCGTCATAGCCGTGAAAAGCACGGTCAAACAGGAGAATTTCTTCTCCTGTTTTCACTGACTTTGCTATAAACTTTGAAACGGAAAATTCCGTACCCACAATAAGCGGATATTTCAGCTCTTTTATTTCAAGGAACTCGCCGTAATACCATATCTCAAAAAGTCTGCCGTTCTGAGAATCCGCAATATTAACGGAGATAAAATCACTTTTTTCTTTGTATTCAGCTGTAAATCCATTTAAATAAAACGGAACAGGCATTATTTTATAACCATGATAGGTTGGTCAAATTCAACTGCCTGACCGTCCGTAACAAGAATACGGTCAACCACGCCGTCAAACTCGGACTGCACCTCGTTCATAAGCTTCATGGACTCTATTATCATGATAACGTCGCCCTTTTTCACCGTATCGCCGACCTTTACAAAAGGCGGTTTATCGGGCGAGGGAGCTTGATAGAAAGTACCTACGATAGGCGATTTTACAATATTTCCCGAGGGAACGGCTTCCTGCTTTTCAGCCTCGGAAGCAGCCTGCGCAACAGGTGTGGAAACAGCCGCAGGCATACCCACAGGCACAGTCATTGCAGGCGGAGGCAAACATTTCTTGCCTTTGACTGTTATCGTCTTTTCGCCGTCAGCAATGGTTATTTCGGAAAGCTCCCTTGAAGCGGCAATATCCGCAAGCTTTTCAATGATCTCAATATCTACCATTCCAAAAATCTCGCTCATGTCATAACCTCCTTAATCATTGACTTTCTTAAAGCAGAGCGTGCCGTTATGTCCGCCGAAGCCAAGTGAATTTGACAAGGCGGCGCAGACCTCCTGCTCGATATTGCCGTTTACGCAGTAATCGAGGTCGCACTCCTCGTCAGGGACTTTATAACCGACCGTTGCATGGATAAGTCCCTCCTGAATGGTCTTTGCGCATACGATAGCCTCTACAGCTCCTGCCGCCCCCAGAAGATGACCTGTCATGGATTTGGTAGAGCTTATTTTAACGTTATAAGCGTCTTCGCCGAAAGCAAGCTTTATAGCCGCCGTTTCGTACTTGTCGTTAAGACCGGTGGACGTGCCGTGAGCGTTGATATAATCTATATCGGAGGGCTTCAGACCTGCCTCCTGCATTGCAAGAGTCATGCCCATTCCTGCCGCTTCGCCCGTAGGCATGGGGGAAGTCATGTGATAGCCGTCGTCCGTAGCGCCGTAGCCTGCTATCTCGGCGTATATCTTAGCTCCTCTTGCCTTGGCATGCTCGTATTCCTCAAGAACGAGAACGCCGCTTCCCTCGCCGAGAACGAATCCGTGGCGCTCCTTGTCGAACGGTATAGACGCTCTTTCAAGGTCGTCGCTCTTTGTAAGAGCCTTCATATTGGCAAAGCCTGCGAACGTAAATTCAACGTTCGTGCTTTCCGTACCGCCTGCAAGACATACGTCAAGATAACCGTCCTTTATTTTGCGGAACGCCTCGCCTATAGCGTGAGTTCCTGTAGCGCATGCGGAGGAAATATCAAAATTAACGCCGCGGAAGCCTGTTTTCATGGCGATAGTTCCTGCCGCCATATTACTTATCATCATAGGCACATAAAACGCCGAAACACGTCCCGGACCTTTTTCAAGGTATTTTGAATACTCCGAAAGAGTAAGGTCGATACCGCCGATACCCGAACCGACAAGTACGCCTGCTCTGTATGCGTCAATATCGGAAAAGTCCGTTCCTGCGTCCTCCATAGCCTCGTGAGCGGCAACAACAGCGTATTTCGTGAATTTATCCATACGCTTTGCGTCCTTTTTATCAAAACAGCCTTTTACGCCGTAGTATGCAGTTTCGTCAAAGTCCCGTACAATGCCTGCGATCTTTACGCCTGTCGCCTCCGTATCAAAAGCGTCAATATAGGAAAAGCCGATCTTGTTAGCCTTAATGCCGTCCCAGAATTTCTCAACTCCTGTACCGAGGGGAGTAACAGCTCCCATGCCCGTAATTACAACTCGTCTACTCATATTCTATACATTTTCCCTTCCTGTTTTTCAAAGCTATACTCGCCACGCCGAAATGAAATTTGCCTACATTGATAAGCCGCCTGAAATTTCAATGACCTGTCCCGTAACGTAAGACGAATCTTCGGAAACGAGGAACGATACTACCGAAGCTATCTCCTCGGGTTCGCCGTATCTGCCGAGAGCCACAGCCCCAAGCATTTTCGCTTTAAGGTCGTCTGAAAGAACGTCCGTCATGGGAGTGTGGATAAATCCGGGAGCTACGGCGTTGCATGTGATATTGCGTGAGCCGAACTCCTTTGCCACCGTCTTTGTCATGCCGATAATTGCCGCCTTTGAGGCTGAATAGTTCACCTGACCCGGATTTCCGTAAAGTCCCGCAACGGACGAAACATTGACGATTCTGCCGTGTCTCTGCTTCATCATGACCGAGCAGACATGCTTGAGCATATTATAAACGCTCTTCTGATTTACGGCGATAACCGCGTCATAGTCCGCCTCCTTCATACGTGCAAGCAGACCGTCTTTCGTGATCCCTGCGTTGTTTACGAGAGCGTCAATGCTGCCGAAGTCCGCCTTGACCTGCTTTACCATCGCTTCGCACTGGTCGAATTTTGAAACGTCAGCCGCATAGCATTCAGCCTTTACGCCGAATGCACGGCATTCCCCCGCAACGGCAAGAGCCTTTTCCTTATCGCCGTCGCTGGGGTAATGATTTATAACAACGTCAAAGCCGTCTTTTGCAAGTCTCTTTGCTATACATGCGCCGATTCCCTGAGACGCTCCCGTTATGATTGCTGTAGCCATATTTTAATCCTCCGATTTTTCATATTTCATCTATAACTTCAAATTCCACAAAGATTCTGTTGCAATTCTTGCAATATCCTGCGAAATTATTTGCTCCAAGAGTTTGTATGGTGAACGAATGGTCATGTTTTTTAAAAAGTTTCCTGACAGGATGCCCCTCATATTCTTCAGCAGTTTTATCAGAATAATATTTTCCCTCAGCTTCAATACAATTAAGAATTGAGTTCGGTGCAGGAAATTTTGCTGTTCCTGTATCAAGTTCTTTACTGCATATAGGACAGTATTTAAAACTTAATTTATCCATTGTTTCAGACCTTTTATCTGTTGAGGAGTTTTTCAGCCTGCTCCATAATTTCCTTAACAATTTCCTTACAGGGCTTGACATCATTTATCATTCCTGCGATAGCTCCGCAAAGGAACGAACCCTCGTCAAGATTTCCGTCCTGTACAGCCTTTCTCAGCGAACCGAGAGTAAGTTCCTCAAACTCCTCGGGAGTAAGAGAGCCGTCTTTCTCACCGTTTGCGAGTTTCTTTGAGAATTTTGTCTTGATATTTCTGCATGGATGACCCGTGTAACGTCCCGTTACAACGCTGTCGGTGTCCTTAGCCTTGACGACAAGCTCCTTGAACGTGGGATGTATCTGACATTCCTCCGATGCAAGGAAACGTGTGCCAAGCTGTACGCCCTCCGCTCCGAGCATGAACGATGCCGCAACACCTCTGCCGTCAGCAATACCTCCTGCCGCAATTACAGGGATTTCAAGTGCGTCAACGACCTGCGGAACAAGGCACATAGTCGTATTTTCGCCTATATGACCGCCCGACTCCGTACCCTCGGCAACAACGGCGTCTGCGCCTGCACGTTCCATTCTCTTTGCAAGCGCAACCGAGGGGATAACGGGAATGACCTTTATTCCTGCCTCTTTCCATGCAGGGATGAATTTTCCGGGATTTCCTGCGCCTGTAGTTACAACGGCAACTTTTTCGTCAATGCACAGCTGGGCAAGGTCGTCCGCA
Organism: uncultured Ruminococcus sp.; assembly: GCA_947627275.1. Taxonomy (GTDB): domain Bacteria; phylum Bacillota; class Clostridia; order Oscillospirales; family Ruminococcaceae; genus Ruminococcus. The sequence goes on along the minus strand of CANQVK010000014.1, from coordinate 33,591 downwards.
TTCGGACTCATAAGCATGATATTTACGCCGAATGGCTTATCTGTTTTTTCCTTGCACATACGTATCTGATCTCGGAGGTAATCAATGGGAGCAGAGCCGCCTGCAATAAGACCGATTCCGCCTGCATTCGATACTGCCGCGGCAAGGTTATGCTCGGCGACCCATGCCATACCGCCCTGAATTATCGGATATTCGCAGCCGAGCAGTTCTGTGATTCTTGTTTTCATATATACAACTCCTTAATTTTAAAGATAGATCAGTATTCTATTATAACGCTTCCGTAAGTAAGACCTGCCCCGAAGCCTATGAGAGCGAGCTTCTGACCTCGTTTCACATCGCCCTTTTCGATAGCCTCGCAGAGGGCAAGAGGGATAGAGGCGCTTGAAGTGTTGCCGTGGTGATCGACCGTAACGATAAATTTATCCGTACTTATGTGAAGATTCTTTGCGGCAGTTTCAATTATCCTGATATTTGCCTGATGAGGTATGAACCAGTCCATATCCGAACTTGTCAAGCCTATCTTTTCCGCAGCGGAATCAAACGCATGAGGGAGAGCCTTGACAGCGAATTTATACACCTCTCGTCCGTCCTGATAAAGCTTGTGTATAGGCTTTTCGGGGAAACCGTCGTCAAAATCGGACTCCACCTTAACTTCGGGAGCTACGTGACAATTCCTTGCAAAAAGCTTTCTTGCGCCGCTTCCGTCCGAAGCAAGGAATGAGGAATACAGCTTATCGCTGCTTTCAATAACAGCAGCGGCAGCGCCGTCTCCGAAAAGTATACATGTGCCTCTGTCCTCAAAATCGGTGAAACGTGAAAGAGCCTCCGCAGATACCACAAGCGCATATTTCATTGAGCTGTCAGTCTCAAGGAATCTCCTTGCCGTATCGAGAGTATAAACAAATCCAGAGCAGGCTGCGTTGAGGTCAAATGCGGCGGCATTCTCAGCCCCCAGCTCGTATTGCAGTATGCTTGCCATACTGGGAGTAAGGAAATCCGAAGTAACGGAGCTGACGATTATCAGTCCGATGTCCTTCGGGTCGATACCTGCCCTTTCAATAGCCTTGAGAGCGGCGTTTTTTCCCATAAGCCATGCAGGCTCCCAGCCTGCCATATGCCTTTCGCAGATACCTGTGCGGGTACGTATCCATTCGTCATTTGTATCAACAAATTTTACGAAATCGTCGTTTGTAAGCGTTTGTTCGGGAAGATAGCTTCCCATTGCCAAGATATTGATTCCCATTCCGTTACTCCTTTATCAGAGCCAATGAGAAAATTGGCTCCGCACTTTAATTATAAGTGTATTAAAATTGAAATTTTTGAAAAAAGTGTTGTAAAATTTGAAAATATGTGTTATAGTATTAAAGTAAGCTGTTTTATCTCAAAACAGTATACACTATATATTGTAAATCATTTCCGGATTTTTTGCAAGAATTTTTTAGTCATTTAATGTGATGATAAGAAAAATTCGTCAATTTTAACAGAGAACATTAAAATAATTCGGTAAAATCGTTACATTGTTTGTGTTTTTATACTAATTTTTAATAAAACTGTAGACAAGATTGGCAGACAGAATTTTGTCAATCAAGGAAACCAAACGCAGGCAGGCTATCGCCTGTCAAGTTTAGATGACGCAGAGTGACGAAATTATAGCTGTCAAGATCGTCTATAGGGTGATTGAAAATTAGTATTATTCTAAACGCTATAGCAAAACGCGCAATAAATGACAAGCAGATTTTGCACATAGCAAGGCGGAGGACGCAGGCATACTGTCGTATGGCAAGGACGACAACGATGCTGTGTGTAAAATATGCTGTCAGATATGCGTGATTTGCTATAGCGTTTAGTATATACTCACTGATGAAGCTTGCGATAAAAAAATCAGTACATACAGAAAGGAAAGTATACAACATGACAATTTCATTATTTGTCGGACAAGGCGCACAGTCTCAGGGAATGGGCAGGGATATTGCCGAAGCCTTTCCCTCGACGGCAAGGCTCTACGACACGGCATCGGAGATCCTCGGACGGGATATGAGAACCGTATGCTTCGATATGCCTGCCGATGAACTCTCAAAAACCATCAACGCACAGCCCGCAATCATGCTGACCTCTCTTGTCTGCATTTCCGCGGCTATTGAAAAAGGCTATAAGTTCGACGCCGTATCGGGTCATTCATTGGGAGAATATGCCGCTCTCGTTATATCGGGAATGGTGTCCCCCGAGGACGGATTCAGGCTAATAAAGGCTCGTTCCGAAGCTATGGAGGCGGCTGCATCGGAGCATAAAGGCGCTATGGCGGCGGTCATGAAAATTGCCCCCGAGAAGGTCGAAGAAATATGCTCGCAGGCAAAAAATTACGCTGCCGCAGTAAACTACAATTCGCCCCAGCAGACCGTGATCGCTGGAACTCCCGAGGGCATCACCGAGGTTACGGAGAAATTTACGGAGCTTAAAGCAAGAGTAGTTCCTCTGAAAGTCGCAGGAGCATTTCATTCAAAGCTTATGCAGTCGGCGGCGGACAAGTTCTACGAGGCTGCAAAAGCTGTCGTATTCAAATCGCCGAACGTCGGATTCTATTCAAATGTAACAGGCGGCGAACTGACCGATTTCAGCGATATGCCGTCGCTTCTGGCAAAGCATATCGTATCGCCCGTCCGTTTCACCTCGGAGCTTGCTCAGATGCAGGCGGACGGCGCGGATACTTTTGTGGAATTTGGCCCCGGAAAAACTCTCACGGGACTTGTCAAAAAAACTCTCGCCGGTGTAAAAGCGCTTAATATCGAAAACCTTGCCGGTCTGGAAGGAGCTGATATATATGGATAAATACGGACTTATCGGACACCCTCTGGGTCACTCCATGTCGCCTCTTATACATGAAAAGCTGTTCGCTCTCAGCGGCATCGCCGATTACAGCTACGAGCTTATCGACATCGCCCCCGAGGAGCTTTCCTCTAAAAAGGAAATGCTTCGGGAGCTTAAAGGCTTCAATATCACTATTCCGCACAAAACCGCCATTATTCCAATGACAGACAAGCTCGGCGAAAGCGCCCTCAGATATAACTCTGTCAACTGCATTTCAAACGATAACGGCATTATGACGGGCTATAACACGGACTGCGACGGCTTTCTGCGTTCGGCGGAGCTTCTTCCGCTGGGCGGAAACGTACTGCTTCTCGGATGCGGCGGAGTAGGCAGAATGATAGCCATTGAAGCCGCCCTTCACGGAGCAGAGCTGACTATCGCCGTTATCCCTCAGGATATTAAAACGGCACAGCTTGTTATGGCGGAGATCCTTTCAAAGTGCGAGGACGCCTCCGTAAGGATCTGTCTCGTTTCCGAGATCGAGGGACAGTTCGATCTTATGATAAACGCCACACCCGTAGGAATGTTCCCGAAAACGGACGCCTGCGCTGTTTCGGACGAAGTTATCGGCAACTGCCTGAGCTTTTTCGATGTAATATATAATCCCTCCGAAACGCTTCTTATGAAAAAAGCGCGAGCCTTGGGACGTACTGCTGTCGGCGGTGCGGCTATGCTCGTGTATCAGGCGGTCAAAGCGCATGAGCTGTGGTACGGCGGCAAATTCGACCCCGAAGATATTTCGGATATTATTATAGAAGTTGAAAACGAGGTAAACCGCATGAACTCGGCTGCTTCATCAAATTAAGGCGATACCGTAAACTAAAACATTACAGGAGGTTACTATGACCATTTTTCTTTGCGGCTTTATGGGCTGCGGAAAAACTACCGTGGGCAAGCTTGCCGCTAAAAAATTCGGAATGAGCTTTTATGATTCGGACGACCTTATCGTTGAATCGCAGGGCATGTCTATACCCGAGATATTCTCTCAAAAAGGCGAACCGTATTTCCGTAAGACCGAAGCCGATATTATAAAGTCGCTCTGCGGAAAAAAGGCTGTTGTCGCATGCGGCGGCGGCGCTATGCTCGATCCCGTATCAGCTGTCGCTGCGGCAGAGTCGGGAGAAGTTATATTTCTCGACGTTGACTTCGAGACCTGCTATGAACGTATCAACGGCGACAGCAACCGCCCCATTGCGGCGTCGTCTACCAAGGAGGAGCTTGAAGAACGCTTCAATTCACGCCGTGATGTGTACTTAAAGCATTCGACTATCCATATCGACAGCAGCGGCAGTCCCATGAGAACTGTCGAACTGATAACGGAAGCCATAAAGTTCAGTTAAAACGGAGATTTTTATGCTTATATATAATGCAAAAATATTAACCATGGACAGCGTCGGAACTATTGAAAACGGCTGGCTGGAAACAAACAGCGGCAGCATTTCGGCTGTCGGAGAGGGAGAACCTGCGGATATTCCCGCAGACAGTATAAATGCCGGGGGCGGTACTCTGCTCCCGGGTTTTATCGACGCACATACGCATTTAGGCATTATCGAGGACGGTATTGATTTCGAGGGCGACGACTGCAACGAATCCACCGACCCTTTCACTCCGCAAATGCGTGCCGTAGACGGCATAAATCCGTTTGACCGCTGCTTTGAGGAGGCTCGTGCAAGGGGCATTACCGCCGCTGCCTCATGCCCCGGAAGCGCAAATGCCTGCGGCGGCGAAATATGCGCAATAAAGACCGCAGGCAGACGCGTTGACGATATGCTGATAAAAAACTGCGGCATTAAATTCGCTCTCGGAGAAAATCCCAAAAGAGTCTACAACGACAAGGGCGAAACGCCTGTAACACGTATGGCTACGGCGGCTGTTATCCGTGAGGGACTGTATAAGGCTCGCCGCTACGCTCACGATATGGACAGTTACTACTCCGACAACGAGAACTACGAGCCGCCCGAGTATGATATAAAATGCGAGGCTCTCATGCCGCTGCTCGACCGCAAGCAGAAAGCTTTTTTCCATTGCCACCGCGCGGACGATATATGCACCGCAATACGCATTTCCAAGGAGTTTTCTCTTGAGGCGGTCATTATTCACGGTACGGAGGGATACAAGATCGCCGATATTCTGAGCGATGAAAAAATCCCCGTGATATGCGGTCCCCTCATCTGCGACCGCTGCAAGCCGGAAATGAAAGGTCTTGAACTGAAAAACGCCGCCGTTCTGTCGGAAAACGGCGTAAAGACCGCTGTCTGCACAGACCATACGGTCATACCGATACAGTATCTTCCTCTGTCGGCACAGGCGGCTGTCAAGGGCGGACTCGACAGGGAAACTGCGTTGAAATGTCTTACTATAGCTCCTGCCGAAATTCTCGGAATAGATGATTCTGTAGGAAGTCTTGCGGCAGGAAAAGATGCGGATATCCAGCTTTATAAAAAAGGCGACGATCCCCTTGCTCTTATGTCCGAACCGATACTCGTTATGATAGACGGAAAAATAATACGAAGGGAGGGGCTTTTGTGAAGGTTTTGAGCATTCTGGTCGGCGGGATCGCTGCATTATCGGCATTCCCCAAGACGGCGGCAGAGCAGACGGAGCTTACGGCGGTAATTGACGGGATAGGCTATACCTATCAGATAAATGACGACGGTAAAACGGCGGTAATTATTTCGGCTGCCGTTCCGAGCAGCGTCAAGGAAACCGTCGTTCCCGAAAAAATCGAAGAATACAGTGTTGTCGCCATTTCCGAAAAGGCTTATATGGGCAGCCTGAGCCTTGAAAAGCTCACTATCCCCACGACCGTGAGGTCTATCGGGGAACAGGCTTTTATGAGCTGCAACGAGCTTAAAGAGGTCGCTATAGGAGAGGGTATCACAGCTATACCTAACGACTGCTTTTTCTCCTGCCCGAAGCTTGTTGCGGTAAGTATGCCGAGTACGCTGACTTCTATCGGCAGCGAGGCGTTTTTCGGCTGCGATAAGCTCGATACGGAAATCCCTCCGAGCGTGACCTATATCGGTAAGGACGCTCTTGGCATGGAAGCGGATTTTCACAGTCAGGGAAGCGTTGCCGTTCACGGATTTCTTATAAAAGGCACAGTTGGAAGCTGCGCGGAAAAATACGCTCTTGAAAATAACATTGATTTTATTGACCTCGATAACTTTATCTCCGGCGACGTCAACGGAGACGAAACGGTGGATTCCTCCGACGCATCCGGCGTTCTTATCGAGTATTCAAACATCTCAACGGGAACGCCCCCTCAGTTTACTCCAAAACAGCAGATAGTAGGCGATATGAACGGCGACGGCGTAATAGATTCTTCGGACGCTGCCGAGATTCTGATAATATACGCAAAAAATTCAACGGTCAGATAAAAATTTTAAGACTGCACAACGCCGTCACTTTGGGATCCCGATGTTTGTTTTCTTAGTTTAGGAGAGTATATATCGCTATATTCTACAAATACCGCCGTTTATTCCACATCTATTTTCTATATATCTTTTTTTCGCAGCTATTGACATAATGACGAAAAAATGTTATTATTAAAGTTAATAAACTTTGGTTTAAATAGACCTGTTTAATAATCGGAAAAATGCTGAATAACACAGGATTTTTTGTGCTGTGCAAAGTCAGGTTTCCGCAGGAATACTGTATGTATTGCAAGGGAAACTGACAAAGCACAGCGCAAAAAAGACAAGTCAGGCAGCGTTTTGGAGGTTATTGAACAGGTCTGATAGAAAAGGAGGATTTAATATGCTCACCGATATGAACAGCAAATTTCAGAAAGAGGGACTGACATTTGACGATGTGCTTCTGATTCCTGCAAAGTCAGACGTTACGCCTAATATGATCAACCTCGGCACAAAGCTTACCAAAAATATAACGCTCAACACTCCGGTCATGACTGCCGCTATGGACACAGTTACCGACTCTCGAATGGCTATCGCTATCGCAAGAGAAGGCGGAATCGGCATTATCCACAAGAATATGACCATCGAACAGCAGGCGGAGGAAGTCGATAAGGTCAAACGTTCCGAAAACGGCGTTATCGTTGACCCGTTCTCGCTGACCGAGGATCGCCTTGTCTCCGATGCGGACGAGCTTATGGGCAAATACCGCATATCGGGCGTTCCGATCGTTGACAGAAGCGGCAAGCTCGTCGGCATCATTACCAACCGTGATATGCGTTTCCTCACAAAATTCGATGAAAAGATCTCAAACGTTATGACAAAGGATAATCTTATCACCGCTCCCGTCGGCACAACGCTTGAGCAGGCTCAGGAGATCCTCCGCTCACACAAAATAGAAAAGCTCCCTATCGTTGACGCTGAAGGCTACCTTAAGGGACTTATCACTATCAAGGATATTGAAAAATCCGTACAGTACCCCAATTCCGCAAGAGACGGACAGGGCAGACTTCTCTGCGGCGCAGCTATCGGCGTGACCGCTAACGTTCTCGACAGAGCAAAGGCTCTTGTCGAAGCTCAGGCAGACGTTCTTGTTCTCGATTCCGCTCACGGTCACAGCGCAAATATCCTTAAATGCCTTAGCATGGTCAAGGAGGCATTCCCCGATACTCCCGTTATTGCCGGAAATATCGCCACAGCCGAAGCCGCCGAAGATCTTATCAAGGCAGGCGCAGACTGCGTAAAGGTCGGCATCGGTCCCGGCTCTATCTGTACGACCCGTGTTGTAGCAGGCATCGGCGTACCTCAGATAACTGCGGTTTACGATGTCGCTTGCGTCGCCCAGAAATACGGCATACCCGTTATTGCAGACGGCGGCATAAAATATTCCGGCGACATTGTTAAGGCTCTTGCCGCCGGCGCAAACGTTGTAATGCTCGGCTCGCTCCTTGCAGGATGCGCGGAAGCTCCCGGAGAGACCGAGATCTATCAGGGCAGACAGTTCAAGGTTTACCGCGGTATGGGAAGTCTCGGAGCTATGGCTAACGGTTCTACAGACAGATATTTCCAGGAGGGCGCAAAGAAGCTCGTTCCCGAGGGCGTTGAGGGTCGTGTGCCGTTCAAGGGTTCTGTTGCCGATACGATATTTCAGCTCATCGGCGGAATCCGTTCGGGTATGGGCTACTGCGGATGTCCTGATATTCCCACGCTTCACGAAAAGGCTCAGTTCGTCCGCATTACCGGCGCAGGTCTTAAGGAAAGCCATCCTCATGATATTTATATCACTAAGGAAGCTCCCAACTATTCGGCTGGTATTTGATAACTATATGAAAATTACGGCATGCCTTACGGTGTGCCGTATTTCTGTAACAGAACCAAACGATTTGCAATTGGAGGAATAAAATGTTCGGTGCGATTTTCGGAGACATAATCGGTTCATATTACGAACTTCACTGCACAAAAGAATACGATTTTCCTTTACGCAGAGAATGCACGTTCACCGATGACAGCGTTATGACCGCTGCCGTATGCAGAGCAATACTGTTAAACGGCAGTCCGATAAATAAACGTCGGCTAAAACAGCGTGCAAGGGAATTTGCTGTTCAGTACAAGCAGTTTTATTCCTATTTTCCTAATGCAGGGTATGGATATTTATTTACCAAGTGGGCTTCTGATGTGAAAAATATGAGAATACAGCGCAGCTACGGCAACGGTGCGGCCATGCGCGCAGTACCTATCGGTTACGCCTATGATAGCGTTGAACAGGTTCTTCTTCAGGCTAAGGCAAGCTGTCTGTATACGCATAACTGCCGTGAAGCCATAAGAGGGGCGCAGGCGGTGGCATGCGCTGTCTTTCTTGCCGCCCATAACAGCTCCAAGGAGAGCATAAAAAATTTTATATGTGAAAAGTTCAGATATGATCTTAGCTATTCGGTTGACGATATACGACCCTATTACAGCTTTGACAGCAGCGCAAGCTACAGCGTACCGCCTGCTGTCACTGCATTTCTTGATTCAAACGACTATGAAAGCGCTGTAAGAAACGCTGTTTCACTCGGCGGCGACGCAGACACTATGGCTTGTATTGCAGGAGGAATCGCAGAAGCGTTCTATGGCGATATTCCCGAGCATATTAAAAATTTCTGTTATGGAAAACTTGATCATACTATAAAAAGAAATGCAGCGGAGTTCTGCCAAAAATATAAAATTTCACTTTATAAAGATTAAGATTACCTTAAATATAAATTACAAAAAAGTACATCCCTTGCAATAGACATCAATATGTGTTATAATAAAGTTGCTGAAAATTCAAAACACAAGAATTATAGCAAACGACAAAACATTTTGACGTTCACTATAATACTCGCTAAAGTAAGGGGTGTTTTTATGGGATCCATGAATCTTATATTATGCGCGGCGGCAGCAGCTGCCTTGGATATATGTGCGCTGGTACTGATATTGGCTTCGTACAGCGAAAGGCGGTCGGAAAGAAAGGCGTGGAGCAAGATCTCCGCCGATATGGAACTTGCCGATCAGAACCGTTCATACGCTCTCGAATGCGATGAAATACTGATAGGCAGACACGCTTCTGCGGATATACGTCTGCCCGATATGTCGGTATCGAGGTATCACGCTATGCTCAACGTTACCGACGGCAAATGGACTATCACAGACATTGGCTCAAAATCGGGAATTTATGTAAACGGCGTTCACGTTCAGCACGTCCGCCTGTACGACAACGATATTATAACTCTCGGCAATCGCCGTCTTATTTTCAGAAAAAGGAGGGAGCGTAATTGAGCAACCCTGTCTCATATTTTTTTTCATGCGTATTTGTCATCATTGCTCACGGCGCAATGCTTTTCAACGTTTTTCAGAACGGCAACTACGAAAGCGTCAACGATGTCATAACCCTGTGTACGGCTGTTATCGGACTTGATGCGGCGTACTTCATCGTAATGCCGTTCTTTAAGCAACGTACATATGCGGTAGACTTCATGCTCCTTCTGATACTGAACATGAGCAATATCTTCCAATCATGCTTCGGCGGAGTTCACCTTGATCTAAAGCACTTTATAACCGGCATCGCCGCCCTTGTCTCATGCCGGATAGGCTGTATAGCGTGCAGAAATCACCGCTGGATCCAGGATAAAAAGAAGTTTGTCTGGGTGGGTATCGGCGTGCTGATGATCGTGATATTCCTTTTCTGCGGCAGCCGCAGCATGTGGATAGACCTCGGATTTATGACTATACAGCCCTCGGAGTTCATTAAGCCGCTTCTTGTACTCGCCTGCGCCACCTCTATCTCGGAGCAGCAGAACAAGCACAAGGTACTCGGCTTCAATGTGGTATATGAAAATCTTATCCTTTTCGGAATTGTCGCCGCTGTTATCCTGTTCCAATGGTGGTGCAGAGATCTGGGCAGTATACCGACATTTGCGGCGATATACGCATCGGGATTCCTGCTGCGTATATGCTACCCAAAAGCCAAATTTTCAAAGAAAACGCTGATAATTGCAGGCTCATGCGTGGCAGCGGCAGGTATCGTGGCTGTTATTCTTGCTCCGCCGTATGTTAAAGACAGACTTTTCGTGGATATATGGAATGACGACGTAAACGGCTATCAGCAAACCAAAGCTCTTATCGGTATCGCGGAGGGCGGTTGGTTCGGCAAAGGTCCGGGAGAAGGCTTTCTCCATAATGTTGTCGCCTATGAAAGCGATATAGTTTTCTCCACCATATGCGAGGAATGGGGACTTCTCTACGCCCTTATGACTGCGCTTATGCTGCTCGTCATTGTTGCAATGCCTCTTGTAAATCCGCCCCGTTCCTACTATCACGCAACGATGTGCGCAGGCGTCTGCGCGGCGTTTACGGTACAAATGGCTTTGAATATTTTCGGTTCATGCAATATGATACCATTTACAGGCGTAACTATTCCGTTTATCTCGGCAGGAGGAAGCTCCATGGTCGCAAGCGGTCTGATGATCGGCATGATAGCCGCCGCTCAGTCGCCGGTATTCAAGAATCCAAAGCCCAAGAAATCCCGTAAACAAGCGAAAAGGAGGACGTCATGAAAAGTATAAGAAGATGTCAGCATATTATGACCCTGTTTCTGCTTGCTTTTATTGCGGGAATCGTCGCCCTTACGGTGCGTATAAACAAGCAGGCGCCCTTTTATATGTCGCATTCCGAAAACTATAAGCTCGGCAATGTCTACGACAGAAACGGCGACGTGCTTTTCGACGGCTCGGGAAATGGCGACTATCCTAACAATCACTTCATAGATGTGGGCAACCTTATCGGCGACGACAAGGGACAAATGGAAAATACCCTTGTGGCGCAGAATCTTGACAGTCTCAATAATTACAGCTTCAACAGCGGTCTTGTGAAAAAAGGCGGTAAAGCCGCTATCTATACTACTCTCGACCATAAGGCTAACCGAGCCGCTTACGATGCTTTTATGGGGGCGGACGGCTGCGCTGTCGCATACAACTATAAAACAGGCGAACTGCTTGTCTGCACAAGTCTGCCCAATATAGACCCCTCCAAAGGCTACGCAGGTCTCGAAAACATGAAATCGGGAACTCTCATGCAGAAAGCAATGTACCGAACCGTACCCGGCTCTACCCAAAAGGTTTCAACAGTTATCTCGGCTATGGAAATTATGGGTCAAAGCGCTCTTTTTTCAAAAAAGTTCAGCTGCTCGGGTTACTACATAAATAAATCGGACGGCAAGATCGACTGTCATAATACTTGGGGTCACGGCGAACAGAATATACAACAGGCAGTCGAAAACAGCTGTAATCCGTTTTTTGCACAGCTTGTGGAGGACTCCGATCTGCCGCTTGACCGTGTAAAGGAAATGTATACCAAACTGGGGTATGCGGTCAGCGACGATGAAACCGAGGCAGAGGTCGGATATATTGATATTGACGGCATTCAATGCGAAAAAGCGTCAACAAAGCTTACCGATCCCTCGGATTTCTCCACACAATGGGGCTGCATCGGACAGGGCAAGACCCTTGTAAGCCCTGTACAGCTTATGATGTGGCAAAGCGCAATTGCCAACGAAACGGGCAAAATGACGATGCCGCACCTTATCGAACACGTCACCGATGTAAACGGAAAAACCGTTGATACGGCGGAAACATCATACAGCGACAAGCTTTTCAGCGCCTCAACAGCGTCCGCCGTAAAACAGATACTTATGACCAACGGCGCAAATCATTACCAATATTCAATTCCCGGATACAACGTGGCTATCAAAAGCGGTACTGCACAGGTAAAGGACGGCGCGGAGGAAAACGCTCTGCTCGTGGGATTTGTTGACGATACCAAGAATCCTATTGCGTTCTGCGTAGTTCTTGAAAATAAGTACAGTACGCCTGCTGTTGCTGAAAATATCGTTACGACCATGCTTAATAGCCTTTGCAGCTGATCTGAGCATCTGGATTCCAAAGGAACACCGTCCCTTTGGAATCCAAATATTTGTACGCTTAAATTGATAACATTCCTCAAAAAGGAAATATTGCTATTTTTAACAAATATTTCTGCTTCGATTGTACAGAATATACAAAATTAACAAAACTCTATTGTAAACGCTTTCTTATTATGGTATAATATGATTATGGAATTTCTATTCCATATAAGTCAGACTTCGATTCGGCAGAGACTGCAACGGGACATGCTCCCCTGCTTCAACGTCGTTCCGAAAGTCTCAAAGGAGGACTACTATATATGAAAACAACCATTACAGCAAAAAAAATGCAGATCCCACAGAATTTTACCGAATATGCACAGGAGAAAATTGATTCAAAGCTCAGTAAATTTTTCGGCGACGAGGCGGACGCAAAAATCGTTCTGTCAGAGATAAAAAATCAGATCGTTGTCGAGCTTACTGTAAAATATAACAGCATTATCTACCGTTCCGAACGTGCGGCGGTGGATAAAAACGACGCTCTTGACGACGCTGTTGACAAGATCATCAGACAGATCCGCAAGAACAAGACCAAGATCGAGAAGAAGCTGAAGGATACCGCATTTAAGGACGCTTTCGCCGAGCCTGTCGAGGAAGTCTCCGATTATACGGTTATCAAGGAAAAGAAATTCAAGCTGCGCCCCATGGACGTAGAGGAGGCTATTCTCCAAATGAACCTTCTGAGCCACGAGTTCTTTATGTTCCTCAATGCGAAAACAGGTACGATAAACGTTGTGTACAAGCGTGCCGACGGAAACTATGCCGTACTTGAACCCGATAACGACTAATTATTAAAAAAGGACTGCTTCGGCAGTCCTTTTTGTATTTGCATATCATCGTTTCGGAAACCAAAGCGAAAACTCCGCGCCTTTATCGACCTCGCCGTATGCTTCTACTCTGCCGCCATGACGTTCCATTATACGATGAATAAGCGCGAGTCCTACGCCGCTGCCCTCAAATTCCTCCTCGGAATGAAGCCGCTGAAATACCTGAAAAAGCTTATTTGAATACGTCATATCAAATCCCGAACCGTTGTCCTTGATCTTTATAACGTTGTAGCCCTGTTCTGAATGTCCCGAAAGCTCGATAACCGCCTTTTCACGCTTTGAGGTGTACTTTATAGCGTTGGAAAGCAGATTTTTCAGCATTATCCTCATAAGCACCTCGTCGCAGTCAACAAGAGGAAGTTCTCCGCATATGAACTCTATATCCCGATCGGGCTCAAGCTCCTTAAGGTCGTGATACGTCTCCTCGGCGATAGGTCTGATGTCCACCTGACGTACTACCGCATTGACATTGCACATCTTCGAGAAATCAAAAAGCCGCTCTATCATTGTTTTCGTCTGGGTAGCCTTTGATACTATCATATCCATTATAGTGGCAATGCTTTCATCGGGATTTTCGCCCAATTCGGAACGAAGCATTTCTATAAGCATGTTGATTATGTTGAACGGCGCTTTCAAGTCGTGAGACACCGCAGAACAGAACTGCGTAAGCTCATTATTCGCTGCGGTCAGCTCTTTCTGCTGAAATGAAACCTGCAAGTGCGTCTTGATACGCGCAAGATACTCCTCCTTGATAAACGGCTTTTTTACATAATCACAGCCGCCAAGCTCAAAACCCCGACTTATTATCTCGGGACTTGTTTCCGATGTAAGAAATATGATCGGAATATCCCGTGTTTTCTTATTCGACTTTATCATCTCGCAGACTTCAAGACCGTTTATATCGCCCATCTGAATATCAAGCAGGATAAGGTCGGGAATACGCTTTTCAAGAAAACGTATCGCTGCCTTTCCGCTTGCAGCCGCAAAAACACGATACCCCTCGGCACGAAGCAGATTACCCGAATAAGCAATGTGATCGGGCATATCGTCCACCACAAGTATTTCAGCATAGTTGTTCATATTTTATTCCTCACTTTTTTGACGGCGTCAGCTCAGCCTTGTACTTTGACGGGGTCATACCCGTAAATTCCTTGAACACCTTAGTGAAATAATCCACAGAAGAATACCCCAGTATATCGCTTATCTCATATGCCTTGTAGTTGCCTGTGCGGATAAGCTCCTTGGCGTATTCTATTTTTATCTTTGAGTAGAACTCGTGGAAGGTCACGCCAAAATGCTGCTTGAACAGCTTGCCGAAGTAATCCTTGCTGTAGGCGTGCGCCTCGGCAATATCGTCAACGGTGATGATCTCCCCGTAATGCTGAGAGCAGTACATCGCCACCTGATTTACAAATTTATTGGTGTCCGCAGAAACGTCAAGCTGTTTCAGGACTTCCTCGACGGACGGCTGTATGCGGCTGCCCTGATCCATTTCATCTATACGCTTTTTTACGCGCAGAAGAACGTCCTCCAGCTTCCGCTGATCTACGGGTTTCAGCAGATAATCGAACGCTCCGAGAATAAGCCCCTGCCGCGCATACTCAAACTCGTCATAGGAGCTGGCGAATATAACGGGAAGCGTATTTCCCGATTCATTGAGCTTTCGCAGCATTTCTATGCCGTCTATAAACGGCATTCTTATGTCTGTAAAAATCAGGTCGAAGGAATTTTTTTCGAGGGTTTCAAGAGCCGCTTTTCCGTTTGAAGCTTCGGCGGCAATAGAAAATCCGCATTCCGACCAAGTTTTCATTTTTGAATAGATGAACCGAAGTGCGGCGTCATCTTCAACCAAGAGAACCTTGTACATAAAGCACCTCCAAATTATCTGTTATCCATGGGAAATCATAGCCTGATACTGCGTTTTTAAGCTGTTTGAAATCTTCGGGAGTCATATTTGCCTCAAAAACTCCCATGTTTTCAACAAAAAGCTCCGCTGCGGAAACGTCAAAATCTTCGCAGAGCGAGGCAAAATTCTCACGAAGCGACTGCCAATCCTCCGAACCTGCGGAAGTTTCTTCCTCCTCCGAAAGCTTTTTGCGGCAGTCGGAAAGCTCTTTGAAAGTGTCGTTCCAGATTTCCGTAAAGCTGTCGAGACTGTCCGAAACGCCTTTTTTCAGTTCGTCGCTCAGTCTGCCCGAAACACGGTAAAGCCGCTTACAGAACATATTTCCCGAAATTCCGATAACGTTGTGAAGTATTTCCCTCGCGGAAATTATCTCCCCGTTTTTTACATACTCGTTCAGCATTTCGCAGTCATGGCTATGTACGCTGAGAAATTGCGTGAGAAGCCGCAGTACGGCCTTTTTAT
This sequence comes from uncultured Ruminococcus sp., assembly GCA_947627275.1. Lineage (GTDB taxonomy): Bacteria > Bacillota > Clostridia > Oscillospirales > Ruminococcaceae > Ruminococcus. The sequence goes on along the minus strand of CANQVK010000014.1, from coordinate 18,138 downwards.
CCTTCATAACAGCGAAAAGCTCATCATAACAGAACAAAGTATCGTCAGAGCTTTCAACGTTTTCTCCCTCAAAGTCGATAACGAGAAAACGATTCAGCAGCTCTTTTAAATCGTCCATTTGAAGCGGCTTGAGCAGAGAACCGTTCATTCCGCTTTTTATGTATTCGGGATCGTCCGGAGCAATTTCATCGGCGGAAAGCGCAATAACCGGCACATTCGGACTGCTCTCCCTGATAAGCTCAGACGCGCGGAAACCGTTCATCTCCGGCATATGTATATCCATGAAGATCATGAAAAACTCCTTCTCCGACGCAAGCCGTACAGCCTCCTCTCCCGAGCCTGCCGTTACGACCGATAGTCCGCAGCTTTCCAGCATAAGCTTTTCTATTTCGAGGGTTATTTCATTATCGTCTGTTAAAAGAAATTCCACAATAAAAACTCCTTTTCAGCTTTTTTTGATAAGTTTATTATACAATAATCCATTGCTTTTGTCAAGAAGCTGCTTCTTGATACACGAAAATCAATTTTAAAAGATAATGTGAAATATATGAATTTGTAGGGACACGGCGTGCCGTGTCCCTACATTTAGAAAATTTTACTGAATATATTTTGAAAATTGATTTTCGTGCGGGAGAGATAAAATAATTTTAAAAAAAGCTTGCATTTTTTCCCTGTATATGGTATAATGAATTTTAGTTATTATAAGACCTGTTCAAAAATTCTTAAACAGTTTTATCGGAAAAAAAGGAGAAGCTTTATGAAAAGAAAAACAGCGTATATTCTCGTAACAGCGATCATTACGATGATGTCGGCAGGAGCTTATGCAATGAACGCATTCGCAGAGGGCGAAGCCGCCGCTTCAGATTCGGGAAATCAGCAGGCTGCCGGCAACCCGATAATGACCTTGGTCATCCCCCTTGTGCTTATGTTCGTGCTACTCTACTTTATGGCTATAAGACCGCAGAAAAAACGCGATCAGGAAACCAAAAACATGCAGAACAGCTTGCAGGTCGGCGATGAGATCATCACCAGCGGCGGTATTGTCGGAATGGTATTCCGCATCGGCGACGACACTATAGTTATAGAAACAGGCGGCGAACGTCACAAGCTGAGGATCAAAAAATGGGCTGTTGCCGAAAACGTTTCGGCTGCCGAAAGAGCAAAGGAAGCGCAGTCCAAAACAAAATCGCCTCTTGCAGCGGCAGGAGTTACCGACGACAGCGACAAGAAGAAATCAAAAAAATCCAAGAAAGCCGAGGACGCCGATCCCTCCGAAAACGAATAAAAAAACAAGCCTCCGCATAATATTAAGTAAATATTATGTGGAGGCTTTTTATGGGTCATTACAGAAAAAGCATATGGGAAAATACTTTTCTGAGCTTCGGCATACCTATATTTTTTGGAATACTATGCGGACTTGCAGGGTGCGTTTTATTCTCTGCGGTGTCTTTTTTAGTATTTAAGGGTATGATGTTCGGTAAGCTTTTCAATCTGCTGACGCTGTTCATAAGCGGCTATTTCAGCGGTCATTTATGCGGACGTTACCGCAGACGGCGTGGAATGATCGACGGCGCAATATGCGGCGCGGTCATATACGCCGTTCTGCTTTCGGCGTCCGTCGCAATCGGGGAATTTACCGATCTCAGGAAACTGATGTTACTCGCAGCAGCAGGCGCTGTCGGCGGTATTGCAGGCGTTAATTCCTCAAGACCTAAAAATCTTATGTAACAGCTTTGCAGGGAACTGCAACGTCATCAACTTATGAGAGTTCTTTTCCCATATAAGTTGACGACGTTATCCGCCGATGCGTTTATTTATATACTTGGTTTTGATTTTTGAGTACAATATTTTCTGCTCGCTGTACAGACCTCTGTAACCCGAAAGCATGTAGCTCACCGCACAGGCAAGCACGTAAACTCCGATGCCCTCGCTGCCGAAAAGCTCGATACTCAACAGTATCGAAGCAACGGGACAGTTTGTAACGCCGCAGAAAAGCGCAGCCATGCCGACTGACGCTCCAACAGAACAGTCCAGCCCCAGCAGCGGCGCAAAAACGCTCCCGAAAGACGAACCGATAAAAAACACGGGAAATATTTCTCCGCCCTTGAAGCCCGAACCGAGAGTGACTGCCGTAAACAGCATTTTTATAATGAACGCCGCAAAGAACGGACTTTTGACAAATGCCGAGATTATTGCCGCTCCGCCCGTTCCGTTGTACATGCCGCTGCCCTCGATCACGGTCAGCAGAACTACGATAACGCCGCCTGCCGCCGCCCTCAGAGCGTGGTTTTTGATTTTTTTGAAAAGCTTACTCGTACCGCCCAGAAGTACACAGAAAAGCACGCTGATACCGGCGCATACAGCTCCTATAAGCACGACTTTCAGATACAGCAAAGGGTCTGCATCAGGCATATTTACACTTACCTGTATATGGGTATTTCCGAAAAGCGATGAAATATATCCCGCTGTCAGCGCAGCCGTAACGCATGGAACTATTGCCGAGTAGTAGAAAATTCCAACGCTGACCACTTCCATAGAAAAAATGGCAGCTGTTACGGGAGTACCAAAAACCGCCGCAAACATTGCGCTCATGCTGCACATTGTCATTATCCGCTTATCATCGTCGTTGAATTTCAGCTTACGTCCCGTAAACGAACCGAGCGCCGCCCCGATTTGCAGTGACGCACCCTCTCGTCCGCTTGAACCGCCGCATAAATGGGTAAGCACAGTCGCTATGAAAATACACACGGCATGGCGTATTCCCATTATTTTATTGTCGCGGACGGCTAAAAGCACAAGGTTAGTTCCTTTATCATGGCTGTAATTGAGTACGTCGTACAAGCAGGCTATCGCCGCTCCGGCAGCAGGAAGCAGAAATATCAGCCATGTGTGTTCTGTCCGGAAGCTCTCCGCCTCGCCGGAGCAGAAATGAAATAAAGCGCCCGTAAGTCCTATAAGAACTCCCATGACCGAGCCTATAAACAGCCATTTGAAAAAAAATCTTATCTCTTTCAAATGCTCGCTGTGAAAAATATCCTTTATCTTCTGCATATCGTCAAAAGAAACACGGCAGACCTCGCAATACTGCGTGCCTGCCCAATATCGTTAATTTGTCAGGGGGGCTTTGTCCCCCTGTTTTAGAGCCTGTTTAGTATCTCCTCACGCACGTATTTTCAGCAAATTTTCCGATTACTGCGTTAAAAATCCTTGCCATATGACAATATGCCTGTGGATTTTTGACTTGTATTCGGCAAAATTATGCTCGAAAATTCGCACACGCCGAGATACTAAACAGGCTCTTAACGATGATAGGCGTTTCTATGCCATGACCTCCTTTTTCTCCTCCAGTCTGACAGGCAGACCGTTTATTTCAATGGTGGGGTCGTCAAGATCTATAAGCAGACATCGCCGTCCGTTTACCACGCTTGTACGCACCTTATCGGCTGCCGACGGCTTGATATTCACGGTTATTCCGGGAGAAGTCAGCACCGTTTTCGTCTCGATAAGATTGCTCACGGTAAGCGGCGCGTCTCCGCAGAATTTCTCGTACACAGGGTCCGTCATCTCTACACGCTCCTGTGGGATCCCTATATCGGTAAGAATACCCTTAAGCTTGGAATTGTCAATGACTGTTTTGTCCGTATCGTCCTTATTTTCCTCAACTACCTCCTGTAGCTTTTCATTTACGGTCTTTATGACCATATAGTCCAGATCGTCGCCTACAACGCCCTTAAGAATATTTTGAAAGCTTGCCTTTTCGTTATCCGCAGACATCACGAACGTACAGCCCAGAACGTTCTCAACAAGCGAAATATTCGGCTTTGAGGCGGACTTCATATAACACATTACATGGTTTATATCGGAGCTTCTGTTGCTGAAAACAGGATACAAAAATCCCTCGGAGGGCGCTTTGCTGATGATAAGTTCGGTGTTTACTTTCTTTGTTATCTCGTTATTGAAGCTGTCGAAAACAAAGCCGTCGCTGCCTGTATTCACGGGACAGAGCGCTGTGAGCAGATAGCGGTAAAGCTCGTCCTCGCCCTCCGCAAACTCGTCGTTTTTGTCCTTGCGGCGGATAGTGTATGTACAATATGCCGTAATGACCGCATACGGCCCTTCGTGACTGAAATTGTTCGCTATATGATTCATGAAATTCTCGCAGATAATGTCGTCCTTAAGCTCAGAACGGAGCAGACTGTAAAGTATCTCCTGCGGCTGTCCCTCCTCGTAGGCTTCGTTTGGAAACTGATATTCGCAGAAATTCTTTCCCACGTTTGTGTTGAGGACTTTTTTCAGCGTTTCATCGTATACGTCATGCTCCTCAACAGGCATCGTCAGACACGACGACGTTTTATAGTAGCGGACGTTTTTTTCTGCGTCCACAAAGCCCGTAAGAACTCTGTCCATAATGAAAAATCCGCTTTTATCCGAAAAGTTCTTCTTTATCTCTGCTGTCTCTTTTTTGTTCATATTTTTTACCTCTGCTTTGATTTTTTATTGCAGAAATTATTATACCACATTTTTTTTTATTTGTCCAGCTTTGACCGTCAACTTTAGCAGGGGACGCTTTCGCTTTGCAGGAAATTCAATAGACCTCCTCGGAATCCAGCGCTTCTCCGATTTCCGAGGAGGTCTATAGCGAACGTAAAATTTATTTTTACGTTCACTATAATTTATAAAGTTTTTTCCTGACGGCAAAACCTACCAATGCCAATGCAGGGATCGCAATCTGCACCGGCGTAAATTCATTTAACATAACATTATTTCATCTAAATCAATGTTGTTTTCTCTGCTCATTTTATTCTCTCCAATCCTTTAGGTTTATTGTATGTGTTGTTTTAAAATTCAAGTGTTTATCCGGTAACGTATCATCCGCCCCGAAAAAGCTCTCGTCCTCGACAGTTTCCAACCAAAGATTTATCCCTTCATTAAAGTTACCATACATATATTCTCGCCATTCCTGCCAGTCCTGAGCTACAGAATCAATATTCTGCTCGGAATCAGGTACAAATATACACAAATCAAGGTAAACATTTTTCGCTTCCTCTAAAAACTCATCGTATGATGAGATAACAGGAAAATCAGGACTGAAGCAGAAAGTGCTTGTAAATAATGTCGTTTGTTCACGAATATCTGCACTTCCCGCCCCCCATATAATGAAATACGTATCAGCACAGGGAGCGTGTTCTTTCAGAGATTCCTCAACAAACTGTCTGATATACGGCTCAACAATGTTCATCATATAGCCATCGCCGACTATCCATGACTCTTCATGAGTTTCGTTGTCATCGGAATAGACGTAATATTTTTCATCCTCTGCCGCACCCTCAGGACTTACCATTGTATAGTAATATACGCTGAAAGGTTCTTCCATTGGAGCCCATGTATGCTCACTTATCGTGCCTACGGAAATGTTAAAATTTTCACCATATTTTCCATTCATATACTCTATCGCAAGATTGTCCTTTGCCGAATAATCTATCGGATATGGATCTGCCCAGCTTCCACAGCTAATTAAATTCATAGCCAACAGTATACACACTGCTGATATAATTTTTTTCTTCATGTCTCTCACTTTCTATTTTGAATTTCACAGATCATAACTGCAATTACGCCAATTAGCGGTATCATGATCTGCACAATTGAAAATTCATTTAACATAACATTAACGCTTAGCAGAGGATTAAATCCGATATTCGCCATAAATTCCGCACCGAGCAAATAAATTATGATCGGCAGAGCAAATACGGCGAAATTAATAAGCACAGCCGAAATTACATTCCTGCACATCGAAGATACCCAGAGCATTATCATAGCTGTAAAAAGTACGGAAACTGTTCTCAGCAGGCATATAAGAATTATATACTGCAATACGCTGATGTTCAGAGGAAAATTTATAAGATCAGTGATACTGCGTATCGAAGCCGAAAGTCCGCCGTGTCCGTAATATCGGGAAATAGTGACCATATAGGGAATTATCCACAGAAGCGACGCCGCAAATCCATACAGCGCAGCCGTTAAAATATTTCTGCGGATATAACTTTTTCTGCCTGAGCTTGTAGAATTGATAACCGATTTCATCCGATATTTATTGTCATTGGCTATCAGCGGAGAGATCAGAAACAGACAAAGCAGTATCGCCGCAAATGCGTATTTCATATCATCGTCATAACCGTTTATTCCAAACGCGCGTTTATATCCCGTATCGTAAAAAATATGCGCGTTTTCGATGTCCTTGATTTGATTCAGGCGTTCATACGACGGATAAAATCCCATTGTCGGCGCAAGCTGCTTATAAATTTCTCTTTCCTCCTCAGAGGTAATATCGGGATTTTCCAGACGCGCGTTAAGCTCATCGAACCTGATAGCTTCACTGTCGTAGAAATCAATGGTTTCCTGCGTAATTTCGCCCTCTGTTTCAGTCGTATAATATTCGTAATAGACGTCGATGGGGTCGTATTTTTTGATAAAGGCTTCACCCATAAATACAGATACCACAATAAAAACGGCGATAATAAATATTCCCTTTTGCATTATGAGCGACTTGTAAAGCGTATAATAAAGTCTGGAATGAATTTTATTTCCTTTCCCGAACCTGAATTTGAATCCGATTTTTCTGAATTCAAGATTACGTTTCTTTGCGTACATATACGATGACAACACAACGCATATCGCAGCGATGACAAGTACTGCGCCAATAGAAGTCGGTATCAGCGGAACGGGATATTCCCAAAAATTTATGTTTTTGTAATTGCAGAATATCTCGTTGACCTTTGTAAACGAAATAAGATTGATATATCTGAAAATACTGTATATCGACAGCGGATGTATCTTCGCATAGGCAACGCCCTCCGCAATCAGGATAACTGCCGATATGCCGTAAAAAGATACGATATTTTTAGTATTCACCGCAATAAGCGAAAGAAACGCTCCGATCACAAACATTGCAATGAACTTGAACAGAACGTATAAGATCAAATATCCAATAACGCTTATTTTCAGATTACAGCCGATAAATCCGTTAAGAGACTGAACGGGTCTTGACAGCTCGCCCAGACCGTACAGACAAGAAGCTATTATGAGATTCTCGGCATAAATAAGCAATATAGCGCCGAAAATCGCAATTGCAAGCGCGCCTGTTTTACTCAGGAGCAAATAGCTGCGGCCCCGCCTTAAAGAAAAAAGAAGTCCCGACATTCCCTGCTCTCTGTCGGAGATCATCAGCGCCAAAACAGCAAACAGCACAATAAAGCCGCTCAAAATATCCGTGAAGCTGTTGTCCGTTGCAAGGGCGATTCCCTTTGAAACGTCAAAAATCGGCTCAACGTCACGTACCTTGTCATATGCGGGCGGAGTTCTCACAATGCTGCGGTAGTTGAAAGTGTCGGGCTTTGCAAAAATCGAAACGCTCGTCATTGATCTCGCCTGTGAATCTATAGAATCAAGATAGTCCGAATAGCCCGCAATATTTGCGGCTTCATCACGAAGCTCGCCTAAAACCGTCCAACTGAACGAATGCTGCCCCTCAAATTCACCGAGCCTGTCATTGAGCCATTGAAGCTTCTCGGTATCGCTCAGACCTTCAAGCTCCGCATAAACGGCTTTGTAGTCCGCAGGCTTGGCGTCGCCCGAGTTCGCCGTCCTGAACATAAGATAGCCGTTCAGAACGAAAACAGCGGCAATTATCAGCAGGAAAATTTTATTGCTCAGCAGCTTTTTAAGTTCTGTAGCCAAAACTCTCATGACTGCACCTCGCCGTAGTACTGCATATACAGGTTTTCAAGGGTCTTATCGCCGCTTTCGACCTTTTCGGTCAGGTCGGGCATAGTACCGCTGTCTATCAGATGCCCCTCTTTTATGAAAAGTACCTCCTTTGCTATCGTTTCAATGTCCGAGACGATATGCGTCGAAATAATGATTATTTTGTCCCTGCCCAAAACCGAAACCATATTGCGGATTATTACCCTCTGCTTCGGATCAAGACCTGCCGTCGGCTCGTCAAGGATTATAAGGTCGGGGTCGCCCAGAAGCGCGGCGGCAATCAGCACTCTCTGCTTCATTCCGCCCGAAAATCCGCCCATTTTTTTGTCAATGCTGTCGGTAAGCTCTACACGCTCTACTATTTCGGAGATCTCCTTTTCAGCCGACCTTTTATCAAGGCATTTCAGCGCAGCAATATAGTTCAAAAACTTCCGCGCAGTCATGCTCTCATAGAGGTTCTGCTGCTGAGGCATAAATCCTAATCGGCTGCGGAATTTATCTTTGAGAAGCCTCGTTTCCTCGCCGTTCCAGAAAATTTTTCCGCCGTCCTTATCGGGGAGAAGATTATCCGTAATAATGTTCATAAGCGTGGATTTGCCTGCTCCGTTCGGTCCGAGAAGTCCGTAAATCCCGTTGGTAAATTCAAATGTAAAGTCGCATAGCGCATGTTTTTTCTTGCCGTAGTGCTTGTTTATCTTCTGCAATCCAAGCTTATTCACGATCATCACTCCTTGTCAAGCGCCAAAAGTTCTTCTTCGGTGAGTTTGACGGTTTGATTTTCATATGCAAGAATATAGCAGTTGTCATAATACGCTATTGCTTTAAAATTACCGTACTTTCCCATATCGTGTTCTGACATATCGCTTAATTCGTACCATTTCTGTGTATCCTGCGTAAATAACTTTCCGTTGATAACTGATGTATTATATCTCGTATCAGCATCAAGCTCATATTCATTTCCACGATAAAAAACTATTGCTTTTTCTTTTGTATGATCATAATAAACATACGAATCTGAGTCCACATATGACAGTGCTGGAAGCTCACTTTCGGACAGTGTTTTTGTATTCATATCAAACTCGAAATTCAGATCAGTAAAAGTATCCTGCATATCAACGCCTGATTCCTGCATTTTCTGCAATTCTTCCACAGAATAATTCTTTTCACGATAGCTGTAAAAAATATATAATTTTGAATCTTTTGCGCCGATTATAGTAGCGGCACGCGAATGAGACGCTCCCTCGTATTGTTTATCACCTTCATAAACACTTCCATAATTTATGTATTCTCCGGTATCAAGGTTGATGCAGCATAAAAACTGTGTTCCGCCAAAATCAGATACAGATATATTTCCGTATTCGTCTTCGTCAGGTCCCATATCAGTACTTATAAAATATAGTTCATTCCCATTCAGATAATATCCGTCTGCAATAATTGGAACACCATCATGAAACTCTTTAACAGTTTCCATTTCAGATGTTTCCATTGAAACACGGTTAAGTTTTGAATTTATATAAAACTCTCTTTTTCCGTTTCCGACTTCATTAACTCCATGCTTGAAAGTCAGATAATAAACGTAGTTATTATATACTATCGGGCATTGTCCGACCATATTTGCAACGCAGTCCGAACTCGTATGATTACAATTGGGTTTAGAGCAGAGGGGAACGGATTCGAGCGTATCAAAATCTACATACATGGCTTTTTGATCGTTATAAATACGACCGTTATTGTATAAATTACATACAGCCTTTACATATCCCTGAGTTTGGATTTTTTCCTCATTCAGCGTATCACCGTTGTTTCCGCACGCAAAAAGGAACAACATTGAAACAGGCACAAGTATCGCTTTAATCAAAAATTTCATTTAAACGCCCCTTATAAATATTGCGAAACCATACGAATTGCTCGTATGGTTTCACTTAAGTTCATTTTATCTTCCTACTGATAAAGTATCGCTGCCTGTTTCTGTCTGATGAAAAGACCATGCGTGAGAATAGTCACCATATACTGTTGCACTAGCACTGGTTCTGCCTTTTCCGCCATCACTATCAGTATTTCCCTCGGGAGTGGTTCTTGTTATTCCAACGTACAAATACTGTGCTTTACTTGAAGTTGTCGAAGCATATACAAAACCGTCTGAAACGCTCAAAGAGCCTGTTCCACCAGAAAGATTTGAAGTGTATCCAGTTGCCGCGCTTGCGCTCATGCCGACCACAACAGAAGCGAGAGAAGCTACAGCCATAACGGAAGCTACCACTTTTTTAAAAGTTTTTTTCATATTAACTACCTCCTGAATTTTGATTATCGTTTTTATCGTATGTTATGCCCTTTAAAATAATGTTGAGTTCAGCCTACCATATACAATAAAACTGACCACAAATTAATTTTGAATTAACCTTATTATTGTAATTTAATTAGTTTGAGTTATGATATTTTTTATCGTCAATGTCATTATAACATATTATTTCCAATTTGTCAATAGGTATAAAAAAATATATCAATTTTTATTATTCTAGTGCAAGAAGTTCTTCTTCGGTGAGTTTAGCTGTATTATTACCTCTTGTAAGAATGTAGCTATCATTGTAAATACTTACTGGCATATAGCCATCATATCCTTTTACATGATGCTTTGACATATCCGAAAGGTCATACCATTTTAAAGCAAAATTATTCAAATCATCACGAATAAAAAGCTTATTATTTTGAATTGAAGCAAGAGTAACTTTACCAGTATCAAGTTCCGTACGTTCTCCATTATCAATTATAATACATCTATCTATATCATTATCATAATAGACTATAGTATCATAATCAACAAAAATTGGCATATTTGGAATATCGCTTAGTGTCCATTGATTGGAATCAAAATCAAACTCAAATACAAGTTCAGTAAAATTTCCATAGACCGCATCATCGTTCGTTTTGCTAAATTCATAATTTATAATCAGCTTAGAATCATATATCCCCAATATTCTTGCCGAGCTGGAACTTTTTGCTCCTTCAAATTTTTTGTCATCGTCATAAATACTTCCGTAATTTGTATATTCGCCTGTTTTAAGATCAATACTACATAAATAATGAGTTCCGCCTATATTGGAATAAAAAATTCCTCCGTATTCATCCGATGTTGGATCAAGATCGTCTCCGGTAAAATATATTTTATTATCGTTAAGAACAAAGCCTCTTGAATTATCCGGCACGCAATCATTAAATTCAACAATTGTCTCTATTTCAGATGTATCTAAAGATAATTTACATAATTTAGAATTTATTTCCAATTCTCTCTTTCCACTCTTTTTTTCTACAACACCATAACTGCAATCAAAAAAACATATATTATTTTCTGTAAGTATTGGAGCAGTTCCAATAACCTTTGCCGGACACTCGCTATTTTTATGAGTACAATTTGGTTTAGAACAAAGAATTGTTTTCTCCATAGTATTGTAATCTACATACATTGACGGTGCATCGGTGTTTCCTTCAGAGTTGCCGCCAATAATTCGTCCGTTTTTATAATTATCAGCATACTCTGCAACGAATATGTTATCATTACTTTCAATTAAAATGTTTTTTGTTTCATTCTTACTGTTACATGATGATAAAGCAAATAACATGGCAATTGCATAATAAGCAATTTTTTTCATTATAATCTTTTCCTTTCATACGAACAAAGGCTGTTGCATCAATTTATAACAACAGCCTTATTATTTCGTTTAAGCATTCATATAAATTGAATGGCTACCGTAGCCTGCTAAAGAATGATCCGTTTTAGAGGTGTTAAATCCTGAGCCAGTATAATTGGCTACAACCCTACCATTAGTACTTGATTTAAAGTAAGGAGAACGCAATGGATTGACATTATAATTCACATTTGCAATATAAACCGTTCTTGTAGTATTTGAAACACTTGAATCAGTGTAAGCATATACAGAATTATAACTTGTTGCATTATATGCTGTTGCATAATCATTAGCAAAAGACACAGTTGCCCAATAAGCATTCGTGTTAACTCCAACTGTGCTTACAACAAGTGTTGAAATAGCCATAACGGAAGCTGCCGCTTTTTAAGCGTTATAATTCAGCTAACCTAAGTCGTTTCCTCATAAATTTTATTATACCATATATTTTCTATATTGTCAATAGATATAGAAAAATATATAAATTTTTATTATTTTAGTGCAAGAAGTTCTTCTTCGGTGAGTTTTTCATATCTAGTTCCTGATTGGTTGGATATAATATAGAAATTCTCATACATAGTTACAAATTTTCGATCTTCTCCAAGCAAATGCAACGATTTATCTGTAACATCATACCAACGATCGTAAACAAATAGCTTTTTGTCGAAATATTTCCCAACAAATTTTGCGTCCGCTCCATTGATTGTATATTTCTGATCGCCATCTATAACAGTTGATGAATTGTCAGGATAATTACTGCAAACATAGGTATTTCCATTCATAAACGAACCCGACAGAAGTTCGCTTTGCGACAAATTTCCTGTTAAAGGGTCAAATTCAAAATTAAGGATCGTGAATTTTTCACGAGTTTCAATGTTCGGATCGTCAATATATTCCTTCATAAAACTATATTGGATATAAATCTTGGAATTATAATAACCGATTACATGGGCAGTACTCGTCTGAGCCGAGCTTTCATATTGCTTATCTTCATCGTAAATACTTCCATAATTAACATATTCACCCGTATTAAGATCAATACTACATAAAAAATGAGTACCGCCTCCATTAGCATAAGATATTCCGCCATATTCGTCCTTGGTAGGATTCATGTCATCGCCGCAAAAATAAAGAATTCCGTCAAGAATAACGCATCCACCGTATTCTCTGGGTTCACAATCTGTAAATTGAACTATGTCTTCAATTTCAGAATTTGTCAGTGAAACTCTCTTAAGTTGAGAATCTATGTAAAATTCTCTGCCATCCGAATTTTCTTTTACACCATCTTTAACATCAAAATAATAAATATAGTCATTAAAGATAATAGGAGTTCTGCCAATTTTTGCAGCAATACATTCAGATGTGGAGTGATTGCAATTAGGCAATGCGCATAAAACAGTCTTTTCCATTGTTTCAAAATCCAAATAGGTTTTGGGAGCGTCACTTCCATAGATCATGCCATTATCATATATATTTTCCCCTGAATCTATATATTGAGCATCAATGCAATTATGAACGCTGTCGTCTGAATGAGTAGAAGTAAAATCGCTATCCGACTGAATATTACCTTTTGAAGTTACATCATTGCCGCCGCATCCTGACGTCAAAAATGCCACTATAACAGTTGCAAATAATATTTTATTTTTCATAAAATCTCCTGAATTTTGATTATCGTTTTTATCGTATGTTACACTCGCCGCTATTGAAAAATATCCAGTAAGGCAGACATAAAATCCGTCTGTCTGCGTCATCTTCCTTGACATACGGATTTTCTGTTCTGCATCCTTTGGGCATTTTTCAATAGCGTCTAGTATATCTATCGAATTTTATTATTTTAGCGCAAGAAGTTCTTCTTCAGTAAGTTTGACGTATTTGGTTCTTCTTGGGTTGGATAAAATGTAACAACCGTCATAGTAATCTTCAAAATCCCAACCGGCATATTCACCTAGATAATGTTCTGATTGATCTGTTATATCATACCACTTTCCGCTGCCAAGCATAATGATTTTATTATTATAAACAGGAGCATAGTTGGCGATACCGCCATCAATCTTAGCAATATCCATATTAAGTTCATATCTCTTGTTATCTGCCAATACAATTATCTTGTTGGCGTCATATTCACAGTAAGCCAATGTTTCCGACTCCAAATCAAAGAAAATCGGTCTTGACGGAATATCGGAAACCTTCATTTCTTTTGTTTTCGGATCAAATTCAAACATTAAATCGCTCAAACCAAACCACGGCGCACTTGGGTCTTCATAATCCGGCGATGCTGCGTATTCATAATTAATCAACAGATTTGAGTTGTAATATCCAACAATGGACGCATGACTTGATTTGTCGTAATTCTCGCCGTTATATACACTTCCGTAATTTGTATATTCGCCTGTTTTAAGATCAATACTGCATAAATAATGAGTTCCGCCCACGTTTGACGATATAATAGCCCCATATTCATTGGTAATGGGATTCATATCATCACCGGTAAACCACAAAACGCCGTCTATTACCATACAGCCGTCATATTCACGCGGAACACAGTCTGTAAATTCGGCGACTGTTTCGATTTCAGAAGAATCCAAAGATGCTCTGCACAATTTGGAATCAATTTCAAATTCTCTTTTTCCATCTTTTTTCTCTTCCACTCCATATTTATCACTGAAAAAAAATACGCCGTTTTTTGTGAGTATCGGACAATTTCCTACTGCTTTTGCCAAACAGTCATCTGTTTTATGAGTGCAGTTTGGTTTAGAACAAAAAGGTGCAGTACTCATATCCTGATATTTTAAATATTTAAGATAATTCTCAGATAATTTATGAGATGAGCCTATTATTTTGCCGTCACCATAATTGTTATTCAACCTTTCTATATATATATAATTTCATTATTAAACTCATTAGTTGGATTTTCTTTTTTACCCTCACATGATACTAATGGCAAAAATAAAAAAAGAACTGACAAAATAAATATGTTTCTTTTCATTATATCCCCTCTTTGCAATACTATAAATTAAAATTGCTGACAGCCGCTGATGCCCTTACATGTTCTGTTGCCGCAGATCATCAGCAGCCAGTCAACAATATAATTTTTTATGCGTTCATAGTGATATTAGTGTAAGTGTAACCGAGTTTACCCTCTTGGTGGTAAGAAGTTGACTTGTTTATGCCTAATTCATACGCAGTTGTCTCTACATGATCCGTAACAGAGCCGGAAAAGTATTCGTTTACGTCATAATCATTCAGTTTCGTGACTCCTACCTTTATGTATGTTTTTTCCAAAGTCGTATTCATCGAAGCGTAGACATTGTTTATAGATGTTGCGTTGTAAGCAGTTGAGCCATGCCCAAAAGGACGAGATGTGTAATAAGCGCTTGAGCTCATGCCGACCATTACGGAAGCGAGAGAAGCTACAGCCATAACGGAAGCCGCCGCTTTTTAAGCGTTATAATTCAACTAACCTAAGTCGTGTTTCTCATAAATTTTATTATACCATATATTTGTTATATTGTCAATAGGTATAGAAAAATATATCAATTTTTATTATTTTAGCGCAAGAAGTTCTTCTTCGATGAGTTTGACGAATTTCATATTACCATCACTTAAAATATAAGAGTTATCATAAAATGCAACAACGCCATAATCTGCATATTCGCCCATGCTATGCTCAGACAAGTCTGTCAGATCATACCATTTATCTTCATCAGAAACAAACAGTTTATTGTTTACAGCAAAAGAATCAAGACCTGTATCACATGTTACTTCATATGTTTTTGAATTATCTATAACATATGTCTTGTTTTGGTCAAAATCCGTATACACATATGTATCCTCATCAACATAAGAAGGCATTTGAAGATCGCTTTCTTTTAATTCTTTTGTTTGTGGATCAAATTCAAACATTAACTCCGTAAATCTCCGCCTGAAATCCTGACCTCTTGTTTCAGAGCTTTTTGCGAACTCATATCGAATCATAATTTTAGAATTATAATATCCTCTTATCTGAGCGCTGCTTGTACATGAGGCTTCCTCATATTCCTTATCGCCGTCATATACGCTGCCATAGTTAACGTACTCCTTGCTTTCCAGATCAATACTGCAAATGTAATGTTCTCCGCCCTGATTACTTGTCGCTATATTTCCATATTCGTCAGGAGTCGGATTCATATTATCTCCGATAAACCAAACAGTATTATTTATAATCATCCAGCCGTCATAGTCGCGAGGTTTACAATCGGTGAAATATGCAATATCCTCGGATTCCGACGAATCAAGAGATACCCTGCACAGCTTTGAGTTTATCTTGTATTCGCGCTTTCCATTTCCTGTTTCTTCAACGCCTTGAGTTGAAGTGAAGTAATACAAATAGTCATTATACATAATGGGGCAGTCTCCGACAAGCTTTGCAACACACTCCGATGTTTTATGTTCACAATTCGGTTTGGCGCATAGAACGCTGCTTTCCATAGTATTAAAATCTATATATCTCACTGGATCGCTGCTATGTATCATGCCGTTACCATAGCAACTCCCACCTAAAAATGCAAATGCGATCTCGTTTTTATTTGATGAAACATCTTTGTCGTTGCAGGAAAAAGAAGAAAAACAAATAAAAGCAGACATTATTGTAATAATTTCTTTTTTCATAACATCCTCCATTCATGGATTACTATACACTCGCCGCTATTACAAAATATTCAGTAATGCAGACATAAAATCTGTCTGCGTCATCTTCCTTGGCATACGAATTTTCTGTTCAGCATTCTTTGGACATTTTGCAATAGCGGCGAGTATAACTTATTTCTTTATGATTCCTTATATATACAAGTGATTTTAAAAGGCAAAAAAGACGAAAAAATTATAAACTTTTCAAAAATTCGTATACTTGCACAAATAAATCATAATAATTCAGCCATTATGCACAATTAATTTAGATCTGTAAAAAAATAAAAATCTGCGGATCACGAAAAACGTGAAACGCAGACTTTTTATTCTCACCTTTATAATCTGTTCTCATATGGCAAGGAACGTTTCAAACGACTCCGTACCTCCCGTTGACGTATAGGAATAGTAGCCGAGAATTAAAGAGGCGTCGCTTGCATCGACAATATTATCGAAATTAACGTCAGCGGCAAGCTTCTGCTCCTCCGAAAGAATACTTTTGCCGGTCGTTGCAACGAGAGCGTATTCGCTGAGTATCAACGAAGCGTCTGTTGAATCTATACTGCCGTCGTTGTTTACATCGCCAAAATAATATGAACCTCCGTCCAGAGGCACAAAATCCTTGCCGTACTTCTTAGCATAAGCCTGAGCCGTAGAACCGATGCAGCCATAAACTGTCGTGCTGTCAGGAATGGTATATACTCGGTCGTCAAATTCACACTTTGGATTTTCTACTGTTATAGATCGCAGACTGCCGCATTCCCAAAAAGCGTACATTCCGATTTTTTCAACGCTTTTGGGCAGAGTTATCGTCCTCAATCCTGTATTCCTGAACGCTTGTCCCTGAATGACTTTAACTTCTTCGGGAATAGTTACCGACGTTAAGCCGGTGCATCCGAAAAATGCACTGTATCCTATATTTTCAACACTGTCAGGGATAGTTACCGACGTTAAACCGACGCAGTCTTTAAATGCTTGATCTGCGATCCCCTTTGTTCCCTCTTTGATAGTAATTTGCGTATTATCAGGCATTGCCTCTTTATATTCATAGCAAATATTTCCGACATACAATAAACCGTTCGGCTGAGCGTCATACCATGCTGTATGATCGAAAACATTCGCCTCAATACTTGTAACGCTGTCGGGAATTGTAATTGACGCAAGGGCCTTACAATATATAAATGCACCGTAATCAATAGTCTTAATGCCGCTTCCGATTTTCACGCTTGTTAATTCTTTGCAGTAGCCAAACGCTTCTTCTCCAATTTCAACAACACTGTCAGGGAGCTCTACTGATTTTAAAACATAACAAGCGAAAAAAGCTGCATCTCCAATTTTTGTTATACTGTCGGGAATTTTTATCGCAGTTAAATTATCACAGTACTTAAACGCACCGTCGCTGACCGCCGTTACTGGAAGTCCTTCAATAAAGTCGGGAATCGCAATGCTGGTCGCCTCTCGGACGCACTTCGCGATCTCTACATGATCGCTGTATTTTTTATATGTCAGCTCGTTCAAAGTTCCCTCTGTAAAATCAGCCGCACATGCCGAAATAAACGAACTGCTCCTTGTCATTTCCGAAACGGGCAAAGCTCCCCCGACAAGACAAAGCGAAAGCGTACCTGCGATAATTTTATTTATCTTCATAATAATCTCCATTCTGCCGCTACGTTCTTCATATCAACTGTAATTGCTTTAAACATGACTAATAACATTATATTTAATATATAAAGCTTTGTCAATAGATAAAAAATTAACATTCACAACTTATACTCGCCGCTACTGCGAAATAAATTATACAAGAGACTGGTTTACAAGAAGTGAATCCGTATACACGGAAATCAATTTTAAAAGATAATGTGAAATATATGAATTTGTAGGGACACGGCGTGCCGTGTCCCTACATTTAAAAAATTTTACTGAATATATTTTGGAAATTGATTTCCGTGATCAGTATACAGACCAACCGCATGAGTAACAAAGTGGAAACAAAGTAAAAAATGTGGTATAATAAGAAAAAAAAGTAAAAGGAAGT
>CANQVK010000013.1 GCA_947627275.1 uncultured Ruminococcus sp. | reverse complement strand
CTCTTAACCATTTTCTTTGTAGCTGCCATCATAATACACACCTCATAAACCTTTCTTCTATTTTACAAATCGTAATATGTGATTTTTCATTTTATTATTACGATTAGTATATTTTGCTTTATTGTTTTTGTTTCCGGAAGTTCTTGTTTTTCTCGTCCCTTCCATGATTCTATTATATCATTTCGCCCTCGGCATTAACACCCTAAAAATCCGAACTTTGCCATAAAAAATACGAGATGTATATCCAATTAATAAAAAGGAGCTTATTCAAGCTCTTTATTATACTTACAGTTTATTTTACTGCGATTATTTATTATTGGAAAATCAGAACAAGTTTACTGATGAAAATTTTCCATAGCGGCGAGTATAAAATACAAGCCACGCAAAACTTTTAAGTTATGCGTGGCTTGTATTTTATATTCAATATTGTAAGTATGGATATTTTTGCATATTCAAATCGGATCAACCGAAATATCTCTTGAGAAGTCCCTCGAATGCCTTGCCGTGACGAGCCTCGTCCTTAGCCATCTCGTGAACTGTATCATGGATAGCGTCAAGGTTCAGCTCCTTAGCTCTCTTAGCGAGATCGAGCTTGCCCTGCGTAGCGCCGTGTTCTGCTGCAACTCTCTTTTCAAGGTTCTCCTTTGTTGAAGATGAAACTACGTCTCCGAGCAGTTCCGCAAACTTAGCAGCATGCTCTGCCTCCTCGTAAGCAGCCTTCTCCCAGTAGAGACCGATCTCGGGATAGCCCTCTCTGTGAGCAACTCTTGCCATAGCAAGGTACATTCCTACCTCTGTGCATTCACCCGAGAAGTTAGCCTTAAGACCCTCTATGATCTCAGTATCTGTTACAGCCTTTGCGATTCCGACCTCATGCTCGCATGCGAAAGCGAGCTTGCCGTCCTCTTTCTTTTCGATGAACTTAGAACCGGGAACGCCGCACTGAGGACATTTTTCGGGAGCTGAATCCCCCTCGTGAACGTAACCGCATACGGGACATACATATTTAGCCATAATAAAAACCTCCATTTTTTAATTGGGGTCAATTAAAAGACCCCCTTATAATTCATAATACACAAACGCTGAATTTTCAGCGGCTGCGATCATGTTTTAAACGTTATGCTTAACTCTGTCTCGCTCCTCTGCACGCTTGCCGTTGTTGAAACGGTCGAGAGTGCCGACAAGATAGCCTGTGATACGGCGGACACGGTCGAAAGGAATATCTGCAAAATCGAATTTAAGGTCAACATAATCGCCGTCTGCCGTGACTGTCATTTCCTTGATAGTCCTGTTGGGGTATTTTTTCATTCCGTAGTCGATGTATGCGTCTATCTCCTGCTGGGGGATCTGTTCGCCTATGATATTTACTTTCATATGATCTGCCTCCTGATATTGGAAATATTGGGCAAGAATTTCAAGAGATTTTCCGCGGAATCATCTTGTTCTTATGTCGTTCATGAGAATCAATTTTAAATGTAACGACCGTAAACTTAAAATTGATTTTCGTATAAATCGTCAGCCGAGGCTTGACTTTTTATGTCTTTTATTGTATCATAATATTATAAAAAAATCTGTTGCAATTGCAACAAAGGAGCGATTTTATGTTAACCGAGGATAACATTTTATTTAAAGGTATTGACAAGGAGAGCTGCCGCAGAATGATCGAATGCTTCAATGCGGAGGTAAAAAAATTTCGTGCAGGGAGCTGTATTGCCGACTGCACAGCGCAGGGGGACAAGATAGGCATAATACTGAGCGGCTGTGCGGACGTAGTTCGCTACGATGTAAACGGAGTGCGGACGATAATCGAGAACTTAGGAGAGCAGGGGATATTCGGAGAATTTTTTACCTACCCTGCCTCCAGGCGGAGCTATACGGAAATAGTTGCGGAAAAGGACTGCGAGATACTTTTTGTCCGACGCTCGGAGCTTGTAAAACGTTGTGAAAAGGCGTGCCGCTGCCATTCGATGGTCGTAGAGAATATGCTGGAGCTTATGACGGAAAAGGCAGTCTCCCTGAGCGAGCGCATAGAAGTGCTGAGTCAGCGCACAATTGAGGGGAAGCTTATCAGCTTTCTGCAAATAACCGAGGATAAAACAGCCGAGGGGAAAACTCCCCGTATACCTTTTTCCACAACTGCGCTTTCGGATTATCTGTGCGTGAACAGAAGCGCATTGCAAAGAGAGATCGCAAAACTGAAAAAATCGGGAGTTCTGACAATTTCCAAGCGGAAATTCAGACTTTCGGTGAATTCCGAAAATTCAATTGACATATAAATGAAAATATGATATAATATCACTATCCACAACTTAAGCGGGGGGACGCTGGCTTATCGCCCCGTCGTCTCTGCCCTTTGGGCATCTCCCCACCTGTGGGGAGTCACCCCTGCACCCCCTGCCAAAGGGGTGACCCCTTTGGAATCTCTGTTGTCGTGAATTGGACTGTGGTAATCCCAAAATCAGCACAATGCTGTTAGTCTACATGATTACCACAGTCCAATTCACGAGAATGGACACCAAGAATTACTTCTTTAACAGAAAGTAAAGGGTAACAGCATTCTCTTAAGTTGTAGAAAGTGGATATAACATTATTGTCACTCAAAAACCATAGTTATTTGAAGAAAGGAAAATTTATGATCTGGGAATTTATTAAATCCATTATCCTCGGTATAGTGGAGGGCGTTACAGAGTGGCTGCCTGTCAGCAGCACGGGACATCTGATAATTGTAAATGAGTTCCTTAAGCTGAACGTAAGCAGCGATCCGGAGGTGAACGACGCATTTATCGAGATGTTCGATGTGGTCATACAACTGGGAGCTATAATGGCTGTAGTAGTGATCTTTTGGAAAAAGCTGTTTCCGTTCGGCAGGAAGAACAATGTTCACCCGTTTAAGCAGGAGGGAGTGGGCGCATACATAAAAGCGGACATAATGCAGATGTGGTTCAAGGTGCTTGTCGCATGTATCCCTGCGGCGGTCATCGGTCTTATTCTGGACGAATGGATCGACGAACATTTCTATAATCCGTGGGTAGTTGCGATAGCTCTTATCGTGTTCGGCGTGGCGTTTATCGTTATTGAAAATCACAATAAACATACTAAAGCAAAGATAAATTCCATAGACGAGCTTACATATAGATCAGCTTTGATAATCGGCGGATTTCAGCTTATAGCGGCTCTTTTCCCCGGAACGTCCAGATCGGGTTCGACCATTGTCGGCGCATTGATGATAGGAATTTCGAGAACTGTTGCGGCAGAGTTCACCTTTTATCTTGCAGTTCCCGTAATGTTCGGAGCAAGCCTGTTGAAGCTTATAAAATACGACGGCGGATTCACGGGTACACAGGTCGGGATACTTGTAGTCGGTATGATAGTTGCGTTTGCAGTTTCTATTTTTGTTATCAAATTCCTTATGGACTATATCAAGAAGCACGATTTCAAGGTGTTCGGCTGGTACAGAATAGTCCTCGGCGCGCTTGTTCTGGCGTATTTCGGTATCAGAACAATTAAATATTAAGAATTTCAGTCCCGAAAAATCGGGACTGATTTTTTGTCTGCATTACTGGATATTTTGCAATAGCGGCAAGTATATTTATGTGAATTTTCATGACACTATTGCATTTTGCGGTAATATTTGTTATAATTAGAGTGCCAATAAACAAAAGCGAGGTTTTATGAAAATGAATAAAATACTTGACTGGAATAAATATCTGAAAACGGCAGCCGATACCGTTGCAGAGGGAATTGTAATGCTAAAAAATGACAACTCCGCATTGCCGCTGAAAAAGGACGAGACTGTTTCGGTTTTCGGACGCATACAGCTCCACTACTACAAGAGCGGCACAGGCTCCGGCGGAATGGTGAACGTTTCAAAGGTTACGGGTATAACGGACGGACTTCTTGAAGCCGGCGTAAGGCTTAACGAGGAGCTTCTGAACGTTTACAAGGAATGGGACGAAAAAAATCCCTACGATTTAGGCTCAGGCTGGGGAGCTGAGCCGTGGTCGCAGAAAGAAATGCCCCTTACTGATGAAACGGTGAACAAAGCCGCCGAAGCAGGCAGTACAGCCATTGTCATAATCGGCAGAACGGCAGGCGAGGAACAGGAGGTCACGCTGAAAGAGGGTTCTTATCTGCTGACAGAGCTTGAAAAGGACATGCTGACGAAGGTTCGCAGAGCCTTTGAAAAAGTGGTTGTGCTTCTGAACGTTGGCGGACTTATCGACATTGAATTTATTGAAAGCCTTAATGTTGATTCTCTGCTTTATGTGTGGCAGGGCGGCATGACGGGCGGTACGGGTACGGCAATGGTGCTTACAGGAGAAGTCTCGCCATCGGGAAAGCTTCCCGATACGATCGCATATAGTGTCGAGGACTATCCCTCTCACCCTTATTTCGGCGATTTGAAGCGAAATCGCTACGTTGAGGATATTTACGTAGGTTATCGGTATTTCGATACGTTCGCTCCCGAAAAGGTGCGTTATCCTTTCGGATATGGCTTGTCATATACTGATTTTGAAATAATTGTTGATACTTCAGCTATTTTTGATAAAAGCAGAAACGGAGTGAGATTTGAAGTATGTGTTAAAAATGTAGGAAAATACAACGGAAAAGAAGTCGTTATGGTATACGCTGAAAAGCCTCAGGGGAAACTCGGTCAGCCGAAAAAAGTTCTCTGCGGATTTGAGAAAACAAAAACTCTTGCTCCGAATGAAACGCAGAAATTTACGATTGATGTCTGGTTGGAAGATTTAGCATCTTATGACGATTCAGGCGTTACGGGTTATAAAAATTGCTGGGTAATTGAAAAGGGCGAATATGTTTTTTATATTGACAAATCAAAAAAGGTTTTAAGTTCCAGTATTGAGATCAGCGAAACAACACAGGTTAAGAAATGCAGTCAGGCTCTCGCTCCCGTCGAGCCTTTCAAGCGTATGAAAAATGATGGGGGACTTGTATTTGAGGACGTTCCGCTAAGCGAAGTGGACGAACCTGCAAGGCGGCTGAAAAATCTTCCGACAGAAATCCCCTATACAGGCGACAGGGGAATCAAGCTTGCCGATGTGTATTCGGGAAAAAATACTATGGATGAGTTTATCGCTCAACTTTCGGATAAAGAGCTTTCCTGCATTATCAGAGGCGAGGGAATGGGAAGTCCGAGAGTTACGGCAGGTACTGCTTCGGCGTTCGGAGGAGTTGCGGACTGCCTTACAAAATACGGCATACCGGCGGTATGCTGTTCGGACGGTCCTTCGGGAATGCGGCTTGACTGCGGCACAAAGGCATTCAGCCTGCCTAACGGAACCATGATAGCCTCGACCTTTAATAAAGAGCTTGCGGAGGAGCTTTTCGAGTTTATGGGACTTGAAATGGCTGTCAATAAGGTAGACTGTCTGCTTGGCCCGGGCATGAACATTCACCGTCACCCTTTGAACGGACGTAATTTCGAGTATTTTTCCGAGGATCCGTACCTCACGGGAACTATGGCTGCGGCTGAGCTGAGAGGACTTCACAAGTCGGGAGTTACAGGTACGGTAAAGCATTTTTGCGGCAATAATCAGGAGACTAACCGCCACTTCATAGATACTGTAGCATCTGAAAGAGCCTTGCGTGAAATATACCTTAAAGGCTTTGAAATTGCCGTAAAACAGGGAAATGCCGACAGTATCATGACGACCTACGGAAAGGTGAACGGCGTGTGGACTGCCGGAAACTTTGATCTGAATACAACGATCCTGCGCAATGAATGGGGATTCTCGGGAATTACCATGACCGACTGGTGGGCAAATATCAACCGCCGGGGACAAAATGCCGATAAGACCGATTTTGCTGCAATGGCAATGGCGCAGAACGATCTGTACATGGTGTGCGCCGATGGCGGAAAAAACGGCGACAATACTCTTGAAAGCCTTGAAAACGGCGATCTGAAGCGATGCGAGCTTCAAAGAAACGCTAAAAATATCTGTACGTTTCTTTTAGGAACAAACGCCTTTAAGCGGACGGTCGGAGCGGCTGACGCGGTGGAAGTTGTAAATCGTCCCGACGAGGATATTTCCTCGGACGAACCTGTTGTCTTTTATGAAATGAACCGTAAGCTCACCTTGGATATAAGTGATGTAAAGTCGGAAAAAGGAAAAAATTACAGCTTTGCTTTGACGGTCAATGATCCCGGCTGGTATAAGGTGACGGTAACAGCTTCGTCCGAACAGAGCGAGCTTGCTCAGATACCTGTCACCCTTTTCACCATGGGAACGGCAAACGCCGTATTCACATGGAACGGAACAGGCGGAAAAGCGGTTTCTTATTCAAGCGAAATTCCCATGTTTTCGCATTTTACGGCAGTACGGATGTACTTTGCGCAGAACGGTCTTGACATGATAAGTATTGATTTTGAAAAGACTGCAAGAACGGACAGACCCATGGACGCAGGAGAGTTTTAATAATGAACATACAGATATTCGGTACAAAAAAGTGCTTCGATACGAAAAAAGCCGAGCGTTATTTCAAAGAGCGCAATATAAAAGTCCAGTTTATAGATATGAAAGAAAAGGGAATGAGCAGGGGAGAGTTTACTTCGGTAATGCAGGCTGTCGGAGGGATCGGCTCTATGATAAACGATAAGGCTAAGGATAAGGAAACGCTTACTCTTATGAAGTATCTTTCCGACAGCGACCGTGAGGAAAAACTTTTTGAGAATCAGCAGCTTATAAAAACTCCTATTGTGCGAAACGGGAAAAAAGCGGCTGTCGGTTACTGTCCCGAGATATGGAAAAGCTGGGAATGCGATCAATAACTTAAAAAGTTTTTCTTGCAATGTTTGGGAAAATATGTTATAATTAATAGACCGAGGGATTTCGGTAAATGATATAGGTAATAAGTTCAGGCAATCTCTGAGGAACTGTTTGATCGGGCAAATATCAGAAAGGTGCGGCAGAGGCAATGAAAGTGACTGAATACGCTTGACGCGCATATTCGGGTTCTGTCAAAAGAGGTTTTTAGAGGTTGTATTCAGACTTGTTATCGAAAGGAGTTATAATATGGGTCTTATAAAGGCAGTTCTTACAGGAACAGGCTCGGCGTTTGCAGACCAGTGGAAAGAATTTTTCTGCTGTGACGCCATTCCTTCCTCAACGCTCGTTGTCAAAGGTTATAAAAGGACAGGTAAAAAGTCCTCAAATACAAAGGGCAGCGACAATATTATCACAAACGGCAGCGTTATAGTAGTTAATGAAGGTCAGTGCATGATAATCGTCGATCAGGGACAGGTCGTTGAAATATGCGCAGTTCCCGGCGAATACACTTACGATATGTCCACAGAACCAAGTATTTTTGCCGGAAGCCTCGGCAGCGGAATAAAGGACACCTTTAAAACTATCGGCAAACGTATTTCATTTGGCGGCGATACGGGTCACGATCAGCGTATATATTACTTTAATATAAAGGAAATAACCGATAATAAATTCGGAACTTCTCAGCCTGTTCCGTTCCGTGTAAGCTATGCCGATCTGGGCAGAAGCTTTACCGTCGGACTTCGCTGCAACGGCATTTATTCCTATAAGATCGCAGACCCTATGAAGTTTTATACAAACGTCTGCGGTAACGTTACGACAGTTTACAGCCGTGAGCAGCTTGACAATACTCTCTACAGCGAATTTATGAATCAGCTTCAGCCTGCATTTGCCAAGCTTTCGTCTCTTGTGACATACGATCAGCTGCCGAACAACACCGTAGCTATCACAAATGCAATGAAAGAGATCCTTAAAAAGGAATGGCTGGAGGACAGGGGAATTGAGATATGCAAGGTCGCTATCCGTTCCGTTTCCATTCCCAAGGAGGATGAGGACAGGATAAAGAAGTACGAGGATCTCGCATGGAACAGAGATCCCCTCAATGCTGCTGCAAAAATGGTCGAAGCTCAGAACGAGGCTATGGTCAAGGCTGCGGATAACAAGGGCGGCGCGGCTATGGGCTTTTTCGGAATGAATATGGCGCAGCAGGCAGGCGGACTTAATACTCAGAATCTTTACTCCATGGGTGCGAAGCAGTCTCAGGACGGCAGCTGGAAATGCTCCTGCGGAACTTCAAATACGGGAAAATTCTGTGCAAACTGCGGAAAAGCGAAGCCCGATGACGGCAGCTGGAAGTGTTCGTGCGGTCAGCTGAATACTTCAAGATTCTGTTCAAACTGCGGTAAGCCCAAGCCTGCGGAAAACGGCTGGACTTGTTCATGCGGTGCGGTAAATAAGGGAAAATTCTGTGCCGAATGCGGCAAACCGAAGCCTGCGGGAGCGCCGCTTTACAAGTGCGATAAGTGCGGCTGGGAGCCTGCCGACCCTTATGACCCTCCGAAATTCTGCGCAGAATGCGGAGATCCGTTCGGTGACGAGGATATAGTAAAATAATTAAAAATAAAATTCGGAGGTTCTTATGTGCGGAATAGTTGGATTCACGGGAGATCATCAGGCTGCTCCCATTCTTCTTGACGGTCTGTCAAAGCTTGAATACAGAGGATATGATTCGGCAGGAATTGCCGTTCGCAGCGGTTCTGAGCCTGTGACCGTTATCAAGGCTAAGGGCAAGCTTGAAGTTCTCAAAAAAATGACAAACGACGGCGAGGCTGTCAGCGGAAGCTGCGGCATCGGACATACTCGTTGGGCAACTCACGGCGAGCCGTCTACCCTTAACGCTCATCCCCATGCCAGCGACGATGAAAACGTCGTTGCTGTTCATAACGGCATTATCGAGAATTATCAGGAGCTTAGAGAAAAGCTGACGAAAAGCGGCTACAGCTTTAATTCCCAGACTGATACCGAGGTCGCAGTAAAGCTGATAGATTATTACTATAAAAAGTACGGTCAGGGCCCTGTGGATTCGATCGCCCGTGCAATGATACGTATCAGAGGTTCTTACGCTCTTTGCGTTATGTTCGGCGATTATCCCGGAGAGATCTACACTGCCCGTAAGGACAGTCCCATGATAATAGGCATAACGGGCGGCGAGACTTATGTTGCGTCGGACGTACCTGCTGTACTGAAATATACCAGAAGCGTTTATTACATCGGTAACATGGAAATTGCAAGGCTCGAAAAAGGAAACGCAACCTTTTACGATATTGACCGTGAGGAAATAGAAAAGGAGCTTGTTGAGATAAAGTGGGATGCCGAGGCTGCCGAAAAAGGCGGATACGAACATTTCATGCTCAAAGAGATACACGAGCAGCCAAAGGTTATCAAAGATACTATAAATTCCGTTGTCAAGGACGGCAGGATAGATTTTGGCGAACACGGTCTTACTGATGAGGAAATGAAAGCGATTCAGCAGATATATATAGTTGCATGCGGTTCTGCTTATCATGTCGGAATGGCGGTGCAGTACGTTATCGAGGAGTTCACTTCAATTGCGGTTCGCGTTGAGCTTGCTTCGGAGTTCCGATACAGAAAAATGAAGCTTGCAAAAAACAGTATGGTGATCATCGTAAGTCAGTCGGGAGAAACGGCGGATAGCCTTGCTGCACTCCGAATGGCGAAGGACATGGGCGTAAAGACGTTCGGTATCGTGAACGTTGTCGGTTCGTCTATTGCACGTGAGGCGGACAGCGTGTTCTATACGCTTGCCGGACCTGAAATTTCAGTTGCGACTACCAAAGCATACAGCGCTCAGCTTATTGCCGGCTATCTCCTCGCAATGCAGTTTGCTCTTGCAAGGGGCGAAATGGAGCAGGAGATGTATGACAAGCTGCTTGCCGAGATGAATACGATCCCCGAAAAAATAGAGAAGATATTAGAGGACAAGGAGCGTATCCAGTGGTATGCAAACAAGCTTGCAGGCTGTAAGGACGCGTTCTTTATCGGCAGAGGAATAGACTATGCTATCGGACTTGAGGGCAGTCTTAAAATGAAAGAGATAAGCTATATCCATTCCGAGGCATATGCGGCAGGCGAGCTTAAGCACGGTCCTATCAGTCTTATCGAGGATAAAATGCCTGTTATCGGAATCCTTACTCAGCCTGATCTTTACGAAAAGACAGTCAGCAATATGGTCGAGGTAAAGAGCAGGGGAGCGTCTCTTATGGGACTTACCACATACGGCAATTACGGTATGGAGGATCTTGCGGATTTCACTGTGTACATTCCTAAGACAGACCCTCATTTTGCAGGAAGCCTTTCGGTAATTCCGCTTCAGCTTCTTGGCTACTATGTTTCTGTTGCTAAGGGATATGATGTCGATAAGCCGAGAAATCTTGCTAAAAGCGTTACGGTAGAATAAAGCAGTATTTTTAAACGCCCTCTATTGCAGGGCGTTTCGTCTTTTCAGAATAAGAATATCCCGTCAGAGCTGCGGAAAATCATGGCTTTGACGGGATATTTTATAGCAAACGACAAAATATTTTGGCGTTCACTATAATTTCAATGGATTTTTATTTAAATATCAAAATCAATACCTGCGAAACTATAACGACTGATATAAGAGCGACAGGGTAAGTTGCCGCATAAGCGGAAGCAACGTCCTCAGTGCCTGCCGTACTGATAAGCGTACCAAGTGCAGGGGTCGAAGTCATACCGCCCGTGATAGAGCCGAGGTTGTTTAGCAGACTAAGCTTAAGCACGTACTTAGCAAAGAGGAAACCTAATACCATAGGTACGATAGTCATGATCATGCCGTAAAGGAAGTATACAGGCTCGAAATATTCGGCAAATCTTGCTCCGCCGGATACTCCTGCGCCAATGAGGAACATAACAAGTCCGAATTCACGGAATACCTTTAGCGTATGATCCTTTGGCATGATGCTGATTTTTCCTATATGACCGATATGACCGAATATAAGCGCAACAAGCAGACAGCCGCCTGTAGTTGAAAGTGAAAAATTACCTATCTTGAATGCGCCGACGATTATACCGATAAGCGCCGCCGCCCCGAAAGGCATGATGCCGAAGCCGTCCATTTCAAGGAGCTTTTTCTTTACCGACTTTTTATCGCTTTTGGAATCAATATCTGCAAGAAGCTTGCGTTCTTCCGCCATATTTGCTTTTAGCATTTTCGGGATTATCTGAACGAAGAACACTACGCCCAGAACTCCGAAGATATAGGCTATTCCGTAGCCTACCGAAACGGCGTCGACATAATCCTTTGCCGCTTCTTTCGCTGCCGAGAATCCCGGAG
The DNA here is from genome assembly GCA_947627275.1 of uncultured Ruminococcus sp. Lineage (GTDB taxonomy): Bacteria > Bacillota > Clostridia > Oscillospirales > Ruminococcaceae > Ruminococcus. The sequence continues at coordinate 61,322 of CANQVK010000013.1, read as the reverse complement.
TACTTGTAAGAGCGCCTGAAAGGATTCCCGTAAGGAGCGCAGTAAATTCGCCGCTTTCGAGGTCTGTGAAATTGCGTCCCACAAGAATGCAGCCCGAACATGCAAGTCCGCCGCTTAAAATAATGATAACCGCGAGTACAACGTATGATTTGAAATTCTTTTTAAAATTGCCGAAGAAGTTCGGACCCGCTATGAACCCTACTGCCGTGACAAACAGAATAAGTCCGATATTATCAATGATTTTCAGCGCTGACGACACAAACGTTTCCGTATTAACGACATTGCCCATTTCGTCTTTCCATTCGACAAAAAGCTGAGCCGACAGATCGTCGTAAAAAAGGCAGCCGTAAAGCAGTGCAACAAGAAATACTCCGGCTGAACCGAGGGATATGCCCTTTATCTCAATTCTTCCTAAAATATAACCTAACGAAATTATTCCCATGATCGAGAATAAAAGAAAGGAAACGGCTTTGACAGAAAGAATACCGCCAAATAGCTCCATTAAATATCACTCTTTCTTAATTACAAATTGCAGGGACGTCAAAAATGGCGTCCCTTGAAAATATTCTTAAAATTTATTACTTTCTTGCATAATGAGGCAGCAGCATGGGAGATACCGTATCGCCTGCAACTCCTGCTTCTGTAAGCTCCTTGTTGAATTTTTCAATATGCGCAAGGGTGAGCTTTTCGGGAACAGGCATATCCTTAGCCTTTGCAGCCGCATTCTTGCCTGCGTCTCTGCCGAATACGATAACGTCAAGGAGCGAATTGCCCATAAGACGGTTTCTGCCGTGAATGCCGCCTGCGACCTCTCCTGCCGCATACAGATTTTCAACGTCTGTAGAGCAGTCTACCGAGATATTAAGTCCGCCGTTCTGGTAGTGAAGCGTAGGATAAACAAGTATCGGCTCTTTGCGTATGTCAATGCCGTACTTGCCGAACATACGCATCATAGCGGGTATTCTTTTCTCGATAGTACCCTCGCCGTGCTTATATTCGATCATAGGTGTGTCAAGCCATACAGCCTTTCCAAGAGGAGTTTCAACGCCCTTGCCGCGCTCTGAGCATTCACGTATAATGGAAGCCGCAGTTACGTCGCGGGTTTCAAGCGGATGCATGAATACTTCGCCGTCAATGTTCACAAGCTTAGCTCCGAGCGAGCGGACTTTCTCCGTAACGAGCGCGCCGAAGATCTGTTCAGGATAGCCTGTGCCTGTGGGGTGATACTGGAGAGTATCGGCATAAAGCAGACCTGCGCCGACGCGGTAGCCGAGAATAAGTCCGTCCGCAGTCGCTCCGTAGTGATTTGATGTCGGGAATCCCTGATAGTGCAGACGTCCTGCACCGCCCGTGGCGATAATAACGGTCTTGGCACGAGCGACAAGCAGTTCCTTTGTTTCCATGTTCATGAGGACTGCGCCTGCCGCTTTACCGTTCTCGTCGAGAATTATCTCGATAGCAGCCGTGAAGTCGATAACGGGTATGCCCCTGTTAAGCACTTCGTCTCTGAGTGTACGCATGATCTCCGCACCGGAATAATCCTTTGCGGCGTGCATTCTCTTTCTTGAAGTACCGCCGCCGTGAGTGGTTACCATTGTGCCGTCCGGTTCTTTATCAAACTCAACGCCCAGCTTATTGAGCCAGAGAATAGCCTCGGGTGCTTTTGTAACAAGGTTCTTTACAAGCTCGGGCTTAGCGGCAAAGTGACCGCCTCCGAAAGCGTCTATGTAATGGATCGCAGGGGAATCGTTCGGCTTGTCGGCAGCCTGTATACCGCCCTCTGCCATCATGGTATTTGCGTCGCCGATACGAAGCTTTGTAACTATCATAGCCTTTACGCCGGCTTCATCGGCTTCGATTGCAGCCGAAGCGCCTGCGCCGCCGCCGCCGATTATCAGTACATCGGTTTCATAGTCGGGAGCGGAAAGATCAACGTCATCGGCGGAGATCCTGCTCTTGCCCTGCAAAAGCTCTGCAAGCTGAGAGGGGACTTTTTCGCCTTTGTTTACGCCAGCGGAAAGCACGGTAAACTCATCCTGCTTATAATCGGGATGAAAAGCGGCAAGGAGAGCGTCCTTTTCCTCCGCGGTCATTCTTCTCGGCTCTAATTCGGCATTTGCGGCTCTTTTTTCGGCAACCTTCTTTGCCAGCTCATTAAGCTTTTCGATTTTATACATTGCCTGCTCCTCCTTACTTCTCGATCTCTCGTGTATTGTAAAGCTCCTTGATCTCGTCAATGGGCTTCTGCATCAGGCTTTCGATAAGCTCCTCAAAAGTACCGTCGTTGATCTCCTTTACACGATCTTTGAGGTGACCGCATTCGGGGGCAAGGTACTTTCCGTTAAGACGGCGTGCAAGCATAGCTACCTGAGGGTGTGAAATACCTGCGGGGCAGCGCGACGAGCAGACGCCGCACATTACGCAGTCAAAGCTCTCCTCGGCGCATTTTTCGTATTCGCCTCTCTGAGCGTATGCGATGTACTGCATAACGTTAAGCTCCTGAGTGCATGACTTAGTACAGGCATTGCAGCCGATACATGCGTATATTTCGGGATAAAGCTGCATCATTATCTGTTCGGTGGGCTTTATGTTTTCGATGTTGTAGACCTGCTTGACAAGCGGAAAGAAAGGAAGCGTAGCAACGTACATTCCCTCTTGTACTTCGGTCTGACATGCAAGACATGCGTTAAGCTGCTGCTGTCCTTTGATTCGGTATATAGTGGCACATGCGCCGCAGAAGCCGTTTCTGCATCCGCAGCCTCTGACAAGCTCATAGCCGGCATATTCCATAGCTGTCATAATAGTCAGTCCTGCCGGCACGCTGTATTTTTTGCCGAACAGGTAGACATTAACCATATTATCCATGCTTAAACTCCTTTTTTAAAAGTTGTACTGATCAATATTCATCGGGAAGCGCGTCAAGCTGATCGAACCGAAAAACAGGGCCGTCCTTGCAGACGTACTTATCGCCGATATTGCAGCGTCCGCACTTGCCGACTCCGCACTTCATGCGAAGCTCCATAGTGGTATATACCTGCGTTTCGGTAAATCCGAGTTCCTTAAGACCTGCAAGAGTAAACTTTATCATTATAGGCGGACCGCATACAAGAACTGTTTTGTTTGTTGAGGGATTCAGCTCCTTGACGTAATTCGGAACGAAACCAACATGACCGTCCCAGCCCTCCTGCGGATTGTCGATCGTGAGATCTACCTCTATATTCGGATCAGCAGTCCATTCGTCGATTATTTCCTTATAATCGACAAGATCGTCCTTTGAACGAGAGCCGTAGACGATCTGAACATCGCCGTAATCATCTCTTTTGTCACGCACGTAATTTATAACGGAGCGGAGCGGCGCAAGACCGATACCGCCTGCTATAAAAAGCAGATCCTTGCCTTTCAGCTCTGTGTCAACGGGAAAATAATTGCCGTAAGGTCCTCTTATCGTGATCTGCTGACCCACGTCCATAGCGTGGAGCCATGTAGTAAGGCAGCCGCATTTTTTTATGCTGAACTCCATAAATTCCTTGTTTGTGGGAGATGAGGTAATGGAGAACATGCCCTCGCCCACTCCGGGGATCGAAAGCATCGCACATTGACCGGGCATATGCTCGAAAACTTTACCGCCCTCGAGCGCATTTACTCTGAATGTTTTGACATCGGGGGTATCCTGACGTATATCCGTAACCACTCCGATGAGCGGTATTAAAGTATCATTATTCATCACTTATCCTCCAACGCTTTCATAACCTTAACGATATTCATGGATATAGGGCATTTCGACAAGCAGCGTCCGCATCCTACGCAGCCGAATTCACCGTTGTTGTTTGCGGGGAAGTACACAAGCTTGTGCATGAAACGCTGTCTGAACCGTTCGAGCTGCGAGTTTCTGGAATTTCCGTGAGCCATTTTTGTAAAATCGGAATACATGCAGGAATCCCAGCAGCGGAAACGCTTTATACCGTTTCCAGTGTCAAAGTCACGTATATCGTAGCATTGACATGTGGGGCATACGAAGGTGCAAGTACCGCATCCGAAACAGGATTCCGAAAGCTCCGCCCATTTATCGGAATTGAAATGCTCCATAAGTCTTTCGCCTCCGAAGGAATCTGTTGAAAGACCCGAAAGGGGAAGCTTCTTCATGATATTTCTTGTATTCTCCTGAACCTCTGCAAGCTTTGAAGCGTCGCCGTCCTCGAGCATGTCGGAAACGGAGGCGACAAATGCCTCTCCTTTCGGGGTGTTATCGAGGAAGAAATAATTCTCTCCGTCAAAGAATACCGAAACGTCGCCGCCCGGAACTGTGGGATCAATGCCGAACGTTGTACAGAAGCATGTCTCGGCAGGACGTGTGCATGCCATAGTTACGATAGTGCCGTGTTCACGGCGATTCTTATAGAAGCTGTCAACGGGTTCGGAAAGAAACACCTTGTCAAGTATCCCGAAGCTGCGAGCATCGCAGGCGCGTACTCCGAATACGACAAAATCCTCGTTCTCCTTACGAATGTCCTTTACTTCTATGGTTTTGCCGCTTACCTTGAATTCCGCAAGGTTTTCCGTCTGCGGAAAGAAGAAATCCTTGGCGCTACGTACCGTATTCAGAGCCTTGCTCATTGTCATACCGCTCTCGTATTTTTTGTACTCGGAAACGTTCGGTTCACGGTCAACGGGGATATACAAGGTCTGTTTTTCGGCTATCCTGTCAAAAAGCGCGTTTAAATTTGAAGCAGAAATTTTAAGCATTATTCAGCGCCCCTTTCATGAACGACAGACGGTTCGCAGTCGTCCGTTCTGTAATCGGTAAGAGGAGCTTTGGAGGTCGTATCCGCGCCTGCCTGATATTCACCGTAAAGGCAGTTTATATCCTTGATGAACTTTCTGTTGAGAAGGTGCAGCGGAATATTCTGCGGACATACTCTTGAGCATTCTCCGCAGTCGGTGCATCTTCCCGCTACATGGAACGCACGGATAATGTGGAACATATTCTCCTCAAAGGAATCGGCAGCCGCTTTCTGGTCTATGCCCGACTTAGGATTATCGAACACGCAGTTTTCACATGTACATGCGGGGCAGACGTTGCGGCAGGCATTGCAGCGGATACATCTGGAAAGCTCGCCTCTCCAGAAGTCGTAGCGCTCCTGAGAGGTCATGTTTTCAAGCTTTTCCACCATATCGAAGCGGTTTGAATCGAGGATGTCCCCGCCCTCTCCGATAAGCTCGTCATATACGACGTGCTTCTTGCTCTTGCAGCTTTCGCACTTGACGCTTACCGCCTCGTAGAAAGGCATTGTCTCAACTCCGTATATCGTCTCGATCTTCAGGGTATAGTCCTCGTTTTTAACGTTGGTGATACCCGTAATGCCTTTTGCCTTTATCTTCTCAATATCTATCTTAGGCCCTCCGGGAATGCCGATAACATAGACGTTCTCACGGATTATTCTGTGTTCCTTGACAAGCTGATTGAAGCTGTAGGTATCGCAGGGCTTAAGCAGGGCGAGTATTTTTCCCTCTTTCCGTGATTCCTTGATAAGATATTTTGACTGATTAGCCTGAGTAAAGTCGTTGTATATAAAATCCCTGTCAATTTCCTCTGCCGTTTCAAAAACAGCCGGAGTTGTATCGTAAGCAAATTCGCCCTTTTTCCAGCCCATAACACGGTTGACAGTGCCGTCTGCAAGCAGCTCCTTTGCTCTTTTGATCATTGCTTCCTGCATCTCAGATCCTCCAATCTTCGGTTAGGTCCAAGCTTTTTAACGTCCTCGACGAATTGATTCATAACAGCCGCAAACTTTGCGCCCTCAGCTGCCGAAACCCATTCAAGACGCGTTCTGTTGCGCTCGATACCGAGAAAATCAAGCATACTGTAAAGAAGCGTTATTCTTCTTCTTGTGAAATAGTTTCCCGAAGTATAGTGACAGTCTCCGGGATGACAGCCGCAAATGATAACGCCGTCCGCTCCTCTTTGAAAGGCGCGGAGAATAAACATCGGATTCACTCTGCATGAGCAGGGAACACGGATTATCTTGACATTTGCGGGATAATTCAGTCTGTTGGTGCCTGAGAGGTCTGCTCCTGCATAGGAACACCAGTTACAGCAGAATGCGACTATTACAGGCTCAAAATTTTCATTTACTTGCATATTGCGTCTACCTCCGCCATGATCTGACTGTTTGAGAAGCCGTTGAGATCCATAGCTCCCGAAGGACAAGCCACCGTACATGCGCCGCAGCCCTGACATACGGCAGGATTTACGCTTGCAACGCGGCGTATAGCTGTGGAACGGTCGGGCATTCTGAATTCCTTATCCTGATATGTGATAGCTCCGTATGGACAAACCTTTTCGCAGGCGGAGCAGCCGTTGCACATAAGTTCGTCGGAATGAGCGACACAGGGGTTGCATGTAATGCTGTTCTTGCAGAGAAGTCCGATAGCCTTAGCCGCAGCGGCGCTTGCCTGAGCGACGGTTTCGGGAATATCCTTCGGTCCCTGACATGCGCCCGAAAGGAAGATACCTGCCGTTGCCGATTCTACGGGACGCAGCTTCGGGTGAGCTTCTGTAAAGAAGTCGTTCGTATCCATCTGTGTCGTAAGCATCGTAGCAAGGGGACGCGCAGTTTTATCGGGTTCTATAGCCGCCGCAAGAACGACCATATCGGCGTTGATATGAAGCTGTTCGTTGGACAGCAGGTCGGACGCCTGAACGTCTATCTTTCCGTCAGCCTTGGGAGTTACCTTGCCGACCATTCCCTTGATATAGTGAACGTTGTACTGTTCAACGGCACGGCGGTAGAATTCGTCGAAATTCTTTCCGGGAGTACGCACGTCTATGTAGAATACGTATACCTCTGTATCCGGGTATTTTTCACGGATAAGCATAGCATGCTTTGCCGTATACATACAGCATATCTTGGAGCAGTACGGTTTGCCCTTTTCATCGTCGCACCGTGAACCTACGCACTGTACGAAAACGATAGTGTGAGGATGCGTCTTATCCGACGGGCGAAGCAGAGTTCCGCCGTTGGGACCTGCTGCGTTCATAAGCCTTTCCAGTTCAAGAGAGGTTACGACATCGGGGCAGCAGCTATATGCAAATTCATCATATTTATCGAGCTTTATGGGATTGAAGCCCGTAGCGACCACGATAGCGCCGTACTTCTGTTCAATAAATCTATCCGTCTGTTTGTAGTCGATAGCGCCGACCGAGCAGACCTTTGAGCATACGCCGCATTTGCCGTTTTTCAGCATCATACAGTAATTCGGGTCAATTGTGGCGACCTTCGGAACTGCCTGCGCAAAGGGAATATATACGGCTGTTCTGTTGTCAAGTCCCATATTAAATTCGTTGGGAACTTTTTTCATCGGGCATTTTTCGGTACAAAGACCGCAGCCGGTACATTTTGTTTCGTCAACGTAACGGGCTTTTTTCTTGATAGTTACGGTAAAGTTTCCCACAAAGCCCTTAACGTCGCTCACCTCGCTGAAGGAATGTATAGTGATGCGCTCGTTCTGAGAAGCCTCGACCATTTTAGGGGTAAGTATACATGCGGCGCAGTCGAGAGTCGGGAAGGTCTTGTCGATCTGAGCCATTTTTCCGCCGATAGTGGGTTCTTTTTCAACAATATCAACGTCGAATCCGGCTTCGGCAATATCGAGAGCCGTCTGAATGCCCGCAATACCGCCGCCAATGACCAGCGCACGCTTTACAACGGGGCTTTCTCCTGCCGTCAGGGGAGCGTTGAGGTGAACCTTTGCAACAGCCGCTTTTCCGAGGATAACAGCCTTATCCGTAGCGGATGCTATGTTCTTGTGTATCCATGAGCATTGCTCGCGGATATTTGCGATCTCCACAAGATACGGGTTAAGTCCTGCGGAAGCCGCCGCCTTTCTGAACGTATTTTCGTGCATTCTCGGTGAACAGGAGCATATGACAACTCCCGTAAGTCCATGCTCTTTGATTGCATTTTTAACAAGTTCCTGTCCCGATTCGGAGCACATATACTGGTAATCCTGAGAGACGACTACTCCCGGTTCATGGGAAAGAGCCTCTGCAACAGCCTTAACGTCAACCGTAGCTGCGATATTTGTACCGCAGTGGCAGACAAAAACACCTATTCTCTGCATATCCGCTCCTCCTTACTTCGTGTATTTTCTGAATGCCGTAACGATAGCCTGCTGCGGCAGATCGTCATCGAGCATATCGGGTATCTGATCGGGGAGCAGGTGATTGTTCCCCTGTTTGCGTACCGCTGTAAGACGTACAGCTTCTATGACCTTTGCAGGCTCAACGCCGCGCGGACATCTTTCCACACAGGCAAAGCAGGTCAGGCATTTATACAGCGATACGGAGTTCAGAAGCGGTTCAATATCTCCCTTTTCGACCATATAAACAAACTGGTGCGGATGATATTCCATTTCGTCGTAGGAGGGACAGGTCGCCGAGCATTTTCCGCATCTCATGCACTTGCGGACGTTTACTCCGCTTGTAATATCTATCCAGTCCTTTTCGTTCTTATTCATTGCTGACCTCCTTCAAGCCCAAAGCTTCCGCAAGAAGCTCCGTGAAGTAGTACACAGGCAGACTTCCGCCCGAATTTTTTTTCAGATTGTACAGGCAGAGGGGACATGCTGTAATTATCATATCAGCTCCCATGCTCTCGGCGGATTCCATAACGGCGCTGCTGCGTTTAACCGCCTGAGCCTTATCCTCGAGGGTGATGTATCCTCCGCAGCACTCGTTTCTCTGAGCGTAGATAACAGGCGTTCCGCCTATTGCCTTAATAAAATCTTCCATGATAGATGGATTTTCCGGATCGTCCATAGCGAGAGCCTTAGATGGGCGGAGCAGGAGACAGCCGTAATAAGCGGCGATCTTCTTACCCTTTAAAGGATTCACGACCTTTGCTTTCAGGTTATCAAAGCCCACAACGTCGCGGAGCAGTTCAAGGTAGTGGTAGACCTTTGTCTCGCCCGTGTAAGCTTCGTCAAGTCCGAGGTAACGCTGGACCTTGACAGCCATAGCCTCGTTTCGGGAAATATCGTAATTAGTCTGCTTAATAACGTTATGACATGCGGAGCATACGGTAACAAGTCCTTCTGTTTCCTTAGCGGCCATAAGCGTTCTTACGGCTGAAAGCTTTGTAGCGGGTTCGTTTGTTGCCGATGTATACGCACCGCCGCAGCACTGCCAGTTCTCAGGTTCGATAAGACCGATGCCGAGAGCCTCGGCAGACGCTCTTGCATAGGCGTCAAGATCTTTCGCCTTAGTCCTCAGCGTACAGCCGGGGTAGTATGTAAATGTCTGCATAATATCTTCCTTTCATGACAGATTATACCATCTGCTCGGGGTGGAAAACCTCGTCGAATTTTTCTTCCGTGAGGAAACCAAGCTCTACGCAGGCTTCTTTGAGTGAAATGTTGTCCTTGAAAGCCTTTTTAGCGGTCTTAGCGGCATTTTCGTAGCCGATATACGGGTTGAGCGCAGTAACAAGCATGAGGGAATTATGCAGATTATGGTGCATTTTCTCCTTGTTTGCCTTGATACCGACCGCACAGTTTTTGTTGAAGGACGTTATCGACTCGGCAAGCAGACGGGCTGACTGTAAAAAGTTATATGCGCATACGGGCATAAATACGTTAAGCTCGAAGTTGCCCTGAGAAGCCGCCATGCCGACAGCCACATCGTTGCCCATTACCTGTACCGCAACCATAGTAGCCTGTTCGCACTGAGTGGGATTTACCTTGCCGGGCATAATGGAAGAACCGGGTTCGTTCTCGGGGATGAAAATTTCTCCCAGACCGTCGCGCGGACCCGAAGCCAGCCAGCGAACATCGTTTGCGATCTTCATCATATCGGCAGCAAGCGCTTTCAATGCGCCGTGTGCGAATACGATCTCGTCCTTTGAAGTAAGCGAGTGGAATTTATTTTCGGCGGTAACGAACTTCTTTCCCGTAAGCTCGCTTATAGCAGCCGCCGATCTCTCGGCAAATCCTTTTGGCGCATTAAGTCCCGTACCAACGGCAGTTCCGCCGAGCGCAAGTTCTTTCAGCTCGTCGCAGGAAGAAAGTATCATCTTCTTATCCTTTTCAAGAGAAGCTCTCCAGCCGCTTATTTCCTGAGAGAACTTAATGGGGGTAGCGTCCTGAAGATGTGTGCGTCCGCTTTTTACGACGCCCTCGTTTTCCGCTTCAAGTCTTTTGAAAGTCTCGATAAGCGTGTCAACAGCCGGAACGACCTTATCCTCAATGGCGATAACAGCGGCGATGTGCATTGCCGTTGGGAACGTATCGTTTGACGATTGGCTCATATTAATATCATCGTTCGGATGAAGAAGCTTGCTTCCCGCGATCTCGTTTCCACGGTTGGCAATGACCTCGTTTGCGTTCATATTGGATTGAGTTCCGCTGCCTGTCTGCCATACGACAAGGGGGAAATGGTCGTTGAGAGAGCCGCTTATCACCTCGTCGCACGCCTGAGAAATTGCGGAAAGCTTTTCGTCCGTCATTTTTTCGGGTCGCAGCTCATGGTTAGCTATGGCAGCAGCCTTTTTGAGTATGCCGAAAGCGTGAGTGATCTCACGGGGCATAGTTTCGATACCGACGCCGATAAGAAAATTTTCGTGACTTCTTTCGGTCTGAGCAGCCCAGTACTTATCAGCAGGAACTTTTACCTCTCCCATAGAGTCATGTTCAATACGATAATCCATTGCAGTTACCACCTTTAATTAAAGAATTTATTTACTCACTTTCCAAAAGATAGTGATTTTTTTAACAAACATTACTGTCCGGATTGAGACGATAGGACAATGTGGCAAGACTGTCGCCGAGATGAACGTTTTCCACTGCAATATCTGCATGGTCAATACGCAGATCGTAGTGGGTGAAGTTCCAGAAAGCCTTTATCCCCAGTCCGATAAGCCTTTCGACTTCCTTGGCTGCCGCTTCTTTCGGAATGCAGAGTACAGCGCCCTTAGGCTCGGCTTCCCTGCAAAAGGAATCCAGTCCGCTTATATCGGACACTGTAATATCGCCGATCTTTCTGCCGATAATTTCTTTGCTTGCGTCAAAGATACCGACAAGCTCGAAGCCCTTGCTACGGAAGTCAATATGGGAAGCGATAGCTCTTCCGAGATTGCCTGCACCGAGCAGTATCATTGGGGTTACTCTGTCAAGCCCCAGTATTCTTCCGATCTCTCCTCTGAGGGCGCTGACGTTATAGCCGTAGCCCTGCTGACCAAATTCGCCGAAGCAGTTAAAGTCCTGACGTATCTGAGAAGCGGTAAGACCCATTTTTTCGGCAAGCTCTCTTGAGGAGATCCGAACGTATCCGTTAGCTTCCAGTTCGCCGAGAAAACGGTGGTATCTTGGCAGACGTCTGATAACGGAATTGGAAATTGTGTTTTTCGACATTATATTGTCCTCCCGGAGGGCAGAAGCCGGTTCGATCACGGCTTCTGTCGTCCTTTTTTGATTAAATAAGCTTATCGAGATTTTTTCTTATCTCCTCAAGGAATGTTTTGGAATCGACCTTTTTCTTGTTTTCAAGCTTTGAGATGAGATACAGGTCGCCTGTCATAATTCCGTTTTCGATAGTCTGTATCGTTGCCTTTTCAAGCTTATCCGCAAATTCGCAAAGCTCTGGAGTTCCGTCCAGCTCTCCTCTTTTGCGGAGCGCACCCGACCATGCAAAAATAGTTGCAACGGAGTTAGTGGACGTCTCTTCACCCTTGAGGTATTTGTAATAATGACGCTGTACCGTGCCGTGTGCAGCTTCGTACTCGTAAATTCCGTCGGGAGAAACAAGGACAGAGGTCATCATAGCAAGCGAACCGTAGGCTGTTGAGACCATATCGGACATTACATCGCCGTCATAGTTTTTACATGCCCAGATATAGCCGCCGTTGGAACGTATAACACGAGCGACCGCATCGTCGATAAGAGTATAGAAATACTCGATACCGGCAGCCTCGTATTTTTCCTTATACTCGTTTTCATATATCTCTGCAAAAATATCCTTGAAACGGTGGTCGTATTTCTTGGAAATAGTGTCCTTTGTAGCGAACCATACGTCCTGCTTCAGGTCAAGACCGTAGTTAAAACATGCTCTTGCGAAGCCTGCAATGGAGTTATCGAGATTGTGAAGTCCCTGAATGATACCGTCTGATTTTGCAAAATCATGAATAAGTTCGCGTGTTTCGTTTCCGTTTTCGTCCGTGACTACCAGTTCAGCCTTGCAGCCCTTTTCAACTCGCATCTCGGTATTTTTGTATACATCGCCGTAAGCGTGACGGGCAATAGTTATGGGCTTTGTCCATGTAGGGATATACGGCTCGATACCCTTAACGATAATAGGCGTTCTGAAAACAGTTCCGTCAAGAGCTGCTCTGATAGTGCCGTTTGGAGATTTCCACATCTGGGTCAGGTTATACTCCGGCATTCTTGCAGCGTTTGGAGTAATAGTCGCACATTTTACTGCAACGCTGTATTTTTTTGTAGCCTCTGCGGAATCAATGGTGACCTGATCCTTGGTCTCCTCACGGCGCTGAAGTCCGAGGTCGTAGTATTCCGTGTTAAGTTCAACATATGGTTCGAGAAGAATTTCCTTGATCCACTGCCAAAGGATACGGGTCATTTCATCTCCGTCCATTTCCACAAGGGGCGTTTTCATAGTAATTTTTGCCATTGGTTTGTACCTCCGTTTGTAAGTCAATGCCGTCAGCCTGCAAAGCTGACGAATTTGGTTTGTGATAGCGGCGAATATATATGATCTATAGTCTGGACCGTCAGCTTAAAGCATCATGATCAAGCCGTATATCAGGCTCAGTCCCAGTACAATTATAACGTGTCTGACAACAGCGTATTTAAGGCTGATTCCCTGAAAGAGGACGCTGTTGAGGATTCCGATGCCCATTGCTCCGATAATTCCGAGTATCAGGTAAGCTATACCCTCGAAGCCCAGAAGCCTTGTGAACGCAAGACCTACAAGGAAACCTGCGATATTCGGCAGAAACGTTTTAAAAAACGACGCTCCCGCCGCACCTCTGCTTCCTCTTAATGAGTAGTCGCCTTGGCTTTTGTAAAAGTCTCTTGTATTGTCATAATTATGATCAAGATCATTAAAAACGTCTTTAATTATTTCCATTATATTCATAAAGCCGTTACCTCTTAAAACACTATATCAAAAGTATCGTCAATAAAAATATTAGAATTGAAAACAGCAGTATTCCCGAAATATCAGTAACTTTCTGAAACGTTGTCCAATTGCCGCTTTTTATATGCCTGAATACGTTTATCCCCCAGAACGCAAGCAGCAATACGATCAGAAATACTAAAAATCGTATCAGACCGCCTGCGTTTTCGGGAGCTTTTGAAACAGTCGGCAGCGTTATCATGTTATTTTTCTCTTTTACGCAGTTCTGCATCTGATACGAGCCTTTAGAAAAGCTTCGGCGAGGTCGCTGGTGATCAGTTCAAGCAGTCTGTTCATTTCTTACTTCATAGATTCTCTTGTGTAGTCGAGCAGTCCGCCTGCAAGGATAATATCCTTTGTACGACCCGAAAGCTCACAGAGTACGGGTATCTCCGCACCGTTTGTCTTGTCGGTTATTACAAGCTCGGATCTGCCCTCAGATACCGCTTTTCTGACGTCTGCAAGAAGAAGCTCATCGCCTTCGTTGATCTTATCGTAGTCAGCCTCGTTTACAAAGGTAAGAGGCAGGATTCCGGCATTTATAAGGTTTGCACGATGGATACGGGCAAATGATTTAACGAGAACTGCTTTAACTCCGAGGTAAAGAGGAGCAAGCGCGGCATGTTCTCTTGAACTGCCCTGACCGTAGTTTGAACCGCCTACGATGATGCTCTTGCCAAGTCTTTCCGCTCTTTTGGGGAAGCTTTCATCGCATACTGCAAAGCAGTACTGGGAAATTTTCGGAACATTTGAACGCAGAGGAAGTATCTTTGCGCCGGCAGGCATAATGTGGTCGGTGGTAATATTATCGCCCACTTTGAGAGATACGGGAGCGTCAATGGTTTCAAGAAGGGGAGAAGTCTCGGGATATGGCTTTATGTTTGGTCCTCTAAGGATCTCCACGCTGTCCATTTCCTCAACGGGAGCAGGAGGAACGACCATATTGTCGTTGATAGTGAACTCCTCGGGGAGCTTGAATTCGGGCATATCGCCGATCTCTCTCGGGTCAGTGAGATAACCGTTTACAGCGGAAATTGCAGCCATTTCCGGAGATACGAGGTAAATCTGACCGTCCTTAGTTCCTGACCGTCCCTCGAAGTTTCTGTTGAAGGTACGCAGGGAAATACCCTTGGAATTTGGGGACTGACCCATACCGATACAAGGACCGCATGCGCTTTCAAGTATTCTTGCTCCCGCTGCGATAAGCGTTGCAAGCGCTCCGTTCTCAGCCATCATGTTAAGAACCTGCTTGGAGCCGGGAGCGATAGCAAGCGAAACATCGGGGTGAACGGTCTTGCCCTTTAATATATGAGCGACTTTAAGCATATCGAGAAGCGATGAGTTCGTACATGAACCGATACATACCTGATCTATTTTGAGCTTTCCGATTTCCTCAACGCTCTTTACATTGTCGGGAGAATGAGGACATGCGGCAAGGGGAACAAGCTCGCTGAGGTCAATGTTGAGTTCTTCATCGTAAACAGCGTCCTCATCGGCGGAAAGAGGAACCCAGACGTCTTCGCGCTTCTGAGCCTTAAGGAACTGCTTTGTAATTTCGTCGGACGGGAAAATGGAAGTTGTTGCGCCGAGTTCAGCGCCCATGTTGGTAATGGTAGCTCTTTCGGGGACGGACAGGGTCTTAACGCCCTCGCCGACGTACTCGATGACCTTGCCTACGCCGCCCTTAACGGACATTCTTCTGAGGACTTCAAGTATAACGTCCTTTGCGGAAACCCAAGGTCTAAGCTTGCCCGTGAGATTTACCTTAACAACTTTGGGACAGGTTATGTAATATGCGCCGCCGCCCATAGCAACAGCAACGTCAAGTCCGCCAGCGCCGATAGCTATCATACCTATACCGCCGCCTGTGGGAGTATGGCTGTCAGAGCCGATAAGGGTCTTGCCGGGGATGCCGAAGCGTTCAAGGTGAACCTGATGGCAGATTCCGTTTCCGGGGCGTGAGAAGTAGATACCGTGCTTTTTGGCGGCTGAACCGATAAAGCGGTGGTCATCGGCATTTTCAAAGCCGCTCTGGAGCGTATTGTGGTCGATATAAGCAACTGAACGCTCAGTTTTTACTCTCGGAACTCCCATAGCCTCAAATTCGAGATAAGCCATAGTGCCCGTAGCGTCCTGTGTCAGAGTCTGGTCGATCTTAATGCCGATCTCCTGACCTTTGACATATTCTCCGTCAACGAGATGAGCTTTCAAAATCTTTTCAGTAAGTGTTAAACCCATAATAATCACGATCCTTTCAGGCAGCGTTTTATTGTATTCTTGCATCAATAGGGATCTGTCCTTGGACACAATCCATTCATCTTATATTTTACACTATTTCAAAAAGTTTGTCAAGAAATAAACAATGTAAATATCGGATATGCTTTTTATATTTGTTAGCACAACAAAACAGTCCCGATTTTTCGGGACTGCTTAATAAAATCATTCTATTAATTTCGGTAAATTCTCCACTCTGAATCAGCGTTGTCTCTTTCAGCACAACAGCCGAGAGGAAGTTTGTACAGTTCGCCTACAGAGTTATCCGTACTGAAAATATCAAGGAGCGAGACAACTCTTGCATCGTCTGTATCGTGAGACTTTCCGCACAGAAACTGCCACATACCGTCATCGCTGTCGTGGGAAACATAAAGGACATGCTCGCCGTCTTCAATAATATGACGGCAGGTGATTACAGCGGTATCAGGGGCGTCATAAAAAGGATAATTATTATACATCATTTCTGATTATATCGTCGAGGGTCTCACGTTTTACGGCGATCCTCGATTCACCGTTATTTATGAATACCACGGCAGGTTTCTGGAGTCTGTTGTAGTTTGAGGACATGGAGTAGTTATACGCGCCCGTAGCGCAGACAGCGATAATATCGCCTGCTTCTGCGTGCTGGAGCGGCATATTTTCGCCGATAAGGTCGCCGCTTTCACAGCATTTTCCTGCGATAGTCACGTTTTCCGTGCGTTCCTCGTTAGCCTTATTTGCAACGATAGCCTCATACTCGGATTTGTAGAGAATATATCTCGGACTGTCCGCCATACTTCCGTCAACGGAAACGTAAGTCCTTATATTGGGTATTTCCTTTCTTGCGCCGACAGTATACAGCGTAATTCCGGCAGGCGCGGCAATTGAACGTCCCGGTTCTATGTAAATAAAGGGACGGGAAATATTCAGTTCCGCACATTGAGCCTCGACAACCTTGGCGACACGTTCCATAAATACCTCGAAGGGCTGAGGGTCATGCTCGTTAAGATACTTTATTCCGAATCCTCCGCCGAGATTCAGACCTTTTATTTCGTAATTCAGTTCGTTTTTGATCTTTGCGATGAAGTTAAGCATAACCTTTGCCGCTTCCTCAAAGGGTTCGATATCAAAGATCTGAGAACCGATATGGCAGTGAAGCCCGTAAAGCTCCACGTTTTCACAAGCGACAGCCTCTTTTACAGCTTCGTAGGCTTCTCCCGTTTCAAGGGCAAAGCCGAACTTGCTGTCGATCTGACCCGTCTTTACGAAATCGTGGGTATGAGCGTCTATACCCGGCTTGATACGGAACATGATATGAGGCTTTTTACCCTGCTCGGAAGCGATCTTTTCAAGGCGGTGCAGTTCGCTGATGTTGTCAACGATAATATGGCCAACGCCGACTTCGACAGCGTAGCTAAGCTCCTCGTTTGTTTTGTTGTTGCCGTGGAATCCTATTTTAGACACGTCGAAGCCCGCTTTTACGGCGGTGTAAAGCTCGCCTATTGAAACGGCGTCCAGACCGAGACCCTCGCTTCCTACGATACGGCACATTTCCATACATGAAAGTGCCTTGCTTGCATAATGAACTCTTCCCTTATCGCCGTAAAATTTCTTTATGCTCTCGTTGAAGCGGCGGCAGTTTCTGCGCACAAGCTGCTCGTCCATGACATAAAGCGGCGTACCGAATTTATTTGCCAGTTCTACGGTATCAGCTCCGCCGATAGCAAGATGTCCTTTTTCATTAACGCTTAAATTTTCCGATACAAACATAATATGACCTCCTAATTAAAAATCAGTTCTCCGCAATTTCCTCAACGATCTCGCGCAGTTCTTCAATGCCCTCGAAAGTCATTGACGAAAACGGGACGACGTGTATATCCTCAAAGCAAGGTATTTCGGTCTTGAACGCCTCCATACGCTTTTCTCTCTCAGTCTTTTTCAGCTTGTCCGCCTTTGTTAGTACAAGGACGAAAGGCGTTTCGGTGTCTATCAGATAATCTATCATCTTTATGTCGTCCTTAGTGGGAGAGTGACGCATATCCACCAGCATAAATACAAGGCGTATATCCCTGTCGGAATTGAGATAGCCGTCTATAAGCCCCGACCACCGTTTTATTTCGGACTTGCCGACCTTGGCGTAGCCGTAGCCGGGAAGATCGGCAAAATAAATATTTTCCAGCCCGTAGAAATTGATAGTAGCAGTTTTTCCCGGAATGGAGCTTACTCTTGCAAGGTTCTTTCTGTTAAAAAGTTTATTGATAAGAGTAGATTTGCCAACGTTCGAGTGTCCTGCGAAAGCAATCTCTATGCGGTCGCAGGGCGGTATCTGGGAATATGTGCCATATGAGGCGATATACTTGGCTTTATTGTAATTAAGTTTCATAACTCCCCCTTAGATAAGAGCCGTATCGAGAACGTCCGCAAGAGTTTCCGCAAAAACAAACCTGATGTTTTCCTTTACGGCGTCGTCTACCTCCTCGAGATCGGGTTTGTTTCCGACGGGTATGATAACCGTTTTGATGCCCGCCTTATACGCCGCCATGGTTTTTTCGCGAAGTCCGCCGATCGGAAGTACCTTGCCATGTAGCGTTATTTCGCCTGTCATAGCCGTATCGGAGCGTACCTTTCTGCCCGAAAGCGCCGAGACTACGGCAGTCGTCATTGTAACTCCTGCCGAAGGGCCGTCCTTGGGGACTGCTCCCTCGGGAGCGTGTATGTGCATATCTTTTTTTGTGAAAAATTCTGGGTCGATACCGTATTTATCGGCAACGCTTCTGACATATGTGATCGCTATTCTGGAGCTTTCCTTCATAACGTCGCCGAGAGAGCCGGTAGTCTCCGTTTTGCCCGAGCCGTCCAGCGCCATGACTTCCATCGGCATAACTGTTCCGCCTACAGAAGTCCACGCCAGACCGTTTACAACGCCGACCTGATCTTCTCTGGAAACAAGGTCGGAAAGATACTTCTTAACGCCCAGCCAGTTCTGAAGATCCTTTGCTTTAACGGTTATCCGCTTGGCGCTTCCGTCCGCAATTTTCCTTGCAGCCTTTCTGCAAATTGAAGCTATGCACCTTTCAAGGCCTCTTACGCCCGCTTCACGTGTATAGAAGCGGATAATATCTTCGATCGTTTCATCCTGAAGCTTGAGCTGAGTTCCTTTCAGGCTGTGTTCTTTAAGCTGTTTCGGCAGAAGATGTTCCTTGGCTATATGGAATTTTTCCTCCGCAGTATAGCTTGGCAGTTCGATGACCTCCATACGGTCGAGAAGCGGCGCCGGAATGTCGTTCACATTGTTCGCCGTCGTTATGAACACCGCCTTGCTGAGGTCAAAGGGGATCTCAAGAAAATGATCGCGGAAGGTCGAATTCTGCTCGCTGTCGAGGACTTCGAGCATAGCCGACGAGGGATCGCCTTTCATATCGCTGCACAGCTTGTCTATCTCGTCGAACAGGATAAGCGGATTAGACGTGCCTGCCTGCTCGATAGCGGTTATGATACGTCCGGGCATCGCTCCGACATATGTTTTTCTATGACCTCTTATATCAGCTTCGTCACGGACGCCGCCGAGAGAAACACGGACATATTTTCTGCCCATAGCCTTTGCTACTGATTTTGCTATAGAAGTCTTGCCGATACCGGGAGGTCCTGCAAGGCAGATGATCTGCCCTTTTATCTCGGGGTTGAGAATATGGACTGCAAGAAATTCAAGGATACGTTCCTTTACCTTTTTAAGTCCGTAATGATCTCTTTCGAGAACAGCCTCCGCTTTCTCCATGGAAATTTTTGCCTTGGAGTATTTTCCCCACGGCAGTTCAAGAACTGTATCGAGGTAATTTTTTATGACGAAGGCTTCCTGAGACGCAGGGGGGAGCTTACTCAGTCTGTCAGCCTCTTTGAGAAGCTTATCGCGGCTTTTTTCGTTTATTTTCAGCTCCATTATGCGGTTTACCGTGTTAAAGACGTCCTCGCCGTCCTCCTCGCCGAGCTGTTCCTGTATAACTCTCATCTGCTCACGCAGGTAGTATTCTTTTTGTCCCTTGTCGATGCTGTTTCGTGTCTGTTCGTTGATAAGGCTTTCAAGTTCGAGTATTTCTATTTCAGAAGCAAGGCAGGCATACAGCACCGACAGCTTGTTGAGAATATTCGATTCCTCTAAAAGAGTCTGCTTATCGCGGTAATTCAGGCTGCTGTTGAAAGTGACCGCTTCAAAAAGCTTGAACGGGTCGTCAAGAGCCATTATCCTGTTAAGAAGGTCATGCGGCATTCTCGGGAAAAACGAAGTATACCGCTCAAAAGCGTCCTTTACGGAGCGCATGAGAGCTTCCGCTTCTGTCTCGTCATATTTAGAGCGCGAGTATGTCGGCACGCGCTTGATCTCCGCACGAAGCACATCTCCCTCATCAAGAAGGCGGACAAGATTTGCCTTGTAAATTCCCTCCACAAGCACTTTAACTTCGTTGTCGGGAAGTCTGAGAACTTGTTTTATTTCGGCTACAACGCCTACTTTATATAGATCGGACGCCTTGGGATTTTCCACATACGTTTCATGCTGTGTAATTAAAAACAGCTTACCGCTTTCTTTGAGAGATTTTTCGACAGCAGAGACGGTTTTGTCTCTTGAAACATCGAAGTGCATCACCATTTTGGGGAATGCAACAAGACCTCTCATGGCAACAGCGTAAAAGATATTGCCGTTTTCTGTATTTTTACTGCTTTTGATAGTCTGTTCCATAAATATATCTCCACTTTTAGGTAATGATTTTAACTGTTTACAACAATGCTGTCTGAAACATTGTTGTACTTAATTATACTATATTTCCGAAAAAAAAGCAAGTACTATTTCAAATCAGCTTATAGTGAGCGAGCGCATTGTATATCCCGTCCTCGTGCAGAGGGGTTGTAATGTATGAAACATAGGGATATATCGCCTCCGAACCGCCCATTGCTATGCTGTTGGGGACTGCTTTCAGCATGGGGAGATCGTTTGCGCTGTCTCCGACCGCATAGGCGTTTTCAAGGGAAATATTCAGCTTTGCAAGGATAAATTCGATAGCCGTAGCTTTTGAACAGCCGAGAGGAACGTTTTCATAGAAACCGCCGCCTCGGTCGATGATCTCAAAGCTTTTGCCTATTTCATGCCTGAAAAGCTTCATATCGCAGTTTGGGTTTTCCCATGCTACGAATTTGTCAAAAATAAAATCCTTATCCTCAACACGTCCGTCAACGGGTATGCCGTCCTCAACAAATGATTCGAGAAAATCCTCAAGCTCGGCGTTTTTCGGAGCAAGGTCATCGAAAAAATAGCCGTTCTTATGCTCGTAAACGGGGGTAAGACCTGTTTTACGCATAAAATACGCTGTTTCACGGCAGAAATCCGCAGAAAGTCCGTTATAAAAGAGCGTCTCGCCGTTGTATTCTATGTATGTTCCGCAGCCGCATATAAGCCCGTCAAAGCCGAGCGAACGTATTCTTTTATTGACGTTGAACTCCGTCCGACCAGTATTTATAAAGGTAAGACAGCCGTTTTCTCTTGCCTTTGCGATAGCGGTCCTTGCGCTTTCGGGGATCGTCATAAGTCCGTCCTCGGAAATAAGAGTGCCGTCAATATCGAAAAAAATTACGGATCTCATTTAACATCACCTTGTATTTTTTTATGCAGTATACTCGCCGCTATTGATCATTTTGCAATAGAAGCAAGTATAATTATATCACATACTCTGAAAAAAGTCAAATAACATATACTCGCCGCTATTACAAAATATCCAATAACGCCGACATAAAATCCGTCTGTCTGCGTCATCCTCCTAACCATACAACAAGTATGCTTTCGTCGTCTTCCTTGACATACGAATTTTCTGTTCGGTATTCTTTGTACATTTTGCAATAGCGGCGAGTATAAACAAATCCAAAACCGTGACCAAATCAACAGGAAAATGATTTTTGCAGTTGCTTTTTTCTTTTAAATATGATATACTTAGATGCAAGAAGGCGAGGTGTATCAAATGGCACAAACAAAACCGCTCCCGATCGGCGTGGAAGATTTCAAGAGATTGGTAGAACGAGACTATTATTTTGTAGATAAAACTTCCATGATAAAAGATTTGCTGGACAAAAATAGTATGGTAAGCCTGTTCACACGTCCGAGAAGATTTGGAAAAACGCTGAACATGAGCATGATACAGCGATTTTTTGAGAAAACGGAAGAAAGCAACGCACATCTGTTTGAGGGCTTGAATATTTCAAGAGCCGGACAGAAATATATGCAGCATCAGGGGCAGTATCCTGTGATCTCGGTTTCGCTGAAAAGCATGAAGCAGAATACCTATGAGCTTGCATATGAAACTTTTAAGGATATTGTAAAAGACGAATTCAGGCGGCACAGAGCGTTTATTTATAGGGCAAACGTTCTGGATAAGGAAGAGCAAAGAAGATATGATGCTTTTTTAGACATTGATGCAAGTGATTCGGCTTACAACAAGGCAATCGGATTTTTGTCAGTATGTCTTGAAAGAGCTTATCGCAAGAAAGTTATCATTCTGATAGACGAGTATGACGTTCCTTTGGAAAATTCCTATTTTTGCGGATTTTACGACAAAATGGTCAGCTTGATAAGAAGCGTGTTCGAGAGCGCGCTAAAGACAAATCCGGCTCTGGAATTTGCCGTCCTGACAGGCTGTCTGCGAATTTCAAAAGAAAGCATTTTCACGGGATTGAACAACCTTAATGTTTACTCAGTAACAGCGTCTAAAATGTCGGATTGTTTTGGTTTCACGCAGGCGGAGGTTGAGAAATTCGCAGAAGATTATGAAATTTCAGATAAATTGCCTCAAATGAAAGATTGGTATGACGGCTATATATTTGGCAGAACGGAAATATATAATCCGTGGAGCATTCTGAAATATGTAAATGCGGTAATAGATGAAGATACGGTCGCCTGCCAGCCCTACTGGATAAACACAAGCTCCAACAGCATTATTCACGAGCTTGTTGTAAATTCAGATGCAAAGACCAAGGAAATAATCGAGTTATTAATGGAAGGCGGAAACGTAAAAGCGCCCATTTATGAGGATTCCGTGTATGCAAATCTGAATGTTAATTCCGAAAGTATCTGGAGTTTTCTGCTGTTTACGGGATACCTGAAGCAAATTTATTCCGAGCTGATCGGCGAAACCATATATTCCACAATGATGATTCCAAATCGTGAAGTCCTGAGTATTTACAAGCGCACTATTCAGCAGTGGTTTGAGGAAACTGTCAAGAAAGAAAAAAATCCGCCGTTATTGCAGGCGGTTCTCGGCGAAGATCCGCAGACTGTGCAGAATGAGATCAACCGCTGGCTGAGAAAATGTATCAGCTTCTACGATACAAAAGAAAGTTTTTACCACGGATTTCTTGCAGGTTTACTCGCAGGCTCTGAAGTTTATCAGGTGAAATCAAACCGTGAAAACGGCGACGGCAGAACGGATATTACCGTCTGCGAATATCAAACAAGAGAAGTTGCGGTTGTAATTGAAGTTAAAATTGCGGATACGTTCCGACAGCTTGACGCTAAGTGCGATGAGGGCTTGAAACAGATCCGTGACATGAGATACTCCGAGGAATTGATCGACGACTGCTACAGAAAAGTGATACGCTATGGCGTTGCATTTTATCAGAAAGCCTGCAAAGTCAAGATGGACGAATGTCTGATTTCTGAATAATTTATAGTGATCCTACCTGAAAATGAAACAAGTTCACTGATAAAAATTTCCCATAGCTGCGTTGTCGCCGTCACCGTGCGACAGCACACTTTCCTCCTCCGCCTTGCTATGATAAATTTTTATTCAGTTCCTTTTGTTAAATTTTCAAGTAGAAACTTCAAGCAAATTTCTCAACCATCTTTTCATAGGTTGGCAAATGGCGATAAGTCTTGGTATTCAAGGCTTTTTCGCCATTTGTCATATCGGGAGAAACTTCGCATAACCTTGCGTTCCTCGGCACAACTTTCCGTTCAAAAGTAGTACGGTGGTAGTAAATACAGCGTTTATCAAGCTGCCAACCGTTCCATTTCTGCCTTTGCGGAGTCGTAGGTTGCGTGGGCGTAATAGTTCAAAGTCATCGTGATGTTGGCGTGACCCATAATATACTGCAACGCTTTCGGGTTCATTCCCGCATTGGCTAACCGAGTGCAGAAAGTGTGTCGGAGAATATGGGGCGTGATGTTCGGAAGCGGCTCTTTGTTCTGCTTATTGTACTTCTTCACAAGCCCCTTTAACATACCCTCATAATTGGCGGCTACTTTGGGCGTACCGTCCTGTTTGAGAAACAGGAAATCCTTATAGCCGCCAACGCTGAACGGTGCTGCATTGCTTCGGCTTTTCATCACACGCTTTAACGCCTGATAGACTTCATCGCTCATAGGGATTTGCCGTATGCCTTTCTTGGTCTTGGGCGTTTCCACATAGTAGCCTATCTTGGCATCACGCAGGAGCTGATGGTCAACATTGATAGAACGGTTTTGGAAATCCAGAGCCGTGGTAAGCCCGCAGAACTCTGAAATCCGCAGCCCCGTTCCAAGCAGGATAATCACCTCGTCACGGTACTTCTTATACACCGCATCCTGCTCCATAAAGGCTAACAGGCTTTCTTCCTGCTTCGGCGTTAGTGCAGCCTTTCGCTCCCTGTCATCTTCGATAACCGTATCAAGGGCAAAGTTAAAAGGATTTTTGCGGATACAGTCATCCTCAATGGCGGTGTAGAACGCTGCCTTTAATGAGCGTTTGTAGTTGCTGATTGACTGGAAGGCAAAGCCTTTTTCGCTCATTCGGATAGCCCATTCCTTTGCGTCCGACTGCTTCACGGTATCAATGCTTTTCGAGCCGATAGGGTCGTCCTGCAATAAGCCCATCAGATATTCACGGCTTTTTTCTGTGCCGTGCTTCACATTCTTTCTCAGACCGTTCTGCTTGGCATAGAGCTGGCATACCGTGATTTTCTTTCCTATGGTGTCGATGCCATCGTCCAAATCCCTGCAAATTTCCTTTATCTTGTCCCTTAACGCAGGAACATCACGCTTTCCCGTTGGGGTCTTGTCTGTGGCTACCAACTTCCACGAATAGACAAACTGCGGCTTGCCGTATGCGTCCGTATATTTATATGCGTATCTCCCGTCTTTTCTCTGGCTCTCTCCAGTCCTTAACACCCGACCTTTATTGTCCCGTCTTTTCTGTGACATAGTGTAAGCTCCTTTCCATTCTGGAACGAGCCTCGATACGACATACCACTATTATACCGTTTTTTTGGCTCGCTGCAACTATATGACCTCCATAGAGTCGATGATTTTTTCAAACTGCTTCCGTTTAATCTGCACACGGTTTCCATTCATAATGAGCCAGTTGGCATTTGGGTTTTCCTCTGCCAACTGGCGCAGCTTCTTTTCCCCGATGCGGAAATACTTAGCGGCTTCCTCAATGGTAAGCGTGTATTTTTCCCAGATGGGAACATCTGTATAGTTCATAAAAGACCTCCTATCAAACAAAAAAGCCTGTGCCAAACAAACACAAGCGTTTCAATATTCGCTATTCAGAGTTACACCACCACGGTTAAATCCACGCTGATGGCAAGTGAACGGTTTATCCTCGGCATAACGCTTTCGGGAAGCCTGCCAAGATAATTTCCTAACCTCTGCTTATCTATGGTACGGATTTGCTCAAGCAGGACAATGGAGTTTTTCTCCAAGCCCTTAATGTCCCTTACTATGGTATGGGTGGGCAGCTTTGCTTTGGTGTGTTCCAAGCCCGTGATAGCGGCGATGATTACTGTCGGGCTGTGCCTGTTGCCCGTATCGTTGGAGATGATAAGTACGGGTCGCCTGCCGCCCTGTTCCGAGCCGATAACGGGATTTAAGTCGGCGTAGTAGATGTCGCCACGCCTGATTTTTCTTTCTTCCATTTGTGTCTGACCTCCTATCTGGATTTAGGCAGGTATGTACTGCCTATGTAGCAGCCAGACACAAGGGAGTATTTAAGGTCGGGAGAGTGTAAAACAATGCTCTGTTTCCATAGACCGCCTTGCGTCTGGCTTTATGATAGGAGCGTTCCTATTTGTCCTCGACACCCCGAAACGCAACGGGAAGTCGCCAAACGGTCAGCAGCGAACTGACGCCACGGGAGTTTCACCCCAACTGTCGTTCTGACAGAGCCGCCCTCATTGCCTGCGACGGTTTAATCACGCTCGGACTGTGACTGGACGGGAGTACCATTGTTCTCTTTGTGGGTTATGGCGAAATCGGGAGCTGCCCGATATTTTGAGTCGGTAGGGATAGGCTCACCACCTTTCATCGCTCGCTGCCGTATGGCAGGTCGTGGCGTACCGCTGCACACGCTTATGCTCATCACAATCACAAAGAGGAAGTGTTTGGCGAATGGGTATTCGGTTGTCAAGGAGCCGTCCCGTTTTCGCCACACAAAGGAAAAAAGGGCAAGAGGATTTGTCCTCTCACCCTGTAGCCCGTGGGGAAGCCCGATTTTCCCCTCTACTCAAAAAACTTTTTTAATTTTTCTTTGAGCCTGTCCATCCGTCTGTAAACAGCTTTCTCTGTAACGCCAAAATGCAATGCGGTTTCACGGACAGAGTAGCCCTGCATTTTCATCAAAGCGATTTGCAGGGTAAGCCTGTCCACTTTAATCAAGACATGAAAGAGCTGCTGATTTTCAATACTGTCCAAAAAATCCTCCACCGTTTTTATTTCGGGCGGTGTGGTGTCCTCTGCCACTTCCTCAAGATATGTACCCGATTCTTGCATACGCTGATAGTACCGTCTGTCGGAATTGAAAATCGCCCAATCGTGGACATGGAGCTTTTCAATGGTGTCCTCGCTGACACCCAAGCTCCGTAGTTGCTTTTCCTCGGCTTCTTTCCAGAGCCTCCATTTCTTTTCTTCTTTGGCTTTGTTGTAAGCCATACTGTGTACCTCCAATCTGAAAATTTTGAGAAATTTCCAGATTGAAAGGCGGAGAACGGCATCCAACACTCAAAATAGCCTTGCGGCGTGTTCCTACAAAAAGCGACAAAAGAAAAACCGCAAAGGCTGTCATACCTTTACGGTTTAAGGAGAGTTTATTTCTATTTTGTAGAGATTTAGCTTCTACTTTTGAGGTGCAAAGCCCCCATGTGTTGACGAGGATTTTTTTAACAGGTTATCCGCCCATCCTCGATATGGTATATGTAAATAGAAGCCGTTGCCTGCAGGCAATAAAAATCCCTCCAAACTTCAAAACGAAGTCGGAGAGTGTTCAGAGCATGACAAAACAGCTCACCGAAACATCGTTTTTTTTATTCGGTGGGCTTGTCCTACCTATGAATATATAAAAGAATGAGCCGACAAACTGCGATTGCTCACAAGTTTATCGGCTCTGCGTCTTAGCGTCTGGCTCTTTGATGGTTTTAGATAATGTAGCTTTAATTGCCCCTTTAGCGTGAATACGAACTACACTAACCTCATCGTGCGTTGCTATATATTCTAATTTTTCTAAATATGGTCGCACAAACTCAGGCTTTCGTTTTCCTAACACCCGAAACATCTCTGGTGCTTCTATTCGGACTTTTTCGTTTTCATCGTTAAGAAGCTCTGCAAATATTGGCAAACAATCTTCATACACCGTTGGTGTATTTGTCGCAATGTTTTCAGAAGCCCATATAAAACCCAACCGTACATTAGGGCTTTTATCTCCTGCCAAGATAAATAGTTCCTTAAAATAAGGGGCAACAAGTTTGTAATCTGCTCTGCCAATTCGTCCTAAAGCATTAGCGGTACGCTCTCTTAATAAGTCATTTTCCGAAACGATAAAAGAAGCAATTTCTTTTGTATATGGTGCGATTTCCTGCGGATATATCAATCCCATCTCTCCAAGTAGCCACATTGCTTTAGCCGTTATTTTAGGAGATTGATTTTTAAGCAAAGAAGCTACATAGGGAATATTTTGTTTCCATATAGTTTTATCTTTTGTCAGTTGACCGAGTTCACGATATAGTTTTTCATCCATAAGCGTCGTTTTTACCTTTCTTTTCTATTCGCTCTCACAGACACAATAAATACTACAACAATTATGCACAATGTAACGATGCTTGCTATTGTTGAAGACATTGCCATTTTTGGAAATTGTTCAAATTTCAACATATAGGTCACAAAGGCATTAGGGAGATTCACAAAATATGCAACAATCAAGTTGTTTCCAGAAAGTTTATAAGCAGTAGCAAACCCAATTCCAACGGCGAACAGCAAAATAATGTCCTCAAAGGTACGAAATCCCGGATAGCCCACATGGTAAAGCGAAAACATCAATCCAGAAACCAGAATTGCGGTTGTTGTGCCAAATTCTTTCTCGAACTTATTTTGGAAAAATCCACGGAATAAAAACTCTTCAAAAAAGGTTGTCATAATCAGCGGCACAATCCCCATAGGGAGCAAGTTCCATGAAATAATTTCGCCATTAACCACTTTTGGAATAATCTGTCCTCCAACAGAAAAAACAACAAATATACTTAAAACTATAATCTGTTTTTTGCCAACTGCTTTAACTCCGATAAAATCAAACGGATTTTCTTCTTTGCGCAGCAAGAACAGCGGAAGCACAAAGCTGAACACAATTCCATATAAGATATTATAAAACAGGAAGTAGTTTAGTGGATTAGGGTATATGTTCGCAACTCCAACGCAAGCAATCAAAAATATCTCTACGGTTGCGCATAAAAAGATAGTTTTCAGCTTATCCATCCTCAAAGGTGGGAAAACAGGCGGAAACAGCGGTTTGCAGATATTCTTTTTCTCGGACAGTTACTGGCAGTATCAAGGGGGTGAGGTGTGGAGAGGGGGGAAGCCGAAAAAGCGGCTATCCACGCAAAACGGGCAGACTGCTCCCTCGGCGTGTGGCTATCTTTCTTGGCTTCGCTGCCGTTGCAGGTGTCGGTTGTAAAATTCCAATGCCTTCACCACAAAATCCGCTTCCTGCCCTCTGGGGACAGACTTCGGTATGAGCTTGGTTATCCGTTCATCACGGAAGGCGGGCTTTTCCTTCTGGTTGGGCTTTTCCTCCTCCATAATGGAGCTGATAACCTCCTCCGTCAGCTTGCCCTCTTGGTTGTACTTCTTCATTTTGATAGCCTGCGCCAATGACGGGGTGGCATCGTTGTACTCCATCGCTTCAAGCAGGGTGTATTGCTGTTCCTCGGTCAGATAGGAGATTTCAACCGCAGGGCGGAAAGCAATCTGCCTGTCGTCCACCATTTGCAGGATTTCGGGTACAAGCTCGGTCAAGCGGATATAACGGAAAATCTGTCTTTCGCTGTCACCAACTTCCTTTGATACTTCTGATGCACTCGTCAACTTACTGCCCACTGGGCAATAAGTTAAATCTGTCCGTTGCCCCTGCCTGTTCATTGCTTCAAGCCGCATTTTATAGGCAAAGGCTTTTTCGCTTGGCAGAATGACCGACCTCTGTAAATTGCTCTCCACCATTATAATAATGGCTTCGTCACGGGTCAGCTCCTTTACCTCGCATTTCAGCGTTTCAAGCCCTGCAAGCTCACAAGCCTTTTTGCGCCTGTGACCGCTGATAAGCTCATACCGCCCGTCCTCTTTGAGCCGCACGGTGGCAGGGGTCATTACGCCGTTTCGCTTCACGCTCTCGACAAGCTGCTCCATATCCTCGTCCATTAAAACCTTGAACGGGTGGTCTGGGAACTCGTCAATCTCGCTGATGGGAATGTCCCGTATCTTGCTGAGTTTCGCTTCCGCACGGCTTTCGTCCGTCTGGAAAAGGTCATCGTATGCGGTCAGCTCGATTTTGGTTTCTCTGCTTCTCGCCAATCTCCGCCACCTCCTTCCCGAACTGCTCATAGGCTGCGGCTACCTTGCCGCCTTTGTCGTAGGCAAAAATGCTCTTGCCCTCTGCGGTGGCTTCCACGGCACGGATAGAGTGCGGTATCTCGGTATCAAAGACCTTGATTTTCTGCCCGTAGGCACTTTTCACGGTTGCCGTGATTTCCTTTGAGATATTTGTGCGGGGCATTACCATTGTCATCAGGATACCGTCAATCCGCAGCTTGGGATTTATCTGCCGTTTGACCATTGACACGGAGCGAAGCAACAGCTCTAAGCCTTTCGCAGAAAGATAGTGGGGCTGTGTCGGGATAACCACGCTGTCAGCCGCCGCCAGAGCATTGATGGTTATCATACCCAAGCTCGGCATACAGTCGATAAGCACATAGTCGTAATCCTTTTTGACCGCATTTACATAGGTCTTTAGGACACGCTCACGGCTCATAGCGTTGATTAGCCTTACCTCGAAGCCTGACAGCTCGATGTTTGACGGAAGCAGGTCAACGCCCTCGCTGTGGCGGATAATGCCTTGCGAAACATCAAGGGGCTTATCGTCTATGATGTCCTGCATAATGGTGGGGAGCGTT
The DNA here is from genome assembly GCA_947627275.1 of uncultured Ruminococcus sp. Lineage (GTDB taxonomy): Bacteria > Bacillota > Clostridia > Oscillospirales > Ruminococcaceae > Ruminococcus. Next base: position 31,438 of record CANQVK010000013.1, on the reverse strand, counting down.
ACGGGAATATCGTCTGGTCTGCTGTAACCGAGTGCCATTGTGAGATTTGCCTGTACATCGGCATCAATGAGCAGCACCTTTTTTCCTTGCTTCGCCAGACTTACGCCCAGATTGACCGCCGTAGTGGTCTTGCCGACACCGCCTTTCTGATTGGTCAGAGCAATCACTTTGCAATTTGACATAGATGCGTCCTCCTTTCGTTTAGATTTAGCCGCTTTGTCAAGGCGGCTATGTAAAATCTACCAGAGAACGCAGAAAAGCCGCTTACTCTTAACGGATAAGAATAAGCGGCTTTATATCGGTCTGCCATTAGACATATTCAATTTTCATTTTCTTTACAGGGGCGTTTGCCACTTTGAATATCAGTTCGTCCACGCAGTCCCCATATCCGCCCTGCTGTATGAGTTGGTTTTTCAGCTCCACAAGGCTTTGCAGCAGGATAGTCCTTTCTCGGCTGTCCACATATAGATGATTGAGCTTTTCCCTCATATATTTCACCGACCTTTCTTGGCTTCATTATACAGCGGCAAGGAAGTCCAGTCAAAACTGTAACTTTGCATTTCTTGGATTTTCGGCGTATCAAGGCTCAATCTCCAGTAGTAAATAAGTAGTATTTGAGGTTGTCAATCCAGTAGAAATGCGGGGAAATGCCCTGTTTTACAGGGATAATTGCTTACTTGCTTGATTTTTATGAATAATTACTATATTTGTACAAATTGTCGGATCTGTTCAATTATAGTTTCAAGAAAAATCAGCTGTATTCCCCAAACCCAAAGGAAAATACAGCTGATTTTTGATTTGTCTGTTATACAAAGGAATTTGTTTGATGATTGAACTTCGCTCTCTTATTTTACATACTGAGAGAGCGGTAAATTTGCCTTCTTTAAGGCGTCTGCAACAAGACCCGCAACCGCTTTTGCACCTTTTTCGGTAAAGTGCGTCTTATCATTTGAACCTGCTACAGCTCCGCAGAGATGATAGGAATATGCTTCGTCGTAGCCAATAGAATTATAGTGATCTACCATAATTGAATTAAGGTCAATACATGGAATGCTGTATTTTGCCGCCATATCCTTCATTGCCTTGCAGTAGTTGCCGTAGCTGTTGACGAACTTTCCGCCCGAATAGGCTTTAAGACCGATAACCGTCGTAACAAGAACAGGAGTTCCGCCCTTTTGCTTAGCGCCTTCGATATACTTGCTAATGTAGTATTCAAAAGAGCCGTCTGTGGGATTATTGACGTTTCCGCAAACAGGAGCGTATCTTTCTGCATTGTTGACAGCCGAATCATTGATGCCGAACTGGATAAGGAGATAATCTCCCGTTTTCATGGAATCAAGTATCGTTTTCAGTCTGCCGTTATCATAGAAGCTTTTTGAACTGCGTCCTGCAATTGCTTGATTTGATACAGTCACATTATTGTTGAAGTAATCGCCGAGATAATAACCCCAGCCCTGCTGAGGAGCGTAGCTTGCACGATAGCTTTGTACTGTTGAATCTCCCGCAATATAAATAACGGGATTTTCACTCTGAGGAATGTCAGGCTGAGTTTGCGGTATATATGTTTCTGCGATCGGCTCGTCGGTTTTCTCTATTTTGGCATAATCAAAATTCGGGCCGCCGTTATCTGTCATTGAAGTGAGTTTAACAACGTTATTTCCTGCGACAAAAGGAAGAACTATTCCACGCTCTTCCCACTGAGTCCATGCTCCCGTTCCCGTAAAGCTCTGAACCCAATGATCCGAAGCGTTATTTACTTCGACCTTCATTGCCCTGTCGTTGTCCGTACCGTTGGCAACTCTGAATGTCACAAGGTAATTTCCTGCTGAAGAAGTATTAAATGTCCATTCAATAGAACTGTCTGTTGAATTATCAAGATTTATGTATGCCTTACTTTTATAGCCCTCATTGACAGTCTCTTCTGTTCCGTTCACATATGACGCATTTACAGCATAGTAATATACTTCCGCATTGCCTGAGACAAGAAGCTTTCTCATAAGCACCATATCGAAAACATCTATCACTCCGTCTGAATACAGATCTGCCGCCGCAGCCTCTGACTTAGTGAGCGCTTCTACTGCAAGGAGATGCTTCTGAAGTTTTACCGCATCGGCAACATTGACCTGACCGTCAGCGTTTATATCGCCGGGTTTTACAGTAACGTCTGGTTCGGAAGGCTTAACGCTTCCCGAAAAAGGCTCAAGTATCCATTTCTGGTTTGCTCCGCCGTTTACTGTCCACTGCTGAACGTTTCCGCCGACTTCCGTACTCCTGCTTGCAATTTCAATACACGATGAATCTCCGGAATGCTTTGTGAGGATAGTATACGTTCCGTCACTGTTCTTAATGAACTTGAACTGCTGGTTATCTCCGCTTTTATAAGTGTAGATCTCAACGTTTGCTCCGTCCTCGGTGCTTTTTGCTGATACGTCAAGAGCGTATGTCTCTCCGTCTCCTGTGCGTGAAATAAGAGAATAGTAACCGTTTCCGGCAGAAACTGCTTTCCAGCCGAACGCATCGCCTGAGCCGCTGTTCTGAACGACATTGCTGCTGTTTTCGGCAGCGCCGCCGTCAACCGCAAGATAAAGACCGCTGTTTGCATTTTTTATCATGTATACAGCGCCGTCCTGCAATTCCGAACCTGATTGCGGAGGCGTAACGGGAGTTCCGGGCTGTGTACCCGAACCAATAGTCCAGTCGTTCTGTTTTGCAAAGAGTTCTGCAAGTATCATCGCACCCTGTCTGTTGGGGTGAATGTTATCAATATACAGTCCGTCAGCCTTTGACGCACCAATGGATACGCAATAATCCTGGAAGAGATTAAACAGGTCTACGACCTTAACTTTCTGCTCCGAACCGATACGGTCAAGTTCTGCTGCAAACCAACGGCTCTTAAGCAGAGGATTTTTAGTATAGTCGCCCTTTCGTCCCTGCTGCTTAACAAGAATAACGTCCATACCCTTTGCCTTGGCACGTTTAACCATGTCCGTCACGGTATTATAGTATTCTGTTTTGTCAGAATAGTTTGTATCATTTATTCCTATTGAAATTATATATACATCTCCGGCTTTTCCGTAATGCTCGATAGCGTCAAACTGACCCGCATCTACAAAGCCCTTTGCATATTGACCGCTTGCAGCCATATTCCGTACATTCCAGCCCTTGTCAAGATATTTGTCAAGAACCTGTCCCCAGCCTGCCTGAGCGCTTGTGTCCTTGGGATAGTAATTGCAGACCGTTGAATCGCCGCAAAGCCATACAGTATTTGGAAGAACGGCATTATCGGATACCTTTTCAATTTCTACAAGACTTATAGTGTAAGCATAACCTGCTTTTCCTGCTGCCGCACGGATATTCAACTGTCCGTCAGTGACCGGAAGAAGAATCTCGTCAACAGCGTTATTGCCTGTCATGTTTACAATTTGCAGCATATCCTCCATATAAACGCTTGTACGTGTGGTATTACCGAGAGTTACCTTGATCTTATACAGACCCTTTGGTAGATCGACGTTAAACGTTGATTTTCCCGTAAACTGTACGGCGTCGCTCAACGCGCCTTTTCCTGCCGCCGATACGTTTGAAACGCCTGATGCGGACGAGAATCCGTAGCCTTTTGAAGAACTGTATACATCAGATGATTTTACGCTTGTATAGCCGTTTTGAGCGTTTGCGCCCAGATCGAACTTCATGTTAAGAGGAGATACAGGAGGTTCAACGGGCTGCGTAGGCTGTTGAGGCTGAGAAGGCTGCGTAGGCTGCTGAGGCTGAGTATTTCCAGTACCTTTTCCGTTTACAACGACAGAGGGTCTTGCAGGAAGAGGAGCCTCGCTGCCGAGATAGTAGCTTACGTGAGGCGGCTGATTGTATGCACTCTGCTGACAGCCGTTCTGCATTCTGTATTGCATATCGTGCATGAGCGTAGTCAGACGAACCTTTGTATTTGATGTTGTACACCATATTCTCAATTTGGAGTTATCATCAGTTCTGAGTATAAGCTCCTCGCGCCAGTCACCAAAGAGATCGGCAGTCATACACGGTACAGATTTTGAACTGTTATTTGAGCCACAGCCGTTAGCAGTAAATATTCGGTCGATTTTATCTGCGCCTTTCATTTTGCTGATCTTATTGCCGTCGAGAATTTCACGCTCAAGATCGCCGTCCCAATAAATGAAAAAATTCTGGGCAGGTTTTGTTCCGCCTATTTTCTTTCCGGAAGTGTTGTAAACGTTACCGTCAGCAGCTCCCCAGAATTCAGCGCCCTTGCTGCCTGCATAAACGTTGTCTGCGGCGCATCTTCCCGTATCCTTTGTACCGTTTATATGGAAGATCGTTTTGCCTGTTTTAGCGTCAAGACATGATTCGCCGTAAGGCTTATCCTCGTGGCAAAGCCACAGCTCAAGCCCCTCTCTATCGGGGAGAAAATCGCCGAGGTGCATTGCGTCGCCGTGCTTCTGACCTGTAGTCCACATAAGCTTGCCGTTATCGTCAATTGCAGAAGCTCCCATGAAGATCTCCTGCTTGCCGTCGTTATCAGAGTCGGCAACCATGACGTTATGATTTCCGCAGCCCCAACCGGGAGTGTTCTTATTGTTGCCTGTATCGTATACCCAACGCTTTACAAGCTTGCCGCCCTTGACATCAACAGCGGAAAGCGTAAGCCTTGTATAATATCCTCTGCCGTAAACTGCACTTGGGTGAACGCCGTCAAGATAAGCAATTGCGCTGTTGAAACGGTCTACACGATTTCCGTAGTTGTCGCCCCAGTCGCTGACCTTACCTCTCGGCACGGGGAAATCAATGGTGTCAAGAGCTTTACCTGTTGCACCCTCAAACAGTGTGAGAAATTCAGGGCCATCGAGAACACGTCCGTCTCCGTTTACGTAGCTTTTGTTTCCGTTTCCGATAACCTTGCCAGCGCCGTCTTTAGTTCCGTCAGCAGTTTTTGTGATAAGTTCAGCTTTACCGTCGCAGTCAAAATCAGCAACACACATCTGTGTATAGTGCTGTCCTGCACGGACATTCACGCCCATATCTATACGCCAGAGCTGCTTGCCTTCGAGAGTATAGCAGTCAATGTATACTTTGTCTGTTTTTCCGCCTTTTGAGTTATCCTGTGAATTTGACGGATCCCATTTAAGGAAAATTTCATACTGACCGTCACCGTCAACATCTCCGACGCAGCAGTCGTTCGGCGAATACTGCGAACCGGGTTTTTTCAGCGGAATATCAAAGTAATTCGTACCGGAGTTAAATTTGCAGTTCTGTGAAGTTACTACCTTTCCGTTTTCGATCGTGTCAACACGATACTTGGAATTTGCGCTTCCGCCGTTGTCCTGATAGGACGTAGCATCGCCTGATTTGCTTGTGTAGATCAGCTTATCATCACGGTAAAGCCTGAATTCCGCATCATCAGCATCGTCAGCATTCCAACGCCAGCTTACGAACATACCGTTTCCGTTTTTTACAGCATAGATACCCCTGTCGAGGTACTCCATAATGGCGGTTCCGTTTCCGCCTGTTCCATAGGCAGCATCGGCAGTTTTCATCACTCCGGAATTAACAGCTGATGTAACCGTCAGAACAAAAGCCGCTGCCGCCGCAGTTAACGTTCTAAGTCGATTCTTCATTTTAATTCTCCCTTTTCTGTACGCTACAGTACAAAGCAGGTACGACCTCTTGTAAACTGTATGCACTTATAATTATATAATGGTCCTCCTCGGAAACTAAAGAACACTGTCTGACTTGTCTTTTTTGTGTTTTGCTTTGTCAGCTTTCCTTGCAATACATACAGTATTCCTGCGGAAAGCTAACTTTGCCAAACGCAAATGATCCTACGTCATTCAACATTTTTTTAGTTCCCGAGGAGGTCTGATTTTCGCTTTTACATCACCTATCGATCGATCCGGAGTTCAAACGAATTGTTAACAATTACATTATAGCAACAAATACATAAAAACAACATAGACAAATCTATCATCATCTTGACTTTTTGTTGCAAAATTGATATAATTGATTTATTAAGATTTATTTAATGAAAAGAGGAATTAGTCATATGCACGTTTATCAGCTTGGCTGGCAATGGAAGCATCCCGGTGATTTTTCTATAGAGCGTCCGAACGGTCATTTCGGAATGCAACTTATTCTTGTGCGTTCAAAGGGCTGTATTCAAATGAACGATAAAAAATATTACGTTGATAAAAATACAGCCTTTATCGTTGAAAGCTGTTTTCCACACTGCATTTACGGCGTTGGCGAGGAATACGCTGACGACTGGATCCGCTTCAGCATAGATCAGGAGGATCATGACTTTATCAGTTCCCTGAATCTTCAATATAATGTTCCCATCCCTCTGAATGACGAAAGCGTTTCGATGCTCGTAGCCGCAAGCGTGGAGATAGATCAATCAGGAACGGCTCATAAAAATGAAACGCTTGATCTTATACTTAAAGCGATACTCCTTCATATCAGCGAACAAATAAAACACGGAAATAACAACAAGCATAATTACTACGATGAACAGCTTGACAAGATCAAAGAGAAAATATATAATGAACCCGCAAAGGAATGGAATATCACTGATATGGCAAAAGAGTTGAATATTTCTTCTTCGCACTTTCATCGCCTTTATAAAAACCGTTACGGTATCTCATGTATGAAAGACGTATTTATCAGCCGTATGCAGTATGCAAAACATCTCCTGCTGACTACCGATTATTCAGCTAAGGAGATTGCAATTATGTGCGGTTATCAGAATTACGAACACTTTTCACGTTCATTCTCAAAATATGCCTGCATTTCTCCTGCTCAGTACCGAAACAAACATAAAGAAAAATGACAGTTTTTTAGAGGCTGATTTTTTACCGCTATCCAAAACTTAAGCAGGGGGACTCTGTCCCCCTGCTTAAGTTTTGGATAGTGATTATTTATCGAATTTTTTTAGTAGATAAAACACAATTGAAATTATAATTACCGATAATAAAATCAGCAAATATTTATTTGAAAATTCTCCGTTGGCGTACATAGAAAATAAATAACAGACGCCCAATTTATCCTTCAAGCCGATATTTGCGGCATAATAAACCATGGAAGCCATATATCCTGCCGAAACACTGCCGCTCAATCCCGCAACAGAAAAGCCGATCGTTCCCAGAAACAGAGACGACGCAAAACTTCCGATAAAATGTCTGTACGTTACTTCACATTCACTGTACTTCATAATAAGAATAAATATTCCTGTAATCAACATAACGGCTGCAACGGAATATATTATTCTGATAAAACAGACTATCAGATAATCTGTTTTTTTGGAACGTATAACGTCACGAATCTCCTGATTTTGTTCAGGTAAAAAAATCGGTGTCAGCAAAATCGTACCAATAAACGGCAGAAGCATTTCAATTGGTTGTGCGGACGCTCTTGCATCAAGCGAACTGATACTGAATACAACAGGCGTCAGAACGGCAATAACGACCGCAAGCATAAAATGGATCAGAAAATTATGCTTTAGATTTACCGATAATATTTTTGCGAATGACATTCAGACCGCCCTTTCTTTTTTCAGAATATATCCATATTGTAAGCGCAATAATGATAAATGCAAGAACAGTATAGAAAATTCTGTTGAATAAAAACTCATTGAAATTTTCCATAAAAGCATTTCTGTCGTAAAGCGAATTGTGACGGCATACAAGCGTAAATCTGCCTATATCTCCTGTTAATTCGGTATCTCTCATAATACTGCCGAACCAAAGCGCACCTTGTACAAATACTGCCATTAGCTGCGATGAGATTTCCGTGAGAGCCATTCCCAATGCCGTGGAAAACATGATATTAGGAAGAAGCCAACCGACTGACATTTTCGGTATTGCAAGAAAATCCGTATTATTTTCTGGGTAAAGCTTTGCAACGCTGAACGACGCTATAAATGCAAGTAAAATGACTGGAACTGCGAGCGTTGCTGCAAGCGCCGAAAATCTTGTAAGTACCAGCTTTACAGAAGAAATTTTTCTTGTATAGATCAGATGTTCCATACGTGATTTTCTGTCTGCATTGGCAAGCGCCGCTGCTGCAAATACGGGAAGTATGGAAACGATAATTCCCATGTAATCGCAGAAAAGCCTTGCATAAGCGCCCGTTATTTTATCTTTTTCAAAAATGTCATTATATTCCGCTAAAGCGTCCTCATAGGTTTTCGGTACGAGTGAAAAGTTGCCCACGATATTATCATCCGAATACTGCGAACCGCCTCCGATAATTTTATCAGCCTTACGCATTAATTCACGGAAACGCTCGTATGTCATTGTATCGGGAATATTGATTTCAGGCAAAGTTGCTTCTTTAACAACCGGCGTATATCCACCGTTTCCGTCGGGTATCATAGTTATTCCTTCCTCGTCAAAATCGGAAAAGCCGTCAAGCTCCCGCTTTGAAATACCCGTGATCTCCGTAATAATTTCCGCAATTTTTGCGGATTTTTTTTCGGAAAGTTTTACTTCTTTGTAAAATCCAATAGGATATGCGGTATAATATCCGCTCAGATATTCAGTAACAAGTCCCTCGGCAGCTTCGGGCATAAGGAGCTCGGGAACTTCCTTTGCAATAGTGCCGTAATCTTCACATCCCTGCATCGGCTGAGAAATTTTTTCTTCTGCATCGTGACTGAACTGTGTGATGTAAAATCCAATTACAGCCACAAGATATATCAGAAAAGTGAGCGAAAACAGGATTTTTCTGCATTCCTTAAAAAACAGCATCATTCGTCACCTCCCTGAACCTCGCAGCCGTTCTGATAAAGACAGTACATATAAGCGTCCTCGCAGTTCGGCTCATCGGTATTAATGCCCTGCAAATCGGGAACTGCGTCGGAAACAATACGTACCGTACTATAATCGCCCTGAATAAGCATACCCGTGACGATATAGTTTTTCCTGATTTGCGAAAGATATTTCTGGGGTACGTTTACTGTAAATACATTTCCTCTTGCGTTATTGATAAGTTCCGAAACAGTACCCTTCCACAGAATTTTTCCGTCGTTCATGATAGCAATATCCTCGCATGAGGCTTCAATATCGCCGACAATATGCGTAGAAAGAATTACAATTCTTTCCTCCGCCGCGTCTGTAAGAAGATTACGGAAACGTATACGTTCTTCAGGATCGAGACCCGCTGTCGGTTCGTCTACGATAAGCACCTTCGGGTCATGAAGAAGCGCCTGCGCAATACCAAGACGTCGTTTCATACCGCCTGACAGCGCCTTTACTTTTTTATGCTGATGTTCCGTGAGATTGACTTTTTTCAGAAGTATATCAATACGCTTTTTCCGCTCTGATCTCGTCATTCCCGAAAGCGTTCCGAGATAATCGAGAGCCTCATAAACGTTCATATTCGGGTACATAGAAAATTCCTGCGGAAGATAGCCCGTAATACTGCGGATCTCCGTTGTATTTTCAACAGGTATTCCGCAGATAGTTATACTTCCGTTTTTCTTCTGGTGCAGACCTGCAAGCGTTTTCATAAGAGTGGTTTTGCCTGCCCCGTTGCGTCCCAGAAGTCCGAACATTCCCTGATCTATAGTCAGAGTTATGTTTTTAAGGGCGTGTTTTTTTCCATAGTATTTGTTGACGTTTTTGATTTCGATTTTTTCCATAAAATCAATCCTTTCAAAAAAATAGCATGGAATTTCTTCCATGCTGTTATTATAGAATACGATTATCAACTTTTTATCTGTTTTTGCAAAAAAATGTTGCAGTAACCTTTCCGCCGTTTTTCGTATTGGATATATCAATATTTCCGTCGCTTTTTTCACAGATAATTTTGCATATATAAAGACCTAATCCAAAGTGACTGCCGTTCTGTTCCTTGTCGTCACGATAAAAAGGCTCTTTTGCCAACTGTAACGCTTTTTCTGAAAATCCATTGCCGTCATCGTATACGTCTATTTGCAGAAAATCTTCCGTTACATAAATATCGGCTTTGATCTGAGTATCCGCATATCTTTCGGCATTTGACAAAATATTTTCATATACTTCCATAACAAGTTCAAGGTCAATAAATAAGCTGTTTTTATCATTCTTAAAATCAAGTGAAAATATTTTATTCTTGCAGATATATTTTCCGCTTTCAGAAAAATTCTCTATAAGAGTATCAGTCTGTATTTCTTTAACGTTCGGAGTAATGTCCTCTAATTTCTGCACATCGCTCATTTTATAAGTATAGCTTTCAAGCCGATTTATCTGACTGTTCATTTTAGAAAGAATTTCGGTGATCTTATCCTCCGATATATGCTCGATGTACTTTGAAAGGAAATCGTTATACCCTTTAAGCACCGTCAACGGAGTACGCAGATCGTGAGAAAATGCAGAATTAAGACGTTTTCTTTCTTCCAGAGAACGCCACATTTCACGGTTGTTTTCATCAAGCGCCTGACGCATATCATCAAAAGCAGTGCAGAGTTGTCCGAGTTCATTCTGTTTTTTGTATTCAATTCTGAAATCAAGCTGATTTTTGGAAATTTTCCTTGACGCCTCCATAAGTTTCTCTATAGGCTTTTTCAGCTCCCTGTTATAAAAGACCGTACCTGTAATTCCCACGCAAAGAAACGCCCATAATGGCATAAGTATTGACTGTGCGTTGCATATGATCCAGTATATGAAAGATTCTTTGTGTTTCATTATTTCCAGTTCAAAACTATGATAGTTGGAAAACTCAATAACATAATATTCGCTGAATTTTCTTTCCATTGAATTGGAGAAGCGTTCATAATACCATTCCTGAAGATAATTTGTGCCGTGACCTATAATTAAAATTCCAAGCATTGATACTACAACGCACGGGATTATATACATCGCAAAAGACCATTTCAAAGAGCATTTTTTTACTTTATCCATTTATAGCCGATCCCCCAGACAGTTTCAATATGATTTGCCTCGCCTGCCAATTTCGCGCGTATTTTCCGGATATGCTCAGCCACAACGCTTGCATTGCCCTCGGCGTCGTATCCCCATATTTTTTCATAAATTCTTTCCTTATCGAATACCTGTCCCGTATTCATGGAAAGAAGTTCAATAATTTCAAATTCCTTTTTGGCAAATTTAATTTGTACGCCATTTATCGATACTGTTTTGGCAGAATAATCTATGCTGATCTCACCAAAAAAACGCACATTTGAAACGGATTCCCCACGATGCTCACGGCGGATATGCGCCATGACTCTTGCCCCCAGTTCGTCGATGGAAAAAGGTTTGATGATATAGTCATCACCGCCTGACGCAAATCCCTTGATTTTATCGCAGTCCTCAACTCTTGCTGTAAGGAACAGAATCGGACAGGAAACATAGTCGCGGATCTCCCTGCATACTGAGAGCCCGTCCATATCAGGCATATTAATATCAAGAAGAATTATATCGGGCTTCTTTTTGATCCGGTCAAGCGCAGCCCTGCCGTTTTCAGCCGTAATTACTTCATATCCGTTTATTTCAAAATAATCTTTCAATAGACTTAAAACATCGGGTTCATCGTCCGCCACAAGTATTCTGTACATTGCGTATTCACCTCAAAGATATTATAACATATAATTATCAATTTTTCATCAACTTATAGTGAACGTCAAAATAAATTTGGCGTTCGCTTCTGATTTTTCTTAACCAATCAGATTTTTATACTCGCCGCTATTGCAAAATGTCCAAAGAATACTGAACAGAAAAACCGTATGTTAAGGAAGATGACGCAGATAAACGGATTTTATGTCTGCGTTACTGGATATTTTGCAATAGCGGCGGGTATAGATGCTGCCTTGATAAGCTGATCTTCCACATGGACTATGGCGAGGTTGTGTTTACTGTGTGGAAGATCACAGTAGACATTTTAAAAAATGTATAGTATAATATATTCGCTGCCTAAAATGATTCTGCCTGAAAAACTGCTATGTATTTTGACAGTTTGATTTTGGTAAATGAAAAAAATATTTAGCTCGTTGATAAAAATGGCAGAAATATTTCGTATTGGTAAGTGAAGGAGGTAAACATCAAAAGTCAAGGAGGTACTGAATTGAAAATCAACGATAATAATTTCATTAAAGAATTAAGACGAAAAAATGAGGACGCTCTTGAATTCGTTTTAAAAAGCTACGGCGGATTGCTGAAATCTGTCATAGGTCGTATACTATACGATTATCCACAAGATGCTGAGGAATGTCTGTATGATACTATACTTAAAATATGGGAGCATATCGAAAGCTATGATACTTCTGTTCCGTTTAAGGGCTGGGCTGCGGCTGTGGCAAAGCATACCGCACTTGATAAGTTGAGAAAGCTGAAATGTCTTGAGCCTGCGCTTGATATTGACGAGCTTCCGATTGCTGATATATCGGGACTTACAGGGGACGCGCTGTTCGATAATGTTTTTTCGGAGCTTATTTCCTGTCTGAACGATACTGATAAGATGCTGTTTACAAGAATCTTCTGGAACGGTGAAGACATCGAAAATGTATCCGGCGAATTGGGAATTTCACGATCTATCGCCTATAATCATATTTCAAGAGGCAAAAAGAAAATCATACAGAATAATCCGACGCTCTTTGCTGGAGGTAAAAGAAAATGAGAGATACACTATATGAACTGCTCAATAAATGTGCAGATAACAATATCAATGATGCAGAACCATTTTCTGCACAGGAGGTAAATAATATCATGAAAAGATTCAGAAACGAAATATCTTCAGGAGAAAATAAAAAAATAAGGAAGTTCAAGCCGGGCATTGCCATTACTATTGCTGTGGTAATTGCCGCCTGTCTTGGAACTACAGCTTATGCTGCTGAAAAGCTTGGCGCGTTCGATAAGCTCAAAAATGAAACACGTACCGTTGAGAACGATGCCGGAGAAGTGTTTCCCATTGAAAAAAATGACCGTATTGATTATGAGAATATCGGCAGTGCCGCCGAAGTGCTTGCAGAGCCGGTACAGTCTGAAAACGAGAATGTTTCTCTTGCTGTTGACAGCATTTATTGCGATGGTCAGATGCTTCTTGTCGGCATTACAGGCAGTCTCCTCAATGATAATGCCAATGGCTGCGGTTATCTTCATCTTTACGATTTTGATCTTGAAATAAACGGCGAACCGTATACTTTTTCAGACAGCGAAAGAAATAACCGCTACGGTTATATGACAATTGATTATGGAGCGGAAAACAGCTTCACAGGAAGTATCAGATGTGTATTCGACGCTGAAAATAAGCTGACAGAAACTGCCGATGTAAAGGTAAATTTCGGTAATATCGAATGCTCTGAAAAATATTTTACCGATAGAACGCCTGTAGGTTCAGCAAGTGTGCAATTTACTGTAACCCCCGATGCTTCGCTTACAAAGCAGATCGGCAGACTTTATGAGAATGACGGCTTTACATTTACAGTTCATGAGGTAACGCCTGCGATGATGACCGCCTCGTTCACATATCCCGATGATTACCGTTATTTCAGGAAAGACGGTTCTGATGACCCTGAAAATATCGTATATGTCTATGACGGAAACGGAAATATTGTTGACAAGTATCCGAAGTACAGCATCATAGCTATGGTTTATGATGAATATGGAAACAGACTTGAACGAGTTTTGGATTCGCCCGTTGTTCTGGACAACGGCATCAATGCGGAAACATTCGCCGCTCCGCCCACGAATACGATTATCGTAAAATTCTGTAATAAGCAGAAATCTGATGAAAACGGTATGCCTGTTGTAATGAAAGAAATGACAATTGACCTTACAGATGCGAAATAATTAATAACCTGTGTTCATAGTAAAGCTGTTTGGCTTATTCTATGAACACAGGTTTTTAATCCAATAATCTGTATTTTATTTTTAGTCTGTCAAGCTTTTGCAGCATAGGCTCTGCACCGAACCACAGGAAGATAACCGTAGCGGCTGCGTGGATCAGATCCATTGGAAAGCCGGTAACATAATAGGTCATTATTATTTTGAGGTTCAGCGTTTCACTTCCCCATATCAAAGCTGATGCGGGATTCATAATTCCGCCGTAGATAAGAATGACCGCCAACGCTCCGAAAATGCACATAGAAAGTCTTGTTCTTCTCATTAGTCCCTTGCGGAATAATATGCCTGCAAGAAATCCGATCATGCCCATTGCAAACATCTGAAAGGGAGTCCACGGTCCCTGAGAAAAAAGTATATTTGAAGTGAGCATGGTAACTGCTCCGACAAGAAAGCCTGTTTCGCCGCCGAGTGCGACCCCCGATATTATTGTAAGCGCAGCAACGGGTTTGAACTGCGGAAGCATGAAAAATGCCGCCCGTCCGGCAATACCCAAAGCGCATAACGAGGCTATTGTAACAAGCGTGCGAGCCTGCGGTTTTCTGTCCTCAAAGATCATGAAAAACGGCAGCATACATTCTGTCAGTATTGCGAGTGAAACTGCATAATACTGCTTTATTCCCACATAATAAACGCCGATATACAAGGTCAGCGGTATAAGCGTGAGTATCAGCGAACTTGCTGTGAGCGTTCTTTTGGAGAGCCGTCTTTTTTCCTTTGGAGTCTGTACCGCTGCCGACTGATCTGATTTTCGATAAACCGAAAATGCGCATATAAAAAGAGCGAAAATCAATGCAGCATATATTTTCAGTTGTTCTCTGCCCGAATCCGTGATCCCAAAAGCATTTACGCTTTTAGTGAGGTCGGTTATTTTTGTTGCATAAAGAAATATAATTGCTGCCGCTGTTCCCGATAAAGCGGCAGTAATTTTTCTCCATACGGGGAGCTTATCGGTACTTTTGGGGCTGACAGTTTCCTGTATTATCAGTTCGGGCAAATTGCATTTTAACGGCTTGTTTTCAGTAAGCTCGCCGCCGCATACCGATATAACGTCGTGTACGGTAATTGCGTTTGGTATCGCGTCCCTTGCGATGCGGTTTGCGGAAGTTGTATAAAAACTGTTTCCGCTGAAAAATTTTTCGGGCGTACCCTCCGTCGCTATGCTCCCGTCAAAAAACATGGCGCATCGTTGTGAATATTCCGCACAAAACTCGATGTCATGGCTGACCATTATTATTGTTGTCCCACGTTTGAGGAGAGTTCCGAGAATGTCTCCGAAAAGCTGTTTGAACTCCGCATCGAAGCCCTTTGTAGGTTCGTCGAGGAGCAGTATTTCGGCGTCGGTCATGAGAATTTTTGCAAGAGCCGTTCGCTGCTGTTCGCCTCCCGACAGGTCATAGGGGTGACGGTCAAGAAGAGTTTCAAGCCTGCAAAGCGCTGTGACATAAGCAAAACGATTATGCCTGATCTCCTTTGGAAGCTCCTTTGTCATTTTAAGCAAATCCTCACGGACAGTTTTTTTAACAAACAATGTCTGCGGATTCTGAGGCAGGGACACTGTTTTTCCGTTGACCGTGACCTCTCCCCGATACGGCTTTTTCAGTCCGCTTATAAGCTTCAGCGTCGTTGTCTTGCCTGCGCCGTTTCCGCCTAATATAGCTAAAAATTCACCTTTTCGCACTTTCAGGTCGAGTCCTCGTATAATGTCTGCTCCGTTTTTAGTGTAACGAAACCATGCTTCTGAAATGTCAACTGCTGTTTCGTCTGAACATTGCGCGATACGTTTCGTCGGAAGCTCAAAAACAGGATTTTTTTCCGCAAATTCATTGAACCATTTTTTGCCCTCCGCAGCCGTTACGGGACATTCCAAGTCCGATTTCACCGCCGCCCATATCCGCATTGGCGCGGGCATTGCAAGGAACATTTTGTTTTCCATTGCTTTCAGCATACCGCCGACCTCTTTCGGAGTACCTGTGCAGATTATTTTTCCCGTTTCCATTACGGCTGTTCGGGTTGCCATCGGGAGTGCTTCTTCAAGGCGATGTTCCGTCAGTATCACGGTTATTCCAAGCTCGGCGTTTATCTTTTTCAGCACGTTGAGAAATTCCGAAGCGGCTATGGGGTCAAGCTGACTTGTAGGTTCGTCAAGTATCAGAACGTCAGGGTGCAGCGTCATTACAGACGCCAGATTCAAAAGCTGCTTCTGACCTCCCGAAAGCTCCGTCACGCTTTTGTGAAACCATTTCTCAATGCCGAAAAACGCCGCCATTTCCGCAGTACGTCCACGAATTTCCGCCGTGCTGTATCCAAGGCTTTCAAGTCCGAATGCCAGTTCGTGCCAGACCTTATCCGTAGCTATCTGATTTTCGGGGGATTGACCCACAAATCCGATTTTTTCTGATTGCGCCCTGCGCTGTAACGCATCGAGCGGCAGTCCCTTAAACATAATTTCTCCTGACCTGATGCCGTTTGGGGCAAGGTCGGTTTTAAGCTGTCTGAGCAGGGTCGATTTTCCGCTGCCGGACGCTCCGCAGAGGACAAAAAATTCGCCTTGCTCAATGCTCAGACTTACATTATCAAGAGCCTTTTCGGTGCATTCGGGATATGAAAAGCTCAGATCTCTGATCTCAACGATCGCCATACTTTGTCCTCCCTTCGATCAATTATAATTGGCGTCATGCAAAGAAATACATAGACGATAAAAAAGCATATCGTGAACGGTTCTGTCAGCGTCCCTTTGATACAGGGAAAATAACGCCATTTCAAGCCCTTTGCCAATATTCCGCAGATAAGAAAAACGCCGCAGAATATCAGCCATGTCAACGCTGTTCTGTCCCTGCTGTCAAATCTGTATATTGAAAATGCGGTTCGTCCCTTTAATCCGTAGCCCCTGCTTTTCATGCTTTCAGCCGTTTCAACAGCATTTTCAAGCGACCATGTTATCATAATTGAAACGATCGTGACAGCATTTTTTATACGCCTGAAAATACTCCCGTTGGAAACGTCCCGTCCTATGCAGAATTGCGCGTCACGAACAGCTTCAAGCTGAGCTGTGAATTTCGGCACGAACCGCAGCGTCATACTCAATATAAGCGACAGTGAGGGGATCGATCTTCCAAAAAGATAAACGAACTTGTCAGAGGTCATTACCGCTGTATAGCACCGAAACCACAGCGCTACAGCCCCAAGCATGACGGCGGCGGATATTCCGTACAGAATGCTTTCGAGGGTAAGCGGATTGCCTGACGGAAGATAGCGTAATATGGTCATTCCCTCATGGCTGAATGCCGGATTTATTATTGCGGCGGCAAGCGTCATTGGAAGCAGAAATTTCAGACAGAACGTCAGCGTTCCCTTTCCGTCAAGGTATACGGCGTACAGAAGCGCAGATGTCAAAGAGATAATAAGCATGACAGGGTGCATTATAAACATTGAAAATGCAAAAACAAGTCCGAAAAACAGAAAATTTACTATCGGGTGAAATGACGAAAAGGTATCGCGGTACATCATGTTCCTGACACCGCATAACCGCCGCCGACATCGTTTCCGAGGTCGCAGGTATATCGCCATTCGACTACCTCTCCGTCAGTGAGCTGATAACGGCTGCATCCGTAATTGGGGTACCAGCCGTTTACACGGTACATCCAGCCGGACAGACTTCCGCAGTCAAATTCGTACAGATTATTTATACCCTCGACATAGGCGCTGTTGTAGATCGGAGTCCATGAAGCCTCCATGTGGATATTATTTTCTTTGCAGATACGCTGCAATACGTCATATACCGATTCTCCCTCATAAAATTCCACTTCGCAGGCAGGCAGGATAATTCCGTCGGCGGGCAGTACGTCGATTTTTTCGGGATTCAGGTCGGCAAGATTATTGAGAATAGAGGAGCATTCTATGGAAAAAGTGCAAGTGTATGCCTTGCTGCGGTCTATCTCGGTATCTTCGGGTTCTACCGGCATTGGTCTGCCCTCGGGAACAGGGTCGGTCTTGTATTTGTCCTGTTCAGTTGCCGAGCCGTCCGAAATAATACGCTTGCCGCCGCCCGATACAGCATTCGGGGAATTAGGCTTTACAGGCGTCAGATAAGAATCGGTTTTTGTATTTTCTGTTTCGGCTGCATCGGAAGAAGCAATTGTTTCTGTTGGCGCTTCGGCAATTATAGGGCTGCTTTCGCTTTCGTCATCGGCACGGACGATAAATTTTCCCACGCTGTTGTCAACGGAAAAATTGATAATGCTGTTTTCGCTTCCTGTTACGGAAGCGCCGCAGACAGCCTTGCTGCCGCTGTCATATACCGTAGCGTTCTGACAATTCCAGTTTGAATTGAGATGTATGGACAGTACGGGAGCAAAACCAAAGCTTTCCTGCGATTTGAAGCTGAGTCCCGAAGAACGTTCCTCCTGTTTTTCAGCGATCTCAACGGCTAAATTCAAGGTTTTAGGCTCGGGAATATCATCGCCGAAAATGACCCATTCGTAATCACAGCCGTTGGAGTTCCCCTTAAAGGTCACAACTGCGCTGTCCTCTTTTATCTGCTTGAATATTGATACGTCAACGATTCCGTTTTCGGGAATTTCCATAGTTCCCTGATAATTTTTTCCGCCCTTCAGATCGCAGCCGCATAGAAGAAACATGATGCAGATAAATAAAGGAAGTATTTTTATACGCCTCACTCCTTGACCACGACCTTTCCGTTTTCTGTTTTCAGCGTATTTTTAATGCTTGCAAGGCTTTTGCTTTCGTCCGACGCTGCAAACGCTGCGTCCGCAAACGTCAGGTCATACACATCTCCCGCCTTTGCGCTGCCTCTTAAACGGAACGACAGCCGCATAAGCAAGCTGTCGTCCTCGTCAAGGCAATCTTTGGAAAATGCGTATTTTCCGCCTGTCAGATCAAGATACATAACGTTTATCTGTCCTATCTCGTTGGAGCGTTTGATGTCAACGCTCCAATCTGGAAGCTGATATGAACTTCCGTCTGCACGTTCGTCGCCAAGAGTCATGACGTTTCCTTCCTCTATGCCCATGAACTCAAGGCGAGAGGAATCGAAAACGATGCTCAGGCTTGCGGCAGGATAAAGAACGTCGCCCAAGCCCGAAAGTTCTACATCAACAGTAAAATTTTCATTAGCGGATATACTCTGCTTTGCAGGAGTAACAATTGTCAGGGTCGGAATATTTTTATTAGTATGCTTTTTTTTAATTATGATAAACAGTAATATTATCAGAATTATTATCAGAAAAGCAATAACCGCAATAAAAATCTTCTTTTTCCTTGATAGTTTCTTATTTTTTGTTGCTTCATTTTCCATGATTACGGTTTCCCTTTACTCCGCAGGTGTATAAGCCATAGCCGCTTTATTTACAATGATGTACTCAGAGCCGTGAACGAACTGCTCAACTATTCCCAAAGCGTCAAATGTATTTATCCTTGAATCGGAGTTTACGTTCAGTCGGAGGATTTCAATATCTGTAGGTGCATCGGTTTTTCTCAGCCATGCGTTTACTGAATTGAGAGCGTCCTGCGCATTGATAACGCCGTCGCCGTTTACATCGCCGAAGCTCAGGGAATCGCCTGCTTCTGTGCCGAACGTGAAGTTGTCGGCGTTCACAAAGCTCGTGACCGCAATAGAACTGTCAACAAGCGCAACATAGTTCAGAACGCCTGTTTTCTGTGTGATCTCGCCGCTGTAAAGGAAGTTATAGCTGTTCGTGCCGTCATTGTATGTAAGTTCGGACTGCTCGTCCAGATTTGCGACAGATACGCATACTGCCATTTTGCTTTCGGGAATAAGGTCGATTCCGTCGCCCTGATAAAGCACGCATGCGCTGAACGATACTGATTCCACAACATTGACAGTACCGCTTGCCTTAGAGGTATCTACGACCTCAATAGAAACTTCGCTTTCGGAATCGGAGCTGAACTTCATGGACATTCCCGAAACAGCGATATCGAGCTTATCCGCTGTCAGCTTTTCCTTTGCTTCAAGACCAATGATAAAAAATTCAGCAGGGAAGTCCGTTCCGCTGATAGAAATGCTGTTATTTTTCTCGGGGTCGAAATAAACGATACGGAGCTTGCCCGTTGTTTCTTCAAGATTCCAGCTTATCTGTCCGCCTGAAACCCGTTCGCCCATTGTAACGCTTGTTACCGTAAGGGAATCGGGAACGTCAACGATACAGTCCATAAGCTTATAATTTGCTTCATTGTCCCATCCGTCGATATTTACAACAGCGTTGAACGCCGTACCCTTTTTATTGCTTATCTCCTGCGGCAGACCGAGAGAAGCGGTAAGACCGTCAGTCTTTTCGCTGTCAAAGCTGACATCTGACATATCGTAAAGCGAAGTCTGACCGTTCAGGAATCTGTTGTATGCGGCAAGGGCATAAATCGCCTGATCTGTAGCCATTGCGTTTCCTTCCGTATCAGCCGTGTGCTTGAACATTCTCGAATCCGCATCATAAAAGGCGAGTATCGCATCGACGGCGGAATTTCCGTTCTTGACAAATCTTTTATCTGTATCGGGATCTATTCCAAGAGTGGTACATGCAACGATGACCTGCGCTATGCTTTCTGAATTTATCGAACCCCATGAAGCGTAACCGCCTGTATCCTTCTGAAGCGATGAGAGTGCGCTGATTCCCTTATCAACGGCAGTTTTTACATTGCTGTCATCCGTATAACTTGCAAGAGCTTGAATAGCCATACTTGTCATGTCGGGGTCGGCGGCGGTTCCTGACATTGCCCAGCCGCCGTCCGCAGTTTGCTTGCTGAGAAGATAATCAATGCACTGTTGGCGGATAGTAGGGTCTGTTGTCTGATAATTATTTGAATCGAGCGCGATCAACGCCCATACAGGGCCGTTGATACCCTGTTTTTTTATCCAGCTGAAATCGCTGTATGGCGTAATAAGATTCCAGTCGCCTACGCTTTCGGCATTTTTACCGATAGAAGAAAGGGCAACGATAAGACGCGAATTTTCCGTTGATTTGACTTTATGCAAAGCTCCGTTCATATTAACTGATGAAGCGGTACTGTTTACAGTTTCAACAATGCGGTCATAGTAATCCGTGAAATATTTGTTGTTTTTGTCGAAGTAACCTCCACGCGCAAGACAGAGTACGCTCCATTCTCCTGCTGTAGTACCGAAAACAGGCGCATTCACGGTTTCCGAAAGCTGTGCCATCGCCTCATTGAGAACTGCCGAAACGTCCTGAGACTGGGCGGGAACAGAAGATTCTTTTTTTACTGTGATAGTATACGCGTTGCTGTCAGCGTTCTCATTCATGCTGAGAGAGCCTTCGTAGTTGCACTCGACAATAATTTCCGTACCGTCGGCAACAGGTATTTCATCTGTGCGCTTATATGTCGTATCGCCTATTCTTGTGCGCACCTGAAAGTTCTTGTTGCTCGCCGTTGGAGTTATGGTGAGCTTGTCCACATCTGACGGAACGCTGAGAGTATATTCATGCGTATCTTTATCGAAAGCAGTTGAAAGAGAACCGGCGCTGAAAGCAATATCTTTTATGGTGGAATCGTTATTTTCCCAGCTGCCGCCTAAATCGTCGCCGTATGCGCAGGTATACATTACGCGTATCTCATCGCCTGCTTCAAGTTCGCCTTCAGCAACAGTCCAACTGTTAAAACCCTCGTTGGTAAACCAGTCGTTGAGAGTACCCATCCAGCCTGACATAAATCCGCCGTCAAATTCGCTCAAACCGTCAATACTTGAAATATAGTTGTTTTCCGCACCGTCTGCCGTATGACCGTCAGCTTCAAGAGCTTCAACGATACATGTCATCATGGTAGAATTTTCATCAAGCGTTATCCACGTATCAACAAGCGTACCGTACCAGAAGCTGTCGTTCCAGTCCTCTGATTCGGGAGTGAAGGTTGTGTTTTCCACAATGACATGAACTGCGTCGTCATGCTGTGAAACGGCAAAGGTCGTAAATGCCGCGCATGGGACAAAGTTCACCGCTGCGGCAAACGCCGTCAGAAAGCTAACAATTTTTTTACTCATAATTTTTCTCCTTAGTTTTTCGTTTTTTTCCTTGCCGAGGTTTCTTTTTTTTCAGACCCGCAGCTTCCAATGCTCTGTTCCACGGGCCGAGCCTGCTTTTGATCCTTGCGACGTCTGCGCCATCAAAATCCTCTTTTTTCGGCAGACGTTCAAGCTCGTCAAATTTTTTTCTCAGCATTTCTACAGCCATTTCTTCGGTAAACATATCGACCTCCTAAAGCAAAAAAGCGTCCCCGCTAAACACGAGAACGCACAACTAATCACAGTATATCACACAGGAAGAAAAAACTCTTATTACGGCAAAAAATTAAAGCGAAGCCTATGATCAAGAGGGTATTTACCCTGTTTACTGATAGATCGGCTGCACTCTTCTCGCCCAAGCCCGTGATAAACCTTTAGAAATTACGGCAGGTCTCCTGACTAATGACAAAGCAGCATATTAAAATGCCGCGCGAAAAACGCCTTCTCAGATCTTCGCCCGCAGGCTGAACCCAATGGCTGTTGTTTTTCATTCATCAAACACAGTAATGGCGGTTGTTCCGGATTTGAACCGGATTCCCTTTTGATCTACTCAGTCAACAACTTTTCAAACCGTATTTTCTTTCTTGCTATTCAATTTGTTTTAGTATACCACTTTTGACATGATTTGTCAAGTACGGATAAAAAAATTTTGAGGGGCGTCTTAAGCGAGTAAATTCCACAGTGCTGATGACTTTTTATACGAAGATAACAACAGCAATAACTATAGCAAACGACAAAATGTTTTAGCGTTCGCTATAATTAACAATCCGAAAAGGTGTAAAGTCTTTTTTCAAGGCTCTACACCTTTTTTGTTTCTTGAAAATATGCAGAAATAACTTGACATTTTGTCAATAATAGTATATAATGTAATTAATATGAACAAATTATGTATACGAATAATCTGAATTTGTTTAAGAGAGGGAATATTTATGAGTTTATTTATTAAAAAGACGGCGGCAGTTATAGCTGCGGCTGTAATGCTCGGCACGGCTTTGTCTGTCAAGCTCCCGACCGAAGTTTCCAAAGCTGCGCCCGACGAGTATCATGACGACTGGCTTCACGTAAATGAGAATGCTGAGATCGTTGATATGAACGGCAACCCTGTGTGGCTTACGGGCTGCAACTGGTTTGGCTACAATGTGGGAAGTCAGGTTTTCGATGGCGTATGGTCGCAGAATATGCACAAAATGCTCAACGAAATAGCCGATCATGGCTTTAATCTGCTTCGTGTGCCTATGTCTACCGAGATATTGCTTCAATGGAAAAACAACGAACCCGATACCATGATAAAAATAAATGAGTACGAAAACCCCGAGCTTACTATCGAGGGCGTTCAGGGCGGTACGCCTATGTACAGCTTTGATATATGGAACAAGGCTGTTGAATGGTGCAGAGAAAACGGCATTAAGATCATGATAGATATTCACAGCGCAACTACCGCATCGAGCGGTCATCAGGTACCGCTGTGGTATGACAGCAATTTCTCCACCGAGGACTGGATAGAGGCGCTTACATGGTTTGCCGATTACTATAAGGACGATGATACGGTCATAGCGATCGACCTGAAAAACGAGCCGCACGGAAAGAATGACGGTCAGGGAATGGCTATATGGGACGATTCGACCGCTCCGAATAACTGGAAACACGCTGCTGAGACATGCGCTGAGGCGATACTTGACATTAATCCGAATCTTCTTATTATGGTAGAGGGGATCGAGGTCTATCCGAAATTTGAAATAGGCAGCACATGGGATTCTCCCTCCGTTGATTATGCGCATTACGGCGATGAAAGCAAACAGCCTTATTACGGCGCTTGGTGGGGAGGCAATTTCCGAGGCGCAAGAGATTATCCTATTGATTTTGGCGAACATCAGTCGCAGCTTGTGTATTCTCCGCATGATTACGGACCGCTTGTATGGCAGCAGACTTGGTTTGAAAAGGATTTTACCCGTCAGACGCTCCTTGACGACTACTGGTACGATACATGGGCATATCTTGTCGAGGAGAACATTTCGCCGCTTCTTATGGGCGAATGGGGCGGATTTATCGACAAGGAACACGACCCGACGGGCGATAACCTCAAATGGATGACGCTGCTCCGTGATTACATGATAGAAAAGCGCATTCACCATACTTTCTGGTGCTTCAATGAAAACTCAGGCGACACGGGCGGACTGGTTTATGATAATTTCGGCAAATGGGACGAAGATAAATACGCTTTTGTAGAACCCTCACTTTGGCAGGATGAAAACGGCAAATTTATCAGCCTTGACCATAAGATCAAGCTGGGACAGTCGGGCAACGGTATTTCCCTTTCCGACTATTACAGCGGAAGTCCCCAGCCGTCAACGGAGGATAAAACAGAACCGACCCCGACTTCGGCAACAGAGCCTTCGACAGTTCCCACAAAGCCTGTTGAAGTTCCTACAAGCTCGGGTAAGGGCATTTTAGGCGACGCCAATTGTGACGGCAAGGTCACTATAGCAGATTCTACGGCGATATTGCAGGCTCTCGGTAATCCTGATAAATACGGTCTTTCGGAGCAGGGTGCGGCTAATGCCGACTGCTGCGATCCCGGAGACGGAGTTCTCCCAAGCGATGCTCTTGCCATTCAAAAGCTGGACGCAAAGGTTATCACTAAACTTCCCGAACTATCTGAGAAGAATTAATTTGATATAATAACGAAAGCGAATCCTTTGGGGTTCGCTTTTTTACAGTTTTTTCAACAATAACTTCTAAGTTTTAGCTATAATGCAGATTTTTTGTGCAGTTTTTGCATATTACTTGACAAAAAAAAAAAACTGTTATAATTATATAAACTTTGAAATGGAGGGTTTATATAATGAATGTTAAGAAAATTGTTGTAGGCATTCTTGCCTGCTGTGTTGTTGGCGGAGCTTTGCCGTCTGTCGAAAACGTGACAAGCAATACCGTGATTACAGCAAGTGCAGTCAGCAGTACATGGGACGAAACTTCTGATACATCATGGTATTCAGATGATTTGCCTACATATGAGATAAGTACTGCATCTCAGCTTGCAGGACTTGTAGAATTAAACAAATCCGACAACACATTTAAAGACAAGATTATTTTTCTGCTCAACGACATTGATTTCAGAGGTACATCTGCAATAGACTCAATGAATACTTTTGAAGGTACTATTGAAGGAAATGGTCATTCTATTTCTGGATTGAAGCATCCATTTATAAAAACGAACTATGGAACTATCAAAGAAATAGATTTCAATTCAAGCATAAGCTTTCAGATTCCATCACAACAAATAATAACAAAAGGAATAGTAGCAAATGTAAGCAAAGGAACTATATCAGGCTGTAATGTAAGCGGTACTATTATCAGCAATACGCCTGAATCCCAAGGCGGCATGCACTATTCAGCAGAAAACGTGTACATAGGAGGAATATGTGGTGAGCTGATTTCGGGTAAAATCGAAAAATGTACTTCTTCTGTTAATATTACCCGCTCAACAGACCACAGAGAATCACTAATGTATATCGGTGGAATATGCGCTCGATCAACTAATGCTACTATAACTAAATGTACCCAAAATGGAACCATAACAGCTAACGCAACTCCACTCCAAAGTAAAACCGTTGTTTATACAAGTAAGGTTGTGAACCTTGATCCTCTTAGTAAAAAAATTTATTATGAGTGTTATCCGCAAAACGATTGGGTTGATTCAGAACAATATGTTGGCGGTATATGCGGTTATTCCCAAGGTACAGATTTTTATTCCTGTCAGAATATGGGAAGTATTAATTGCACAAATAAAATAATAGCAGGAAAAACTCCGTCTATAACTTATGAAACAGATGAAACGGTCTTTTCATACACAAATGAATACGGAAACACCTACTATATGCTGAAAAAATGCTATAGATATAACCCATATAAAGGCGATGATTTCCCACCAATCGTTGAAAATAGGGTCGGCGGTATATGTGGCAGTGCGTATTATTCAGAATTTTATGGATGTTCCAATTCAGGAACTGGTCAAACCAATACTGGTTCTTTCGGTAAAATATGTGGTTACAAAGATGAAGATACAATAATACAGGTAAGTGTTCCAACAACCACCACAACAACTACAACCACCACAACTACAACCACAACCACAACAACTACTACTATTACAAATCCCACAACTGCTCCCACTACAGGCGCGAACATAAAGGTAACTCTCCTCGGCGATGCTAACTGCGACAAACAGGTGACAATTGCCGATTCTACGGCGATATTGCAGGCTCTCGGCAATCCCGATAAATACGGTCTTTCGGAGCAGGGTGCGGCTAATGCCGACTGCTGCGATCCCGGAGACGGAGTTCTCCCAAGCGATGCTCTTGCCATTCAAAAGCTGGACGCTAAAGTCATCACCAAGCTACCCGAGATAATTGAAGGAAAATGACAAATACTAAAAAGGTTCTAAGGGTATGGCATACTTTGCCGTACCCTTGTTTTTGCGCAAATAAAGTATAAAATATAATTTTCTTTGCGGATATTGAAATTTTCAGTTGATTATGATATAATATAAATATCAAATACACAGGAGGTACTGAAAAGACATGGAACTTAACGATTACATCCAGATCGTCTGCCCTAAGTGCAAGGCGCTTCTTTTTGCGGAAAAAAGGCTTGAGAGCTGGTATTGCGGACATTGCGGAGAAAAAATTGATATTATAAATGACGATGAGGAAAAGGTAACCGAAAAGGCGGCGCCTGTTCTGACGGGAGATATTTTCCTTTGCAATAAGGATATTCTTGTAAAATATGCGGGACACGATGAGGACATTGATATTCCCGAATACATAACGAAAATTGATTCGGGCGCATTTAAAGGAAACACGGGTATAAAAACCGTTAATATTCCCGATACTGTTACGGAAATCGGCGATTCCGCTTTTGAAGGCTGCGATTCTCTTTCAAACGTTCGCCTGCCCAATAAAATAAAAAATATAAAATATAAGACCTTCGCCGACTGCGGCAGTCTGAAATCAATAACTATCCCAGCATCTGTTGAGCAGATCATGTATAACGCCATGTGCTGCGGATTGAAGGAAATAGTATTTGAAAGCAGCTATACTACATGGGAACCTGAGAATGATTATACAAATCCCTCATTTGAAATAAGCAGAAAAGCGTCTGAAAACGGCGTAAAAAGCATTTATTTCAAAGGAACGGCGTATGAAGCGTCTGATGTTTACCGTTTCAAGTGTATTTCCGCTTACTTGAAATCGCAGGGACTTTGTCCGAATTGCGGCGGTAAGTTCGGCATGTTCGGCAAATGCAAGCTCTGCGGCACAAAAAAGGAACAATAAGGAGTTTATATGAAATATACACAGGGAAAATATTTAATAACGGCTAAAACGGCTATAGCACGGGAAATTTACAGCTTTGAGATAAGCTGTCCCGAGATTGCCGCAATTGCCGTTCCCGGGCAGTTCGTCCATATAAGAACAGGAAGCTTCACACTCCGCAGACCTATTTCCATTTGCGGTATCGACAGGGAAAAAGGAACGCTCCGCATCGTTTTCGAGATAAGAGGAGAGGGAACGGCGGAAATTGCACGGCTCAATAAGGGAGATACAGTGGACATGCTTGCGCCTCTCGGTCATGGATTTACGGTTGACCAGAAGTTTAATAGGGTCGTTCTTGTCGGCGGAGGTATCGGAACTCCTCCGATGCTGCCGCTTGCGCAGTTCTACGGAGAAAAAGCAGTTGCCGTATGCGGATTCCGGAACAGCTCGGCTGTTATACTTCAGGAGGATCTCAAAAAAAGCGGCGCTGATACGATACTATGCACCGACGACGGTTCGGCAGGCATTCACGGCTTTGTTACCGAACCATTCTCCGAGTTGGCGGAAAATGGCGGTGTAGACGCTGTTTTCGCCTGCGGACCAATGCCCATGCTTAAGAGTATCGCAGCTATTTGCAAGAAAAAAAATATTTACTGCGAGGTTTCCCTTGAAGAACGTATGGCATGCGGAATAGGCGCATGTCTCGGCTGCGCATGTCGTACTGTGCGGAATGACGAAGAATATTTTGCGCATGTATGCAAGGACGGTCCCGTATTCAATGCTGAGGAGGTGCTTTGGTAATGGCTGATATGTCTGTAAATATATGCGGCGTTGATTTTAAAAACCCCATTATCCCTGCGTCCGGAGCATTCGGATATGGACGTGAATACGAAGAATTGTTTCCGCTCAACAAGCTTGGCGGCATTGCAACAAAAGGAACTACGCTTCACAAGCGAACGGGAAATCTTTCGCCGAGGATCGCTGAAACTCCTGCCGGAATGCTTAATTCCGTAGGACTTCAGAATCCCGGGATAGATCACTTTATCAACGTCGATCTTCCGTATCTGCTGACTAAGGACGTTGTAATATTGGCTAATATTGCAGGTTCAACGCCAGAGGAATGCGCGGAAGCTGCGGCTAAGCTTGACGATACGGAAGTTCATATGATAGAGCTTAATATTTCCTGTCCCAATGTCAGGCAGGGCGGAGCTGCGTTTGGCACAAGCTGCGAAATGGCTGCCGAGGTCACAAAAAGGGTCAGAGCAGCTACAAAAAAACCGCTTATCGTAAAATTATCGCCTAATGTTACAAGTATTGCCGATATTGCAAGATCTGTCGAAGCGGCAGGCGCGGACGCAGTATCGCTGATAAATACGCTTCTTGGCATGAGAATTGATATAAATACCGGCAGACCGATACTGCGCAATAATGTGGGAGGATTAAGCGGCCCTGCCGTTTTCCCCGTAGCCGTCCGCATGGTATGGCAGACAGCAAATGCGGTCAAGATTCCCGTAATAGGCATGGGCGGCGTATCCTCGGGACGTGACGCTGTAGAAATGATGATGGCTGGAGCGTCCGCCGTACAGGTCGGCGCTGCGTTGTTTACCGACCCCTATGCGCCTGTAAGGATAGTTGAGGAAATGAACGAATTTCTCGATAGTAAGGGGATCGCTTCTGTCTGCGATATTATCGGCAGCGTCAAGCCGTGGTAAGCTGATATGATAATTATGTCTGTTGATTTCGGGGACTCTCGTACAGGTCTTGCCGTCTGCGGAAAAAGCGAACTCATGGCAAGTCCTGTCGGCGTGATCTCTGAAAAGGATTTTGATAAATGTATTGAAAAAACGGCGGCTGCCGCAAAAGAACATCATGCCGAGCTGATAGTTGTGGGTTATCCGAAAAACATGAATAACACTATAGGAGAACGGTGCGAAAAATGCCGTTTGTTTGCGGAAAAACTGAAAGAGCTTACAGGCTGTCCCGTTGAACTCTGGGACGAGCGGTGTACTACTGTTTCCGCCCATAACTATATGAACGTTACCAATACAAGAGGAAAAAAGCGCAAGGCGGTAGTAGACGCCGTTGCGGCAACGATAATTCTTGAAAGCTATTTAGGATTCAGAAAAAACAAAAAGTCCGAATAATATGTACGGAACGGTAAATACTTTGTACTGCATACCGTTCCGAACGATTTAATATCAGCCGATTATAGAGGTAATATCTTCGAGGAGATTTCCTGCGGCTTTAAGGGTCTTGCCTGCGTTTTTCTTGATGCTGTGGCGTTTTCTTGCTCCTGTTGACGCTAAGGCATACCATGCGAAGCCTACGGCTGCTCCTGCGGTAACGCCTGTTGTAATAGCTTTTATATTCATATCTTACTCCATGACAATTATTTTAACCGTTGTATACCCACTATACCACGCTAAAATTGCATACAGTGGCTATATATCTGAAACGGTCATAATATATTTTCTGAAAAAAATTATTTTTTATTCATGAGGAGAAAAAATGCCTTATCTTAACATAGTTCTTGTTGAGCCGCAGATTCCGCAGAATACAGGCAATATTTCACGTACCTGCGCCGTTACGGGAGCAAAACTTCATCTTGTCCGTCCTTTCGGATTTGAAATTACGGACAAGCATTTGAAACGCGCCGGACTTGACTACTGGGATAAACTGGATATTACGTATTACGACGGTCTTGACGATTTTTTTGAAAAAAATAAGGGCGGTCACTTTTTCTATTTTACTACAAAAGGCAGGCATGTTCACAGTAATGCGAAATATCCCGATAACAGCTATCTTATTTTCGGGAGAGAGGATAAGGGACTTCCTGAGAAGCTGCTGTACGAAAATCCCGATAGCTGCGTTAGAATACCAATGCGCAATGAACTCAGAAGTCTGAATCTTTCAAATTCCGTCGCTATAGCTGTGTACGAGACGCTTCGTCAATGGGACTACCCCGACCTGTCACGCGAGGGAAAGCTGACCGAGTATACTTGGCAATAAAAAGACACTATTCACAACTTAAGTGTGGGACAGTGCGATAAGCTAAAGTCCTCCGCTAAGGAAGACAGTGTACAAAAGTAGAAAAAGGAGATGATACTATGTCTAAAATTATGATAGTGACCGATAGCTGCTGCGATCTTCCGAAGGAAACGATCGAGGAAATAGGGATAACTGTTCTGCCGTTTGAAATAAATTTCTGCGGCGAGACTTTTCGTGAGACTTTTGACAAGTCAGCCGACGAATTTTACGAAATGATGGCTAAATCAGACGAGATCCCCAAGCATTCGCAGATAATTCCGGCTATTTTTGAGGAGACGTATAAAAAGCTCTATGACGAGGGCTATACCGATATTATAAGCGTATCTATCAACAGCGCAGGTTCGGGAACTTATAACAATTCCATTATCGGAAAGAATGATTTCTTTGAAAATAATCCCGAAGCTGAAGGAAAAGTGCGTATATTCAATATAGACTCTCGGTGCTATACGGTTTTCTACGGTTATCCTATCATGGAGGCAATGAAGAAGATACGCAAAGGCGCAGAGGCTGATGATATAGCGGCTTATCTTGAGGATTGGTTCAACGTGTGCGCAATTTACGCCGTCCCGTATAACCTTAAATATGCAAGAAAATCAGGCAGGATCTCCGCTGCTGCCGCATTTGCCGGAGAGCTTCTGGGACTTAAGCCGATAATCGAGTTCGCCGATAACAAGACGACTACCGTTGAAAAAATACGCGGTGAAAAAAATATTGTAACGAAGCTTGTAGATTGTGTTGAAAAGCGCATGACGCCTCAGACGCCGTATCTGATCATACACGGCAGGGACGATACTCTTGCCAAAGAGATCGAAAAGGAAATGTTCAGGAGAGTCGGAAGAAAGGCTGAAATGTTTTCAAAGATAGGCTGTGCAGTCGCTTCAAATATAGGTCCCGACCTTGTGGCTGTGCTGATAAGAAGAAAAAATAAATAAATTTTCGTTAATTTCACTCCCCTTATGCTCAGGGGAGTTGTTTTTGTAACACTGTCTACAACTTAAGGATTACTTTTTCTCTTATTAAAGCAACGGAGTATCGTGTTTTTAATAAGGGAACGCCCTCTCTTGCAGGGCGTTCCCTCTTTCCAAGCAGTCCGGCGGACTGTTTGGAAATTCACCCTTTGCGGAGCGCTTGAACGCTATGCAGGGCTTCGAGTCTCGCCTGTCGGCTCGGTCGGTGCTTCTGCTTCGCAGAGGTGTCCACTGGACACC
>CANQVK010000012.1 GCA_947627275.1 uncultured Ruminococcus sp. | reverse complement strand
CTGACGTTTTAGTTGCTTCACTTGTTGATTCTGTCGCGGACGTTTTGGACGTCTCAGTTGCTGTTTCTGTCTTAGTCGCTTCGGATGTTTCAGTTGCTGTTTCTGTCTTGGACGTTTCGGACGTCTCAGTTGCTGTTTCTGTCTTAGTCTCTTCGGATGTATTAGTTGCTGTTTCTGTCTTAGTCTCTTCGCTTGTTGAAACTGTGTCCGTTGTCGGTGTCGTTTCGCTCTCAGCAGTCGTAGTTGTCGTATTATCGCGCATTACGATTCCTGTAACGCCTGTTCCGACTGCGTTGTCTCCCTCGGAATAATTATCCTTATCCTTTTCGGACATTTCTACCGCAATAACTATGCCGTTTTCAATCGTAAACTTGATTGATTCTGCCTTGAGATGCGTTTCATTCTTGTCCTTGTCAACAGGTGCAAGCTTCTCCGTAAGAGTATACTCGCCGTTGGGAAGTCCCATGATGATCGTATCAACGCTTCCGGATACAAATTCGATGAAATCATCACCGACTGTAAGGTTCTTGTCCTCTGCTGTGAGAACAGTTTCTCCCTGCTTTACGATAATATTCGAGAGATCTGCTGTTTTGTCGTTTGCCGTAAGTCTCAGAGTTGCTCCGGGAAGCTCCTCAGATTTCGCTATCTCTTTCTTGGAGATGCTGAGTACTGAGAGATCGTCCTCCATAACAACTGTTTTGTCGGTTTTTTCAACGTAAATGGTGTTGCCGTTTTCGTCCTCACCATTTATAATGTAAACCTTGCCGTTTTTGTCAATTTCAAATGTGATATTTTCTGCCTTGATGTAGCCGGCCGGCTCGGTTGTTTCAATAAGCTCGTATCTGCCCGACGGGAGCATTGAAAGCTCTGTGGGCTTGTCGCCTGACGTAAAGGTTATAGACTTATCAGTCTCGTTGTATTCGAGCGTGACTTCCTTTTCGTCTCTCTTGGCTGTTACGTTTTCAAGGTTCTTTCCGTCAACCGATTTGATCGTCAGCTTTGCGCCGGAAAGTTCCTTGCCGTTCGTTACGTCCCACTTGCTGATAGTTGCCGTGATCACGCTGTCCTCGACCGTGAGCTTGTTATCCTTTGCGGAAACATACTCGCCGTCTGCGTTCTGTACCTTAACTGCGCCCGTTTCGTCTACCTTGAACGTTATTTCGGTCGCCTTTGTGTAGCCGAGAGGTTCTGTGTCCTCTATAAGCTTGTACTCGCCTGTCGGGAGCATTGAAAGCTCTGTAGGCTTGTCGCCTGACGTAAAGGTGATTGACTTATCAGTCTCGTTGTATGTAAACTCGACTTTCTCGCCGTCTCTCTTGGCTGTTACGTTTTCAAGATTCTTTCCGTCAACCGATTTGATCGTCAGCTTTGCGCCGGAAAGTTCCTCGCCGTTCGTTACGTCCCACTTGCTGATCGTTGCCATGATCACGCTGTCCTCGACCGTGAGCTTGTTATCCTTTGCGGAAACATACTCGCCGTCTGCGTTCTGTACCTTAACTGCTCCCGTTTCGTCTACCTTGAACGTTATTTCGGTCGCCTTTGTATAGCCGAGAGGTTCTGTGTCCTCTATAAGCTTGTACTCGCCTGCCGGGAGATTTGCGATGATCGACTCTGTATCTTTCGATTCAAATGTGAAGTAGTTCTTCTCATTCTCCGTCTTGATCTCCGCTTCTTTTCCGTCAACTGTTACGCCTGTCAGATCTTCGGCTGTCTCGATTTTCAGTATTGCTCCGGAAAGTTCCTTGTTATTTGTTATGTCCCATTTACTGATTTTGAGGGGAGACTTTTCAGTTTCAGTCTTAGCATCTCTTACTAAAATATCATTGCCTGTAAAGTCAACATGAGAATTTGTTTTTTCTTCCTCAGTCGGTTTTGCTGCAACAATGCTGCCGTCCTCTTTGATCTCAAAATCCCAGCTTGAAACAAGCTTATCATAACCCGCAGGCTCCTGTTCCTCTATCAATGTGTATTTGCCGACAGGAAGCCCCTCGATCGTTGTTTTGCCGTCAGTCTTAGATGTAAATGAAATACTATTTTCTTTGATTTCAAACGTAGCGTTATCCGACTTTACAACATTTTTGTCTAATGATGTTCCGTCTGTACGAGTTATTGTTATCTTAGCGTCAGGAATTTCCGTATCTCCTGTAAGTTCGAGCTTGTCAACAGTGATCTTTGTCTTTTCGTTTACAAAGTCAATATCCAAACCCTTGGGACTTGTTAATGTTCCGAAATACGGGAAATAGTGAACCTCACCTGATGAATAAATATCCTTACAGATAAATCCGCCATTTGCATTTCCTGACCACTGTACGACATTTGCTTTTGGTGAAACAAAATGACCGATTAAAGCACCCGGATTAAGTATGCCTGTAGCGTCCGGGAAATTCCAGATCGTATTCATTCCTTTCAAATCATTTTCGCCAACGCCACCGCTCTGATTGAATTCATTATAAAATGATTTCCCAATATCATTATACCAAAGCGTAACAATTAGATCATGCTGCAAGGCATTATTTACATCAATTCTATAGTCCTCTCCGCCAAAGAATAATCCAACGTTTTTATCGCCAACCCCTGTAAACGATACAGTGTAGCCCTGCTTCATAAGGGATACGGGATCGTTATTTTCATCAACAATGAGAAGCTTAACGCTGTTCTTTAAATGACCGTTGTTATCACTTTCACCATATGCAGCGTTATTTTCCTGAGCGATCTCAGCAAGCATATCGTATGGAATAACAATATTCTTGTTTGGATAATCCGCAAAATTCAGTTTGAGTATCTTTTCCTTGACATTTGATTCACCGACTTGTTCATCAATCGGAACATATGTCATGCCGTCAGCCGCAAGCTCAGCGGACTGAGCTGATAATGCCTTAAATGCTTCTGTGAAGTCAATAAATCCAGGATTTTCTTTCCAAGCCTCAGGGTCAATTATCAAGTCTTCCGCCTTAGTTCCGTAATATGCCAGATAAGGCTTGTGATCCCAGTTATAATCGCCTGTTATCAGATGATTAATATAGCTATTAACCTCAAGTGTATCGCCAAACGGTCCTAAATATCCGTCACCGCCTACTGCAACTGCGCCAACAATGTGGTTTGCACCTGTCTTGCTACCATCAGGATAGTCTCCGTACGCTGTATTCCAAATGTCGCCTTCCACGAATACACAGTAATCTGTAAGGACATTTTCTATAGTATAAGATTTCGGATATTTATCCACATTTGGAACGGACGTTTCCTGCAACGAACCCGAGTCGCCATTTACTTCAAACTCAAGCTTTTTTTCCGATTTAACGTAACCGTCAGGAGCGTTCTCCTCAGTAAGAGTATACTTGCCGCACGGGAGCTTAAGTACCTTAGGCTCATTTGTTGATTTCCATGTAATAAACTCTCCGTTTTCGGCTACGGTTACACTCTCGCCGACATTAGCGTCAAAAGCGATCGCATTGCCGTCATTGTCAACGCCTGTAAGTTTAAGAGTCGCATTTGCTACCGTATTTCCCTCGGTGTCAACCTTGCTTATCTTAACTTCTTTGTCTTCGGGAGGCGGTGTAGGTTCATTATACTTATTATAAACCGTAATTTCATTGCCGGTATATTTAACATGCGAAGTATTTGTATCTACAGTCTCGCTTGATGAAAGCACGCCTTTTTCGATAGTGAATGTCCATGCTGAAATTACATCATAGTTATCGTCGCTTATCGTCTCTGTCATTTCGTATGTACCGTCGGGAAGTCCTGTAATTACTGTCTTAAAATTCTCCGTGTCTCCGTCCTTCTTGGTCTGAGATGTGAATGAAATACTATTTCCTTCGATTGTATACGTCTCGTTATTGCATGTAATGCTGTCCTTGACAAAAGGCTCTGTATTCTCGCCGGTTCTCTTGATAGTGATGACTGCGCCCTCAACTTCCTCACCGCTGCCAAGCTGTAATTTGTCAATTGAAATAATTGTTGGCTCCTGCTCATCACCTTTCGGCTTATTTACAATAACAAGTTGATTTTGGAGTTCTTTGGTAAGAGAAATGGTTTTACTATCTTTAATATAATTTGCTATTGTATAAGTTACCGTTTCATCGGGTGTTTCACCAAACGCTTTGCTGTTAAATACATTGATCGTAACCGTTTCGGGACATTTTACGGGAATTGTGATAGAATGTGTTACTTCTGTTCCCTCAATGCTTATTGGCCACGCTCCTGCCTGCTGTCCGGGAAGTGCAATAGCGATCTTGTCACCCGAAACCTGAGGATAGTATATCTTATAATACTTTGTGATCGGTAATATTTCAGATTTCAAGCCGTCCATGCCGGAATAGATGCTGGTCTCATAAACATGATTCCAACTACGATTCTGACAGAAAATAGGAAACGCTCCCTCTGCTGCCGGCAAATCTCCGGAACACTTAAACTCAATCTTTGTTATATGAGGTGTTTCTGTTCCAAAAGCATTTTT
Organism: uncultured Ruminococcus sp.; assembly: GCA_947627275.1. Classification (GTDB taxonomy): domain Bacteria; phylum Bacillota; class Clostridia; order Oscillospirales; family Ruminococcaceae; genus Ruminococcus. Next base: position 68,919 of record CANQVK010000012.1, on the reverse strand, counting down.
TACCTCATCGGGCGTAACAATTGAACCCTCAGAATTAGATGATATAGACTTATTAACTGTAAATGTTTTTGAATCGCTGCCTGCGAATAAAGTCATTTCTTTAACTACAAAGTTTTTCGGAATTTCTCCTGTCTTAGAATATTGAACATTAGCAAAATTCTCAATATCAACATCAAATGATACGGTATGTTCAATCGGAGCTTCCTCAGCCGGAGTATATGCCTGATACTGCTGTGGAATTCCTCCAAAACCATTGATCTCAACTTTTGAGTCAGCCGTTTCCTGTGTGAAATTGTCAACTCCAATAGTGTATACATCGGGAACCTGCTCAGTCTCTGAGTATGTAGCGTTCTGAACGGAAGTTTCTCCCGACTCTTTTATTTCAATGTTGTAATATGTGTCTTTATTTACCGTATAACCCTGATACCAAGGATTTGTACTCTCAAAAGCGGTTTCATATATCTTATATTTTCCGGGTTTAAGCCCCTTAGCAAGATACTCATAAGTAGGCAGTCCGACTCCTGTATTTATCGCATCGGCATTCACATACTGCACCACTTCGCCGGTAGGATTTCCTTTTTCATCACATCGTTCAACGGCAAATGTAGCTCCGTCGATCTCCATCATAGTGCCGCCGAATCCCGGAACATTCTTAACTATCTCTACTGCATAATCGGGTGAAAGATCAAGTATATCTATAGGACCTGTAAATGGTCTGTAGCCAAATTCCGTACCGCCCTTAAAGCTTTTTGCAATAAGAGCGCCGGATAAATGTCCTCGAATATCCGAATCATTAGATCCATTTAATGTATACTCGTCTGTTACACTTGCTTTCGGTGCAAATAGAGTACCCTGAAAGTTGTTTCCTATTACAAGCTGTTTTGCCTGATGAAAATTATATAACAAACTTGTAACGCCATAATGATTATTTTTTCTTTGAGCATCTTCACCTTTTTCGTTAGATTCGCTTCTGCTAATCCACGTGCCGTTAATAGAAGTACGTTTCTGTCCATTTTCATTTTGAATATTTGCCAAATGAACATTTTCTCCATCAACATTTATAATGATGTATGCTAAATCCCATGTACCGTCAGTTCCATTACTTACTTTAACTTTTCGCGGTTCCTTTAAATTTGGAATACCTTGAAACTTAACGCACGAAGCATTTCTAAAATCTTCCCATTCCGTTTCAGTCAGGTGAAAATAAACCACATCGGCAGCCTCACCTGTGTATTTCAAAGTAATAGTATCAGACCCATTATATGAAATTTCTTGATAACACTTGTTTTTGGCTAACATCTTACTCGTTAAATTCAAACGCTCAAATTGTTTGGAAACACTGAAACCATCCGAACGATATATTAAGTTTTTATCAGCATTATCATCGACCTTAGTACCTGAACCGACCCAAAACAATTTATTTGCTTTACCCGCTGTTCCGTCCGGCTTAAGATAATCACCACCTGACGACATGTTTACTTTAGTCATCATTTCTCCGTTAACAATAACATTAGCATAATTGCTATTATCAAGAAGTACGTCAAGTCCGGTTTTCTTATATGTGCCGTCCGGTCTTTCTCTCCAGCAAAAATCGCCGTTACCTATTTCATAATTCCAACCACAAGTTGGCTTAATACTACCTGAAACAGCGACTCTACCCTCTGCGTCAGATTCCGAAGGTTCAAAATCTCCGTCAAGAAAAACACAGAATCGACCTGCTATACCAAGCGCATAATCCATGTTATACTGCTCTATAGCAGCCTCTACAGAATCAAATTTATCATATGGCTTGCCGTCAGGATCTTTCGGGTTTGAACCCACAAGCAGCGTAACATCGTCAACATCACTGCCGCCACTCAAATTTGTCGCCGCTCTCGCCCTGAGCAGTCCCGAGTTACCCAAAGGGACGGACTGAGCAAAAGCAGAAAGTGCAAGCAAGGCAGACGTAACGCCGCTTACAATGCGTTTGACCAATGATTTTTTCATTTTCTTCATCCTTTCATGAAAAATTAATATATATGTAAAAAAGAGCTTTTCGGTAATGTCGAATGTTCTCGGCATTATACAATCGGTCTCATTTTGTACCTTTAATTATATCATATATTTTTTTAATATGCAACAAAAAAACCATTATCAAATATAGAAATTTTTATCATTTTTTTAGTCAATTAGCACAAAAAACGCAAATCAAACATTAAAATGCACAAGTAATGAAACAATAGTGCATACTTCGTGTATGCTCTGTGAACGAAATTATTTTGTTTATCTTAAATAATATCAACCGCAAAAAATACTTAGAGTATAAACGCGTTTTTTTAAAATAAAAATCCCCGATCTCCCGGGGATTTTTTAAGTTATGAAAAGCGAAATCAATCCGCAATGAAAGCGGCAAAAGCCTTATACGCCATATACAGGTCGAGCTTTGAAATGACCTCATACGGAGCGTGCATTGAAAGAACGGGAACTCCCATATCTATGGTATCAACGTCAAGGTTTGCTATATACGCCGCAACAGTACCGCCGCCGCCTGCATCTACCTTGCCAAGTTCGCCTGTCTGCCATACAACATTTTTGCTGTTCATAAGGCGGCGTATTCTTCCGGCAAATTCTGCGGACGCATCAGACGTTCCTGATTTTCCTCTTGCTCCCGTATACTTGGTGATACATACGCCCTTATTTACAAATGCGGCGTTGTTTTTCTCGTTGACCTCGGGGAACGTTGGGTCAAATGCCGCATTTACATCGGCAGAAAGGCACTCGGAAGCCGAAAGAACGCTCCTTCCGCTTGAACCGAGAGTCTCCGCAATATCTGCGATAAAATATTTCAAGTACGCCGAACACAGACCCGTATTACCGTCGCTGCCCGTTTCCTCTTTGTCGGTGAGGACAGTAACAACAGTATGAACGGGTTCAGCGCAATCAACTACAGCTCTCAATGCGGGGAAAGCGCAGCAGCGGTCGTCATGACCGTAACCGCCTATGAGACTTCTGTCAAAGCCTATGTCTCTTGCTTTAAACGCCGGTACTGCTTCAAGCTCCGAGGAAATAAAGTCGTCCTCCGTAATGCCATACTTTTCAAAAAGAAGATTCATTATGTTAAGCTTTACGGCTTCGCTTGCCTCATCGTCGCGGAACGGTATCGAACCTATAAGAAGATTCAGATCCTCTCCCCTGACAAGCTTTGCAGCTGTACGGCTCATCTGCTCCGTTGCAAGGTGAGGCAGAAGATCGGTAACGCAAAATACGGGATCGTTTTCGTCCTCGCCGATATTGACTGTTACCGAAGTACCGTCTGCCTTGACGATAACTCCGTGGAGCGACATAGGGATCGTAGTCCACTGATACTTTTTAATGCCGCCGTAATAATGGGTTTTAAAAAGGGCAAGTTCGTTGTCCTCATAAAGCGGATTCTGCTTCAGGTCAAGTCTCGGGCTGTCGATATGCGCCGCACAAAGCCGTACTCCCTCATCAATTGGAGCCGAACCTATAACAGCGGCAACAACCGCCTTTCCCCTGTTATTACGGTATATCTTATCTCCTGCATTCAGCTTCATGCCTTTTTTGTATTCGGTAAAACCGTTGGCTTCAAGAGTTTTCACAGCCTCGATAACTGCCTCCCGCTCTGTTTTGGCAATGTCCAGAAAACGCTTGTAATCTTCGGCAAAAACAAAAATCGCTTTTTCTTCCTCAGCGTCTATTCTGCGGTAACCGTTTTTGCGCTGTAGGAAAAGCTTTTCCTTTAGTTCCTTTGAAACGCTGTTCTTTTCTTCCATATTGATTAGCTCCTTTCAGATACCTTATTAGACAAAGCTTTCTGCCGTTCGGATATCATAGTAATAAAATTTAATTTTATCTGAAACTTCCTTGGAAATACTGTTTACAGCCTCCATGGAGTCGTTGTTTTCTATAACATAATCAGAATGGGACGCAAAAAAATCCGCATCAAGCTGAGAATTCATTCTGTTCTCTGCCTGCTTGGGCGTGATTCCGTCACGGTTTATTATACGAAGCGCCCTTGTTTCAGGTTCGGCAAGCACAGATATGATTATCTCGCAGAAATCATCGGCATGGCTCTCGAACAAGGTCGGCGCGTCAAGAAGAATAAGCTTTCTTCCACAGTCGGAATACTCTTTTATCTGCTTTAATATTTCGCTGGTTATATAAGGATATATTATGGAATTAAGCGCCTCAAGCTTCGATTTGTCGCTAAAGACCACATCGCCCAAAGCCCTCCTGTTAAGAGTTCCGTCATAGTTCAGTATGCCGCAGCCGAAAATATCGGAAATTTCATCAAGGCACTTTGTACCTTTCTCAACCACTGTCCGTGAGATCATATCGGCATTTATGACCGCAAATCCATTTTCGGCAAAGACCTTTGAAACTGTGCTTTTTCCTGCTCCCGTCTGACCCGTCAGCCCGACCACAAGCACCTCAAACCCTATCATATCCTTATCACCTCGAATCCCGCCGCCCTTATAAGGCGGTTATATACTGCAAGCCCGACGCCGTCTTTCAACGGCGCTCTGACGTAAACCTTTTTCGCGCCTATCTCGTCAAGCTCCCTTAGTCTTTGAAAAAGCCAATGCGCCTGTTCGGAGCTGTCTGCTCCGTATGTAAAATACCGATACGGAAAATCCTTCTCGTCTCCGTCAAATATCAGCGAATACACTCCCTCGCCATCGTTTCGGGAAATAAGCTCCTTAAAGCCCTCAATCCCTCCCTCGACCATAACAACGTCCGCTTTCGGGGAATAATGCTTATATTTCATTCCGGGAGAAACTGCCTTTTCCCCCTCCTTAAGCTCCCTGAGTATTGCAGGATCAATAATAACCTCACGGCATACCCCGAGAAGCATTTCTCTTGTTATCGCACCCGGACGAAGTATCCGGACAGCATCACCACTGTCAAAAGAGATGACCGTTGACTCCACGCCGAATTTTGAATCGCCGCCGTCAAGGACAGCTTCTATCCTGCCGTTCATGTCTTTCATGACATGCTCGGCGCACGTAGGGCTCGGAAGTCCCGAAATATTCGCAGACGGAGCTGCTATCGGGCAGCCCGATCTCTCGATTATACTGTGCATTACGGGGTGGGACGGCACACGGATACCTACAGTATCAAGTCCGCCCGAAGTGACCATTGGAATTTTCCCGTTTTTCGGAAGTACCATAGTAAGAGGTCCGGGGCAGAACCGCTCCGCCAGTTTATATGCAAGCGGCGGAATGTACTCCGTATAAAGCGCTGCCTGAGAAAAGTCGGCAAGATGCACTATCAGGGGATTGTCGGCAGGTCTGCCTTTAGCTGCAAAAACAGCTCTTACAGCCGCTTCATTACAGGCGTCGGCTCCGAGACCGTATACAGTTTCCGTAGGAATGCCGACGACCTTCCCGTTCTTTATAAGTTCCGCTGCGGCTGATACGTCCTCAGCGGAATCACTAAGCAATATCGTTTCCATTTTTATTCTTCCTGACTTGCAAGCTTTGCAGCCTGATCTGCTGTTGCAAGCGCGTCAAAAACCTCGTCCAGATTACCGTTCATCATATCCTCCAAACGGTATATTGTAAGTCCTATGCGGTGATCAGTAAGTCTTCCCTGCGGAAAATTATAGGTACGTATACGCTCCGAGCGGTCGCCCGTTCCCACCTGCATTTTTCTTTCGGAAGCGACCTTAGCCGCCTGCTCCTCCTGCATTGCTTCATAGATACGGGAACGAAGTATTTTCATAGCCTTATCCTTATTTTTATGCTGGCTTCGCTCGTCCTGACATTCTACGACAACATTGGTCGGAAGATAAGTTATACGCACCGCCGACTCGGTCTTGTTTATATGCTGACCGCCTGCGCCGCTGGCACGGAAATAATCTATTTTAAGGTCGGTAGGATTTATTTCAAGTTCAACCTCGTCCGCCTCCACAAGCACCGCAACAGTGACCGTAGAGGTGTGTATACGTCCCTGTGACTCGGTTTCAGGAACTCGCTGAACACGGTGAACTCCGCTTTCGTATTTCAGACGCGAATATGCGCCGTCCCCCTCGATGGAAAAGCTTATTTCCTTAAAGCCGCCAAGTTCGGTAGGCTGTGCGGTGAGGATCTCCTGCTTCCAGCCCTTTGACTCTGCGTACATTGTGTACATACGGTAAAGCGAATTGGCAAAAAGGGACGCTTCTTCACCTCCTGCACCGCCTCTTATTTCGATAATAACATTTTTGTCGTCATTAGGGTCTTTGGGAAGAAGAAGTATTTTCAGCTCCTGAAGGATATTCTCCATAGCCGCCTTACTTTCTTCATATTCAGTCTGAACCATTTCCTTGAAGTCCCTGTCAAGTCCGCCTCCGTCAAGCAGCTCCTTTGCTTCGTTGCAGCTTTTTTCGGAAGCCTTGTATTCCCTGAATTTCTCAATAATAGGCGTCATGTTCTTATAATCGCGCATTAACTGCGCATACAGCTTATTATCGCTGAGAGTTTCCGGGTCGGAGAGACGGCTGCTTATATCCTCATACTTCTGCTCCATTACCGCAAGCTTTTCAAACATAAAAAAATTCCTTTCACATTAGAAATAAATTAGGGCAACACTGTCTGCAAAAGCTAACCCTCTGTCTCGCGGCGGATATTTTTTATGCTTTTTTCTATTTTATTTCTGGGGACGAGAAATTCTCTGCCGCATCCCCTGCATTTCAGTCTGAAGTCCATTCCCGACCGCAGTACAAGCATCTCTGTCGAGCCGCAGGGATGCTTCTTCTTCATTATAAGTATATCGTTCGGACGTACATCCACTGCGCTCTCCACCTTTCGGAAAAACAAAAAAATCGTACTGTATAATTATACCCTAAAAATAAAATTAAATCAATATTTCAGACGCATATTTTTTAAAATTTGTGTAAAAATAATAAAAACGTACAAAAAAAATATGTAATGCAGACAAAAATAATAAAGGAAGGTATCAACTTATGGTAACAAGGATCACGGCTGAATTTGAAGGCCCGGAATCGGCTGAAATGGCTTTGAAAAAAATCAGGGAAAACGTAAGCGGAGTTTATTCCACCAATTTTGTATACAACAGGGATTCCAACAAAGCGGAAAAGCTTCGTGGGGCAACGATATACACCATTCTGCCGACTGCCGTAACATCGCAGAATTACCTTACGGCGGTGCTGGAGTCCCCTGCTTCAAAGGACGTTATCCCCGAGCCGTCAAGAAGCCGCAAGACTACTGTTTTTATTGTATGCGACGGAAGCGGCACTAATAAAATAAGCTCTATTCTCACATCAATGGGGGGCAATAACATTTATACGCCGCTGACATGAATATTTTTCCTCCGAAAAGAATATCATTTAATGTGATATTTCTTATCCGGCTTTATACTTGCCGCTATTTAATGTCCTGTATAACCGATCTTGTCAACTTAAGAGGATTCTGTTGCCCTTTACTTTCTGTTAAGGGAAGATTCTTTGAACCAATGTCGTAACATTCTGCTCCCTTCGGGGCAGAATGTTACGAAAACTGAGATTCCAAAGGGATCGCCCCTTTGGCAGGGTGTGGGGGGAACAGAGGTCCCCACTTAGGGTGACGAGTATTTGCAAAGCGGCGGGTATACACTAAACAATATTTCGGAGGTAAAAAATCATGAATAATTACAAACCCGAAGGCTGTCTTTTCAGAACCGCTGAAAATCAAAGGTATATATCCTCCCTTGACGGTCTGACTGAGGCAATGGAAAAAGGCGTGATACTCGAGGCAAGAGCGGCAGTCTGCGACAGCTCGCATAATCTTATAGTCGATCTTCCATGTGCGGAGGGTATTATTCTGCGTGAAAACGGAGCTGTCGGAATAGCCGAAGGAAAAACCCGCGATATTGCCATTATATCACGGGTAAATAAAATAGTCTGCTTTAAAGTTATCAGGATCGCATCTTCCGAAAACGGAAAGATCAGCGTTGAACTTTCACGTACAGCGGCACAGAAAGAATGTATCGCCGAATACGCCGACAAACTGCGTCTCGGAGACGTTATCGACGCACGGATAACTCACCTTGAACAGTTCGGCTGCTTTGTGGATATCGGCTGCGGAGTACCGTCCCTTATTCCTATCGACGCCATATCGGTATCAAGAATTTCTCATCCCTCCGACCGATTTAATGTGGGACAGTTTATCAAAGCCGTTGTACGTTCCCGTGAAGGCAGCCGCATATGTCTCAGCCACAAGGAGCTGCTCGGTACATGGGAAGAAAATGCAGCAGATTTTGAAATGGGAGAAACAGTTTCCGGCATTGTGCGTTCCGTGGAAAACTACGGTATCTTTGTTGAACTTGCTCCCAATCTTGCCGGACTTGCAGAGCTTCGGGAGGATATTCGCCCCGGGCAGAACGTCAGCGTATACATAAAAGCTATCATTCCCGAAAAAATGAAGCTTAAACTTGTGATAGTCGATGTCTGCGAGGACTGCGAAGCCGACAGAAGCTTTGAGTATTTCACCGATTCAAGCCATATCGACCGCTGGGACTATGCCCCGGAATGCTCGGGACGAGAGATCTGTACCGTTTTTTAAGTATTTTGCCTGTTAAAAGATATAACCTTATAAAAAACGCCCTGATTTGCAGGGCGTTCCTTTTTTACAAAAGCATTGTTTTATCGGCTCATGAAATCTTTCAGGTCATCAAGCCTTTTCAAAGCCGCTTTTCTGCCGATACGATAAACCTCCAGAATCTTATCGGGGTCATGCTCAACACGACCGATAGGCAAAGAAAACGGCGGCGCAATAACGAATGCCCGTCCGTCCTTTTCCGAACTGCGGACATATTGAAGCTGTTCATTATACATCTTCGGACGATCGACGTAACATTTTATCAGAGCCGGATATTTTTTATAAAAAAGCTTCATTAAAGTCAGACTTTTTCCTGCTTTTTTTATGTAATCTCTTGGCTGAGTAAGTATGACAACATTTCGGGGACAGCCGTTTTTTTCCATGAAGCGCAGCGGGATAGAGTCCGAAATACCGCCGTCAAGAAGTTTTCTGCCGTCCTGCTCCACGATTTGCGAGACAAACGGCATTGACGCTGAAGCGCGCATCCATTCAAGGTCGCAGCGATCTGCGGTTTTCAATTTTTTATAAACGGGTCTGCCTGTGAGAATGTCGGTACATACGCAAAAAAACTCCATGGGGTTTGCAGCGTAAGTTTTATAGTCGAACAGGTCAAGCTTATCGGGTATCGTGTGGTAACAAAATTCTGCTCCGAACATGTTCCCGGTTCTGATAAGAGACTGAACGCTGCAATAGCGCTTGTCACGGCAAAACCGCAGATTATAGCGAATCACCCTGCCGTTCTGCTTTGACTTATAATTACAGCCGAAACATGCTCCTGCTGATACTCCTGCTCCGCAGTCAAATTCTATTCCGTTTTCCATGAGAACATCGGTGACGCCCGCAGTAAACATGCCTCGCATTGCTCCGCCTTCCATTACCAATCCGTATTTCATATTCCGACTCCTCTCTTTGTGTACCATTATAATACTTTTTCAGGAAATTGTCAAGGAGAGTGTAAATAAAGCCACGTACACCAATATCAGCTACTTATTCGGAAATTCTTCTTGCCTCGATATAAAATCTCTTGTCGTCGGCATGACCCATAGAGAAGGTTTTTCTCGGCAATGCGCCGTCCTTTATAACTGTTGGGAAGAGCTGTGATTTATCCATATCCGGAAGTATAAAAGCGATTCCGTTATGTTTCTCTGCCAGAGCCTTAACGTTTTCAATGCCGTGGATATAGTCGATTTTTCCGCCGTGTTCCTTGATATATCCGTCAAGATAATTCTGGAGCGAACCTACGGACAGATTTGAGGTCGCATTGTGAATGTAGAGTTTTTTCTCTTTTCCGCCGCAAACAATATCGACCCATTGCTCTGATACTTCCTCTGACAGGGCAAGCGACTCTGTTGCTCCCGCAATGAGCTTATCGCAGTCAACATCGTACACAAGACGGTATATCGCTTCAAACTTTAATGCTTCGCTGTGCAGGTTTACAATTTCCGCAAGAGCATATCGTGCAGGGTGATTTGACATATCCTTATCGGGATCTGCTTTTTTCATCTGCTCATAAAATTCCTTGGCAGTAGCAAGAGAATGATTGCCGTCACCCATAGCGTAGAGAAGTACGGGGGAGTTTTCCAGACCGTATTTTTTATTGAAAACCTCGGGGTCAGCCAGCGCTGAAAGAGCAGAGTTGATCTTCTCCTGAGCATTTTTATCTACGAGATAGCCGCTGATACTTCCTCCGTTCTGCATAAGCTCGGTATCGTAAAGCTTTTTCATTGAGGATCTGTCCAATGACTCGATGACCGTTTCCTCGGGGTCGTCAATGAGTATCATGATGTGGGGAAGCTCAAGGGACGCTCCCTGACGTACCTTTATTCTCGGAGGTATGCGTTCAACGACCGTTGCTTCCGTAGCACGGACTTCCGAACTGCTCCCCTTTGAGAAATCGTATTCTTCAAGATCAATAGTTCCGATAAGCCCTTTTCTTACTATCCCGTTGCTCTGGATTCTTTCAACATACACCATAGCGTCCTTGTATTCGGTAAAGATGCCGTCGGAAATGTACTTATCCATAGAATCGTGGATAGTATTTATTCTCTGCTCAACATTATTTTCCTCAAGGTAAAGCTCGGGAAGAATAAGGCTGAGAGAGGAAGGCGCACCGTTTACTTCATTCCGCACCTTTTCCCAGTATTCGGGTTCGCTTGTATACTGGTCGCAGGCAATGACCGCCCATTTTTTCATATTTACCGATTCATTCGGAATAAGTATATTTCCGCTGTGAAAAGCTGTTTGTTTCATGATAGACTCCTTTATAACTGCATAAATTTTTTTAGCTCCTGATTCAACTGCGAAACGGGAAGCCCTACTACGTTAAAATAATCGCCGTTGATCTTCTCGATAAGAAGCGAACCTTTTCCCTGTATGCCGTATCCGCCAGCCTTATCATACGGTTCTTCCGTTGAAATATACGCCGATATTTCATCATCTGAAAGCTTTCTGAACGTAACGTCCGTAACAACGGTAAATAACGACGCTTCGTCAATACTGTTTTCCCTTATGATACAGCATCCTGTAGCGACCTGATGCGTCCGTCCCGATAGCATATCCATAAATTCACGGCACTCATTTTTATCCTTCGGCTTGCCGAGTATTCTGCCGCCGCATATTACCGTAGTATCGCAGCCTATTACAATGCTTTCGGGATAAAGAACGGCAGCGGCTGAAGCTTTTATTTTTGCCAGATATTCCGACGCCTTAAGCGGTTCAACGTCCGCAGGCAGAGTTTCGTCCGCGTCGATCGAAACGGCAGTAAAGCTTTCGGATATAATTCGCATAAGTTCCCTTCTTCTCGGAGATGCCGATGCGAGAATTATGTTCATAAAAATCTCCTCCCGAATATTATACACTAATTTTACCACATAAATGTCTGCATGTCAAGAAAATTTCAGCCTATGAACGCTATCCCTTTGAAATCACGATATTGGCTCGCTATGATATGTTCTATGTTCATACTGTGATTATTCTGGGAAGATTCGGGCAAAATTAACATGTATCGCTTGAATTTATTTTCATGCTGTGCTATAATAAATTGGTGTGACATTCCCCGACAATTCCCGAAAGGAGCATTTCGGTCATGAATAAAAATTTTAAGGGTACTTCTGCCGAACCTCACCGCATCGAAGTATCCCCTGATCACGGACTTACCTCCGAGCAGGTGAATCAGCGTCTCGAGGAGGGACTTGACAACCGTCCTCCCGATCCGCCGTCCAAATCCGTAGGCGAAATTGTTGCAGACAACGTTTTTACCTACTTCAATTTTATATTTCTTATACTCAGCCTGCTGCTGGTATTTACAAGAAATTATCGGGATCTGACATTTTTGCCGATAATCGTTGCAAATACGCTAATTGGAATCATTCAGGAATTACGAGCAAAAAAGGTGCTGGACAAGCTTTCGATGATGAACGCCCCTGAAACGGCGGTGATTCGGGACGGAAAGGAATCCTTAATTCCGTCCTCGGACGCAGTTCTCGATGATATAGCGGTATTTCGCGCAGGCAATCAGATCTCTGCTGACGCTGTAATTATAGACGGAAGCGTTTCGGTAAACGAATCTCTCCTGACGGGAGAGTCCGACGAAATAGCCAAAAACAGCGGCGATACCCTTATGTCGGGCAGCTTTATCGTATCGGGCTGCTGTCGGGCAAGACTTGAAAAGGTCGGAAACGAGTCATATATTTCAAAGCTTACGCTTCAGGCAAAAAAATCCAAAAAGGGCGAGCAGTCCGAAATGATACGTTCGCTTAACAGGATCGTAAAATTAGCCGGAATAATGATAATACCCATAGGCTTTATACTTTTCTATCAGCAGCATTTCCTTGAACATAATTCAATAAGCAGCAGTATCCAGAGCATGGCGGCAGCAGTCATCGGCATGATACCCGAGGGACTTTTCCTGCTTGCAAGCACTACGCTTGCTATCAGCGCTATGCGGCTTGCCTCGGGAAAGGTATTGGCGCATGACATGAAGTGCATCGAAACTCTTGCACGGGTCGATACCTTGTGCGTGGATAAAACAGGTACGATAACTGAGGGCAGAATGAGCGTTGTTTCAGTTATACCGATCAACGTACCGGAGGAGGAGCTTCTGCCGCTTATAAGCGATTTTGCATCGGCGCAGGCGGCGGACAACGCCACTATGACGGCTGTAAAAAATTATTTCCGCAGTCCCACGGGGCAGAGTATACGGTCTTACACGGGATTTTCGACGGAATTCAAATACAGCGGAACTGTCCTTGAAGGCGGCTCGTATATTCTCGGAGCTCCCGAGTTCATTCTGAAAAATATTTCTGAATATGATGCGCTCATCACCGAAAACAGCCGCAGAGGAAGCCGAGTTCTCGCTTTTGCAAAATACAGCGGCATTCCCGACGGAAAGGCTCTTACGGGAGAGACTGAACTGCTGGGTCTTATCATACTTTCAAATCCCATACGGAAAAACGCTCCCGAAACATTTAAATTCTTTGCCGAGCAGAACGTTGAAATAAAGGTCATTTCGGGCGACAATCCGCTTACCGTATCGGAGATCGCAAGGCAGGCAGGAATCAAAAATGCAGGCAACTATATTGACGCTTCTACGCTAAAAACCGATGAGGCGACAGAAACGGCTGCCGTAAATTATACGGTTTTCGGCAGAGTAACTCCCGAGCAGAAGCGTAAGCTTGTCCGCGCCTTAAAAAAGGCGGGAAGAACCGTCGCAATGACGGGAGACGGAGTAAACGATGTGCTTGCCTTAAAGGACGCCGACTGCTCTGTGGCTATGGCATCAGGAAGCGAGGCGGCAGTCCAAGCGTCTCAGCTTGTTCTTCTTGAATCGGACTTCTCAAAAATGCCCCATGTGGTCATGGAGGGCAGAAAGGTAGTCAACAATCTGGAACGGTCGGGAAGCCTGTTCCTTGTTAAAAATATTTTCTCTTTTCTCATGGCGGTCATGACGATCTTCTTCGGTATAACATATCCGCTGAAGCCGGCGCATATTTCCCTCATCAGCATGTTTACCATAGGTCTGCCGGGACTTTGCCTTTCCCAGATACCGAACCGGGATCTTATCAAGGGAAAATTCATGACGAATATACTTCTAAAAGCCTTGCCTGCGGGAATTACGGACGCTATTATCGTAGCGGCAATGGTATTCTTCGGCAACATTTTTGAATCGGGACAGGACGATATTTCTACCGCTTCGACAATACTTCTGAGCGTTGTTGGAATGATGATACTTTTCCGCATATGCAAGCCCATGAACGCTGTAAAATGGGGGATATGGGCGACCTGCGGACTTCTTCTGACATTCAGCATGATTTTCCTCGGCGGATTTTTCAGCGTATCGGGAATGTCTGTGCAGTGTATTCTGCTCTGCGTGAATTTCTCTGTTATCGCCGAACCTATGCTCCGATACCTGACTGCATTTGTAGACGGCGTGAGAAGGCTGTTTTCGGGAAATGAAAAAAGCGGTCAATGACCGCTTTCCGAAGCTGGAAATGTCGTAGCATGGTTTTTGATACTGTTCTTTGGCGGTGTGATATGTTCAGTCATTTATACTCGACGCTATTGCAAACCATCCAGTAATGCTGACATAAAAACCGATTGATATACCTATTCACCTTATTAATTCCGTCAGAGCTGCGGCAGATCGCAGCTTTGACGGAATTTATTTTATAAGCGCTATCTACAAAGCAGCGCTCCCTTTGGAATCACGATGTTAGTTTGCTTAAGTTGTTGACAGTGATTGCTATTTTGGAGATTAGTATTAAACTGCCACACTTTTGGAGAATTTGATTTTTCCGTTTTGAGCCTCAAGCTTAACTGTCTCTCCCTTGTGAAGCGCTGAACCTATTATCATTTTGGCAAGCTCGTTTTCAATGAGATCGGTCACACGGCGTTTTATCGGTCTTGCGCCGTATTTATCAGTCTCCTTTGCAGCCGCTACTGCTTCGATAACGTCCTCGCCGTAGCATAGTCCGATGCCGAGAGCCTCCGCGCGCAGGCGAAGATTTTCCAGAGCCTTTTTGCTGATCTTCATAAGATCGTCGCGCTCCAGACTGCGGAAAACGATTATCTCGTCAATTCTTCCCGTAAATTCGGGAGTAAACCTTGCTTTCACAGCTTCAAGAACACGATTTTCGCTTTCGCTGCCCTCGATACCGAAGCCAAGTCCGCTGCGTCCCGAAAGCTCTGCCCCAACATTTGAAGTCATAATTATAATAGTATTTCTAAAGCTGGTCTTGCGCATTCCTGAATCGGTCAGCGTACCGTAGTCAAGAATCTGAAGCATGATATTAAGAACCTCTGCGTCCGCCTTTTCTATTTCATCAAAAAGAACGAGCGAATACGGATTTCTCCTTATTTTATCGCACAGGCTGCCGCCTTTGTCATCGTAGCCTGCATATCCGGGAGGCGCTCCGATAAGCTTTGAAACCGAATGCTTTTCCATATATTCCGACATGTCGATGCGTATAAGATTTTTTTCAGAACCGAAAAGACAATCTGCCAAGGCTCTTGCAAGTTCAGTTTTGCCAACGCCGGACGGCCCTGCAAACAAAAAAGAAGCCGTAGGTCTGTCAGGGTCACGAAGTCCCGATTTTGAACGGCATACGGCGTTTGTCACCTTTTTTACCGCATAGCTGTGACCTACCACTCTTTCCGAAAGCGTTTTCTCAAGAAAGCTCAGCTGCATTCCCTCCTCGGCGGTGATCTTATTCAATGGAACGCCCGTTTTCAGCGATACAACCGACATGACGTCCTCTGCACAAACAACTGCGTCGCCGTCTCCGCCCATAAGCTTGCCCAACGAACTTATGGTAAAGCTCTTGTCTCTTAATTCCACGTACTCCGAATCAGTGCGCCTTTTTCCCGAATTACAGCGTATCTTCGCACAGGCGCAGGCTTCGTCCACTACGTCTATAGCCTTGTCTGGAAGAAAACGGTCGGATATATAGCGGACTGCCATGTTTACCGAAAGCTCTATCATTTCATCGGGTATCTCCACGCCGTGATAGCTTTCGTAGCTTTTTTTCAAGCCTCGTATCATTTCAACACATTCCTCTGCGGCAGGCTCATTGACATGAATAGGCTGGAAACGTCTTTCAAGTGCGGAATCCTTTTCTATGGACTTTCTGTACTCCTCAAAGGTCGTCGCTCCGATAATTTGCAGTTCTCCTCTTGAAAGCTGCGGCTTCATTATATTTGCGGCGTCTATAGCTCCTTCCGCCGCTCCTGCGCCGACAATAGTATGAAGCTCGTCGATAAACAGGATAATATTGCCTGCGTTGACCGCTTCGTCGATACACGCCTTGACGCGTTCTTCAAAGTCTCCCCTATATTTCGCCCCCGAAAGCAGCGATGTGAAATCAAGAGAAAAGATAAACTTATTTTTCAGCGAATCAGGGACAAGATTACGGACAAAAAGCTCTGCCACACCCTCAACGATAGCAGTTTTCCCCACGCCCGCTTCTCCGATAAGACATGGGTTGTTTTTGGTGCGCCGTGAAAGGACCTGCAATACGCGCTCCACCTCCTTTATCCTGCCGATAAGGGGGTCGTTCTTTTTTATAAGAGCTATATCTGTAAGGTTCTTTCCGTAGCGGAACAAATTGGGAAGATGGGACATTTTCGGCTTTATTGCTTCATAAAGCTCTCCCCTGACCTTGGCTGAGGAGATGATCTCGAGTCCGCTGCAAATATCCGCCATGCTTCCTCCCGCTTTTTTTATGACCGTACATGCGCTGCATGATGCTTCACGCACAATTGCCGCTAAAATATGTTCGGGCGCAGCTTGTTTCTTTTTATCGCTGCGAGCAATATTGTAAGCGTTTTCGAGAATGCGTTTCGCCGCTGTGGTAAAGTACCTGTGACTGAGGATCGACGGCGTTCCCTGCCCTACCAGATCGACTATCTCACGGTAAAGATCATCATATGCCACGCCGCCGTCCATAAGTATCTGAGCGGCCGCCGTCGTTCCGTCATGGGTTATGGCTAAAATGATATGCTCGCTGCCCACATAGGTATGCCCCAGATCCGAAGCGGCGTCTACAGCTCCGTCAATGATGTCGGCGGCTTTCCGTGTAAAGTTGTCTGTGTTTATCATAGTATCTCCTCCGTGACTTCTTTTTTGTCCTACTTCTATATTATGCCACTTATACTGTGCGATAACAGTCGAAAAGAAAAATTGCCTAAAAAAGTTTTTCGACATTCATATACTCGCCTGCCGGCGCTGTAACACTTTTTCCGCTATGGCATATTATGTACTATGAAACGCAAACAAAGCGTTTCAAATACATTCTCAAAGGAGAAATTAATTATGTGTAATTCTTGTTTTGGCGGCAACAGCTGTATGTGGATCATCCTTCTCATCCTCATCTTCCTCGCATTTTCTTCATGCGGATGCGGCAATAACAACTGCGGCAATAACAACAACGACTGCGGCTGCGGCTGTGGATGCTGAAAACAGAT
The DNA here is from genome assembly GCA_947627275.1 of uncultured Ruminococcus sp. Classification (GTDB taxonomy): domain Bacteria; phylum Bacillota; class Clostridia; order Oscillospirales; family Ruminococcaceae; genus Ruminococcus. The sequence goes on along the minus strand of CANQVK010000012.1, from coordinate 51,880 downwards.
AGACGCTGAATCTCACGGCGGCTAAAGCCGTTGAAAATCGGCTAATATCGGAAAACCCCTTTGGACTGATAAGTCCAAAGGGGTTTGTTATTTACTCTTTAACAAGATCGGGTTCGGTCTTATCAACAACGCATTCCTTTGTAACGACGACCTTTTTGACAGTACCGTCGGAGGGAACGCTGTACATTGACTTCATAAGTATTCCCTCAAGAATCGAGCGAAGTCCTCTTGCGCCGGTTTTCTGCGAAAGAGCTTTCTTGGCGATCTCAACAAGCGCGTCGTCCTCGATCTCCAACTCGACATTATCGTAGGAAAACAGCTTTTTGTATTGCTTGATAAGAGCGTTTTTCGGTTCGGTAAGGATCCTTACCAAGGTTGCTTCGTCAAGCTCCTCCAAAACCGATATAACGGGAAGTCTGCCCACAAACTCGGGAACCATACCGAATTTGACCAGATCCTTCGGAATCACCTGCTTGAAGATATTGTTCCGCTCCTCTTTGAAGTTCTTTATCTCTCCGCCGAAGCCGATCGACGATTTGCCGATACGTCTCTGTATCTGATGATCAAGACCGTCAAACGCACCTCCGCATATAAAAAGAATATTCTTCGTATCAATTTGCAGAGTTTCCTGATTCGGGTGCTTGCGTCCACCCTGAGGAGGAACGTTTGATACTGTTCCCTCAATAATTTTCAGCAGCGCCTGCTGAACGCCCTCGCCGCTTACGTCACGAGTTAATGACGTATTCTCGGATTTTCTTGCTATCTTGTCGATCTCGTCAATATAGATGATACCTCTCTCGGCTGCTTCGATGTCAAAATCGGCAGCCTGAATAAGTCTTAGAAGAACGTTTTCCACATCATCGCCTACATAGCCCGCTTCGGTAACTGTAGTAGCGTCCGCAATGGCAAAGGGAACGTTAAGGAGCTTCGCAAGAGTCTGCGCAAGAAATGTCTTTCCCACACCTGTAGGACCAAGGAGAAGAACATTGCTTTTCTGAAGCTCAACGCCGTCGTTTGAATCGTTCTCCTCATGGCTCATGAGACGTTTATAATGATTGTAAACGGCTACGGAGAGAGCTATTTTTGCCTCGTCCTGACCGATAACGTAATCATCGAGGTAAGCCTTTATCTCAACCGGCTTCATAAGTCTCATCTGAGAAACGGATGACGGCTTTTTCTTAGACGCTTCTTTCCGCTTAGCCTTTACCACATTAGCGTCGTAAAGCTGTTCATAGCAGTAAATAATACACTCCTCACAGATATTTGAAGTTCCTGCGGAAAACATCGCGCCCGCGCTGTTTTCGCCTCGTCCGCAAAAATTGCATATTCTGAAATCCGACATTCAATGAACCTACCTTTTCTCAATAACCTTATCAACTATACCGTAAGCCATTGCCTCCTGAGCGGTAAGATAGTTATCGCGCTCCGTATCTGCTTCTACCTGCTCGATGGACTTGCCTGTATTGAGAGCAAGCAGTTCATTCATCTTGCGGCGTGTTCTGACCAAATGGTCGGAATGGATCTTAATATCGGTACACTGACCGCCGAGACCGCCCGAAATAAGCGGCTGATGTATCAGTATCTCGCTGTTCGGAAGGGCGAATCGTTTGCCCTTAGCTCCCGCAGCAAGAAGAAACGCTCCCATAGATGCCGCCATACCGATACAGATAGTTGAAACATCGCACTTAATGTACTGCATTGTATCATATATAGCCATTCCCGCAGTGATAGAGCCTCCGGGAGAGTTGATATACAGGGAAATATCCTTTTCTGTGTCCTGACTTTCAAGGAAAAGCAGCTGCGCAACAACAAGACTTGCCGAAGTATCGCTGACCTGATCCGAAAGCATAATGATCCTGTCATTCAGCAGACGTGAGAAGATGTCATAGGAACGTTCTCCGCGGCTGGTCTGTTCAACAACATAAGGAATAAAGCTCATAATTCATCGCCCTTTCATATTGTAATTATTAGACCTGTTATAAAATCACTGTCTATAACTTAAGAGGTTTCTGCCGCCCATTATTTTCTGTTAAAGAGGTAACTCTTAGAACTCAATATCGTAAATTTTCCTGTATAAAGCAACATAAACTTAAATTTACAAATAAATAAGGCTGCTTTATACAGGTAAATTTACGACAACAGAGATTCCAAAGGGGTCACCCCTTTGGCAGGGGGTGCAGGGGGACAGAGTCCCCCTGCTTAAGTTACGATAAAGATTTTAAAACAGTTCTGTTAAAAACTGCTGTCCCGTAACAGACGGGACAGTAGTATGTATCTATATCTGTGCTTATTCAGCAGATCCCTCTGCTGCGGAATTGTCAACGACCGCGCTTTCCTTGACAAGCTCTACAGCCTTCTGGACCTTCATATCCATTACGAAGTCGTCAACAGAAATAACTCTTCTGACTGTAGCAATATCAACGTTGTTTGCAGCGGCGATCTCACCGAGGCTGTTGTTGAGTTCATCATCAGAGATCTCGATGTTCTCAAGCTCGGCGATCTTTTCAAGAGCAAGTCTGAGCTTGACCTCGCTCTCTGCACGCTCTCTGTAGGTCTCTCTCATAGATGCCTCGTCCATGCCTGTGTACTGGCAGTAAAGTTTGAGGTTCATGCCCTGCTGCTGGAGCTGACGGTCAAACGCACCGATAAGCTCGTCTATTCTCTGCTCGAACATACAATTGGGAATAGGAGAATCCACCTTGCTTATGACAGCTTCAAGAACAGCGTTGTCAAAAGCAGCTTCAGCCTGCTTTACGGAAGCGTCCTCCAGCTTTGCACGTATATCAGACTTGTACTCGTCAACGGAATCGAACTCCGTAGAGTCCTTGATAAGCTCATCGTCTATCTCGGGAAGCTCCTCATAGCTGATAGCCTTGAGCTTTGTCTTGAATACAGCTTCCTTGCCTGCGTAATCCGCCATGTGGTAATTCTCGGGGAACGTTACAACAACGTCAAATTCATCGCCTATATTGTGACCAACTATCTGATCCTCGAAGCCGGGGATAAACTGACCGCTGCCGAGCTTAAGGGGATGATCCTCGCCCTTTCCGCCTTCAAACGCCTCATCTCCGAAGAATCCCTCGAAGTCGATGATAACTTCATCGTCCATCTGAGCTGCTCTGTCGTCAACCGAAACGATACGCGCATTCTTCTTTCTGATGATGTCGATCTGCCTGTCAACATCCTCGTCTGTAATATCCTTGACGATTTTCGCAGCCTTTATACCCTTGTAGTCTGAAATTTCGATAACGGGCTTAGTGACGCATATTACTTTAAGCTCTACGCCATTTTCCTTATCAACGGAAGTTACTTCAACATTAGGTCTGTCAACGAGGACTATGCCTGTCTCGGCGATAGCGGCGTCAAGCTCAGGTCCGAGGAGCATATTGATAGCGCCCTCGTAGAATGCGCCCTCACCGAATTCCTTTTCGGCAAGCTTTCTCGGAACCTTGCCCTTTCTGAATCCCTTGATCTGGATATTCTTTCTCTGACGCTGATATTCTTTCTCAACAGCAGCCTCAAAAGCTTCGCCGTCAACACTGATGACAAGCTCGGTAGTGTTCACATCTGTTTTGTTTGATGATTTTAACATAACGATCCTCCATATATCTATCTATATTATACATATTTTAAAACATGATCTCAGCTAAGGAAGCCTGAAAGCATTGTTTTTCAAAACATAACAGGAATATTATACCATATTTCAAAAAATATTTCTACACTATTTGAATACTTCTACACATCTCACAATTCTACAGCACCTTCTCCGGCATAAACTGTAAATAATCACCTGAAATAAGATGAAAGTTTATATCGTCATAGGTATTGGTAACGCACAGTCCGTGAGCCGAACGACCGTGAACGTGACCGTAGTAGCAGTCCTTTATATTATAGCGGTAAAGGATCTCAAGTATATCATAGTTGAAATTCGAGGCAAAAATAGGCGGATAGTGCATAAATACCATAGGCTCAAGCTTTGCGTCGAGAGCCGACTTTATCGAGGTTTCAAGACGCTGCACTTCTCGGTGCAGCACCTTTTCGTCCTGCGTTTCGCCGGGCATGTTTACCCAGCCGCGCGTTCCGCAGATGCCGTATTCACCGTAAGCGTAATGATTGTTATGCAGTATCTTTATCGTATCGAAGCCGTTCTCCGTAAAAAAATCCTCCATTTTCTTCATGGTCACCCACCAGTAATCGTGGTTTCCCTTAAGGATGATCTTCTGCCCCGGCAGCTTATGGATAAACTCAAAGTCGGGAAGCGCCTGCTGTAGGGACATTCCCCACGATATATCTCCTGCAAGCACGATAGTATCGCCTGCGCTTACGGTGTTCAGCCAGTTTTCCCTGATCTTTTCCTGATAATCGTCCCAGCCTGCAAATATGCTCATCGTCTTATCGGGAGCGCCGAAACACAGATGCAGGTCGCCCATAACATATAAGCTCATCAGAGTCCGAGCGAATTGAGAACATAGCCCTTCTGTTCAGATTTCCCGATCACATCGCTGAATCTTTCGGGCTTGTTCTTCAAATCGGCAAGAGCTGCGGGTACAGGAATGTCCGAAAGCTCCGCAATACGGTCTACCTTTGCGTATTCGTCAATATCTGACTTGCCGCCCTCAAGAGCCTCGAGAACTGCCGCCGAGAACTTATACGGACTTGCCGTAGAAGCGATAACGGTCTTTGTCTCGTCGCCTGTTGAAGCCTTATAATCGTTGTATACCTTGACAGCGACAGCCGTATGAGTATCGCACGTATAGGAATACTTCTCGTAAATGTCATGGATAGTCGCCTTGGTCTGATCGTCATCGCAGAAGCCTGCGCAGAATTCGTCTTTCAGCTTTGCCTTGACATCATCGGTTACCTCGTATTTTCCCTCAGACGCAAGCTTGCCGAACCAGTCGTTAATAACAGCGTCGTTTTTGCCGGACATAAGATATAAAAGTCTTTCGAGGTTGCTTGAAATAAGTATATCCATAGACGGCGAAACAGTTGCATGGAACTGCCTGTTTCTGTCGTAAACGCCCGTATTTATAAAGTCCGTAAGAACATTGTTTATATTTGAAGCGCAGATGAGCTTGTTTACTGGAACTCCCATATGCTTAGCGTAATAAGCCGCAAGGATATTGCCGAAATTTCCCGTCGGAACAACAATGTTTATCTTCTCGCCGAGAGCGATCTCCTCGTCCTTGACAAGTTCCGCATAAGCTGAAACGTAATAAACTATCTGAGGTACAAGGCGTCCCCAGTTAATGGAATTTGCGGAAGAAAACATCATTCCGTTTTTGTCAAGTGCGGATTTTACGTCGCCGTCTGTGAAAATAGCCTTAACACCGTTCTGACAGTCGTCAAAATTTCCCTTGATAGCGCAAACGCCGACGTTTCCGCCCTCCTGAGTTTTCATCTGACGCTTCTGCATGGGGCTTACGCCGTCCTCGGGATAGAAAACGAGGATAGAAGTTCCCTCAACGTCCTTGAAGCCTTCAAGAGCAGCCTTTCCCGTATCGCCGGAAGTCGCAACGAGAATGACTATCTTTTTGTCAAGATTTATTTTCTTAGCCGAAGTTGTCAGGAAATACGGCAGGATCTGGAGCGCCATATCCTTGAAAGCGCAGGTCGGTCCGTGCCAAAGCTCCAGCATATATGTACCGTCAAAGAGATGAGCGATCTCCGCAATGCTCTCCGTCTCGAAATTTCTGTCGGAATAGGCATTATCGGTACAGTAGTGAATCTCAGCCTCCGTAAAGTCCGTAAGGAACTTGGAGAAAACAAAAGCCGCTCTGTCGGCATACTTCATATCGCCGACCGCCTTGATCTCATCAAGCGTAAGCTCGGGAACGCTCTCGGGAACAAAAAGTCCGCCCTCAGCCGATATTCCCTGAGTAATAGCCTCGGCGCTGCTGACCTTTACTCCGCTGTTTCGTGTACTGTTGTAAAACATATGATCACCCTTTTAAATATAGTCGCCATACACCGCAGATCACAGAAAATCCGTGGTATCATAAGCATTTTGAATATAGTCAATGCCGATGACCCTGTTCCCCGAGATCGTCACCTGAGCGATGTCATACCTCGGCTGGAGCATATTTGGGTGCTTACGGCAAAAATCCTCCGCAGTTTTTATAATAAGCCCCTTTTTACGCCTGTTCACGGCTTCAAAGCCGCCGACCATGCTGTGAGGATTACGGGACTTTACCTCGACAAAGGCGATATAATCCGAATTAACGGCAATAATATCAATTTCGCCGCCCCGTATGCGATAGTTGCGTTCGACAATTTCGTACCCCATTTTAATAAGGTAAGCGCATACGGAATCTTCGCCGATACAGCCTATCTCAACGCTGTTCATCGCTGTCACCGAGAATTTTTTTCAAAAATGTTTTTCTGTGGACTTCGCTTGCTCCGTATTTTTTCAGCATATCGCAATGAAGCTTTGTTCCGTAGCCCTTGTGTTTTTCAAAGCGGTAGAGCGGATACTTTTCAGCGATCTCCCGCATGTAACGATCTCGTGAAACCTTTGCAAGCACCGAAGCGGCTGCGATAGAAGCGGACAAGGCGTCTCCCTTTATAACGCACTCGGCAGGACATTCCAGCTCCGGCAGACGATTTCCGTCCACAAGAGCAAGATCGGGCGTTACGCCAAGACCTTCAACTGCACGCTTCATAGCAAGCATGGTCGCCTGAAGAATATTCATCTTGTCTATTTCCGCTACGGACGCAGCGGAAACGCAATAAGCGTCCGCCTTTTCGATAATTTCATCATAGAGCTTTTCACGGCGAGTCTCCGAGATCTTTTTGCTGTCGTTAAGATAATCTACAAGAATATCATTATTAAGAACGACAGCGGCGGCGTAAACATCGCCTGCAAGAGGTCCTCGCCCCGCCTCGTCAACACCGCAGATAACGGGGGCTGTTTTCCGCCGTTCCTTATCGTAATCAAAAAGCTCCTTATGCAGGATAATACGCGCCATATTATTTCACCTCGGGCAACTCCAGCGTTATTCGTCCCAGCCTGCCGCTTCTGAATTCATCAAGCACAGTGATCGCTGCACGCTCGGTATTTATTTCACCGCCAGAAATTACCATTCCACGCTTTTTTCCAACCTTTTCAAGCAGAGAAAGACCGTCGTCCGCATCATTAAACTCAATTTTGTATCTTTCAATAAGCGCCTGCGGATAGCTTTCGGAAAGGAACACAAGAAGCTTCATGGCAAGCGTCTCAATATCGAGAATATCGTCGCTTATCGCCCCTGTAAAAGCAAGGCGGACTGCGGCGGACTGATCCTCAAACTTAGGCCACAGCACGCCGGGCATATCCAGAAGCTCCGTATTATCCTTAAGCTTAACCCACTGCTTAGTCCTTGTAACGCCGGGGCGATCCTCGACCTTAGCCCTTTTTCCGCCTGCAAGACGGTTGATTAGCGAGCTTTTGCCGACATTAGGTATACCGAGTATCATAAGACGTATCGGCGCTCCCGACATGCCGTTTTTCTCACGTTTCTCCATAAGCTCCTTTAAAACAGTAGCTTTCAGAGTGGGGAGCAGCTTATTTATGCCCTTTCCCGACTTACAGTCAACGGCAAGAGCCGTAACGTTATCTTTTTTTAAATAATTTATCCAAGCTGACGTTGCATTGCTGTCTGCAAGGTCGCATTTATTCAGCAGTACGATCCTCGGTTTTGAAGCGGTCATGCTGTCGATCTCGGGATTCCGGCTGCTCATGGGAGTACGTGCGTCAATAAGCTCCGCCACGGCGTCAACAAGCTTAAGATTTCCCGTTATGGCGCGGCGCGTCTTTGCCATATGACCCGGAAACCATTGTATCGCCTTCATATCAATATTATCCAAATTATCCTCCTATTCGACAAAACCTATTTTCGGAGAAATTCTTATCAGAACCTTGCCCGTTATACTTTCCTCGGAAACAAAGCCTATCTTATCCGAACGGCTGTCCATTGAAACGGGACGGTTATCCCCCATAACAAAAACATATCCGTTCGGAACGGTCACAGGATACTGTCCCGTAAACGCCCCCTCGTCAATATGCGTCATACCGAGAGTTACATAATCCTCTTTCAGCCTTTCGCCGTCCACATAAACAACGCCCGAATCAAAATCTATGTCAACAGTTTGTCCTTCGCAGGCAATTATCCTCTTTATTACGGACTTGTGAACGCCTTCTCCAAATTCAAGAACGCCGTCGGCGCTGAGCGTAACAGCCTCGTCCGACTGAATGACGGCAATATCCCCTGCTTTCGGTTTGTCATACAGCAGACCGATTATCACCCTGTCCTCATGAAGAAGCGTATTTTCCATTGATTCTCCCTGAACGTCAACGATCCTGAGACAATATGTAAAAATCAGGCTCATAACAAACAGCGTAGTTATAAGCTGCCCGATAAAGCCAAAAACAGAAGCTGAAACGGACTTTTTCAAGTTATCAGTCACCCTTCCATGAGTCTGTAAGAATGTCAAATTCGTCAAGAGGAGAATACTTTACAATAGCCTTGCCGTATATCTGGTCTTTCTTTACAAGACCTACGCTTCTTGCACGACTGTCTGTCGAGTGGTTGCGGTTATCGCCCATAACAAAATAATAACCCTCGGGAACTGTAACAGGGTACTGTCCCGTAAATGCGCCGAGATCGTCCGTAGTGGAGTTTTCGGCTATGTAAGGTTCGTTCAGAGCTTCGCCGTCAACGTAGACCTTGCCGTCCCTGAGATCGACAGTCTGACCGCCTACGGCAATAACTCTCTTGATTATGCACTCGTTGATGGGCGGATCAAGCGTCGGTTCGTAGACGTTGCCGTTTTCGTCAAGAAGATAGTTCTTATCCTTGTCAATTACAAGAATATCGCCGTATTTGACATTGAAGAACACGGTGTTCATAAGAACCTTGTCAGTCTCGTTATTTTCGGCGCGCACGCCCTCATAGGAGCTGTTAAGGGTAGGGACCATAGATCGTCCGACAATATTAACGGGATGCAGAATAAAAGTAAAGATCAGAACGATAACGAATACTGTTATCAGTGTGGATTCAGCAATTTCCACAATATCCCTGACGATATTTCCCTTCTTCTCGGTATCGCCGCCGTTTTCCGCCTTTTCAGGATCTGCGGCGTCGGTATTTTCTTCAGCTTGCGCATTGTTTTCTTCAAGCTCTTTTTTTTCAATGGTATCTTTATTTTCTTCCATTATAAGAAGTCCTCACTGTTCCTCAATATATATACCTTGCAGCAAAATTCAGCTTACACTATCCACAGCTTAAGCGATTCTATCTCCGCTGAAGTTACAGACAGTAATTTTGCTTAAAAAGCAAGTATAGCAAAAAAGGGACGCTAAGTCCCCATGGATAGGAGTTGAAGCTGTCGGAAAACTCCGGCAGCCCAAACTCAAAAGAATCTTATCGAATCTGCTCCTTGACCTTTGCAGCCTTACCTACTCTGTCTCTGAGGTAGTAGAGCTTAGCACGGCGTACCTTACCGTATCTTACGACCTCTACCTTGTCAACAACAGGCGAGTGAAGGGGGAAAACTCTCTCGATACCGCAGCCGTGAGCAACACGTCTTACAGTGAAAGTCTCGGAGATACCGCCGTGCTTCTTGGCAATAACAGTACCCTCAAAAACCTGAATACGGCTCTTGTCGCCTTCCTTGATACGTACGTGAACCTTAACGGTATCGCCTACGTTGAACTGAGGCGCGTTTTCCTTCATGCTTGATTCGCTGATAAGCTTGAGTGCATCCATTTTAAAATCCTCCTAAATTTCCGAACATTCATACCCGACCCTCCGCAGCGCTTCAGCTTTGCGCCGCAGCGGAAAAACACAGAAGCATCGCTTTATACCTGATAAAGAGGTCTTTGACCTGACTTCTGTCAAACGGACAGCGGACTGCTCGATTTAATGTCTTTCGGCATTAACCCTCATTCGGACAAAAATCCGAACGGATTACAAATGCTTTATTATTATATCATACTTTTTTTTAAATTGCAAGTGTTTTCAAGAAAATTTTTCATTATTTCCGCATAAAATTTTTGTACGCCTGATATTCGCCGTTTCAAACGTAACAGAGCAGCTTTTTTTCAGAGCTTCGACAAAAAGCATGGGATTGTAATTCGTCTGAGTACCGGCAGGCAGACGCATGACAATATCGACCGAACCTCCGTTCAGTTCGCAGCCGAGTATTTCCATATCGGGTTTCAGATCGACTGTTTTCATGCCTTTTTTCGTTTTTTTCTCAATAAGTATCTTGGGCTGTTCCATGAGCTGCCTGACAGCTTCAAAAAGTTCTGCCGAGTCCTCCGAAGCAAGGGAAAAGCTGTACTCAGCCTTAGCTATAGCGGTTATTTTCTTCTGCTGGAGAGCAATATCAACTATTCCCATACCTTCGGGCATGACAGCGTTCAGCCTGTCCCGAATTTCTTCCAAAGGCATATTGTCATCGGTGATATTGAAATCCATTATCTCGCATCTGCTCTCAAATCCGAGAGACAATGCAAGAGCGAAGCTGTAGTAGGGATGAGGATTAAAGCCCTCCGTATACCACACCGGCAGCTTTGAACGGCGGAATACCCTCAGCATACAGCGGTTAAGATCGAGATGCGATATATACTTTGCCCGTCCAGTTTTTTCAAAGGTAGCACGAAGTCTTAACAAAAGCATTCCCTCCCAACAGCTTTATTTACGCCGCAGCCCGAGCATCTCTGACGGCAGTTCGGCGTAGTGACCGACTTATGAGCGGTCTTGTTCTCACGGATAAAGAAATCCTTGCTTACGAGATAATCAAGGTGATCCCACGGAAGTATTTCATCGAACTCCAAACGGCGGTTAGCGTAAAACGACGGGTCTGCGCCGCATTTTTCAAACGCTTCAAGCCATGTGTCAAACTTGAAATGCTCACTCCAGCTGTCAAATTTGCAGCCCATTTTCCATGCGGTATAAATGACCTTGCAAAGCCGTCTGTCTCCCTTGGCAAGGACCGCCTCAAGGAGACTGACGTCGGGGTCGTGATAGCTGACCTTTATTTTCTTGGACTTTACCGAATCGAGAAGAAGCTTCTGCTTACGCTCGATCTCCGAACGGGTATCCTGCGGTTCAAACTGAAAAGGCGTAAAAGGCTTCGGAACAAATGTCGCACAGCTTACAGAGATCTGGGGGTGCTTTCCCTTCGGACGATTTTCAATACTGTAGAAAAGGTCGAGTATTCGCTGGGCAAGCTCGGCAATTCCGACAATATCCTCATCAGTCTCGGTAGGAAGTCCCATCATGAAATAAAGCTTTACGCTGCTGTAGCCGCCCTCAAAGGCTATCCTACAGGTATTCATTATCTCCTCCTCGGTAACGTTCTTGTTTATAACGTCGCGAAGCCGCTGAGTACCGCCCTCCGCCGCAAAGGTCAGACCGCTTTTGCGAACCCTTTTTATCTTTTCAAGGAGAGATTCCGAAAAGTTGTCCACACGCAGAGACGGCAGAGAAAGATTTATCCGCTCGCCTGCCGTATAGTCGATAAGCTTTGTGAGCATTTCGTCAATTTCCGAATGGTCGCTCGTGCTGAGCGAAGCAAGGGAAACCTCGTCATATCCCGTATTTTCACATAGGCACTTCGTTTCATTATAAATAGTATCGGGAGTCTTTTCACGGAACGGACGGTAAATAAAGCCTGCCTGACAGAATCGGCAGCCACGTATGCAGCCTCGCAGTACCTCCACGGAAACACGGTCATGAACGATCTCGGTAAACGGAACAACAAAGTTTTCGGGATAGAAAACCTTGTCAAAATCCCTGATAATACGCTTTTTTACCGTTTTCGGAGCATTTTCGGAAACAGTCAGCCCTTCGATAACTCCGTCCTCTTTATAGCTGAACTCATAAAAACGAGGAACGTAGACGCCCTCTATCTGAGCCGCTCTGCGCAGAAAATCCATGCGGTCAGCGCCCTGCTTTTTCATTTCATTGTACAAGTCCATAAGCTCGAGGTTGACTTCTTCGCCCTCGCCCAAAATGAACAGGTCGAAAAAATCCGCCAAAGGCTCGGGATTGCAGACGCACGGACCGCCTGCGACTACTATCTGCGTAAGCTCCCTCGTTCTATCCTTGGCAAATACAGGTATTTCCGCAAGATCAAGCATATTCAGCACATTAGTGTACGAAAGCTCGTACTGCATGGTAAATCCGATAAAATCAAAATCCTTTATTGGGTCGAGGGATTCAAGCGCATAAAGCGGAATACCGTTTTCACGCATTATTTTCTCGAAGTCCTCATCAGGAGCAAAGCAGCGTTCGCACCAGAAATTCTCCCTCGAATTTTTCAGAGAATACAGGATCTTCATGCCTATGTGGGACATGCCTATATCGTATGTATCGGGAAAGCAAAATGCAAAACGGACATCTATCTTTGACTTGTCCTTGATAATGCTGCCAACCTCGCCCCCGATATAACGCGACGGCTTCTGCACCTCCAGCAGATGCTTTTCGATTTTTTCTTTCAGATTCATATAAGATACTCCTTACCGAAGCTGACAGGCAGGAAGTCGGAAAGCCGATACGCACCGTCAGCCAATATAATGGGAAAGCCCTTGCCGCAAAATTCGCTGAGTACCTGTAAGCACGATCCGCACGGTACGCAGGGCTTTGAAAAATCGCTCGTGGAGCTTCCTGCGACCGCAATAGCGGAAAATGCCGTCACTCCCTCGGAAACGGCTTTGAAAATGGCGTTCCTTTCAGCGCAGAGAGTAAGAGAATACGAGGAATTTTCTACATTGCAGCCTGTGAATATCCTGCCGTCAACCGAAAGAAGCGCAGCTCCCACATGAAATCCCGAATACCTGCAATAGGCGTTTTCGGCTGCCCTGACAGCGGCTTTGAACAGATCGTCATACATGACTTCAGCCTCCTTTTTTCGTAACCTTACGCTTCTTTCCATCGGGCGTCATTATATATGTATTTTCAAGGCTTGCGGCAAGATTACCCGTAACGGCACGGCGATATTCGTTGCGAAGCTCGGTCTGTTCGGCTTTTTCCGCATCTGTAAGTCCAACGGTTTTTGATTTCCTCGCAAGCTCGTTTATTCTGTCTATTTTTTCCTGAGTCATGACCTGCACCCCTTTCATTATACATAAATTATACATTAAAACATCAGCATTGTCAAGAAATTTGTTTTTCATGTACGTAAGTCAATTTTTAAGTGTTTGTAAATCCATAATTTAAGAGAACTAACATCGGGATTCCAAAGGGACGGCGTCCCTTTGGCGGAGTCCAGAGGCAGCGCCTCTGGTGGGGTGCGGGGCGAAGCCCTGCATAGCGTTTAAGCGCTCCGCAAAGGGTGAATCCAAAACCGATTCCATGAATCGGTTTTGGAGAGGGAACGCCCTGCAAGAGAGGGCGTTCCCTTAGTACGGACACGGCACGCCGTGTCCCTACAAAGAAATAATAATTCATAAGGTTGACTGCAAATCTTAAAAATGATTTTCATATTTTTCATGAGTTCACTCTCGGGTGAAGCAGTTTTTACAAGGACAGCTTTTGTATTTATCCGGCTTTTTTCAGATATATACTAAAAAATACTCTTGCATTTTAACAGATAATGTTATATAATAGTATTATTGGAATTTATGGAGGAGAATGAAATGAATAATAAAATCGGTTTTGACAATGAAAAATACCTGACAATGCAGTCCGAGCATATCCGCAGACGTATCGAACAGTTCGGGGACAAGCTGTATCTCGAATTCGGCGGAAAGCTCTTTGACGACTACCACGCATCACGGGTACTCCCCGGCTTCAAACCTGACAGCAAGCTGCAAATGCTGCTACAGCTTAAGGACGAGGCGGAAATCGTTATCGTCATAAACTCTGACGACATCGAAAAAAACAAGATACGAGGAGACCTCGGCATAACCTACGATGTTGACGTAATACGCCTGTTTAACATATTTACAAAAATCGGGCTGTACGTAAGCAGCGTTGTACTTACACGCTATGACGATCAGCCTACCGCCGACGCTTTTCAAAGCCGTCTCGAAGCTCTCGGCATCAAGGTTTACCACCACTACAGCATTAAAGGCTATCCCTCGGATCTTAAGCGCATAATCAGCGACGACGGCTACGGCAAAAATGATTACATAGAGACTTCGCGCAAGCTTGTCGTTATTACCGCACCCGGACCCGGAAGCGGAAAAATGGCTACATGTCTATCTCAGCTCTATCATGACCACAAGCGAGGGATCAATGCGGGCTACGCTAAATTTGAAACGTTCCCGATATGGAATCTCCCCCTTCGTCACCCTGTAAATATCGCCTACGAAGCCGCAACGTCCGACCTTAACGACGTTAATATGATAGACCCGTTCCACCTTGAAGCATACGGCGAAACTACCGTAAATTATAATCGCGACGTGGAAATCTTCCCCGTTCTCAACGCCATGTTTGAAAATATTTTAGGCGGCTCTCCGTACAGATCGCCTACCGATATGGGCGTAAATATGGCTGGAAACTGTATAATCGACAATGAAACGGTCTGCAAGGCGGCGTGCGATGAAATAATCCGCCGATACTATGTCGGTCTTTGTGACCGCCGAAAGGGTCTTATTTCCGAGGACGAAGTAATGAAGCTCTCTCTCCTTATGAAACAGGCGAATATTACTCCCGAAAGCCGAAAAACCGTTTCAGCGGCTCTTGCCAAGGAAGCGCAGACAAACGCTCCTGCCGCCGCTATGGAAATGCCCGACGGAACTATCCTCACCGGCAGGACATCCGAGCTGCTCGGCGCAGCTTCGGGACTTCTCCTCAACGCTCTTAAATATATGGCAGGACTTGACGACAACATCCTGCTCATGTCCCCCCATGTTATCGAGCCTATTATGGACTTGAAAGTGAATCATCTCGGCAACAGCAATCCGCGCATACATACCGACGAAACGCTCCTTGCTCTTTCTATCTGCGCCACTACGGACGATAACGCCAAAAAAGCTATGGAACAGATCTCCAATCTCCGCGGCTGCGAGGTTCACTCCACCGTTATCCTCTCCCCCGTTGACGAACGTATTTTCAAGAGACTCGGAATAAATCTTACCTGTGAACCAAAATATAATTAAAACACATGGCGGCTGAAACAAAACCGTTTCTGCCGCCATATCAATATCATTTAGTTTACAATAGACCTCAATCGTGTCAATATTTCGTTAGCAGCATCAAATTTCGACATAAGTTCAAGCTCTTCTTCTCCGTTTTGGGTGATAAGCGTGATTATATTTGTATCCGTGCCGAAGCCTGCTCCCGATCTTCTCAGAGAATTAGCGCATATCATATCGCATTTTTTCGACATGAGCTTTTTTCGGGAATTTTCAATAACATTGTCCGTTTCCATCGAAAAGCCGCAGACAAGCTGTCCCTCATGACGATTTTCGCCTATATATTTAAGAATATCAACAGTTCGCCTTAACGGTATGCTCATATCGTCATCAGACTTTTTTATTTTGCTGTCTGCCGTTGTAACAGGGGTATAGTCCGCCACTGCCGCAGCTTTAATGATAATATCCATTTCAGACATATACTGTTTTACTGCGTTAAACATATCCGCCGCCGATACAACTCTTACCGTATTCACAAACATCGGCGGTTCAACGTCCGTATGAGCGGCTATTACCGTAACGTCTGCCCCCCTGAGCATTGCGGCTCTTGCAAGGGCAAATCCCATTTTTCCGCTTGAATGATTGGTGATGAACCTCACGGGGTCAATGCTTTCACGGGTAGCGCCTGCGGTAATAAGGACTTTTTTACCTGCCAGATCCTTTTCAAAGGCAATTTCACGGAGAATATGCTCCACAAGCGTTTCCTCATCAGGGAGTTTTCCGTCGCCCACGTCACGATTGGCAAGCATTCCGTTCACAGGCTCGATGATCTTATAGCCGTATTTCCGCAGCTTTGCAATATTTTCCTGAACTATGGGATTGTGGAGCATATTATGATTCATGGCAGGAGATACAAGCTTTGGACACGTACACGCCATTACCGTTGTAGTCAGCATATCGTCTGCTATGCCGTTGGCTATTTTTCCGATAACATTCGCCGTTGCCGGAGCGATAAGAACTACGTCCGCCTTTTTTGCTATCGCAACATGCTCAACGCTGTACTGAAAATTGCGGTCGAACGTATCTATAAGACACTTATTCTGCGTAAGCGTTTCAAAAGTCAGCGGATGAACAAAATTCATGGCATTAGCTGTCATTGCAACGTGGACTTCTGCACCTAATTTTGTAAGCATTCTTGCAACATTGCACATTTTGTATGCCGCTATGGAGCTTGAAACTCCTAATAATACTGTTTTTCCTTTTAACACAATTAAGACCTCCTTTTATTACTACCATTATATCACAAATTTTTTTTAAAATCTATAGATTTTTTTTCAAAAACATGCTATAATTGATTTGCATTTACTCGCCGCTATTGCAAAATATCCAAAGAATGCTGAACAGAAAATTCGTATGTCAAGGAAGACGACGAAAGCATACTTGCTGTATGGTGAGGAGGATGACGCAGACAGACGGATCTTATGTCTGCATTACTGGATATTTTGCAATAGCGGCGAGTATAATTATTTTGGAGGTGCTTTTATGCTTTTAGCTGTTGATATAGGCAATACAAACGTAGTTTTCGGCTGCGTGACCGATAACGACAAGATCGTTGTTTCCGAAAGGATCTCTACCAATCAGAACGCAACGTCAACAGAGTATGCGTCGCTTATAAAAAATATCCTTGAAATGAATCATTTCCGCTGCGAGGATATTGATGACGCCGTGATGTCGTCGGTCGTTCCGTCAGTAACAAATACGATTAAGGAGGCTGTCCGCAAGCTGTTCGAAGTTGAGGCAATGACAGCAGGTCCGGGAGTGAAAACAGGTCTGAATATTCTTATAGATAACCCCAGACAGCTTGGCAGCGATCAGGCGGTAGACGCTGTTGCAGCTATAAATACCTACCCGGCTCCCCTTATAATAATTGATATGGGTACGGCTACTACTATCTCGGTAATAGATAAAAATAAAAATTACCTCGGCGGACTTATTATGACGGGCATGGGAGTTGCCGCAGACGCTCTTATCAACCGCACAGCACAGCTTCCTAAAATAGACTTTGAACTGCCGCCTAATATTATCGGTCGAAATACCATAGACTGCATGAAAAGCGGCGCTCTCTATTCAAACGCCTGTGCCATAGACGGCATTATCGAACGTATCGAGGACGAGCTTGGCGAACCTTGTACAGCAGTTGCTACGGGAGGTCTTGCTTCAACGGTGATCCCCCTTTGCAGAAAAAAAATACATATCGACAACGACCTGCTTATTCGTGGACTTACCATTATTTATCATAAGAATAAAAAGAAGTGAACAATTATTTACGAAAGGAGCTTGCAATAAATGATACTTGAAACGGAACGCCTTATCCTCCGACCATGGGAGGAAAGCGACGCGCAGTCGCTTTATGAATACGCAAAGGATCCCGATATAGGACCTATAGCAGGTTGGCTGCCGCACAAAAGCATCAACGAAAGCTCAGACGTTATAAAAAATGTGTTCTGCGGCAAGGAATGCTACGCCGTGTGCTTAAAATCAGACAATATCGCCGTAGGCTGCATTGAGCTGAAACTGAACGGTCACAATGATATGTCTGAAAGAGATGATGAATGTGAGCTTGGCTACTGGCTCGGCAAGCCGTTCTGGGGACAAGGTCTTATTCCCGAAGCTGCTATGGAAATGCTCCGCCGTGGTTTTGAGGACTTAGGTATGACGGCCGTTTGGTGCGGCTATTATGACGGCAACCATAAATCTAAACGTGTTCAGGAAAAATGCGGTTTCACATACCGCCATACTACTGAAAATCTTTTCGTGCCTCTTGTCAATGAATACCGAACAGGACATGTCAGCAGTATTACAAAAGACGAATGGCTTCATTCAGCAAGAGGGGGTAAAAATGGATAAAATATTAATAATTTTAGCGGCGATAAATCTGATACTTATCGCTTTCCTGATACTTCTGACGGCGAAAACCGCAGGCAGTCGGGGAACGAATAAAAAGGACATCTCGGACATTCAAAAAAAACTGGAGCTTCTCGGAAAAACTGCCGAAACTCAGAACAGGATCACAATGGAGCAATCCGTGCGAATGAGCGAATCGGTAGTCAGCCAAATATCGAATCTCGGCGGAGAACTGCGGCAGTCTCAGGAATCACAGCAGAAAAAGTCCGTTGAAGCTCTGGAAAAAATCGAATCCAATATGAAAGAGCTTGAACGAAGCAGCCATGAGAGTCTCGAAAAACTGCTGACCTCAAATGCCGAAAGCATGGAAAAGCTGCGCCGTGAAAACAGTGAAAGTCTCGACAAGATCAATCATGCCGTCAGCGAAAAGCTTCAGAAAACTCTTGACGACCGTATTTCCCGTTCCTTTGAAACGGTCAACAAGAGACTTTCGGAGGTCTACGAAGGATTGGGCGAAATGAAAGCCGTAGCTTCTGGAGTTTCCGATCTGAAAAAAGTCCTCTCCAATGTCAAGACGCGGGGGATCATGGGCGAGATACAGCTTGGGGCGATACTTTCCGAAATTCTCGCTCCCGAACAGTACGCCGAGCAGACGGCAGTATTTCCCAATTCCAAAGAACGTGTGGACTTTGCCGTAAAGCTCCCCGGCAATGAGGAGGACGGCTGCGTGTTCCTCCCGATAGACGCAAAATTTCCGGGCGATACCTACGCACGGCTTGTTTCCGCCTATGAAAACGGCGACCCTGCCGAGCTTAAGCTTGCAAGAACAGCTCTTGAAACCGAAATAAAACGCTGCGCAAAAAGCATTCGCGATAAATACATAAAACCGCCGTATACTACCGATTTTGCCGTACTTTTCCTGCCCTTCGAGGGACTGTACGCCGAGGTCGTAAATATGGGACTGGTGGAGCTTTTGCAGAGGGACTACCGTATAAATATCGCCGGACCGTCTACCATGGCTGCAATGCTGAACAGCCTGCAAATGGGCTTCCGTACACTTGCTATCCAGAAAAAAAGCAGCGAGGTCTGGAAGATACTCGAAAAAGCCAAAGCCGAGTTCAGCAATTTTGAAAGCGTGCTTGAATCCGCCCGAAACCGCCTCAGATTGGCGGATAAGGATCTTGAAGCTCTTATCGGCACACGTACCAACGCCATTAACCGCACTTTAAAAAATGTTACGCTGAATACCGATACTTCAAACGACATCGTACAATAACGGCGAGTATAAAAACAGCCGGGGAAAATTTCCCCGGCTGTTTTACTTATTCGCTTATAGGCAGCTTAGTTATCACTTTTGCGTCGAGCTTCTGAATTGCAAGCGCATCGCTTGTGATAACACCGTCGCCGACGTTGCAGCAGTCCGCATTGAGCGTTCCCTGCTTTGAAAGTCCGTACTTATCGGGATTTCCCAAAGCCTGAAGAATTGCCGTTGAATCTGCAATAGTGACCTTGCCGTCGCAGTTCGCATCGCCAACAAGCTTACCTTGGTCGGAACCGCTTGTAGTATCTTCCGCAGAAGTTCCGTCCGGCTCAACGCCCCATACAAGCTTATCGTCCGCATAAAGCGTGATCTTATCGGTAATTGCGGCTGCATCGTTGTCGTCCTCAAAGCTTACAAGATCGCTGTAGCTGTAGTCGTTTGCCGAATCCCAGACAGTATCGTAGGTTTCGGGGTTCATTTTATTGAGCAGACCGAACTGATAAACACGGCTGCCGTAGAAGTCGCAGTTCTGCCATGAAATTTCAATGTAATAATTTCCCTTATCATCGTACTTTACAGGCTCGGAGATAAGCGCCTGATTCTTTCCGTCAGTAAAGCTTTTCTCCTGATCGTAGTCAACGCGAGTTTCAATAAAGCTGATGTCCTCGCCCTTTTCAAGCTGTTCGCCGATGTTGAAATAGTATCTTGCTTTAAGATTGCTTTCAAATTTAGGCGGATCAACTGTTCTGTTGTGAACAACGATCTTTATCTGAATACCGGCATCAGTCTCCTGAGATTTTCCTCCCGAAATATAAAGACCTGTAGGGAGCGGATCGCCGTTTTCGTCGATCTGATCGTAGCCGATAGCGTTCTCGGACATATTGAAATCGGGGATTATATAGTTCTTATCCTCAAGCTCCTTGCCCTCAGCGCCGAAGTAGTGGTAAAGACCTGCAAGGTCGCCGCAGATCGCAGCGTTGTAGTCGTCCGTGACCTCGTTGTAAATGTAATCCTTAGTGATGTCCGAATGGAAATCGTCCAGGTCGGGACCGCCTACCAGCGCGCCCCAAAGGGTGTGTACCTGAGTTATGGGATCCTCCATGCTCTGTGTAGGCGAACAGTGCGAGGAACGGTGGTGAGGCTGGGAAGCAAAGTTGCTTTCATATCCTACCATATAGGCGTAGCCCATGGGATTGTCGCCGAGGATATACTCCATCTGATCCTTAGCCCAGTTTGCAAAGATGAGATCGCCTGTTTCCTTAGCGTAAACCATAGCCTGCAAGCCGGCAGCGGTATTGTAGCGGGCGCTTCCGTAGCCTGCTACGACTGCATAGCCCTCCGGTGACTTTGCAATGAAGTTTCCGCCGTTCTCCGGCAGATCAGGGATCGTGGCAGGGTCGATAGTCTGATTCCAGATAAGATCGTCCATGCCGAAATACTTGTGGGTCGATGTCGGAACATAGTAGTTCGCAGTTTTGGCAGTTCCCTCGTCAACTCCCGACCAGAATTCGAGATTCCAACGGAAAATGTACCAGTCGCGCGCCGTGTTTGTGACAGGAGCAAGCTTTGCGAAAACTCCGCCCCATACAGTGTCCCAGCAGTGGACCCAGATGTTCTGCCAGCAGTTGCCGGTATCGGTCATGATACGTTTCAGATAGCCGACATAGGGATGCGCGCCCTTGTCGTTGGTGGTATTCTCGTCAACAGCAATGATGTCGTTGATATAGTCGTAATTGTCGGTGCAGTAGTACAGCCATACAGCCGCCCATGCAAGCTCGTCGTAGTCGTAGCTGGAGGTGTAGAAGCCGCCGTCATATCCGAGACTTGTTGCTGTAGGCGTTGTGCCGGGCGTCCATTCCTCGGTGTGTGTCTCAACGGCAAACTCGTAAAGAGCAAGGGCGTATTTCAGGCATTTCTCAGCATATTCGGGATCGCTTTCCTTGAAGTTGAGGTAGTTTACCGCCAGCGACGCCGCCGCTCCGGCGCACTGGTCGGAGGCGGGCATTTCCCTTGTGGCGAAGTAGGCAGGACGCTTTACTCCGCATGAGGAGGATGCAACGTATGTGCCGTCCACCTGCAATTCTGGAGGACACCAGTAGTTGTGGTCGTTGTTTCCTTCGCCTACTTGGTAGCAGTAAGCGATGACTTTTCCGTCGTCGTCCATGAAAGTGGCTTTCATGAAGTAGTCGTTGATCCAGCGCAGTTCGTCCTCCACATGCTTGTCAAGACCAAGCTCCTTGTAGGACTCAGGGAACTCATAATATCCCCAGCCAAGAGTTGAAGCGGAATAGCTTCCGGGGAGACCGAATTTTACATGGTCGCCTGCGTCGTGCCAGCCGCCGGTAAGATCGAGAGTACCGTTGCCGTCGGGGTCAAGGTATTTGCGGTTCTCCTCGATAAACTCCGCCGTCATGTTCACGCCCTCGTAAAGACCCTCCGCCGCGCTCGAGCCTCCGTCGCCCTCTCCCTCATATGAGCCGAGACCGTCGTCCTTGCCGTCATCCTCACCGCCGTCGCCTTTGTTGACGGTGGGCATGGGATCCATGGTTTTCAGCGGAATCTCGGCGTCCTTGACATGACAATCCGCACGCCATGAATAGTAACCGTCCTCCGCAACCTCATCGCCGCACTTATTAGCGTCGTAAAAGCACAGTCCGAGCTGAAGCGCTTCGGCGAAATTCTGGTAATTATTCGGCTTGTCAGGTGTAATTACGGCGGCGTTCGATAAGCTCGGAACGCACGACATAAGCACAGCGGCAGCCGAAACAACAGCCGCAGACCTGCTTAACAGCTTTGATTTCTTCATAAATAATTCCTTTCCGGGCGAAAAACGTCCATTTATTTTTGAATTATAAAAGCACTGCCTACAACTTAAGCAGGGGGACTCTGTCCCCCTGCACCCCCTGCCAAAGGGGTGACCCCTTTGGAATCTCTGTTGTCGTAAATTTACCTGTATAAAGCCGCCTTATTTACTTGTAAATCTAAGTTTACATAGCTTTATACAGGAAAATTTACGATATTGGGTTCTAAGAGTTATCTCTTTAACAGAAAGTAAAGGGCAGCAAAATCTTCTTAAGTTGCGGATAGTGATTATAAAAGTCCTTTTTCTTTTAGTCTGTCGAAAACTATATTATATCCGTCGCTGCCGTCCTGTAAGGAACGGTTTACACGGCTTATTGTAGCCGTACTTGCACCGGTTTCCGAAACGATGCTGTTGTACACACGATGTTCGTCAAGAAGCCTTGCAACGTGGAAACGCTGAGCGAAGGATTTTAATTCTATAGTCGTACAGAGGTCAACAAAAAACTTGTAGCAGTCGTCAACAGTTTCAAGCGTAAGGATAGCTTCAAAAAGCTTATCCATATTTTCGGATCTTATCTTTTCGTTCATTTAGTATAGCTCCCATCTGCCGAACGGCAAAAATTCCATATTACCATTTTATCACATTAATGTGAAAAAGTAAAGAGCTTTCAAATATTTTTTTGCTTCACCTATTGTATATCATATCACAAAATAAACAATTTGTAAATAGAAAATATGAATTTTTTGTAAAATCGTGAAATTATACAAAGCAATATATGCCGTTATGTGAATTTTAACAATAGGTACAATAGACCTCCTCGGGAACTGGGAAGCGCTGTATGGCGAAGGATTTTTTTTGATGTGCAAAGTCGGGTTTCCGCAGGAATACTGTATGTATTTCAAGGAAAGCCAACAAAGCACAGCACAAAAAAGACAAGTCAGACAGCGTTTTTCAGTTTTCGAGGTACTATCTACAACTTAAGTTGTGGATAGTGGTTTTCGAGGAGGTCTAATGCAAAAAAAGGAGAACCAAAGTTCTCCCTCTTAAATGACCAGACCGATAAGCCGGGTTCTGTCGTGTGCGGCAATTTATCTACTCTTATCGTCGCCGATAAGCTCAAGCCGTCATTACTGTGCATCCGCCGAGCCGGCGTTGAGATACACAGCACCAATAGACGTTGCATCGGATAGGGTTTACATGGCGGTACGGTCTCCCGCACCCCGGTGAGCTCTTACCTCGCCTTTCCACCATTACCTGATTTCTCAGGCAGTTTATTTCTGTTGCACTTGCCCTAAGGTCGCCCTCGGCTGCCGTTAGCAGCTACCCTGCTCTGTGATGCCCGGACTTTCCTCATAAACTATTTCGTTCACGCTGCCGCATAGTCTGCTCATTTATGTATTATATCACTTTTATCGCGTCTTGTCAAGCGTTTTTTGATTTGTTCGGGACGGTTCCTTGAAGCTTAGAGTATTGTATATTTTGCATTAGAGGCAAATTTAACTTTGTAAAACAAGCACAAATCTTCACGTCGTTTTTGTAACATCCTACAAAATTTTGAAATTCAAAAAATTATTTCGTCTTTTTTGCGGTTTTAAATCACTTATATATAGACATTAAGGCGAACTCTAAAAACATGTTTGGTTAAGAAAAAATCAGATAGGTGCGTCAGTTGCAAAGAAAGCCCTCGAAGGCTGCTGCCGCACTACGAGAGGAGTTAACGCAGCAAGTGTCGTGCATAGCTGATTTTTTCATAAGAGGTTTTTATACTAAACGCTATAGCAAAACGCGCAATAAACGACAAGCAGATTTTGCACATAGCAAGGCGGAGGACGCAGGCATACTGTCGTATGGCAAGGACGACAACGATGCTATGTGTAAAATATGCTGTCAGATATGCGTGATTGGCTATAGCGTTTAGTATAGAGCCTGCGATATTTGCAAACGAACACTAAGGAATCATAAAGAAAAAGGAGAAACTGCCATGAAAAAATTTAAATTACTTATGATCACGCTTGCCATGCTGACATCTGTTTCATGTTCGGCTGAAAACAGCAGCTCAAGCACAGCCGAGCCTGTTTCCGAAACTGTCGAAGTCAGGCAGACGCTTTACAAGGAAAGAAAAATAACGCTCGAAAACCAAGTTGATACGCCGATAAAAATAACGCCGTGCGGAGACGGATACTACTATTTTTACGAAAGCGATAAAGACGAACTGCGGCTTGCCGTTCTGGACAGCGGATTCAACATTGTAAGCGATACTGCGCTCTGCGATTCCATCAATACGGGATTCTCTGTAAATGTGAACGAGGACGGCAGCTTCTGCGTTATCTCGGCTGTCACGGATTTTGAATTTGAAAGGAACGAATCGGGAGACATCGAAAACTATGAGGACTTCCTCGAAAACGGCAGTCTCGGCTTTATGCTCACCAATTACGACAGTTCGGGAAAGATAGTATCGGAACATGAGATCGTCGGACTGGATAAGGAGTTTGAAAAAAGCGGCTCTCAGCTCGGCGATCTCTGCCCCTACGGTGAGGGAAAACTTCTTCTCTCCTACGGAAACGGTCTTGCAGTTATCGGTACGGACGGTTCGCTGCTCGATTCACAGCACTATGAAATGCAGTTAATTGACCTTGGCTGTAACAGTGACGGAAAAGTGATAGCATCGGAATTCCACGGATTCGGTTATATGGACGGTGAAACGCTGGATCTTCCGAATGAACTGCTTGGAGAGTATGATGAAATGCTCAGCCTCGACATCGGAGCTATGCCCGGAAACGGCGGTTTTAAGGCGTATTTTAAGCGAAATGACGGTATTTACGGTCTTACGGAAAGCGGAGAGCTTATTCTTGTATTTGATTTTACCGAATCACTTGTAAAGGACTCTGATATTTCCTGTTTTACGCCATGCGGTGACGGAATATTTCTCACGGCAGGCAATTCGTCAAACTCACTGCTGCTGTATACCCGCCGCCCCGACGACTATACGGAGAACAGGGAAATTGTTGATATATGGTACATAAGCGGAGGAGACGGAGGAGAAAAAATAACGGAGTTCAACAAATATAACGACAAATATCTCTGCAAGCTGAATATCTCGCTTAAAAGTCCCGACGATCTTACAAAAGCAGTCCTCACCGATAAAGCTCCCGATGTTATCGAATACTCTGACGGCGATCTTATACGCAAGCTTGTAAACCTCGGCGCATTGGCGGATATGAACGAGCTTATGGAGGAATACGGCGGTCTGGAGCGTGAGGAGCTTATGCCGAACGTTCTTGAAGCCTTTGATATGGACGGACATATTTACGCCCTGCCCGAATTCTTCTCCATTATAACCCTTATTGCAAACAGCGATTACATAAGTAAAGAATATACCGACTGGACATATGACGACCTCTATCGTTTTTACGAAGAACGTCCCGAGGGAATGTACCTTTTCGGTGATGAGTGGGAGGACGCATATAACCTGTTATGTATGCAGAATCTTTATGCGTGGATAGACACGGAAAGTAATACCTGCAAATTCGGAACTCCTGAATTTGTGAAATTTCTTGAGTTCTGCAAGGAAACGAAAGATTCTCACATTCCCGAGCCGAACAGCGATGAGGAAAACGCCGATCTTCTTTATCAGAAACAGCTTTCGGTTTCACTCAAAGATCATACAGCCATGCTGTGCTCAGAAGGAATAGGAGATGCCGGGATCAGAAGACTTATAGCAAAAGAAGGCAGAAAAGGGCTGACTTTCGATACTGCGTCTGTACTCAATTTCCCCGAAAACGGCGGAACAGGCACTATTTTGGCAAATAACTCCATATCCGTAATGGAAAGCAGCGACTGCAAAGAGGGCGCATGGGCTTACGTTTCTTTTCTGCTTGGCGAAGAACGTCAATGCAGCAATGCTAAAATGGGCAACGGATTCAACTGGGTCAACAAAAAGGCTTTTGATATTTCAATTAACCAAAATATCCATCAAGGTACAGAACCTGAAATGAGCAGCATAAAATTATGTGACGGAAAAGACATTTTCCTGAAAATTGATTATCCTTCTACGGTCACGGCTGAACAGGCAGAGGAATACCGCAGCTTTGTTATGAACTGCACAAAGCTCGAATACAATAATTATGATGTGACAAACATTCTTTACGAAGAATACAACCGTTTCATCAACGATGAGATCACAGCCGAACAATGCGCTTCTTACATTCAGGATCGTGTAGAAATACTTCTTGGAGAACAACAATAGACATCTTCGGAAGTTTCCGAGGAGATCTAACGAATTTTCAGATGAAAACAGCAAATACTATGCCTTAGAGCCTGCTGCAAGGCTCAGCAAAGCTTTGAAAGGCGGTATTGCAATGAACAAGAAAAACAGAAAAAACATTCCCGTTCCCGACCCTGATTCAAGCGATATGGAGTACATCTGCCCCTCGGCTTCATGGGGCGATATGACAGGGCTTATCCCTGCAAACAATTCTCCCGAAACGATTTCCGAGGAGTACGAAGAACTTTACCCGTATCTCCCCACCCCTGAAGCAAGAGACAGCTATTAGAAATACACTATCCACAACTTAAAGCAAACTAACATCGGGATTCCAAAGGGACGATGTCCCTTTGGCAGAGTCCAGAGGCAGCGCCTCTGGTGGGGTGCGGGGGTGCGGGTGTCCAGTGAACACCTCTGCGAAGCAGAAGCACCGACCGAGCCGACAGGGGAGAATCAAAGCCCTGCATAGCGTTTAAGCGCTCCGCAAAGGGTGAATTTCAAAACAGTCCACTGGACTGTTTTGAAAGAGGGAACGCCCTGCAAGAGAGGGCGTTCCCTATTAAGAAAACGATTTTAATAAAGGAAAAATACTCCATTAAGTTGTAGACAGTGATTAGAAATAACCTTATTTTTAACGGTTGGGAATTTCTCAGCCGTTAAATTTGTATAATATTACCTAAAAATTATAAAAAAAATATCGGGATAAACAAAAATTAAAAAAACTCTTTATTTTTTACTTAAACTATGCTATAATTTAATTGACAATGCAGACTATAAACAGACCTCCTCGGAAACCGGAGAAGCGCCGGATTCCGCAGGAATTACGGAAATGCAAAGGGTGTTATATATGAAAAACGGTGTACGAATGCTCGACATCGCCGAAAAACTGGGAGTAAGCGTTGTTACTGTTTCCAATGCGCTTGCAGGCAGGGACGGCGTAAGCGAACAGGTCAGACAGCAGATCTGCGAAACTGCCGAGGAAATGGGATATAAGCCGTCAAATACAAACGGCAGAAAAAAATCCGAACTGCCCAAACTCGGGAAAAGCGTGGGGATACTTACTTCCGAACGCTTCGTAGGCTCTATGGGAACTTTTTATTGGGAGCTTACAGCAAATATTTCCAACAAACTTTCCGCCATCAACGTGCTGACGGTATATGAATGTATCACAAGAAAAAACGAGAAAAAACTCGTTCTTCCTCCGACCGTGACCGAGGGACGAGTGGACGCAGTCATCGTTATCGGACAGATAAGCCGCGATTTTGCCTTATCACTGAGTAAAACGGATATTCCAATGCTTTTTGTGGATTTTTACGTCAGCCGATGCAATGTAGACTCAATAAATTCGGACAGCTTCCACGGAGGATATATGCTCACCGATTACCTTGTTGAAAAAGGACACAGGAAAATCGGCTTTGTCGGCTCGCTCAACGCCACAAGCAGCATTAACGACCGCTTCCTCGGCTACATAAAATGCCTTCTGGAAAACGGTCTTACATACCGCAGCGAATGGCTTCTGGAGGATCGTGACGATACCGGCACTCTGTTTGAGCGTATCGACTTCCCAAGCGATATGCCTACGGCTTTCGTCTGCAACAGCGATGAAACGGCTTTTCGTGTTATCTCGGCTCTGAGGTCAAAGAACGTGCGTGTTCCCGAGGATATTTCGGTGGTAGGCTATGATAACTACACCGTATCGAACATCTGCATACCTGCCATTACCACTGTAGAGGTCGATATTGAACAAATGGCGGCAGGTGCAGTAGATATGATAGTTAAAAAACTTGAAGCTCCCAAATTCAGCGAGGGCAGACGCATTATAAGCGGCAAACTTATTGAAAAAAACAGCGTGCTTGATATATCGGGGTAAAAACGCACTTATTTTCATAACTTTTAAAGATAATATCTTATCTCGAAAGAAGGTCGCAAATTGCTTATCAGAAATTTCTTCGGACACCTGAATACTATCCTGAAACACAGACATATGGTCATGAGGCATTGCTTTAAGGCAGGAATTTTCCGCAGAGGACTTCTCCACGACCTGTCGAAATTTTCGCCCGTGGAATTTATTCCCGGCGTACTCTACTATCAGGGCAGCCGCAGCCCCAACGAACGCGAACGGGAGGTAAGCGGCTTCTCAAAAGCATGGATGCACCACAAAGGCAGAAACCGTCACCATTTTGAATACTGGACAGACTATTCCATGAAAACGGGTACTCTCGACCCGGTAAGAATGCCCGACGAATACATTTTCGAGATGTTCTGCGATCGTGTGGCGGCTTCAAAAATATACAAAAAGTCCGAATACAATGACCGCTGTCCCCTTGAATATTACAATGCAAGGAAAGCAAAACGTGATATAGAGCCGCTTACGGCTGCAAAGCTGGAATTTCTGCTTCATCTTCTCGCAGATAAGGGCGAAGATGAAGCGTTCCGCTATATCAGAAAAAGAGTTAAAAATATAAAGAAAAGGAGAAATTTGCATTGAAAAAAATATTTTTGTCCGCGCTTCTTTTATCGCTGCTGACAGGCTGCGGCGATTCGCCTGTGGAGCTTTCGGCGGTAAGCATACCGGCTGCGAATTTTTCCGAGCCTGAGACAGTTTCCGAAACCACAGAGCCGGAAACTACCGAAGCGGCTTCGGAAGCTCCGACCGAGGCTGAGGAAACCGTTTCGCCCAAAGTCGCAAAAAAACTCAAGGAAATGAATTTGCAGGAGAAGATCTGTCAGATGTTTGTGGCTGTTCCCGAGGCTGTTCCCGGCTACAGCAGCGTGCTTTACGTTGACGACTGGTTCAAGACCTGCTATGAAGAATATCCCATAGGCGGATTCATCTACTTTGATACGAATATTTCCTACGACCAGCAGCTTCGCGATCTGCTCGGCAGATCTCAGGAAATGGCTATGGATAAAGGTATCGGCGTTTTCCAGTCCGTTGACGAGGAGGGCGGTTCTATCACCCGAGTTCAGAAAACGCTGTGGACTGACCCCGTGTACGATATGAGCCATTACGGCAAACTCAACGACGTTGATAAGGCTTATGAAGCCGGTCGGACTATCGGCGGCTATCTGGCGGATTACGGCTTCAATGTGGACTTCGCTCCTGTTGCCGACGTTAATATAAATCCCTCAAACGAGCTTGGCAATCGTATTTTCAGCAGCGACCCGATCGTTGTTTCAGATATGTCGGCGGCAGTCGTCAAGGGTCTTAAGTCTCAGAAAATATGCGCTACTCTGAAACATTTCCCGGGACTTGGCGCAGGCGAGGGTAATACACACTATAATTCGGTATATATCGACCGTACATACGAACAGCTTACGATCGAGGAATTTCCTGCATTCAAGGGCGGTATCGAATCGGGTACTGATTTCGTCATGGTGGGTCATCAGATAACCTCCGCTTCAGGGGACGAGCTTCCCGGAGACCTGTCTCCCGTGGTGGTTACGGATTGGCTCAGGGGCGAAATGGGATTTGACGGGATAATTATTTCCGATTCTCACTCTATGGGCGCAATAACGAACATCTATACAAGCGACGAAGCCGCAATAATGGCGGTCAAGGCGGGCGTGGACGTTATACTCATGCCCTATGACCTCAGAACGGCTGTGGACGGGCTTAAAACCGCTGTAAATACGGGAAAAGTCCCCCTTGAAAGGATCAACGAGAGCGTTACCCGAATCCTTGAAAAGAAAGAAGAAATGGGACTTATTTAAACACTGTCTACAACTTTAGCGGGGGACTCTGTCCCCCTGCACCCCCTGCCAAAGGGGTGACCCCTTTGGAATCTCTGTTGTCGTAAATTTTCCTGCATAAAGCCACCTTATTTATTTGTGATTTTAATTTCACATGGCTTTATGCAGGAAAATTCACGATATAAGGTTCAAGAGATTACCTATTGGCAAAAGATACAGGAAAACACTATCCACTAAGTTGCGGATAGTGTTTATTTAATAAAGAACATATTTTTTGTTTGATTTTATTATTCATTGATAACGTTCTTTATAGCGGAAAGAAGCTCGTCGTAATTCTCAAAAGCAGGGAACTGCGGATAATCCTTCTTTATCTGCTCTGTACTGCGGAAAAGGAAACCTGCCTTGCTTGCCTGTATCATTCCGAGATCGTTGAAGCTGTCGCCGCTTGCGATAGTTTCGTAGCCGATAGACTGGAGAGCCTTTACCGTAGTAAGCTTCGATTTTTCACATCTCATTTTAAAGCCCGTAATTTCGCCGCTTTCGGCAACTTCAAGGGTGTTGCAGAAAATAGTGGGCTGACCCAGCTTCGCCATAAGAGGTGCGGCGAACTGCGTAAAAGTATCGCTGATAATTATAGTCTGACAAACAGAACGCAGCTCGTCCAGAAACTCCTTTGCGCCGGGCATAGGGTCGATCTTTGCGATAGTTTCCTGAATTTCCTTAAGACCCAGTCCATGCTCTTTAAGTATAGCTATACGGTAATTCATAAGCTTATCGTAGTCAGGCTCGTCCCTTGTGGTCTTTTTAAGCTCAGGGATTCCGCTTGCCTCGGCAAAAGCTATCCATATTTCAGGCACAAGCACGCCCTCAAGGTCTAAACAGGTAATATACATTGACATATTATTTCCTCCGTTGAGATTTTTTTACTTTTTTATTATACTATATTCTTCCGGATTTGTAAAGTGAATTTTTACATCTATTTTATGCTGTTAAAAATTGGTTTTCATATAATTTGTGTCGTTTCTGTGAACATTTTGAAAAGTTTGGAAATGCTCTTGACTTTTTTCATATATGTGATATAATGTAATTATACACAATTGATGTATGTATACTCGCCGCTATTACAAAATTCATTTTTAGAAACGGCAAAAAAATCAATCGTCAAAAGGATCAACATAATTCAGGAGGTCACAAACATGAAATCATTCAGAAAAATCACAGCATGGGCTATGGCGCTTGCTATTGCCTCAACAGCAGCCGCTATGACTACTGCTTATGCAGAGGGTGAAGAAGTCCCAACCACAGTTCCCACTGAGGCTGTTACTGAAGCTCCTACCGAAGCTCCCACAATAGCGTCCACGGAAGCTCCTACCGAAACGCCTACAGATGCTCCCACTGAAGTTCCTACAGCAGCCCCCACAACGCCTGCCGTAACCGGCGATGTAAGCGGTACTGTCAAGAACATTGAAATACGTATAACCGGAAATAATCTTTATTTGAAGGATAACGCAACAGGTATGTCCATCAATATCGAGAACAATAAAGCAACTATCGACGGTACTGTAATTGAGGAGATCAATTTCGACTTAACAGATCTTACCGACGAGGAACAGCAGCTCATTGTACGAGTTGCCGAAGTTCTGAACGAACTTTCAATCAGTGAAATCGTTTTAACCGATAATGTTACCGATATAAATACGGCTCTCTTTGACGCATCCGAAGTTGACGGCTGTACAAAAATTACTTTCGGCAAGAATATCAAGGCAATAACTGCCGATCCTCTCGGCGGTTCTTCGGCAACTCCTACAGTTTACGGATATTCGGGTACGGCAGCTGAAGCATACGCCTTAAGCAGTGGACTTACATTCTCGGCTATTGGTGAAGTTCCTTCAACTACTGCACCGAAAGCTACAACGCCTGCCAAGAAAACAACGGCTGTAAAGACTACCGCAAAAACCGCAACAACTACGGCTAAAAAGACCGATTCACCTAAAACGGGCGACGCAGGCACTGTTACGGGCGTTCTTGCCGTTGCCGCAGCAGCAGCTCTCCTTTCAATGAAAAAGAGAAAACACGAATAAGAAATTTAACAAAAAAATCTAACTTAAAGAAAACATGATGTAATACTAACAGGCTGCTATAGTGTGTTTTAACGCTGTAACAGCCTGTTTTTAAGGAGAATCACAATGGATAATACCACCTCATCTCAATCTATAGTCAGGCATAAAAGCGGACTCGATATACTTACAAAATACCGCGGCGCTATTATGGGCATCTCTGCGTTGTGGATACTGTTTTTCCACGAATGGCAGATATTGACTACCGAACCCGGAAAAGCCGCCGAATTTGAAAACTATATAAAGCGAATCGGCTTCTGCGGAGTTGACATTTTCCTCTTTTTGTCAGGTATAGGACTTGTTTTTGCAATCGGAAAGAAGAATATTATCAGCTTTTATTACCGCCGTCTCAAAAGAGTGTATCTGCCGTTTCTTATAATAGGCATTATACGTGCTGTCACGGAAAAATGGACTTCCGAAGGCTTTTGGGACAACGTTCTGTGTATAAGCTTTTACAAAACGAATATGTATTCCTTTTTGTGGTTCGTACCAGCGATACTGACGCTTTATCTGCTTTTTCCGCTGTATTACAAGCTGTTTTCAAAGGCTTCAAACAAGCTCATGTTTACCGCGGCGATGTTCCTGATATGGATGACGCTGTCGCTTTTTTTCAGGGACAGGCTCAGACCCGATCTATACGGCTTCACCAATAGAATACCTGTATTTTTATTCGGAGTTTATACAGGTCATTTAACCAAAACACGTAAAGAACCGTTTACGAAAACCGTTTGGTTTTCCTTGACTGCCGTACTTATTTCGGGACTTTACTTCGCTTATTTAGCCAATTTCAAGGGTATCGGATTTATTGTTCCGACTTCCAACTGCTTTCTCCCGAATCTGCTTATCGCCGTATCTTTCCCATTTATTATGGCAAAACTGCTCGATCTGTTGTGCAGTATCCCCAAAGCAGGAATTATCGGCAAGGGCATTGTAAAATTCTTCTCTTTCTTCGGACTTTTTAGCTTGGAGCTTTACTGCGTACAGGAATGGCTCAGCGGAAAACTGCTTGCAGAAATCGTTGACAAGACTCCGATGATGAAAAATATAGCCATTTTTGTACTGTGTACTATTGCAGGCTTCGTGCTGTATCTTATAGTTAAATATTTTTGGATTTTTGTGGAATTTATCGCAAAGCTTGTAAGAGCTTTGATCAGAAACGTGAAAACCGTAAATAAATAAGTTAAAGAGACTGCCGCATCGACAAAATGTGACAGTCTCTTTATTTTCTCCAAAAAAATTATGAATTTTCACATAAAAAAATGCAGAAAGACAATTTTTTCATAATTTCGTATATGTCTTGACATATAGATAGTTATGTGATATAATATGAGTAGTGTTATGCTATATAATGATTCCTTATACAGACGTAATTTATTACTGCTTCATGATCTGACCTTTGTTTTTTGAACGCAACGTTAAAGCAAGTACAGAATACTAAAATTCAACAAACATGTTCAGTAACCTGATAAATGTCGGATTTTCGCAGGAAAACTGCTGTGTATTTCATAAAAAAATGGATAAATCAAAATTAAACATGAAAAGCGATATTTCTCTGGTTATTTAGCAAGTCGAATTTGAGGAGAATGTTTATAATGAAAAAAAAGCTGGCTGAATTCGGCGTAAGGAAGATTCTTTTGATGTTCGCCGACGCCTTTATCACGGTCTTTTCTGCGCTTATCACAAACTACGCTCTATCCCTGCTGCATATGTCGATTTCCCCCAAGGAAATGCTGACGCCCATAATCACAGTCACAATATGCTGCCTCGTTTTTTTGTCTCTCTCAGTAGCGTATACCAAGATGTGGCGTTATTCCAATAAAAAGGACTACCTTTGCTGTTTCATCGGCGCAGGCCTCGGTATATTATTCTCATGGATGTTCTACTATCTATCGACAAGACATTTCCTCAGCCCCTTCTACATAACATTGCATCTGATTATTACCATTGTGGGAATATGTCTTTTCCGGTTACTGTTCAGATTTACATTTATTAAAATTTCAAACGTCAAATCGGCAGAGACCGTCAGCTACCCGCGAACTATGATAATAGGCGGCGGAAGAGCCTGCGAAATACTTCTTAAAGAGATAAAAAGCTCCCGTGAAAATCAAAATGCCGAAAGCAGATCGGCTGCCTGCTATGAGCCTATTTGTATTATAGACGATGACAGAAACAGGATAGGTTCTCTGGTAGAGGGCGTCGAAATTGTCGGAACTACAGCCGAGATCAAAAAATTTATCGAAGAAAAAAACATCGAGCTTATTATTTTCGCCATCCCCTCATGTATCGGAGACGAGAAAAGACGCATTCTCAATATATGCAACGATACCGGTTTGAAGGTACGTATGCTGCCGTTTATCGGGAATCTTATATTCAGCGAAAACAATACTCTTTTAAAACAAGTCCACGATATTAAAGTGGAGGATCTTCTGGGACGTGACCCTATCAAATTCGATATAAGCGAAGTCCGCAGCTTTATACACGGTAAGGTCTGCATGGTTACAGGCGGCGGAGGTTCGATCGGTTCGGAACTTGTCCGTCAGATAGCGAAATGCGATCCCGAGATGATAATTATTGTCGATATATACGAAAACAACGCCTATGATATTCAGCAGGAGCTTAATATGGAATACGGCGATACGCTGAATCTCAAGGTTCTTATCGCTTCCGTTCGGGATTATTTCCGAATGAATCAGATCTTTACCAAGTATAAGCCGCATGTGGTTTTCCACGCAGCTGCACACAAGCATGTCCAACTTATGGAGGAGTCTCCTATGGAGGCGATCAAGAACAACATCATCGGAACTTTCAACACCGCGACCCTTGCACAGTTCCACAACGTTGAAAAGTTCGTAATGATCTCTACCGATAAAGCGGTCAACCCTACAAACGTTATGGGCGCTTCAAAACGCTGCTGCGAAATGATAGTACAGTATCTTGCACAGGAAAAAGGCAGCAAGACCGAATTTGTAACGACTCGCTTCGGAAATGTTCTCGGCTCAAACGGCTCGGTTATCCCCCTTTTCAAACGTCAGATAAAGTCAGGCAAGCCCGTTACGGTAACTCACCCCGATATTATCCGCTACTTTATGACTATTCCCGAGGCTGTCAGCCTTGTTATGCAGGCGGCAGCGATAGCCGAGGGCGGCGAGATCTTCGTACTCGATATGGGCAAACCCGTGAGAATAATCACACTTGCTGAAAACCTTATCCGCATGTACGGAAAAGTCCCCTATGAAGAAGTTCCGATCATCTTCACAGGACTTCGCCCGGGAGAGAAGATCAAGGAGGAACTGCTGATGAATGAAGAAGGTCTGAAAAAGACCTCCAACGAGCTTATTTTCATCGGCAAGCAAATAGAGATTGACACTGAGACTTTTGTTTCACGTCTGCGGCGGCTCCGCGATGCAGCCGAAGCTAACGATGAAGCAACGGCGGTAATGGAGCTTCACCGAATGGTCCCTACTTTTATAACTCCCGAGGAATTCAATAACTCCCATACCCCACATAAAGAGGAAAATATTTAAGGACGACAATTAGCAGCTGTATGATTCTTTAAGCGCATTCGTTTTTACAGATGCGCTTATTTTATTGTAAATTCCCTGATCTCTTAAAAATTGATTACATTTTTTTTGTTGACATTTTCTGAATGAAATGCTATAATAAAGAATAAACAGTATTATGGTCAGACGGTCTACGAAAGTACTTCGCTGACCAAATTATCGGGAGGTCATATGAAAGTTTTCAGAAAATTAGTCAGCCTGCTCCTATGCGGCGCTCTGACAGCGGTTTCGCCGTTATATGCGGCAGCTTCAAATACGCCTAATATCTCCGTTTCCGAGTCCGCCTCGTCACTCACGGGAAGCATGAAAGGAAGAAACGGCGTATACATCAGGTGGATATACAATTCATCGGAAACCTACGCCCGCAACAGTCGGAGGGCTATTTATGACGTTCATGTAAAATACGACACGGGAAAATTCGATTCCTCTGACTATACTGCTGTCATAACTCCTCTGTCGGGTAAAATAGAAAACGTCCGCTGTGTTCTTGAACATGAGGACGGCTCTTACACATCACCCGAAATAGTGGGCTTTGAACCGGGTCAGATAGACTCGCTGTACCTCGAATTCGCCCAAAACGGCGTATACACTTTTTATGCAACCGCTTCTTCGGGAACAACTGCCAAATCTCAGATAGACGTTGTGGAGGTCAACGACCCGAGAGATCCTTCCGATACGATTGCTCCCGAGATCTCCGATAAAATTGTAAGCCGACAGCCCGGGCAAAGCGTTACTGTCAACATTGAATCAAACGAGCTGTGCCGGCTTGAAGTCAACGATACCGTTTACTCCGAATGCACGGGAGTAAACTACACTATATCTGAACCGGGTCAATACAAAGTTACCGCAACCGATTTAAACGGCAATACATCTACAAAAATCATTGTTATAAGCGATCTTGGGCAGACTACAGCAACGACTGCCCCCACTGTTCCAACGTCTACATCAACTACATCGACTACATCTACCACATCGACTACATCGACTACATCGACCACATCGACTACATCTACCACATCAACTACATCTACTACATCGACAACATCAACTACATCTACCACATCAACTACATCTACCACATCGACCACATCGACCACATCGACTACATCTACCACATCAACTACATCGACCACATCAACATCTACGACAACTACCGTCTCCCCTGCTCCGACTGACACCACCACTACTTCGACTACCGTAACTGAACCGCAGACTACAACTACTCATACTACCGAATCTCCCATCGTTTCAACTACTCCGTCACCCTCGGAATACTACATAGCTCCCATTGACGAAAGCGAGCTTTACGCAGGAAATACCGTTAAGCTGAACTATATAAGCTCTGACGGTCAATTTCCGCAGATATGGTGGATCGAATCTTCAAATTACGACATCGCAAGCTGTCAGAACGGCTATGACGTTTCTTTGAAAAGCGAGGGTACTGTTACTTTGACTGCTCACTGCGCAAACGACGTAAACGTTTCCATAACCCTGAACGTCAAGTCCGCAAAACCGATAGAGACTACCGCTCCTCCTGTAACTACCGCAACAACTACCGTTTCAACTGTTACTACGGAAACTTCCGCTACAACGCCTCCTGTTACGGAGCCTGTCTACACCCTTGGCGATGTCAACAACGACGGCACTATCGACTCCTCCGACGCTTCTGACGTTCTTATTGAATATGCCAAAAATCAAACGGGCAGCCCCTCTGTCCTTACGGACATACAGAAAAAATCAGCTGACGTAAACCATGACGGCTCGATAGATTCTACAGACGCATCACTGATACTTGCATACTATTCAGCCTCCTCTACAGGAAAGCATCCCTCGTTTGACTGAGAACCTCCAAAAAATGCGGCAGACAACTCTGCCGCATTTTTTTATACTCGCCGCTATTGCAACTTTAGAGGGAGTCTATTAACCGCATAAATATTCTTCTAATGTGATCTGCTTTGTATAAATTTCCAAAGCCGCTTCAATTCCTACATATCTGTAATGCCACGGCTCATAATCAATACCCGTTATATATTCACAGCTTTGGGGATACCTAAGTATAAATCCATATTTATAGGCGTTTTCGGCAAGCCAGCTATATACCTCTTCATCTGATGACAGCGAAGTATCAGCGTTTATATCAAGCGCAAGACCAAGCTCATGCTCGCTTTTTCCCGGCTCTGCAACCCAATCCTGCGCAAGCTTTTCCGCATCTTTTTCGGAATAGCCTTCGCTGATAAAGCTGTCTATTTTATTCTGCATCATATTTTGCTGTTCCTCATGAGTTCGATAACCCTCACCGACGACCGGATAAATCCCTGAGCTTCTTGCATCATCGAACATCTGCTGCAAATCCGGATAAATTCTTGAATCCACGCATATTCCGTTTGAAAGCCGAGTCAATTCAAACTGATAATTCATGGGAACAGCATGACTATCATTCACCAGAATCAACCGCCAGTCATTCTGCGTATCATCCTTCGGATTCAAAACAGATACTGAAATCTTTTTTGCAATGCTGCATTTATTCATTACAAATGCTCCGGTTATCATGATAGATACAAGAAGAGCTAATAAAATCATTTTTCTTTTCATTATTTTTCTCCCTGTGCAAATATTTTGTTGACAGTTTTAATGTTATCATAATAACCTTATAGAATTTATAATGAAAGTCTTAAGATTGCCTTAATGAAGCGCCGACCGAACCGACAGGTAAGACTCGAAGCCTCACAAAAGCGTTAAACTCTCCGCAAATATGATTTTTTCACCAAGAGCTGCAATGACGTAAAACTGCTAAAAAAATTATCCCGTCAAAGCCGAAATACTGCGGCTTTGACGGGATACTAAACAGGCTCTTACCAACTATTAGGGTGCGGCGTAAAGATTAGTCTCCCACGCCGGAATGTAAAGCTGATGACGAATATACAGCTTATAATTAGGATTGAGCATTTTTATAAGCAGAGGAAGCTCAAATATATCCTCGTTGCGATGATAAAGCGAGATCATAAGCTTCGGCGTATAATGAGCTATTGTCTGAGCTGCGCCCCATATAGCCTCACGTTCAAAGCCCTCAACGTCCATTTTGATTATTGTAGCCGCTTTGCGTCCGAGAATACTGTCAACGGAACGAGCGGTTATAATACTTTCCGAACTCGCCGAGATCGCCGACTGCCGTCCTGCTTTTGCCGCAAAGGGCAGCTCGGTATCTACGCACCAAGCCGCTGCATTATACGGATACACGTACTTCATACCGTCCACAAATTTTGACAGCTTTTTGTAATTCTTTTTATCAGGCTCAAGAGCGTAAATTCCGGCATATCTTCCTCTGGTAAATTCCAGAAGCTCCCTGATAGTGTCCCCGTTGTAAGCGCCGAGGTCAACGTAAGTCTCTCCCATATTAGGCTTGATTATCTCGCGGTATATCTCAGCTTTCGGCGTAGTTACAGAGTCAAGATAGCTTATATCGCCGCATATCTTGAAGTTTATAATATTTGAATAAACCTTTTTCGAGTAGTCATCGTAAAGGCTGTCATAGACCTGCTGAAGCTTTTCGGCATTCTTTATGCAGTATTCATAAGTAAACAGACCGCCTCCGGTCACCGGAACATCAGGTACATAAAGAGTATGCTTTTCCGCAATTTCATGAATTTTGTCCACAATAGACTGATAACCGGCTGCAAAGGCAAGGACGACCACAAAGTCGTCTACCATTTCCTCAACCTCAGAGAGCTTATGAACCTTATAGCCCTCAAATGAATGACCCCGAACGAAATCATCACTGGCAAAAATTCCCGAAAGAGTTATCCCCTTTTCACGGAAAACCGACATGATCTTCAGCGCTCCGTCGCCCATGCCATATATAAAAATAGGTCTTTTCTCCGCCTTGAGCTTATCCCAGACGGACTGCTTTTCTTTTATAAAAGAAATCATAAAATACTCCGAAATTAAAATATATCTGCGTCAACGGAAACATCATCATTAATATCCCCGGGAATAACTCCGACCATATCACGACCGCGTATGCCGTATCTGTCACGCATTTGATTCATGTATTTGTCTATCAGGTTCGCCACCTGACGGACGCACTTTATGCTCTTGACCTCCTTGGTAGGAGTGTCCGCATCCTTACTGTGGATTATGATAGTTCCGCAGCCGAAAAGTCTCTGCGTAAGCGGTCGGCTGACGCTTTTATCAATTATCTTGTAAAGGTCGATCTCGTCCTCCTCAACATTGATAAAGCCAACGCGCGTAATGAATTTGGTAGGAGTCAGGTAATATCTTGTAAAGGACAGCGGCAAACCGAACAGTGTACGCTTTTTATCCGTCCAAACATAATTTATCTCATCTTTTGCCATTTGAATCCTCCTTTCAATATCAGGAAACCTCTCTTAAATATTATTTTACCACAATTTCCGACATAAGTCAATAACCATTTTTATGGAAATTTGTTTTTTAAGAAGTAATACTTTTAAGCAGACTTCCCCGGATGCTATAAAAATGCTGTCTTATGAATTTCGCGACTGAATTAGTTCA
The DNA here is from genome assembly GCA_947627275.1 of uncultured Ruminococcus sp. Lineage (GTDB taxonomy): Bacteria > Bacillota > Clostridia > Oscillospirales > Ruminococcaceae > Ruminococcus. The sequence continues at coordinate 11,681 of CANQVK010000012.1, read as the reverse complement.
AGCCGCATTTTTTTTTATTTTTCAGCATATTTTTTAATACGATATTTTTTTCAAGGAGAACTGCAATGAGAAATGCCAAACGTAAAATTATAGCCGGAACTGTGTTTTTCTGCTGCATCGCTGCCGCTATCGGAGGCGGAGCAATCATAAGTCAAAAGTCCGAATCAGTCCCCACATCTGTTACATCCTTTGAGGAAGAACCGCCTGTTATTATTTTAGATGCAGGACATGGCGAATCTTCTTAAACATAGTTCAAAAATTAAAGAACCGCTGATTAAATATGGAGCGTTGCTTTTCGCAGCGCTCCATATTTGCTAATATTCTGTTTTTGAGCCGCATACAGTTTGAAACAGAGTATGAACAGCGCCGAAGGAAGATGTCATGACAATGCTCGGTGTGAGAGTATGTGGGCAAGAATAGACCTGTTCTGAGTTCAAGCAGGATTACTATACTCAGTTTAAGCTTTCATATTTTTTCAAAATTGTGTCAAGGAATATTGACAAAATCAAAAGCCATCTGTCTGTCCTGCTTCTAATATGCAAGAAGGCTTTTTACTCCTGCTTGACTAACTTTTTCTGTCGAACTCACGTTAAAATTAACTCTTGATAACGCTTTTTCACAGTGGCTTGTTCCTAATTCTCAGCTACATTCCTTGTCCTATTCATCGTAGAATTATTTTTGGCAATTACTATAAATATCATTTTGCTCAAAAATAATAGTATGTATTTGTTAAAATGCACAAAAAATTAAGAAACCTCTTGACTTTTTGTGCATATTGAGGTATGATATAAATATCATATAAGTGTTTATATCGAAATCTTTATTGGATAATCTTTTGCTGGTTGAATAAAGTTCGATAGGTTTATGGCTTTTATTTATCACGAATTATAGTTATATTAATATAATAATGACATAATATATATTAAACTACTGAGAAAATGATAACTATGACAGATAAAAAGGTCTATGAATTGAAATATAGTCAACTGCAATCCCACTGGCTTTAGACAATGGGGTAGTTCACATATGTAGAATTGTTGAAATTGCTGTTTGAAACCAAAAATAGACAGTTTCTTTCTGAATGGGAACTTTTCTTTCGAGTATGGCCATGGAAACGTATAGTAACAATAAATAATAAGTAAAGGGTGATAAATGTGAAAGAATTGCAGAGAATCGTTGAGTCTTATATGACCGATTATAATAAACACAAAAAATATCTGGCTGTTTTGACGGCACTGTCGATACTGATATCGTTTACGGTTTCTTTCACGTTGATTGAACCTGCAATCAGTACTACAGGCGACGGGGTTACTCCGAGAGCGGCTAATGGTGATGCTACATCGCTTACTAACTATACAAAAGCAGACGGAAATATAGTAAATGGCACTACATATAGTCCTGCAAGTATGTCTGTAAAAGACCTTTTAATTGGTAAAGTTGGCGATGGTGATGATTCTCATTCGTGGGCTGATGGTTGTGAAACTGCAAGTGATATAATTGAAGCGGCACAACGTGAATATTTTCTTGGCATTGCTTATGACTTTTGCGTATTCCTTGAAGGTGATTTTACACCAAAAAATGCCGACTCGGAAGGACGTGTAGCTGTTGGTGGAAATATAGTTAAGCCGAGTGATGGTAACTATCAAATTGGTGCAGGCGATTATGGAACAAATACAGCTTTAAAAAATACTGATAATTACGATGGAATTACAGATTTTGCACATGTAATTTCTAATGGTTTTATAGGAAGAGTGGATCCGTACGGAACAAAAAACGGTGGTGGTAAAGCAGCAGATTATAAAGATGACTTCTTTAAACGAATTGTAATTAGTGACTTTGATCAGTCTTATCATCGTAATGATAGTAATAACGAATGTAGATATTCAGGTACTCATGATCATTATTTGATAAAGACTGGTAGTAATGATTGGATTCAAAATAATCCTATATCTGATGCTGATGAAGCAAGTCAAATATATATGCAGTCAGGCACTCCTCTTATTGATTTTACTGAAACATTTAAATGGTTGCGTGAACGTTCAGAAGCCTTGAGCGAGAAACCTTCCATTCATGTTGAACCAGAGGGAAGTACTCTTACTTTTAAGATACCAAGCAGCATTAAAGAGGGTGATACGGTTTATTTTCAGCTTGATAACTGGCCGGACAATGTAACTGATATATATTATGAATTTGAAGATACAGTAAATCCGCCTGTTAAGAGAGATGGACTTAAATTAGTAGAGGGTAACGATTATAATGAACCTGATGGTTCATGGTGTCCTACATGTAATATCGTTGTTAATTGTGGTGGAAATGAATTTCATACTGGCAATGACGCCAAATTGACAAATACTTATATTAGTGCTAAGGGCAAAACGTTACCAATTTCCAATAGACCAGCAGGTGTCGATATTCCTAATGCTTATGATAAGGTAAAAGCTACAAACAACAGATTAGCTTCTGAAAAGATACTTTACAATTTCTATGAAGCGGGTAAACAGGATGTTTCAAAAAAGAGTTCACTTAAAGGAAATTTTAATGGTACAATTTTTGCACCTAATGCTGACATTTTCTCTGCGGATGAGTGCGACGGACATCTTTCAGGTGCGTTAATAGCTAAGTCGTTTGAAGGCGGCATGGAATTTGGTTACAGACCATATCGCGGAACAAGCGACATTCTCGGTGCTACCTCCGGCTATGCGGTACCTGTTGATAAGTTTATCAAAGGTACAGAAAGTAAACTTGCAGGCGCTAAATTTAAAGTAACTGACGACATCACCGGCAAACCTGTTTACAAATGGACTTCTTCAAATGAAACCGAATATGTTAATATTCCGTCGGCTGTTGATCTTACAGGTGCAACTAATTAGTCCTGAAGAACTTACTATAATAAAAAATTATACAATTGCAGAAGAATCTCCGCCTACCGGTTATCTTGGTATTGAAAAGGAATACAAAGTTACTGTTAAAGAAGTAATCGATCCTGAGTATGTGTTGGTAATTATTATAGACGGAGATAGTAAATATGTACCGCAGGTCGTTGATGTAACAGTTACAATTGAATCGAAAAACAATTCAATCGGTAAATTTGATCCGTTTGAAACGCTGTACTTTCAAACAAGAGATGCTTATGGCGAAACATCAAAGGGTTTGTTGCAGCGAAAGATTGTGATGAAAGACGCTGGCGGTAACATTATAGATGTATATGCGATAAACCTTGATTCAAATCAGAATACCGCTCTTGGTACGATTAATACTTCATTCGTCGATGACGAACTTATTAAAGAAACAAATACTGAGGCAGATCAGAATGAGGTTGCAAATGTTTCGGTAGAAAATCTGACAATCCCCGAAATTTCGATAAATTCTGATAATGCAGAAATTCCAGAAGTTTCCGATGAAGCCGAATCCGTTGTGCAGACTGATGAACAGGCTGAAGTTACAACGACAGCGATTGAAGAAACTTCGGAAGAGTCGACATCTGTGGAAACCGTTGCGGAAGATGTTGTTGACGAACCGCAGGCTTATGCGGAAGAGACTGTTGATGAACTTGTGCCGCAGATTTATGCGGAAGAAGCTGTTGACGAGCCGCAGGTTTATGCAGAAACGACAGCGATTCGGTATAAGAAGATCAAGAAGATTGAGTTGGCAAGAACGATTGACCAAGATCTTACATCATTAAAAACATCGAAAGTCATTGACGGCACAAAATATTATTATGACTGCGACAGCGTAATGGTAATGCCATTGCCGGAGCATAATTTGAGTTTCGAGAATAAGCCGGGTCTGCTCTTCACTAAGATTGACAATGCTGGTAATGCTCTTACCGGTGCGGATATTAGCTTGATGCAGGGTAGCGAACCACAAGATGACAAATGGGAATGGAGTGAGACATCATCTTCTTACCCTATTGATATTGATAAATTAACAGAAGAATCGGTTTATTCTTTTGTAGAAAACAACTCACCGCCAGGATATGAACCGGCTGATCCGATTTACTTTAAAAAAGTAGATGGTAAGCTTTACAAGTGCGACGCTAACGGTAAAACTGGCGATGAGGTTGATAAAGTAAACAATGCTTATTACGCTATCAGCATGACTGATATTAAAATCAGTGGTGCGAAGATCAAGCTTGAAAAATGGAAGTCAGATTATTCTAGCCAACTTGGCGGTGCAACATTCCAGCTTCAGGCATCGGACAAAACTCCGATTTATCCGTTAGAAGGAACATTCCAAATTCCGGAAACTGGAGATTTCGACTTGTTTACGACTCTCAGAGATCCTAAAAATAATGGTGCTTATAATTCTCAATATGTCAATAACGGCTATTTGAAACCTGGTACATATATTCTTCATGAGGTCACACCTCCAAGCGGTGGTTATCAGGCTCAGGATTTTAATTTCAAGGTTGAAGCGAATAATTCAATAACTATTATTCCGTCTGGTACGCCGCCATATTATACTACTACTATTGGAACTGGTCAAGAAGTTGTAGTATACCCACAAAATTCCAAAGATGAGAAAATAAGCGTATCAAATGTAACAAAGATTGAGATTGAACTTAATCGTCCTACAAGCGGAACACTTGAGCTTTTGGGTGGTCCATTTAATGGAGATAAGCCAACTATAACTGATGGTAAAGTTATAATAGATAACCTTAATAATGTCAGCTTTGATAGTTTCAAAATTCAAAATGGAACATATAATGATGGCGTTGATGTTAAAGAGGTAAGAATCTATGGTGAAGAAGGTGGAGCTTCTGGTTCAAGTAGTTCTGGCAAAAATATTCAGGATATTATATGTCAGAAATATGATTCAAATAGTACTTTAAATGGTACTTTAGATTTAACTTTCTATTATGGATCAGGAGAATCACAAACAATAACTGATACTTCATTCAACGGAGACCTTATTAATACCGGTTCTTTGAATAAAAACAATGTAGTAGGAGTTAAAATTGTTCCTAAAAACGGATTTATATTCAAAGCTACTGTAAGAGAGAGTGATAGTGTTGCTGCTTTTGGAAACTGGTGGGAAGAGGTATCTGGTACAAAGGAATTCGGCGACTGTAGCGAACCTGTTTCAAAACCCGAAGAAACAACTCCACCAGATCCCACGACAAGTGATGCACCACCGCTATTAAATCTTGATGTTGTTCCAGGCGGTGATTCATCGCTCATCAAAATCCCCAACCAAAAACCCGGCACTAATATATCAATTACCGCCGAGAAGATATGGGCAGATGATACAGGCTTTGAACCGTTGTTTAGACCCACGGAGATTTCTGTAACTCTTAAGAGAAAGAAACAAGTTGATGGAAATTGGGTCGATGATGAAAAGTTTAAAAAAGAAGCCAAAATTACTCCTGATGCGAATGGCGATTGGATACCAGCAACATGGTCGGGACTCGAGAGACTTGTTGATGAAAACGGAGCAGATGAAGAAAGCAACTGGTATAAATACTATGTTGTAGAAAATCCGGTCAGTAATTATCAGATTTCATATTCTGAAAATAATACGTCAGGTCTTTCTACTAACGGAACTATAACGATTACCAATACTCTTAAAACTACGAATATTACGGTAAATAAAAAGTGGCTGAATTCTGACGGAACTGAAAATAACTCTCCCGAAGGTTCGCCGAGTGTTACTGTAAAACTCCAATGGAGAGATAAAGGCAGCAGTGCTGGATTCACAGACGTTCCGGGCAAAACTCTTACACTCAGAGCTCCTGATTATAGTGAAACATTTGAAAAACTCCCTACAAATAAGGAGTATCAGGTAATTGAATCATACGTTCCGAACGGTTGGACATGGGATGAAGTTCCTGGAAATGAAGGAACCAATTACACAATTAACAATACACAAGACGTTGGTAAAATAATAGTCAAAAAGAACTGGGCTGACGGTAACAATACAAGTCAACGTCCGGAAAACATTTACCTTAAACTTATACGCACTATTAAGCCAACGGCTGCTACTTCGCCGAGTTTTGATCCTAATTTGAGTAATCCTTATCCTGATTATAACTCTGCTGTATACACGAATAATGGCATAACTCAGCAGAATGACTACGCAAGACTATTGCAGTATTCGCTTTACTTCTATGACGCTAATATGTGCGGCGATCAGGTTAATGAAACGAGTGCATACAGTTGGCGAGAAGATTGCCATACGAGCGATGAAGTTAAAGGCGGTTTCCATGATGCCGGCGACCATGTTATGTTCGGTTTGCCGCAGGGATTCAGTGCTTCAACTCTTGGTTGGAGTTACAACGAGTTCAAGGATTCATTTGATAATCTGGGACTTACAGATCATTATAAGGACATTATGAAATACTTCTGTGATTTCTTCGTGGCTTCAACAGAAATGAGCAATGGAAACGTAAGCAGACTTCTCGTTGAAAAAGGCGAGGGTAATACAGATCACAGTTATTGGGGCCCCCCTGAATCTCAGCCGAATGATAAACGAGGCAGACTGGAATGGACGACTAATGGAGGAAGCAATATTGCGGCAGATTATGCGGCAGCATTGGCACAGTATTATTTGAATTTCCCGAATGCCCCTGAAAGTTCAAATTATCTTGAGTACGCTAAAGCATTGTATAAATTTTCTACACAACATAATAGTACATATAGTGTATCGTTTTATGCTGATAACGAATGCAACAGCGAACAGGCTTGGGCAGCAGCATGGCTTTATCTGGCAACAAATGAGAAAAGCTACAAAACAGCTTGTAAGACTAAGCTTGATTCATTAAGCGTTGAAGACAGAGGTCATGTCTGGGGAGATACAACTCTTGGCGCAGCTACTGTATATGCAACAAGAATCGACCCAAATGATTCCGATATTAAGAAAAAAGTCACAGATTTTTTGAATGCAGAGTGTAAGGGAAATACATTTGATGTGATTGGTGGTGAAAACTGGGGTAGTGTTAGACATAACGCACTTGCTCAGACTGTAGCTCTTATTTATAATAAACATCACAGTGAGCCTAATTATACAAATTGGGCTAAGAACCAGATGAATTATATTTTAGGAGGTAATAGTGTTCCAAGCAACAACAACAAATCAACTTGTTTTGTATCAGGATTTGCACCTAATTCAGTTAAAAATCTTCATCACAGGGCAGCTTCAAATCTCATAGCCGGTGATAATTGGAGCAATTGGAATAACTGGGATGGTGTGTATAAAACAGACAGCCACGTTATTGTAGGCGCTCTCGCAGGCGGCAACGGAGACAACAGTACCTATAAGGATAACTGTAAAGACCATGTTGGCAACGAGGTAGCTTGCGACTACAACGCAGGACTTGTAGGCGCAGCCGCAGGACTCTATCATTTCTACGGCACAGGCTTAACCTACTCAAACAACGTACCCACAGCCCAAACCTCTCAGGAACAGAATGACGCATCAATAAATACGCTGAGCATGGGTTCTGTTAAATTGAATACGCCGAGGATTTTGGCGGCAGAGGAGAGTAATTCGTATATTTGGGAGAAAAATTTTGTAGATGGTGAAGTAAACGTTCTTCCAAGTGACATAATTGGTAAAACTATTGTTTCAATGGATATTTGGTATACTAAATCTTATGGTAATCCAAGTCAAGTTTCAACAGATTATGCGTGGAATTATTTTGCAAAATTAGATTCGTCAACAAGTGGTGTATGGCATGTTAAAGTTCCTGAAAATTATCAGAATATAAAAAATATAGTTTTCAGTAATAATGGTTATGGTGATTTTGCTGCTTACAAAGTTAAATTCTATTTTGATTCTGATAGCGGTAACGAAGAAACAACCTCAACAAGCAAACCAGCTGAAACAACAACGACCACAACAACAACGACCACAACAACTACTACAACCACCACAACCACCACAATACCAGATTCGTCCTTATATGATATTCATACAGTTCCCATTAAAGCAGAATATAATGTTCAAGTTGAAAAGAACGTGAGTCTAAAGAATGTTAAAAAAATTGCTATTCAATTTGATAGAACTATCAATGATTCCAATGGTATGCTAAAAATCAAGTGTGATAACAATGAAATAATTTTACCGGGTAGTAAGAGTAATAATAATAATAACCAATGGGAAATAAAAAATAACACAACGTTTGAATACGATTTATACGACATAGCTGAGGTTGACAGTTTAATCTTTAAGCCATGGTGGTTACAACCATCTCCTGCTAATGTAACGATTATCTTCTACTGCGAATCCGATGGCATAAAAATTACATCAGGCAATGAAATCACAATCACAGAGGGTGAAACCGCTGAAATCACAGCAAATATGTCAGCTGAATGGTCAATTAACAAAACTGATGGTGTAACTTATACTGCGGACGGTTCGAAATTTACAATAACCAGTATTCCATGCGGCGATTATATCGTTTCGGCAACAGCTGACGGCAAGACGGTTACAACTACGGTACACGTAGTCGGCAAGGCTTTAGAGGTAACTCAAAATGGTGTTGCCGTTACAGAACCAATAAAGCTTCGTTGTGGTGGAAGTGCAAATATCACAATAAGCCCGTCAGATAATGTTGAAGAACCTGTAATCACTCCGAACAGCGGAGTAAACGTTACCGGTAGCAACGGCGAATACACAATAACCGCAGGCGAAAATCCTGCTGAAAACGTTACAGTAAAATTCAGCAGAAACGGTCAGACGAAATCTATCACAGTAAATGTTCGCGGCGATCTTGCGATAAGCGGCTCGAATGCGATGAACAAGGGCGGAACTCAACAGCTCACAGCCCAGAACGCTATCGGCAATCTGACTTGGGAAGTTACCGAAGGCCCTGATATAATTTCCATTGATCAAAACGGAAAAGTAACTGCCCGTGACAAGGACGGCACAGCTACGGTAAAAGTTACCGACGATTATGATAATACATCGACGGAATTCATTATCAACATTACGCTGACGGGGGTTACAGTAACGATTCCCGAGGACGAAACTATCGACACAAGTTTTGAAGAGTTCATCACGCTTGACGCCAATGGCAATTGGCAGGATGAATTCTCTGATCTTGACAAAACAGATGCAAACGGTAACGAGTATCATTACTACATCGTGGAAGTTGATGGGCAAACTCACGAACCGATTAACGTTGTCTACGGCAACGGCGCAACTTACTACCCGACAGAATACATCGGCAACGGCTCAACTCTAAACGGTTCACCATTAACACTCTCGGTCACAAACTCCTCATCGAGCGAACCGGTAACAACGCTTCCCATGACAGGCGGCAGTGGAACTAAAAACTATTATCTGATAGGATTTGTGTTCCTGTTTATGCCCGCAGCGAGCGGATTAATCATCAAACGTAGAAAATCACAACTCCGGAGAAGATAAAACACACATATGTTCGGGCACGGGGGAAGCCTTTTCCCCCGTGCCCGAAAAAGTTTTATGGTGAACGTCAAAATAAATTTGACGTTCACCATAATTTTGATTTTAATTGCCTTGCACATTCGCTCACTTACGTTCGCTGCGTGCGAATCGGCAAATAGCAAACGCCAAAACGTTTTGTCGTTTGCTATAAATTTAAAGAAAGCGTCAAATAACCCGCGACTTCCAATAAACAGTACTTCCGTGTATAATAGAGTCAAAGCAAATTCATAGACCAAATTAGACAGTCCAAAATAGTCTATGGAGTAAACTTGACTAAATGAGATTATGGGAGGAACGGTAATGGAAACAAAAACAACAAAAGCAATTACAAAAGTCAGGCAGGAAGTATGTCTGTGAGAATGGGCGGAGCAGATAAAAGCACAGCAGGAAAGCGGAATGATAGTAACAGCATTCTGTGCAAAAAAAGGTATCAACCTTAAAACCTATTATTATCGCCTTCGCAAAGTGCGTGAGCAGTGTGTGGAAGCTAAACCAGCGATAGTACCTGTGGCTATTCACAGCGCAACCTCAGATATTCGTATTGAGAAGAATGGCTTGCAAATATCACTGCCAGCGGATGTTTCAACAGAAACGCTCATAAGATTGATACATGAGCTATACTGAATGATCTGTTGATAGATAAGCAGGTATATCTGGTCACATGGTACACTGACCTGCGGCGTTCAATAGACGGACTTGCAACAATTGTACAAGCACAGTTTCATCTTGACTTGTTCACAAGCAGTGCGTTTCTTTTCTGCGGTCGGCGCAGAGATCGTATGAAAGTTCTTTTATGGGAAGATGACGTCTTTCTGTTGCTGTATAAACGACTTGATAACGGAAGATTCCAATGGTCGCGCAATGAAATGGAAGCATTACTACTCACACCGCAGCAGACGCGATGGCTGCTGGAGGGTTTGAAAATCGAGCAGCCCAAAGTTATCAGAGAAGGCAAACCGAGCATATTGTATTAAGAAAAAGCCGCGATAATACTTGATTTTTCAGTAGATTTATGTTATAAAATATGTATCATAAAACGAAGGTCGGTGTGCAGTATGTCTGAGCAGAATAAAGGCAACTTCTAAAAACAGCATTACTGTCCCTGAGCATAAGCGCAAGAAAAAGCGAACACATGATGACTGTATGAGCGAATTACCGGGTGAAGAAGTATTACATAAGGAAGATGATTCTAAGTGTGATAAATGCGGTTTCGATATGATGGAGATCGGCGAAGAGAAACATGATGAACTGATATATACTCCTGCGAAGTTCCATATCCGCCGTCACATAGTAGCTGTTATCAGAGAAAATAATCCATGCTGATGAAACAGTATTTCAGGTACTGCATGAAGAAGGCAGAAAGGCAACGACCGATTCAAGAATGTTGGTATACTGTAATGGCAAAATCAATGACCGCAGTAATATCATTTTTGATTATCATCATACAAGGAAAAGCGAAAATGCAGTCAGATCCCTTGGAGAATTTGATGGTTTCCTTGTATGTGACGGTTATGCAGCATACAATGCACTCAAAAATACCAGGAGATGTGGTTGCCTTACACATGTCAGAAGATACTGGGTAACTGCATTGCCGAAAGATAAATCAGCATACGCAACATCGGCAGCGGTCAAAGGAGTAGAATTCTGTAACAGAATCTATCATGAAGAAAAACTGCTGACTGAACTAACTGCTGAGGAAAGATACAATCAGCGTCTTGTAAAGATCAAGCCTTTACTCGATGCTTTCTTTGCATGGGCAGAAGAACTTCAGGTCAGCGGTAAGAACAAACTCGTTGATGCATTCCGCTATACTCATAATGAAAAGAAATATCTGTACACGTTCCTTGAAAACGGAGATGTTCCGATTGATAACAATCGTGCTGAAAATGCTATCAGACCATTTACCATCGGCCGTAAGAACCGACTGTTCACCAATACTGAGCGTGGCGCAAAATGCAGTGCTACCATGTATTCGATAATTTCAACAGCATAGGCTAACGGAATTGATGTGGAAAAATATCTAACCGACCTGTTCTCAAATCCGATAGGCACCATATTACTACCGTGGAATAGCTTTTAAATTATATCCTCGCTATTGGCGAGGATATTTTATATATTATGTGATGCGGGTTATAACATCCTCTATTGCAAAATATCCAAATGTATGATAAAATGTCAAAGCCAACAATTACAATCAAATTAGGTAATGCCCCAAATCAGTTGAAAAAGAAAAAAGGAAGTGGTATAATAGAATAAAAAAGGAGGAAAAAAAAGAT